>CANEXF010000004.1 GCA_947443645.1 Comamonadaceae bacterium | reverse complement strand
TTGAAGTCCGTCACCTCGCGCGGCTCGGCTTGTCCCGACGCATCGACCGGGGCATTCGCCGCGTGCAGGGTTGCGCGTAGTTCAGTTTCTCGCTGGGCTAGTAGTTGGCGAAAGCCGGCCGCCATGCTGATGTCATAAGTGTCCATACAGAACCTTTCTACGCAATTGAATTTTATTATTTTGCGTGCCAAAAGTCTCTACGTTCTTGATCTGGCGCAAGTGCACGAGCGAGGTCGAAGCTAATCTCGGCTTGTAAGTCTGCTGGCCTACTTTTGTGTGAGGATCTCAATGAGCGTACGCAATCTCGAAGCCCTGTTTCAGCCACGGTCTGTCGTGCTCATAGGCGCATCCGACCGTGAGAACAGTCTCGGATCGGTCGTGCTGCGCAATCTCAAGCAGGGTGGATTCAAAGGCCCGATCTGGCTGGTCAATCGTCGGCATTCAATCGTCGACGGCGGTGCGGCATGGCCTGATGTAGATTCACTACCTGCCACGCCTGATCTCGCCGTGATTTGCACGCCGGCGCAGACCGTGCCCGAGTTGATCTCTGCACTCGGCAAAAAAGGAACGCGCGCGGCCATCGTGATTAGCGCGGGACTCAAGCAGCCGCTGAAGGCGGGCGAACCTTCGCTTGAACAAGCCACGCTCGACGCTGCACGGCCCTATTTGATTCGTATTCTCGGCCCCAACTGCATAGGCGCTCTGGTTCCCGGAATCTCACTCAATGCGAGCTTTGCGCCTGGCAATGCGCAGCCCGGCAAGCTTGCCTTCGTGACCCAGTCCGGCGCGTTGGCCACGGCCATGCTGGATTGGGCCAACAGCCGCAGCATCGGCTTTTCTCACTTCATCTCTCTGGGCGATAGCGCCGATGTAGATTTTGGTGACGTCATCGACTACCTCGCAAGTGACTCCCAAACGCGAGCCATCCTGATGTACGCCGAGTCGATCAAGTCGGCGCGAAAGTTTATGTCGGCTGCACGGGCTGCCGCGCGAAACAAGCCCGTCATTGTCGTCAAGGCCGGTCGTGCACCGGATGGCGCGAGGGCGGCAGCCTCTCACACCGGCGCATTGGCCGGCTCGGACAAGGTCTTCGATGCGGCTTTCCGTCGCGCTGGCATGCTGCGCGTGGATACGCTGGAGTCATTGTTCGACGCCGCCGAGACCCTGGCTCACGCCCGGCCCTGGCGCGGTGACCGGCTGGTCATACTCACGAATGGCGGTGGGGCAGGGGTGCTGGCAGCCGATGCCCTCACGCTTGACGGCGGCAAACTTGCGCAACTGAGTGATCAAACACTGGCCGCGTTGGACCAGCGTCTGCCCGCGACCTGGTCACGGGGCAACCCCGTCGACATCATTGGAGATGCGCCCGTCAGCCGCTACCGTGATGCACTAGATGTGCTGCTGGCCGCGCCCGAGGTTGATGCGGTGCTGTTCATGCATGCACCTACAGCAGTCGTGCCCGCCCTCGACATTGCATTGGCTTGTCTGCCCATGGTTCAGCAATCTGCCAAAACTGTGCTGACCTGCTGGCTGGGTGGGCATGCTGTATCTGCTGCGCGCGTCGCGTCTGCCGGTGCTGGCATCGCAAGCTACAGCACGCCCGAACGCGCAGCGGCTGCCTGGCAGCAACTGCTGGCTTATGCGCGTAACCAGGCCTCACTTCAGCAACTGCCGAGCGCGGTAGCTAAAGACGTTGCACCAGACATGACTGTCGTCAGATCGCTGCATGCGAGGGCCCTGCATGAAGACCGCGAATGGCTCGATGGCACGGCAGCCCAAGCTCTGCTCAAGGCCTACGGTGTTCCGATCGTTGAAACCCGCCAGGCCAGCGACCTTGAGGACGCTGTCGCCGTTGCCGGGCAGATCGGCTATCCAGTGGCGCTGAAAATCGCTTCAGCCCAGATTGTTCACAAGTCAGATGTGGGCGGCGTCGCGTTGGGCCTGGCCAGCGCCCAAGAGGTCAGGGCGGCAGCAGTGAAAATGCTTGCCACGGTAGCCCGCCTTCAGCCTCAAGCGTTAGTGCAGGGCTTCACGGTGCAGGCCATGGGCCAGCGGTCCGGCGCCCAGGAGTTGATTGTTGGCATCGCCACAGATCCGGTGTTCGGCCCGGTTCTTCTTCTTGGTGAAGGCGGTACCGCCGTCGAGTTGCACAAGAACCATGTGGTGGCCTTGCCGCCGCTCAACCAGGCGCTTGCGCGTGACATGCTAGAGGCCAGCAAGCTTGGGCCCCTGCTTGCCAGCTACCGCGGTCGCGCCGCAGCTGACGAGCAGTCTTTGCTGGATACCTTGAACAAGGTCTCGCAAATGGCTTGCGATTTACCTTGGCTCGCCGAACTAGACATCAACCCCTTGCTGATTGATTCACAGGGCGTTCTGGCGCTGGATGCGCGTGTCAGGCTAAGGCGTGTGGGCGCTAACGAGGCCAGCCGCCTGGCCATACGACCCTATCCAGCAGATCTTGAGGAGTCCGTTCAATTGACGGGTGAGCGGCTCTTGCTGCGTCCGATTCGCCCCGAAGACAGCCACCGTCTGATGGCTTTTTACGAAAAAGCCTCGCCTGCAGACATGCGTTTACGTTTTTTCATGTCCAGGCGAGAGGTTCCTCATTCCGAGTTGGCACGCTACAGCCAGATCGACTATGACCGCGAGATGACCTTCATCGCACTGGCAACCAGCGAGTCCGGCGACTGCGTGATGGCTGGCGAAGTCCGTGCGGTGTGTGACCCCGACAATATCAAGGCCGAGTTTGCAATTCAGGTTGCGTCAGGCTGGCAAGGAAAAGGCTTGGGGCGAACCTTGTTGAACAAGCTTGTCCGTTACTTGCGCGAACGCGGCACAGCCGAGGTCCTGGGTCAGTGCTTGCCCGAGAACATGGCCATGGCATCTTTGGCCCGGCAAACCGGTTTTCTCGTCAAAGAGGATGAGGCCCAGCAGCTCGTGACGATGCATTTGGTTTTGGCACCAGAAGCGACTGCCAATGGTTCCAGGAAACGCTTAACTTGATATTCCACGATTTATAAGTCATAGGCTTCATGCTTTATAGTGCAGTTTCTTCATATGAGGTGTAAATTTTTTTAAGACGGGGTCAGAACAGCCGTCTATCAAGGCGCGTGCGGACGTGGCGGCAGGCGAACGGCAGCGCTCGCGTCCAGCGTCCCCACATGACGACGGCCGCTAAAGGCGGGGTCAGTACCGCTTCGCTCCATGGGGGTAACCCCCATACCCCCAGAACTTGTTGCTGCATCGGGATGCTCTAGAACCTGTACAGCCGGTGCGGGACGGGTCAGGTCGGCCAGCGCCTGTTTGGCGATCGCCGCCGCTTGAATGCTGCGCAGCCAACGCTCGACCTCCACCGGCCATCCGCGTTTAACCGACTGCAAGGCAACCGGGTGAAGCAGGGCGCAGGCTTCAATAATGTCGTCCATCGTGGCGACGCCAGGAGGAATGCGGGCGCTCATGCCGCACCTCCTTGGTGCGGCCTAAGCCTTGCGGTTCGCCCTTTGTCGGGCCGTAAATTCCCGTCTTTCTTGTCTGCTGAGCTTGCCAGATGCAGGCGGCAAGGGGTCAGCGGGCCGCTCTGGAGCTCGGGCAGCGCCGTCAGGCTCAAGCCCGGCCGGGCCGGGAATGACTGGGCTTGGAGGACTTTGAGCGGATAAGGAGGACAGGGCGGCAGGCCTGAGATAGGCGTCAAGGGCGACGCAGACGAGGGCGTTAAGGCTGATGCCGAGGTACTGGCAGCGCTCACGGGCGAGAGCGTCCAGCTCGACGGGAAGTCTAAGGTTATATGCCATGGCCCCATTATGGCCCCATTGTGAGGTGCCGCGTCACTTGTTGGCGAGTTACTTGTTTTAGATGAGACAAGCCCATGGCCCGCGCAACTCGCTTCGCTCGCAGCGCCGGCCATGACGCCCTGATTTTTCGCATTGACCCGTCCGGCAAAGGACGACGCCGAGGCCTTGAGCTGGAGGTTTTCTTGATACAGCTGGCCAAAGCCGTGGGCTTGACGCACCAGCAGCGACCACCATGCACTTTCGGAGCCGTCTATAGTTCGGCCTTCGGGCGTGACCAGCTGGCCCCGGCTGAAGTGCCAGCCTTGCCACGCTTGACCCGGCAGCTCGGTGTAGCGGATCAGGCGCAGCAGCTTGTAGACCGCATACGGCACTTGGTGGGTGCCGCTCAGCCAGTTCTGTAAAGTGCGCAGCGAGACGTGCAGAAGCTTCGCCGCATCCGGGTGTTTCAGGCCCAGCTCGGCGAGCATGGCTTTGAAGCGCTTGGCAAGCTCGGCGCGGTCTGCCGGGCATTGGCGACCCTGTTTAGGGTCAGACTTGATATTCCACGATGTATATTATGTTAAGTGGTATTTTGAAGTGAGCCAGAACAAGCCGTTTAATCCCTGCTCCGGTCACTGCCCATCACCATTGCGCCGGTGGACGATTGGCTCGAATGGGTTTTGCGATCAGTGCTGCGGCTTCCGCACGACTGGCGCGCTCGGCGAACTGCAGCGCGGTCAGTCCTTGCTGGTTTTTTAACAGCGGATCAGCGCCTTCCTGAAGCAGCAGTTCAACCGTCTGCGGGTTGCCATACATCGCGGCCATCATCAGTGGCGTGCTGCCGTTGGGTGACTCGGCGTCAATATAGGCATGGTTTTCAATCAGCACGCGCAGTATGGGCAATTGGCTCTTGCTGGCGGCATAGTGCAATGGCGTCCAGCCGGTCTTGTTGACGTCGGCGCCTTTTTTGATCAAAAGCTCGACCAGATCGAGATGGCCTGCCAGCGCGGCCAGCATCAGCGGACTCTCGCCGTGGCTGTTCAGCACATTGAGGTCTGCGTGCGGCGCTTCAATCAATGCCTGCGCGGCCTTCAGCGACGACTCGCGCAACGCAATCATCAGCCCATACTCGCCTTGCGGGTCGGTCGTATTGACATCAAAACCTTTGGCTAGAAGTTGCCGAATAGTTGTCGCGTCATCAGTTTTGGCGGCTTTGAAAAAATCTTCAAATGAGCCGGCTGATGCAATACATAAACCGACAAATCCAATAAAAACATAAAGGTATAGTGATTTCTTAATGTATTTTATGAGGTTTGTTGTCATGCCTTGACGCCTGTAAAAAGTTGCTCGAAGTTCAGACTCGTGGCGTGCGCAATGGTTTCCAGGCTTTGCTGCCTGAGCTCGGCTATCAGCCTCGCGACGTAAGGTACATGAGACGGATTGTTGGTCTTGCCGCGATAAGGCACAGGTGCCAGATAAGGACTGTCGGTCTCTATCAGCATGCGGTCCAGCGGTACAAACTGGGCGACCTCGCGCAGATCAGCGGCCGTTTTAAAGGTCAGGATGCCGGAAAACGAGATGTAAAACCCGAGGTCCAGCGCGGCGCGGGCGACCGCTATGCTTTCGGTAAAGCAGTGAAAAACGCCGCCGGCGCTGCCACTGCCGCCCTCGCCCTCTTCCTTCAAAATAGCCAGCGTGTCTTCAGAGGCGCTGCGGGTGTGGATGATCAGCGGTTTGGCGACCTCGCGCGCGGCACGGATGTGCACCCGAAAGCGGTCACGCTGCCAGGCCATGTCCGCGATGCTGCGCTCGCCAAGACGGAAGTAATCCAGCCCGGTTTCTCCAATCGCAACGACCCGGGGCAGACCCGCTCTTTGCACCAGGCCGGCGACATCGGGTTCGCTGACGTTCTCGTTGTCGGGATGCACACCCACACTGGACCAGAAGTTGTCGTAAGCGGTGGCCAGTGCGTGCACCTCTTCAAACTCTTCCAGCGTGGTGCAAATGCACAGCGCGCGGTCAACCTGGGCCACCCGCATGGCCTCGCGAATCTGTGGTAGTTCGGCCTTGAGCTCGGGGTAATTCAGGTGACAGTGGGAGTCAGTAAACATGAGGGTTTCCAGCAGGCAGGAAATGCCCGATGCTGCTATTTTACAAGTATGAAATCAAGTTCTGGCGACCGCCAGACGGGCGCGAGCAGCTATGAAAATAATAGTGCCTGAGAGAACTTTGCTGTGGGCGTTGACGGCAGCCAGCCCGGCTCAAACCCGGGCGCGATGGCTTAAATGGTTTGCGTCGGTCTGTCCGAGGCCAGATGGGCACCCAGGATTTCCTCAATCTTGAGCTTGAGCAGACGCGATTTTTCGTCGTTGGGAAAGCGCACGCCCACGCCCTGGGTACGGTTGCCATCGGCTCTGGCCGGTGTCACCCAAGCCACTTTTCCGGCCACCGGGTAGCGCTGGGTATCTTCGGGCAAGGTCAGAAGCACGTAGACATCGGCGCCCAGCTGGTAGTCACGGGCGGTCGGAATAAAAACACCGCCTTCCTTGAACAGCGGAATGTAGGCCGCATAAAGGGCTGACTTTTCCTTGATCGCCAGCTGCACCACGCTAGGCCTGGCGGTGCTGGCTGTGCCTGCCGGGACAGCAGCGCTGGATGAACTTGCGGGAGGCGTTGTGCTCATTGGGCTAGTTTATAGCTTGGCGCGTGCTGGCGGGTGTGATCGAATCGCCTGTTTTGCAACATTCTTGGCGTTTATTGGCTCACTTTGAGGCCAGTGCCAATTTGGCCCGGCTGGTCAGCGACTCAAGCATCAGGCCGGCATTGAAAGGGTGTTCAGCCGTGCGTGCGGCGTTGGCCAACTCCTTGGACCAGGCGGCTAGGGCATACATGCCGGTCTGCCCGGTGGCGGCAAATGGCAGGTCTTCACGGCTGAAAAACCGCGGCTGCGCTCCGGTTTTCATGGCCCAGACATCGTGGCAAAGCTTTTGCAGCGCGTCTATGGCCTGCGCCGGCGACCATTCAGCCAGCGCGCCGGCATCGCCTCTGAGCATGGCCTTGGGCAAGGCTTGCCAGTTCTGGGCGATCTGGTCGGCCTGGTTGCTCTGAACCCAGCCCAAGGCATCGGCAGGCCGGCCACCAGCTGCCGTCAGCAGGGTTTGCAAATCCTTTTGCGCGATGGCGCCTGTGTGCTTGGCGGGCTTTTTGTCGCCACCCGTATCATCGTGGGCTTCGCTTTGCGCCTGCAGCCAGGCCAGACCTTCGTCAAAACCGGGCCAGTGCATGGTGTGTCCCAAGCAGCGGCTGCGTATCGTCGGCAGCAACTGGTGCGCCGCTTCCGTGGCCAGAATGAACTTGACCGCGCCGGGCGGCTCCTCCAGCGTTTTGAGCAAGGTATTGGCCGTTATGCCGTTCATGCGTTCTGCCGGAAACACCAGCACCACCTTGGTCGTGCCGCGCGAGCGTGTGAACTGGGTGAAGGTCACCGCCTCGCGCGCCGCGTCGACCTTGATTTCCTTGCTTGGCTTGCGCTTTTTGCTGTCCAGGTCGTCCTGGGTCTTTTCGTCCAGGGGCCAGCCCAGCGCCAGCGACAAGGTTTCTGGCAGCAGCATGCACAGGTCTGCATGGGTGTGCACGGCCACCGCATGGCAGCTGCCGCAGACGCCGCAAGCGCCCTGCTCGCTGGGCGCCTCACACAGCCAGGCCCTGGCCAGCGCCAGCGCCAGCTCGAACTGACCCAGACCGGACGGGCCGCTTAGCAGCCAGGCGTGGCCGCGCTGGCTGAGCAGGCTTTTGAGCTGGGTTTGCAGCCACGGGGCAAGCGTTTGCGCGCCCATCACAACCAGCCTTTGCTGACAAACACTTGCCGCACGTCGAGCCAGACAGCTTCGCGCGCTTGCGCCGCATTGATACGCGCAAAGCGCTGCGGATCGGCCTGCATGCGGCTGGCATAGCCGTCCGCCACGCGCTTAAAAAACGCCACTGGTTGGGACTCAAATTTGTCGGGCAGACGGGCTCCGGCCAGGCGCTGGGCCGCTTCTTCGGGCGCCAGGTCAAACCAGACGGTGAGATCGGGCTGCTGCAGCAAAGGCTCAGCTTTTGCTGTCTGCGCTGCGCTTGCATTTGAATTTGGCACCGCTTGCACCCATTGCTCCAGCGTATGTAGCACATGCGTGTCAAAACCACGGCCAGCGCCCTGGTAGGCAAAGGTCGCATCGGTAAAACGGTCGCACAGCACCACTTCGCCGCGCTGGAGCGCCGGCGTGATCACGCTTTGCAGGTGGTCACGCCTCGCCGCGAAAATAATCAGCGCCTCGGTCAGCGGGTCCATGGCGTCGTTGAGCACCATGACGCGCAATTTTTCGGCCAAAGGCGTGCCGCCGGGCTCGCGTGTCAGCGTCAGTGTGCGGCCGGCCGCGCGAAAAGCTTCGGCCAGGGCCGCGATATGGGTGGATTTCCCCGCACCGTCTATGCCCTCAAAACTGATGAACAGTCCCTGCTCGCTCATGGTGTCTGGCCTCGGATGTATTTGTTGACCGCACGGTTGTGCTCGTCAAGGCTGGCGCTGAATTGGCTACTGCCGTCGCCGCGCGCCACAAAATAAATGGCTTTGGTCGGCGCTGGCTGAACCGCCGCCAGCAAGGCGGCCTTGCCGGGCATGGCAATCGGTGTGGGCGGCAAGCCAACACGTGTGTAGGTGTTGTAGGGCGTGTCGGTCTGCAGGTCGCGCTTGCGCAGATTGCCGTCAAACTGCTCGCCCATGCCATAAATCACGCTCGGGTCGGTTTGCAGCAGCATGCCCAGGCGCAGGCGATTGCTGAAGACACCGGCAATTTGCGCCCTGTCGCTGGGTTTGCCGGTTTCTTTTTCGACAATGCTGGCCAGAATCAGGGCTTGCTCGACGGACTTGAGCGGCGTGTCCGGGCTGCGCTGCATCCAGGCGGCCTGCAAACGCTTGTCCATGGCGCGGGCCCCGCGCTTGAGCACCGCCAGATCGCTGGAGCCCTTGGCATAGGTGTAGGTGTCCGGAAAAAACCGGCCTTCCGGGTGCATCCCTGGCCGACCCAGTTTTTGCATGATTGTTTCAGCGCTCAGCGCTTGCGTGTCGGGCGTGAGCTGCTCTGCTTTTTGTAGCGCCTGGCGGACCTGGCTGAAGTTCCAGCCTTCGACCAGGGTCACGCTTTTGAGGCTTTCCTCACCGCGCACCAGCATGCGCAGCAGTCTGCGCGGTGTGGTGCCAGGCGTGATTTCATAGCTTCCAGCCTTGATTTGCCTGGCCTCGCCCGACAGGCGAAACCAGAGCTGCAGCAGCGTGACAGGCACCTTGGCGCCGCTGGCAACCACCACTTCAGCGACCGTGCGGGCACGCGTGCCGGGCTCGATCTCCAGATCAACGACCTGCGCGCCAGACGCCAGACGCAAAGGCATGGCCTGGTTCAGCCACCACCAAGCGCCGCCGGCCAGCAACAGCGCAGCCAGCACTGCCAGCAGCAGCAATCTTGTAAAAAACCGAAATATTGCACCAAACACCAGCCAAGGACCTTTCCGTCTACCCATCCATCCACAAATCTTTCAAGCGCGGGGTCAATGTCTGTTCAAACCACGACAGTCCGCAGTCCTATGATAATTCAGCCCATGAACACCTCCAGCGCCACACTGCACGCCGTCGCCTCCGGATCAAGCTCCCCTGCCGGCCTGTCCGGCGTCGTCGAACTCACGCATCTGGGCGTGATTCGTGTGGCGGGTGAGGACGCCGTGACGTTTTTGCAGGGTCAGCTCACGCAGGATGTGGCGCTGATGAGCCTCGCCGAGGCCCATCTGGCGGCTTTTTGCAATGCCAAGGGCCGCATGCAGGCGAGCTTTGTGGTGTTCAAGCGCGGCCATGACGAGGTCTTGCTGGTTTGCAGCCGGGACATTCTGGCCCAGACGCTCAAGCGCCTGTCCATGTTTGTGCTGCGTGCCAAGGCCAAGCTGAGCGACGCCAGCGGAGATTTTTCGCTCTTTGGCCTGGCTGGATCTGCTATTGAATCAATAGCTTCTGGCGCTCATCCTGCTTGGTCGAAACTTGATTTTGATACCCAAAATCTGGTGTTTTTGTATCCTGGCGCCGGTCAGGCCCGGGCCTTGTGGTGCGCGCCAAGCGCTGCGGCCGCGCCTGCGGGTGAGGCGCTCGCGCCCGGCGTCTGGGCCTGGCTGGAAGTGCAATCAGGCATTGCCATGGTGAGCCAGCCCACTTTTGAGGCTTTTGTGCCGCAGATGCTGAACTACGAGTCCGTGGGCGGCGTCAGTTTCAAAAAAGGCTGTTATCCCGGCCAGGAAGTGGTGGCGCGTAGCCAGTTTCGCGGCACGCTCAAGCGCAGAGCTTATCTGGTGCACGGCGCTGAAGCGTTGGCTGTCGGACAGGAAGTCTTTCATGCGCTGGACGCCGAGCAGCCTTGCGGGCTGGTCGCAGCCTGTGCTGCCAATCCGCTGGGCGCTGGCGGTTTTGACGCGATTGTTTCCATGCAAACGGCCGCCGCAGCTGACGCTGACAATGGGCGGCTGACTTTGGACCATGCCGCAGGCCCAGCCCTGACGCTGCTGCCCCTGCCCTACCCCTTGCTCGAAGACATTTAAGTTTCAAGCGAAATTGGAGACGATGCCAATATGTGCCTGGTCGCATTTGCACTGAATACCTCGGCGCGTTGGCCGCTGGTGCTGGCCTCCAACCGCGACGAATTCTTTGAGCGCCCAAGCTTGCCGCTAGCGCGCTGGCAAAGCCCGTCCGGTCGCAGCATTGTTTCGGGCCGGGACGGCCGCGCCGGTGGCACCTGGCTGGGCTGCAGCAAGGACGGCCGCGTGGCTTTTCTGACCAATGTGCGCGAGGCCTCAGCCGCCCACCAGCGCCCTGCCGCCAGGTCACGCGGTGAACTGGTGATGCGCTGGCTGGACGGCGAGCAGGATGCCGGCCAGTTCATGGCGCAAACCGACAGCGCCGCCTATGACGGCTTCAACCTGGTCCTGGGTGACCTGAAGAAAAACGACTGGACCTGGCTGAGCAACCGCAGTTTTGACGTCGATACGGCGGGCCGCGAAGCTGCGCGGCCCGAGCCCGTCCAATGGCGTTCCCAGGCGCTGACCTCCGGCGTTTACGGCTTGTCGAATGCGGCGCTGGACACGCCCTGGCCCAAGACGCTGGCGCTCAAACAGGCCCTGACCGACGCCATCGCCCAGGCGCAGCACGACGCTGACCGGCTGCACGCACCCTTGTGGACGGCGCTTGGCAGCCGCCAGCGCGCCAGCAGCGCCCAACTGCCAGATACCGGCCTGCCGCTGGCACTGGAGCAAGCCCTGTCCAGCGCCCTGGTCGATGCGCCAGAGCGCGGCTATGGCACCCGCTCCAGCACCGTGCTGCTGGCCAGCGCATCGGGCTATGCCTCCCGTCAAGACCACTGGACGCTGCGCATGGAAGAAAAGACTTACGTCATGCGGCCCCAAGCGGCAGGGCTGGCGTCTTCTGCGGCGAATCAGGTGCTTGAATGGGCCACAGGCGGCGGGCAAGACCACTGAGCCGTGCCGCAGCGCCCAGGCTCACAGCTTGTCCAGCAAGTCCTGCGGAATCTTTTTGCGTACCGCGTCTTTTTCAGCGTCTGAGCTGGTTGCGGCCACGGCAGCCCTGAAATATTCCAGCGCCTTGCGCTCGTCTTTTTTCTGCAGGGCGTAGATCGCGGCAAGCTTGAGAAATCCATCCACCCGCAGGTCGGGCCAGCCTTTGTTTCGCAGCTCTATGCTCTTGATGGCCATATCGTAGTCGTGCTGACGCAGGCTGAGAATCCAGGCCGCATTGATCAGGTCAAAGTCGTAGCTGCCCTCGTCCATATAAAGCTTGGCGAGGCTAGCCGCTTCGCGCTCCCGGCCAGAGCGGCTGAGCAATATGACTTTGAGCGAGCGCACAGAGACGGCCTTGGGCTGGAGCTTTTCACAGCGGTTCAGGTAGTCAAGCGCTTTGTCGATGTCGCCCATCTGGGCATAGCCGCGCGCGATGTTGGACATGATGGCCACGATATAGGGCCTGGAGCTCACAACGGATTCCCAGACCCATACCGCGTCTTGCCAGTCGCCCCATCTGGCCAGCTCGTCGCCAACCATGGGAGTGATCTTGCGGTAGTGGCGATTGATGGCGATGGCTTGCCTGGTCAGGCTCAGCATCTCGCGTTTGACCCGGTTCCATTTGGGGTTGTTGTAGTCCCCCGATTGCGACACGGCCAGCGCCATCTTGACGGCTCTGACGATTTTTTGTTCCGTGAGCACTGCCTGCGCGCTGATGTAGCTGGTCAGGGCCAGACAGGCCAGCATCAGCGCAAACAGGCTTTTGGAATAGACGGGCTTCCAGGGCAGCGCGATGGTGGTCAGCAAGCTGGCGCGCTGCAGCCGCACATCCGAGGCTCCCAGCAGGCCCAGGCAAAGCGCAAACAGGCAGCCAGTGCTCGCGAGTCGCCACGGAAACCCGATGTTGCTGACAATCAATAAAGCCAGCAGACTGGCCAGCGCAACGGCTCGCATCGGCGCTTCCGCCAGGCCTTCCGCTGTGCGGTTTTTCAGGGTGGTCCAGGCGGCGCGCAGCAGGTAGGCAAACAGCGCCAGCAAAAACAGCCAGCCCGTCAAGCCGTATTCGGCCAGCAGTTGCAGGAATTCGTTGTGCACGTAGTAATCGGTTTCGAGTTGTGCGCCTTCGCTTTGGTAGAGCGGAAGCATCACTTCCCAGGCACCCGCGCCAACGCCGGTCCAGGGCTTGTCCTTGATGATGCGGGCGGTGGCGCTCCACATGACAAAGCGAATGCTCAGCGAAGGATCGCCCTTGATATCCGACATCGATGCTGTGCGTAGCAGTGCCCGACCAAACGCGCTGGTGCCCACGCCCGAGGTTTGCGCCTCACCGAGCAAGCGTGGGTTGTTGGTGTTGATCACACCCAGCACACCCACTGTTGTGACCAACACGCCGCAGGCCAGCCAGCGTTTTGACTTGTCCCAGGCACTGAAGTTGAACTGACGCCGGTAAAGAAAAGCCGTCAGGGGGAAAACCAGAAACAGCAGCAGCCACATGGCACTCAATGCGCCACGTGTTCCGGTCATCATCAGCGCCACCACATTGAAGCCCAGCGTTGCGGCGATCAGCGCTATGCGTGGCGAACGCATGGCCTGCGCCAGCAGGTAGGCTGAAAACGGCATGCTGCAGACCACGAACTCGGCGAAAAAATTGCGATTGACAAAAGTTGATGCCGGGTTGGGGCCTTGCGGGAAGTAACTGAAGTCGAACCAGAACTGCAAAGCTGTCCACAGTGAGGCGCTTAAGGCGCCCCAGTGAATCGCTTCGACCAGCAACTCGCGCCGGCTGAGCGTGAAGGTGTTGATGCCCAGCCAGAGGATCAGGCTGAAGACAAACCAGCGTGTGGCTTCAACGCCCGCCAGATAGGTGTGCGACCACAGCATGCTGCCCAGCGCATAAACCATCAGCGAAAGCGGCAGCCACATCAGCGCATGCCAGTGCAGTGGCGCATGTCGCTGGCGTCGGGACCAGAAAAACAACAAGCCCGCCAAAACGGCGCCAAACGAAACCACCATGGACTTCAGGCTGTCTTGCAGCAACTCCTCGCTCGGCACGCCTATCGCGGGCGCCAGGAAAATCATCAGGGCAAGCATCGCCAGCGTCCAGTCGCCGCGCTGCGCCGATGCGGGCAGCGGGCTCAGCAGGTTTTTTTTTCCTGGTGCGTGACTGCGGCTGCTGGGCAAGGCTGTATCTGCCGAAACGTCCGTATCGACAGTCGCTTGAGCGGTGCCTGCAATATCGTCAGGTCTTTGACGGCCTGCGCGTTTTTTCTTGACCATGGAAATGAATCGTCTTTCTTTTCGCCGGTGCCAGCCGGCCCATAGGAGCCACCCGTGCCGGCGATAGCGTCTGAAAGCCATGAAGCCCTGGTGGCGCCAAGCGCCATTGGGGCTCAAAGTCGTTTGAACATCTCAATGTGCGGGATGTCCACCTCATCAAAAGGCTGACCCCGGACAACAAAGCCGGAACGCTCATAAAACCCTTGCGCGCTGCGCTGTGCGTTCAGCATAACTTCTGAGTTGCCGCGCGCCTCTGCTTCTGCCAGCAAAGCGTGCAATATGTCACGCCCCAGACGCGCGCCGCGCAACACCCGTTTGACCGCCATGCGGCCTATCTTGCTGCTGCCCTGACCGTGCGTCATCAGGCGCCCGGTCGCCACGGGCTGGCCCAGACCGTTGTAGGCCACGGCGTGTACGGCGCCAGAGTCTTCCTCGTCCCATTCCATCTCCTCTGGTACGCCTTGCTCCTGCACGAACACTTCGCGGCGCAGCCCGGTCGCATCGGCGCCCAGTGTTGTCCAGTCGCCAGTCCTGATCTGGCTGATAGCCCGTCCTTCTTCAAAGTCGCTCAGCAGCTGGCGCAAGGCCGGTGGCACGGGTTTGGAGGTTTGAGAAGCTGTATCGGCAAAAACATAAATCAGTTCGGCGCTTATGAGCAGTTGGTCAGCACGAAAAATAGCACCCGAAAACAGCAGTGATGAATTCCCTATGCGAGCGCATTTGAGCGCGACGTCCAGACGGTCATCAAAATGTGCCGAGGCGTGGAATTCGATGCTGGCTTTCTTGACGTAAAGATCACCACCCAGGCGCTGCATGGCTTCTTCGTAAGGCATGGCCAGGGCGCGCCAGTAGTCAGAAATCGCAGTGTCAAAGTACATCAGGTAATGCGCGTTGAAGACGATTTTCTGCATGTCCACTTCGACCCAGCGCACGCGCATGGGATGAAAAAATCGGAAGTCATGTCGTTTCATGTGTTGCTGATCCGGCTAAAAGTCTGGCTGAAAGCGCCTCGGGCGGCCTGCGCGGCGTCAAGATGGGCTTGCCTGGCCTCGGGAATCACGCGGCCCATCTTGATGAATTCGTGCGTGACCCCCCGGTAAATCTCCAGCGCCACGCAAACACCTGCAGCACGCAACTTGTCTGCATACAGCAGACCTTCATCGACCAGTGGATCGCATTCCGCCAGTCCAAACCAGGCCGGCGCCACGCCCTCGAGGTCAGCCGCGTGCAGCGGCGCAAATCGCCAGTCATGGCGATCCGCCGGACTGCGCAGGTAATGATCGAAAAACCAGCTGATCTGCGACTGGCTCAGGACAAAGCCCTGGGCGAACTTGCGGTGCGAGTCGCTGTCCTGCTGCGCGGCACAACCAGGATAAAACAACAACTGCAGGCAAAGCGGAAGTCCCGCATCTCTGGCCATGACAGCGCACATGGCCGCCAGGGTGCCGCCTGCGCTGTCGCCGCCCACCGCAATGCGCCCGGCGTCCAGCCCCAGGGTTGCTGCGTGAAGGGCCAGCCACTGCAAGGCATCCCAGGCATCGTGGGCCGCAGTTGGAAATTTGTGCTCGGGTGCCAGTCGGTAGTCCAGAGAGACCACAGCGCAGCTCGCCAGGTGACTGAGCTGGCGACAAAGCGCGTCATGCGTCGCAATGCTGCCTATGGTGAAACCGCCGCCATGAAAATACAGCAACACAGGCAGCGGGCTGCTGTCCAGCGCCAACGCAGGCGACTGCGGCACATAAAGCCGCGCTGCCAGCGCATGCGCGTCGCGTGCGGGGATGTGGAAGTCGTGCACGCTGGCCATGGCTGCGGCTGGAATTTCAAGCACCCCTGCGCCTGCTGCGTAGGCGGCTCTGGCCTGCTCGGGCGTGAGTGTCTCAAGCGGTGCTCTGGCCGCGCGGGCCATGCGGTGCAGCACATCACGCATGGCGGGGGTTAACAGGTCCTGATGGGATAAATGATCAAAGGAAGGGGTCATGCGGGCCTGCAGCCATTAAAGTTGGGGATGTCCAGTTGGACTTCATCACGTCCGAATCGTACAACCCAGGAATAAGCAGCACGCCATGGCCTTCATCAACTACCTTACCCAGATCCAGTTTGAATTCGGCGCCATACGCCTGCTGAAGCAGGAATGTGCGCGCGTGGGCATCACGCGACCGCTGATCGTGACCGACGCCGGGGTCAAGGCTGCCGGTATCTTGCAAAAGGCGCTGGACGCCCTGCCAGGCATCACGGTCACGGTTTTTGACCAGACACCATCGAACCCAACCGAAGCCGCCGTGCGCGACGCGACCGCCCTGTACCTGGCCGGCGGCTGCGACGGACTGATTGCTGTCGGCGGCGGTTCGGCCATTGACTGCGCCAAAGGGGTGGCGATTGCCGCGACGCACGAAGGACCACTGACGCGCTACGCCACGATTGAAGGCGGGTCGCTCAAGATCACCGAGCGCGTAGCGCCACTGGTGGCGGTGCCCACCACCAGCGGTACCGGCAGCGAGGTTGCGCGCGGCGCGCTGATCATCGTCGATGACCACAGGAAACTCGGTTTTCACTCCTGGCACCTGGTGCCCAAGGCGGCCATCTGCGATCCCGAGCTGACGCTGGGCCTGCCCGCCAGGCTCACGGCCGCCACTGGCATGGACGCGATTGCGCACTGCATGGAAACTTTCATGTCGGCGGCTTTCAACCCACCGGCCGACGGCATTGCGCTTGATGGCCTGGAGCGCGGCTGGGCTTACATAGCGCGCGCCACCGAGGACGGCAGTGATCGCGAAGCACGCCTCAACCTCATGAGCGCTTCCATGCAGGGCGCGATGGCTTTCCAGAAAGGTCTGGGCTGCGTGCATTCGCTGAGCCACAGCCTGGGCGGCGTGGACCCACGCTTGCACCATGGCACGCTGAACGCCATGTTCTTGCCTGCCGTGGTCGCCTTCAACGCCGGCGCTGAATCGGTCCAGAAGGAGATGCGCCTGGAACGCATGGCGCGCGCCATGCACCTGGCTTCGGCCAGTGATATCCAGCCTGCGCTGCATGACATGAATGCACGGCTGGGCCTGCCCAAGGGTCTGGCCGAAATGGGCGTGCGCGCAGACAACTTTGCCCGGATCATCAGCGGTGCATTGGCCGACCATTGCCACGCCACCAACCCGCGGCTGGCGACTGCAGCCGACTACGAGGCCATGCTGGAACTATCGATGTGATCAGCTTACTTTGGCGGCGTGCTGCAGCGCAGCAATCTGTCCTCTAGAATTGGCCACCAACAACAGGAACATCATGGCTTCTATCAACTTCATCGGTGGTGAAAAAGGTGGCGTGGGCAAATCGGTCACGGCGCGGGTTCTGGCGCAATACTTTATCGACAAAGGCCTGGATTTCACGGGTTTTGACACCGACCGGTCGCACCACTCCTTCAACCGTTTTTATGCCGATTTCGCATCGCCAGTGGTGGTTGACAGCTTCGAAGGCATGGACCTGATCTTTGCGGCCTTTGAAGACAATCCGCAGCAAAACGTGATTGTCGATCTGGCCGCCCAGACCTCGGCGCCGCTGTCCAGGTGGATCAAGGATGCCGGTTTGCTCGAACTGTTCGCCGACATGGGCATCACGGTGAATTTCTGGCATGTGATGGACGATGGCCGGGATGCGGTTGATCTGCTCAGCGGCCTGGTCGACAGCTATGGCCCCGGCCCCAACTACATCGTGGTGCAAAACCACGGGCGTGGTTCAAATTTTGTGTTGCTGCGCAACTCCCACGCGCTGCAAAAAGCCGAAGCCTATGGCGCGCACGTGATTGAGCTGCCGCACCTGCACGACGCGAGCATGCGCAAGATAGACCAGCACAACACCAGCTTCTGGAAGGCTGTTCATGATCGGGAAAGCCAGAACTCACTGGGTCTGCTGGAGCGCCAGCGCGTCAAGACCTGGCTGAAAAACTGCTATCAAGTCTTTGACCGCTTGCCGCTCTGAGCGGACAGTAGCGCGCTAATCAAGGCTTCAGGCCTGGCGCAAGGCCGCCTTGAGCTGCCGGCCGATCTCGGGCTTGTCAGCAAAGGGATCGGTCGGGTTACGCGCCTGCATGATGTCTTCAAAGCGGGTCTGCACGGACTGGATTGCCTTGGGGTGGCTGTAGATGTAAAACTGATCGCGCGCGACTGCATCGAACACCTGTTGCGCCACGTCTGCGGCGCTTACCTTGCCCGATCCCACCGCCTTGTCCATCATGGCCTGCCCTATCTGCTGGCTTTTGGTCGGCTTGTCGGTGCGCAATTCTGCCGGCCGGTTTCTGTGGCTTTGGCTGATGCCGGTAGCGACAAAATACGGGCACAAAACGGACGCGCCAATCTGCCCCGTGACCAGCGACAAATCCTGATACAGGGTTTCGCTTAACGACACCACCGCATGCTTGCTGACGTTGTAGACGCCCATATTGGGTGGGTTCAGCAACCCGGCCATGCTGGCGGTGTTAACAATGTGTCCCTGCCAGTACGCATCTTTTGCCGCCGCCGCCAGCATCATGGGGGTAAAAACCTGCAGACCATGGACCACGCCCATGAGGTTGACGCCCAGCACCCATTGCCAGTCTTCAAGCGAGGTTTCCCAGATCAGGCCGCTGGCGCCGACACCGGCGTTGTTGAACACCAGGTGCGGCGCACCAAAACGATCAAACACGGCGTGGCCCATGGCCTGCATCTGAGAGGCGTCAGACACATCCAGCCTGAATGCCTGCACCTCGGCCCCGGCGGCCTTCATTTCACGGCTTGCTGCATCCAGCGCATCTTGCTGCACGTCAAGCAGCACCAGCTTCATGCCCAGCTTGGCGCCCAAACGCGCGCATTCAAGGCCAAAGCCCGAACCCGCTCCGGTCAACACCGCGGTTTTACCCTTGAAATCTGTAATCACCCGGTGTTGTCCTTTACGCGCTGAGCGCCTTGAGCTGAAAGCCTATGCGGGGAAAGTGAACATGCACCGTGCCGGCTCTCTCGTCGGTTCGCGCCAGCGTGTAGTGCATGCGCGTTGCGGCCAGCAGCGTGCCTTCTGTGGCCTCGGGGCCGAAGCTTTCACTGGTGATGCTCACGCGGCTGCCGAGCGCGATGCCGTGGTCATCCTGAAAAATGTCGTCATGCAGCGCGGCCGGCGCGGCGCTGTTGGCCACATTGATCGCATCCAGTGCGCTGATGTCTTCGAACTGCCCGTGGCCAATAGCGGCCAGGCGGTCCATCCAGTCGAGCACGGCAGGTGTCGCATCCAGAATCCCGGCGAGTACCGATGTCCGGTTGCGGGTGAACCACAAGGCGTGGTAGATCGCAAAGTCGGCGATGCTGGGCAGCTCACCGAGCACAAACGGCCAGTCATCGAGCATGTCTGAAATGCGCCGCAAGTAGGACTTGTAAGCCGACCGTGCGTCGGCCGGATACAGCCGCGTCAGGCCGGTCAACATGGCTTTGCGGTCCGCAGCAAAGGCCTTGGCGGCGTCCGGCGGTGCATGGCCAAACATCTGCCCCAGGCCCTTGGGCTGCATGTTGTAGGCCATGGCCGTCCAGAACAGCGTGGTGTCAGCCCATTGCGCGAGCGTCCTGCCCATGCCCCGACACGGCGCGGGATAAAGACTGGGTTCGGGCTGCACATGCTCAAGCACGTCGCAGATCAGCGCTGTGTCGCAATAGATGTCGGCGCCGATTTGCAGCACCGGCGTTTTCCGGTAGCCACCGGTCAGCGCCACCAGCTCGGGTTTGGGGCTGATCGTGGGGATGATGACTGACTTCCAGGCCAGCTTTTTATGCCCCAGAACCAGCCGGATTTTTTCTGAAAATGGCGAGGTGGGATAGTGGTGCAGTATCAGTTCCGTCATCTTGCTCTCCAGATCAGGCCGAAGTTTTAAATCAATTTGACCAGCTGCTTGCCGAAATTCTTGCCTTTGAGCAAGCCCATGAAGGCTTCTGGCGCGGCTTGCAGGCCTTGCGCGATGGACTCACGCGGCCTGAGCTTGCCGCTGGCGACCAGCGCGCCCAGCTCCTTGAGCGCTTCGGGCCAGACTTCCATATGCTCGCTGACGATGAAGCCTTGCAGCTTCAGGCGACTGACCAGTATCAGCGCCGGATTGCTCAGTGGCACGGGCCGGCCGTCATAGCCCGCGATCATGCCGCACAAGGCGATGCGGCCAAACGCATTCATGCGTCCAAGCACGGCGTCCAGCACCATGCCGCCTACATTTTCAAAGTAACCGTCTATGCCATCCGGGCAATGCTGCTTGAGCGCGGCCGACAGGGATGCGGCATTCTCGTGCAGCTTGTAGTCAACGCAGACGTCAAAGCCCAGCACCTCGACCGCGTACTTGCACTTGTCGGGGCCGCCCGCGATGCCAACAGTGCGGCAGCCGCGCGCCTTGGAAAGCGCCGCAAAAGCGCTGCCCACCGCGCCTGTTGCTGCGCTGACGACCATGGTCTGGCCAGCTTGAGGTTCTATGATTTTGACCAGGCCATACCAGGCCGTGACACCGGGCATGCCAACAGCGCCCAGATAGTAGGACAGCGGCACATGGGTGGTGTCGACCTTGCGCAAGGCGCCCGGCTGAAGGGCATCGACGACGCTGTACTGCTGCCAGCCGCCCATGCCGACCACTTGGTCACCGGGCTTGAATTGCGCCGAACGGCTTTCGATCACTTCACCGACCGTGCCGCCAATCATCACCTCGCCCAGCGCCTGCGGCGCCGTATAACTTTTGCCCTCGTTCATGCGGCCTCGCATGTAGGGATCCAGGCTCAGAAAGTGATGCTGCACCAGCACTTGGCCGTCTTGCAAAGGCGGCGTTTGAACCTCTACCAGTTTGAAGTTGCTGGCAGCGACTTCACCGCTTGGGCGCTGGTCGAGCAGGATTTGTTGGTTGAGCGGCATACGGTCTCCTGAAGTGGGTGGTTAGGCTATTTTTGCGCGTCTTGGGCATAGACTCAAGAGCGCTGGGTTTTCGCTTTGCAATGCATAAATAGCTATTTATTTGATAGCTGCTTGCGCATTCTGCTCGAGCCTTGCAGAACTTTTTGTATTTTTTTAGCTTAGTCTGTCGAAATAACGCTGAGCGCCGCGTCCGGTAGCGCCAGGGTGTTCACGCTTGTCGCGCTGGTGGCAAGGCGCTTGACGTACTTGAAGGTGCCGGTCGCGTGGCTGCAGATCCGGCCCTGCTCGTCCAGCAAGCTGGCTTCGGTAAATGCCAGCGTGGCGGTGCGGTGTATCAGCCTGCCTTTTGCCGTCAGCTTGCTGCCATCGCCGGGCGCGGGTCGCATGAAGCTGGTCTTCATCTCTATCGTGACGACACCCATTTCTTTTTGCACACTGCGCGCCGCGACCGCCATGGTCACATCGAGCAGCGTCATGCATGCGCCGCCATGCGTGACGGCAAAGGAATTGAGATGCTCGGGCTTGGGCGTGTAGCTGATGGCCGACTCGCCACCTTCAAACAGTTCAAGTGCAAAGCCAAGGTGGCTTACAAAGGGGATTTCAGCGCCAAAATTCATTTGATTATTCCGATAACAAGACCAGCCGCATTGTGCGTTGTTTGCGCCAGTGTATGGCCCGGGACGCGCCAATCGACCAGCGAACGCAGCGCCGGGCGGTCACACTCAAGTTGCGCCCCGTCAAGGGCAGCGTAGTACGTGAAGCGAAGAGCGAGGGGTGTGCGTTCCAATTCAAGTAGGGGCCGCGGAACCGGCTTCGCCGGGCCGCAGGCGCAGCGGCCCCCTCGGGGGGCAGAAAGCTACACGCAGTGAGCGAACGTGGGGGCAAGGTCCCGCCGACAGGCCGCCCTTAGGTGGGACAGCCCCCTCGGGGGGCAGCGCAGTACGCGGAGCGACAAGCGTGGGGGCCACTCTCACCCCCCCGTCACCACAGAAACACCCCCATCCACGGCCAGCCACTGGCCGGTGATGTGTTTGCCGGCATCGGATGCATAGAGCACGCAAAGGCCCTTGAGGTCTTCGTCATCACCCAGTCGGCCCAGTGGCGCGTGTGCGGCGAGCGCTTCCTCGCCCATCGCCTTGAGCGTTCCCATGGTCATGCGGCTCGGGAAAAAGCCCGGGCAAATCGCATTGACCGTGATGTTGTACTGGCCCCATTCGCAGGCCAGTGCCCGCGTGAAGTTGACGACCGCGCCCTTGGAAGTGTTGTAGGCAATGGTGTTCATCCCTTTCGGGTTGCCGCCCAGCCCGGCAATAGACGCTAGGTTGATGATGCGGCCGGTCCGGCGCGCAATCATGCTGTGCTTGGCGATGTGCTGCGACAAGATGAAGTAGCCGCGCACGTTGAGGTTCATGACCTTGTCCCAAGCGTCTAGCGGGTGGTCTTCGGCCGGTGCGCCCCAGGCCGCGCCGGCATTGTTGACCAGGATGTCGACATGACCGAGTCGCTTGGTGGCTTCGTCGGCCAGCGCGCATATGTCAGCCTCCTTGGAGCAATCTGCGGCTATCCAGTCGACGTCCAGACCCTGGGACTTCAGCTCGGCTGTGGCAGCCACCAGGTCTTCGGCCTTGCGCGAGCTGAGTATGAGCTTGGCGCCCGCTTCGCCCAGTGCCTGAGCCAGTTGCAGGCCCAGACCGCGAGAGCCGCCTGTCACGAGTGCGGTTTTGCCCCTGAGGTCAAACAGTTGTTGAATGGTTCGCGGCCTCGCAGCAGTCATGGCGTGTCTCCTGATGTTATTGATCGTACGGTCAGTGGTGTTGGGCGTTTTTACAGCGCCAAACCGTCAGATGCAGAGTAAAACACAGGATGGCAGCGCCTGAAAGCGCGCTTGTCTTGCGGGCGACTTCAGCGGCGGCGCCCAGCGGCCTCGATCACGGATTGCCTTTGATTCTTGAGCGCACATAAATCAGCGCAACGCCGACCGCCGCGACCAGTCCGCCAGCCAGCACCAGCGACTCGCCACTGCCCTCATCGATGCGTTCAACAGACAGGCCCAGCACCAGCGTGAGCAGGCCGCCATAAATCAGTATCCAGATCAGGCCTTGCAAACGCGCCACCGATTTTCGGGAAACGGGATCGGACGAAGGTTTAAAAAAAGCCATCAGAAAGCCTCCTCAGGCAGGTCAGCACAGGTCAAGTCACGCGTTTGAGCAACGCTGAACCAGGCTTGGACCCTGGACAGCTTGTCATGATGAATATAGCGTTTAGCGCCCATTCTACCGGCGCAAGCAGCTACTGAATTTGTAGCATTTGCGGCGTTTGATGCGTTTCTGGTACTTGCCAGTGTCTGACCAGGCCGCCAGTGTGGAGAGGTTTACAAGACCTCGAAAATACCCGCAGCACCCATGCCGCCACCAATGCACATGGTGACGCAAACACGCTTGATGCCGCGGCGCTTGCCTTCTATCAGGGCGTGGCCCGTCAGGCGCTGTCCGGTGACGCCGTAGGGATGTCCGACCGCGATCGCACCGCCATTGACGTTGAGCTTGTCCATTGGAATGCCCAGCTTGTCGGCGCAGTACAGCACCTGAACTGCAAAGGCTTCGTTGAGCTCCCACAGGTCAATGTCGCTGACCTTGAGTCCGAGCTTGGCCAGTACCTTGGGAATGGCAAACACCGGGCCAATGCCCATTTCGTCGGGCTCGCAGCCGGCAACGGCAAAGCCCAGAAAGCGGCCCAGCGGCTTGAGGCCTTTTTTGCTGGCCACTTTTTCATCCATCATCACGACCGCGCCACCGCCGTCCGAGAACTGGCTGGCGTTGCCTGCGGCAATCACGCCGCCCGGAATCGCCGGCTTGATGCCGCTGATGGCTTCTTTGGTGGTGCCGGCGCGTATGCCTTCGTCTTGGCTCACGGTGACTTGTCGGGTGCTCAGGCCCATCACGGGATCGACCACACCCATGGTGACGGTGATGGGCGCTATTTCGGCTTCAAACAGGCCGGCGGCCAGCGCGGCTGTGGCCTTTTGCTGGCTCAGCGCACCGTACTCGTCCATGCGCTCGCGCGAAATGCCATAACGCTTGGCCACCTGCTCGGCTGTTTGCAACATGTTCCAGTAAATTTCAGGCTTGTTTTTGGCCAGCCAGTCATCACGCAACATATGCGTGTTGGCTTCGTTTTGGACGCACGAAATGCTTTCCACACCACCTGCCACATAGATGTCGGCTTCACCTGCGACGATGCGCTGCGCCGCCAGCGCAATGGTCTGCAGGCCGGAAGAGCAAAAACGGTTCACCGTCATGCCCGATACGCTGACAGGGCAACCGGCGCGTAGCGCAATCTGACGTGCGATATTGGAGCCGGTCGCGCCTTCTGGCGTCGCGCAACCCATGATCACGTCGTCAATTTCAGCAGCGTCAATGCCCGCGCGCAATATCGCTTGCGCAACGGCGTGGCCGCCCAGCGTGGCGCCGTGCGTCATGTTGAAGGAGCCCTTCCAGCTTTTGGCCAAAGGCGTGCGGGCGGTGGAAACGATTACAGCTGATGTCATGAAAATCTCCGGAATGTAGGGGGCTTAATTGAAGGTCTTGCCTTCGGCGACGAGCCGGGCCAGCAAGGGTGCGGGTTTCCAGAACTGGGCATCATCGAGTGGATTTTTGGCAAAGCGTTCCATCGCTTGCACGACGTTGAACAGACCGACCTCGTCCGCGTAGTTCATGGGGCCGCCGCGGTAAACCGGAAAGCCGTAGCCCATGATGTAGACCATGTCGATGTCACTCGCCTTCGACGCTATGCCTTCTTCCAGAATGTGCGCCGCTTCATTGACCAGCGAATACACCAGGCGCTGAACGATTTCTTCGTCCGAAATCTTGCGCGGCGTGATGCCCAAGGCCTTGCGGTGCTCGTCTATCATTTTTACGACTTCGGCGTTCGGGATTGCATCGCGTTTGCCTGGAACGTAGTCGTACCAGCCGGCGCCAGTCTTCTGGCCGAAACGACCTTTTCCACACAGCAAGTCGGCGGTCTTGCTGTACTTCATGTCGGGCTTTTCTGTGTAGCGGCGCTTGCGAATCGCCCAGCCGATGTCGTTGCCCGCCAGGTCGCCCATGCGAAACGGGCCCATCGCAAAACCGAATTTCTCAATCGCCTTGTCAACCTGCTGCGGCGTGCAACCTTCGTCGAGCAGAAAGCCGCCCTGCCGGCCGTACTGCTCAATCATGCGGTTGCCGATGAAGCCGTCGCAAACGCCGGACACGACCGCCGTCTTGCGAATTTTTTTACCCAGCGCCATCACGGTTGCCAGGACGTCCTTGGCGGTTTTTTCGCCGCGAACGACCTCCAGCAGTTTCATCACATTGGCGGGGCTGAAAAAGTGCAGGCCGATCACATCCTGGGGCCGCTTGGTGAACGCGGCAATCTGGTTCAAGTCCAGTGTGGAGGTGTTGGACGCCAAAATGGCGCCCGGTTTCATGACGCAATCCAGTTCCTTGAAGACCTTTTCCTTGACGCCCATCTCTTCAAATACCGCCTCGATTACCAGGTCGGCATCTTTGAGGTCGTCGTAGCTCAGCGTGGTGCTCAGCAAGCTCATGCGCTGCTCGTAATTGTCCTGTTTGAGCTTGCCTTTTTTGACCTGCGCCTCGTAGTTTTTGCGCATCGTGGCGATGCCGCGGTCCAGCGCGTCCTGCTTCATCTCCAGCATCTTGACCGGAATGCCGGCGTTCAGGAAGTTCATGGCAATGCCGCCGCCCATGGTGCCGGCGCCTATCACGGCGACGGACTTGATGTCGCGTTTTGGCGTGTCTGCGGGCACATCCGGAATTTTTGAGGCGGCGCGCTCGGCCATGAAGATATGCCGCAAGGCGCGGCCTTCGGGCGACCACATCAGGTTGATGAAGAGTTCGCGCTCAAACGCCATGCCGGCATCAAACTTGCGCTGGGTTGCAGCTTCCACGGCAGCCACGCATTTGAGTGGCGCCGGGAAATTTTTCGACATGCCGCCCACCATGTTGCGGGCGAATTGAAAATAGGCGTCCCCATTGGGGTGTTTGCAGGGCAGATTGCGCACCAGCGGTAATGGCCGGATGTCTGCGACGGACTGCGCCAGAGCCAGCGCTTCGCCCATCAGCGATTCGGCGGACTGGGCCAATTTGTCGAACAACTTTTGACCGGGCAGCTGTGCCAGCATTTCGCTCTTGACCGGCTCACCGCTGACGATCATGTTGAGCGCTGCCTCAACACCGAGCACACGTGGCAGGCGTTGGGTGCCGCCCGCGCCCGGCACCAGGCCCAGCTTGACTTCTGGCAAGGCCACATTGCAGCCCGGCGCCGCGATGCGGTAGTGGCAGCCCAGCGAGAGTTCCAGGCCGCCGCCCATACAGACCGAATGAATAGCGGCAACCACGGGCTTGGCCGAATTTTCCAGTGCCAGGATCACGCTGAGCAAGTTGGGCTCGGCCAGCGCCTTGGGGCTGCCGAACTCCTTGATATCGGCGCCACCAGAAAACGCCTTGCCCGCACCGGTAATCACAATCGATTTGATGGCGTCATCTGCGTTGGCCTGGTGCAAGTGCTTGGTCAGGCTCAATCGTGTGGCATGTCCAAGCCCGTTGACGGGCGGATTGCTCAGGGTGATGAGCGCCACATTGCCGTGAACTTCGTAATGGGTAGTCATGGGCTGTTTTCCTTGGTTGAAGTGTGAAGGCGCTCCATCGCGATGGCCTGAGCGGTCGCTGCGAGCATGAAATACTCAGAAAATAGTACGGTCGTTCTTTTTGGCATTGTATGCAGGCACCAGGGCGCTGGTGAAAAAATTCCGGGAACCGAGTCCCGGCAGCGACATGGCTTTGCGCTTTCCTAAACTTGCAGCCATTCCTTTTGCGTGTAACTGTCTGCGCGCAGACTGCCCGGCGTGCCTTGAAACACGATGCTGCCATGGCCCATGACCATAACGCGGTCGGAAATCGCCATGGCGATAGTGAGCTTTTGTTCTATCAGCAGTACCGACACCCCCCTGGCCTTGAGCGTCTGCAGATACTGCCCCACCAATTCCACGATCTTGGGCGCCAGCCCTTCGGTTGGCTCGTCGATGATGATCAGGTCCGGGTCACCCATCAGCGTGCGGCACAGCGTGAGCATCTGCTGCTCGCCGCCCGACAGCACGCCAGCTTGGGTGTGTTGGCGCTCCCGCAGCCGGGGAAACATGGCGTACATGTCGTCAAATGACCAGCGCGACCCTTTGCCGGAACCCTTTTGTCCGAGCAGCAGATTTTGCTGAACGGTCAGTGTGGGAAAGATGTCACGGTTTTCCGGCACATAACCAAGCCCCAGATGGGCAATTTGATAGGCCTGTTTGCCGACAATTTCCTGGCCCTTCCAGACAATGCTGCCCTGGCAATCGACCAGCCCCATGATGGCTTTGGCCGTGGTTGAGCGGCCCGAGCCGTTGCGACCGAGCAAAGCCACGATCTCGCCGGGTTGAATCTCGAACCTTACGCCATGCAGCACATGGCTCTTGCCATAAAAGGCGTGCAGGTTGTGAACAGTCAGCATGACAGCACGCTTCTTGATGTTGCCTGGGCGTTCATGCGGCATTCCCTGCCTGCTGATCTGCCACGGAAGAGCCCAGATAGGCCTCTTGAACGCGCGGGTCCGAGCGCACCGCATCCGGGCAGCCATAGGCGATGAGTTCGCCATAAACCACTACTGCGATTTTGTCGGCGAGGCCGAACACCACGCCCATGTCGTGTTCCACCGTCAGCAGCGTCTTGCCGACTGTGACCTCCTTGATCAGGCGTATGAAGCGGCTGGTTTCCGATCGGCTCATGCCGGCCGTGGGTTCGTCCAGCAAGATCACATTGGCACCACCCGAAATCGTGATGCCGATTTCAAGCGCGCGCTGCTCCGCGTAAGTGAGGTTGACTGCCAGTTCATCGCGCTTTCTGTCGAGCTTGATCATGTGCATCAGCTCTTCGGCGCGCTCGTTGGCGTCATCGAGATCCGCCAGGAATTTGAAAAAAGTGTACTTGTAGCCCAGGCTCCAAAGGACGCCGCATCGCAAGTTTTCAAACACGCTGAGCTTGGGAAAAATATTGGTGATCTGAAAGCTGCGACTCAAGCCCATGCGGTTGATTTCAAACGGGCGTTTCCCGTTCAAGCGCTGGCCATTGAGAAGCACTTCGCCGCTGCTGGGCTCAAACCGGCCGCTGATGAGGTTGAACAAGGTCGACTTGCCAGCGCCGTTCGGTCCAATGATGCCCACCCGTTCGCCCGCTGGAATCGCCATGTTGATGCCGCGGATGATCTCTGTTTTACCAAAGCTCTTGCGCAGGTTCCTGAGCTCCAGCGCGTAGCCAGAGGCGCTCTGTGCCGGACTCATAAGGCTTGCCTCCGCTTGATTTCTTTTTCTATGTTTTCCTGAATCTCGCCCCACTCATGGGTGAACTGCCGCCGGCAAAGCTCGAACAGCCCAAGGCCAGTGAACAGCACAAAGGCGGCGCCAAACCAGCTGTTCAGCCCCCTGGAGTCCAGGCCAAGACCCATGAACGTCAGCTTGGAGCCCAGGGCCGCATTGAGCTGCAGGTGGTAGACCATCTCTATCATTGCCGCAGCACCGAGAAACACCACCAGTGCGGTCAGTGCCAGCGCGAGGTAGGCCACCCAGATTTTTCGCAAATGGCCGTAGACGGCCAGGCGCAGATTCATCATGATCAGTGAGGCCACGCCGCCGGGCGCATACATCACCATGAACAGAAAGATCAAACCCAGGTAAAGCAGCCAGGCCTTGGTGAACTCCGACAGCAGCACAAAGGCCAGCACCATCAGGACTGCGCCAATGATGGGGCCAAAAAAGAAGGTCGCACCGCCGAGAAAGGTGAACAGCAAATAGGCGCCCGAGCGGTAGCCGCTGACGACTTCCGAGGTCACGATTTCGAAATTCAGCGCCGCGAGGCCCCCCGATATGCCAGCGAAAAAAGCCGCTACGACAAATGAAAAATACCTGACTTTCTGCGTGTCGTAACCCACAAACTCCACGCGCTCCGGGTTGTCGCGCACGGCGTTGAGCATGCGCCCCAGCGGCGTGCGGGTAAACGCAAACATCAACGCGGTGCAGACCAGCGTGTAGGCGGCAATCAGGTAATACAGCTGAACCTGCGGTCCATAGCTCACGCCCCATGGCTTGCTGCCAGTTACCCTGTTCCCCGACACACCGCCCTCACCGCCAAAAAACTCGGGAAACATCAGCGACATGGCCCAGATCAGCTCGCCCACGCCCAGGGTGATCATGGCAAAGGTGGTGCCCGATTTCTTGGTCGTGACCCAGCCCAGGCCAAGCGCGACCAGCATGCTTGCCAGTCCGCCGGCAATCGGGATCAGGCTGACCGGCAGCGGGAAGACGCCGCGGCTGACCAGATTGAGCGTGTGAATCGCCAAAAATGAGCCCATGCCGGAGTAGACCGCATGCCCGAAGCTGAGCATGCCGCCCTGGCCCAGCAAAATGTTGTAACTCAGGCAAACAATGATGGCGATGCCCATCTGACTCAGTATGGTGTGGCTCAGGCTACTGGTGAACACCAGCGGCGCGATCAGCAGTACCAGCGCAAAGCTGGACCAGAGCAGGTAGCGGCCAACGTTGAGCGGCTTGAATTCATAAAACTGTTTGGCCATGGCTTAGCCTTCCCTGGTGCCAAGCAGGCCTCTGGGCCTGAAAATCAGCATCAGGACCAAAAACAGGTAGGGCAGTATGGGCGCGACCTGGCTGATCTTGAGCTTGAGCAGCGCATAGCCAAAAGTCTCAGGCGTCACAGACAGGCCCAGCGTCTGTGCACCCGACATCAGCGAGCCATCCATGGCGACAGCAAAAGTCTGCACCACGCCTATCAGCAAGGAAGCGAGAAAAGCGCCAGCCAGCGAGCCCATGCCGCCCACCACCACCACCACAAAAATCACAGAGCCCACCGTCGCGGCCATGCCCGGCTCGGTGATGAAGGCGTTGCCGCCTATGACGCCAGCCAGGCCGGCCAGCGCCGCACCACCGCCAAACACCAGCATGAAGACACGCGGAACGTTATGCCCCAAGGCCTGGGCCATCTCGGGATGTGTCAGTGCCGCCTGTATCACCAGGCCAATGCGGGTGCGCGTCAGCAACAGCCACATCGCCAGCAGCATCAGCACAGCCACCACCATCATGAAGCCGCGGTAAACAGGAAACTGGGTGCCAAACAGTGTGAACAGCGGACCGTCCAGTGCCGCCGGTACGCGGTAATCCACTGAGCTGCGACCCCAGACCAGCTGCACCAGTTCCAGCAGGATGTAGCTCAAGCCAAAAGTGACCAGCAGCTCTGGCACATGGCCGCACTGGTGAACGCGCCGCAGGCAGAACCTCTCAAAGCCCGCGCCCAGCAGCCCGACCAACAGCGGCGCGAAAAGCAGCGCCCACCAAAAGCCGACCACTGCGGTGATGCTGTAAGCCACATAAGCGCCCAGCATGTAAAAACTGGCGTGCGCAAAATTGAGCACGCCCATCATGCTGAAAATCAGCGTGAGTCCGGAGCTCAGCATGAAAAGCAGCAGGCCATAGCTCATGCCATTGAGCAGCGAGATCGTGAAGAACTCGATAAAGCCGGGCGACAGGCCCAGTGAAGTCAAAAATTCGAGCATGCATCGAGGCGTTGGAAAACAGGCCAATAAAAACGCCTGCGTGGCCTGAGGCGCCGCTGGCGTCAGCGGTCAGCGCCTGAGCGGCGCCGGATGGTGCAGGCCTCAGGACGGCCGCTTCATCTGGCAGCTCGTGGGTGTGCTGGCCACATAAGCCTCAATGTACTTGACTGGCGCGAAGGTGTAGCCGGTTTTCTCGACGCTATAGGGATACTTCTTGTCGACCTTTTGCCATTGGGAGATGTACAGCCCCTGCTGCATCTGATGATCGGACCTGCGCATTTCAGAGTCGCCATTGAAACCCTTGAAACGCATGCCACTCATGGCCGCAGCCACCTTGACCGGGTCCGTTGACTTGGCTTTGGCCATGGCCTCACTCATGAGCACAATGCCGTTGTAAATGGAGAGGGTGTAGAAATCATCGCCAAATTTTTTTTGGTAATCGGCGATCAGTTTTCCAATCTGGCCGCTGTAGTTGGAGTGGGCGTAGGAGATTTGATAGACCTCGCTCTCGCCGCCGGATGCCAGCACGGTGGGCGTGCCCGATACGGCGGCGTAATAGGTGTACATCGGCAGCTTGAGCCCGGCGTCATTGAGCGCCTTGACAAACAGCGTCAGGTCGGCGCCCCAGTTGCCGGTCACGATGGTGTCCGCGCCTGACTGCTTGATTTTGGCGACGTAGGGCGCGAAGTCCTTGACCTGGCCGAGCGGCACCAGGTCGTCGCCGACGATCTGCGCGTCCGGACGCTTGCGCGCCATGCCTTCCTTGAAGTATTTGGCGACCTGCTGCCCATGCGAGTAATTCTGGTTCAGCAAGTAGATTTTCTTGACCTTGGGCTGGTCTTTCATGAAGCTGGTCAGCGCCTCCATTTTCTGCGAGGTGTCTGCATCGAGGCGGAAATGCCAGTAGTTGCATTTTTCGTTGGTCAGCGCCGGGTCCACCGCCGCGTAGTTGAGGTAGACCACCTCCTTGCCCGGATTGCGTTCATTGTGTTTGGCCACCGCATCGCTCAGGGCCAGTGCCGCGCCCGAGCCATTGCCTTGCGCGATGTAGCGAAAGCCCTGGTCAACTGCGGCCTTGAAGGTGTTCAAGGCCTCTTGCGGAGAGCCTTTGCTGTCCATGCCGACAATTTCAAAATTCACGCCAGCCACGTTTTTGGCGCCGTTCAAGTTCTCTGCCAGGAACTGCCAGGTCTTGAGCTGGTTTTGCCCGACGTTGCCAAAAGAGCCCGACAAGCCTTCGATCATGGCAATTTTGACAGTCTCACCTTTTTGAGCCCAGGCCGCGCCGCCAAACGCCAGTGCAAGTCCCACGGCAAGCAATCGAACAACAAATTTCATGACAGCGTCTCCTTTGTTTTCCGGACTTTCAGATTACAAGTATTTGCAAGGCGCGGCGCTAGGGATTGCCCGAACAACAAGGCCGCAGCTATCCCGCAGGCGACAGCAGGCCTTGCCTGCAGTGGCCAGGCCTCAAGCGCCGGGCAGCCGGTAGTCCTTGAGCATTTCGCGCAGCTTGGTCTTGAGCATCTTGCCGGTGGCGCCCAAAGGAATGGCATCAACAAACACCACGTCATCAGGAATCTGCCACTTGGCTGTCTTGCCCTCATAAAAGCGCATCAATTCCTCGCGCGAAGTGTCCATGCCCGGCTTTTTGACCACCGCCAAAATGGGACGCTCATCCCATTTGGGGTGACGCATGCCTATGCAGGCCGCCATTGCCACCGCCGGATGGGCCATGGCTATGTTCTCTACCTCGATGGAGCTGATCCATTCGCCACCGGACTTGATCACATCCTTGCTGCGGTCCGTGATCTGCAGGTAACCATCGGCGTCTATGGTGCCCACATCGCCGGTTGGAAACCAGCCGTCGACCAGCGGATCGCCGCCCTCGCTCTTGAAGTACTCCCGCACAATCCAGGGGCCCTTGACATACAGATTGCCTGAGGTTTTCCCGTCCCAGGGCAACTCTTTGCCTGCAGCATCGACAATTTTCATGTCGACACCGTAAATCGCCCGCCCCTGCTTGAGGCGAATCTTCATCTTTTCGACTTCGGGCAAGGCATCGTGCTTGTTCTTGAGTGTGCACAAGGTGCCCAGAGGGCTCATCTCAGTCATGCCCCATGCGTGCAGTACCTCTACGCCATAGTCTTCGTTGAAGGCCCGGATCATGGCTGGTGGGCAGGCCGAGCCGCCAATCACGGTGCGCTTGAGCGTTGAAAACCGCAAACCTGCAGGCTTCATGTGCCCGAGCATCATTTGCCAGACGGTGGGGACGCCCGCAGCGAAGGTGACTTTTTCCGCCTCAATCAGTTCGTAGACCGACTTGCCATCAAGCGCCGGGCCGGGAAACACCAGCTTGGCACCGGTCAGGGCCGCCGAATACGGAATGCCCCAGGCGTTGACGTGAAACATGGGCACCACCGGCAAGATCGCGTCGCGGGCCGATATGCACATCACGTCTGGCAAGGCGGCCGCATAGGCATGCAAGGTGCTTGAGCGGTGGCTGTAAAGCGCGGCCTTTGGGTTGCCGGTAGTGCCGCTGGTGTAGCACATGCTGGAGGCCGAATTCTCGTCAAAGCTCGGCCAGGCATAGATGCCGGACTGCTCGCCCAGCCAGCGCTCATAGCTGATGAGATGCGGAATGCCGGAATCCTTGGGTAATTTATCCTCATCACACAAGGCAATAAAGTGTTTGATGGTGCTGCATCTGGCGTGAACTGTCTGCACCAGTGGCAAAAAACTCAGATCAAAGCACAGCACCTGGTCTTCGGCGTGGTTGGCAATCCAGGCGATCTGGTCAGGGTGCAGGCGCGGGTTGATGGTGTGCAGCACCCGGCCTGAGCCGCTGACGCCGTAATAAAGCTCAAAGTGCCGGTAGCCGTTCCAGGCCAGGGTCGCCACACGATCGCTGAAATCGAGCTTGAGCGCGTCCAGCGCCTGGGCGACCTGGCGGGCGCGCTGGGCCGAATCCTTGTAGGTGTAGCGGTGTATGTCGCCCTCCACGCGGCGGGAGACGATTTCGGCATCGCCATGGTGGCGCTCGGCAAACTCAATCAGACCCGAAATCAAGAGCGGCTGGCTTTGCATTAACCCAAGCATCGATAGTTCTCCGTTTGTTGGCTGCGGGCGGACAAATGTCTGCCCATGCATTGATGATGCCGCAGGCAGCAGCCTGAGTCATTCGGGATTGCCCGTGAATTCACGGGTTCAAGTCAGGTAGGGGACAATTTGCGCATGACCGCTGCAATCTACCAAGATGTCCACACCCGCCTGCCCTGGCAAAATAATTTTACGCAACTGGGCGAGCGCTTTTTCACCCGGCTTGAGCCACAAGCCCTGCCCGCGCCCTACTGGATTAGCCGCAACCAGGCCGTGGCGCGCGAGCTGGGTCTGGAGCCGGCCTGGTTTGAGTCGCAGGCCGCGCTTGAGAGTTTCACTGGCAACCAGACCCCTGCGGGTGCCGAACCGCTGGCCAGCGTTTACAGCGGCCACCAGTTTGGCCAGTGGGCCGGACAGCTTGGTGACGGCCGCGCCATCCTGCTTGGCGAACTAGCCACGGACACCGGCGGTGTGGAGCTGCAGCTCAAGGGCGCGGGTCGCACGCCCTATTCGCGCATGGGTGACGGGCGCGCCGTGCTGCGCAGCTCGATTCGTGAATACCTGTGCTCCGAAGCCATGCACGCCCTGGGTATTCCCACCACGCGGGCCTTGTGCGTGACCGGTTCAGACGCCAAAGTGCGACGCGAAGAAATAGAAACCGCAGCGGTCGTTACACGCACCGCGCCCAGCTTTATCCGCTTTGGCCACTTCGAGCATTTCAGCTACACCGACCAGCACGAGCAGCTCAAAACCCTGGCCGATTACGTCATAGACAAGTTCTACCCCGCTTGCCGCGATGCGGCGCAGCCTTATGCCGCCCTGCTTGAAGCTGTCAGCGAGCGCACCGCGCATCTGATGGCTGCCTGGCAGGCTGTTGGCTTTTGCCACGGCGTGATGAACACCGACAACATGAGCATTCTGGGCTTGACGATTGACTATGGCCCGTTCCAGTTCATGGATGCGTTTGAGCCCGGCCATGTCTGCAACCACTCCGACAACCAGGGCCGCTATGCCTACAACAGGCAACCGAATATGGCCTACTGGAACCTGTTTTGCCTGGGCCAGGCCTTGCTGCCGCTGATGGACGACCAGGACCAGGCGCTGGCGGCGCTGGAATCCTACAAAACCGTGTTTCCCAAGGCGCTCGAAGCACGCATGCGCGCCAAGCTGGGCCTGCCGGACATGCAGGCCGACGACAGCGCCCTGGTAGACAACACCTTCAAACTGCTGGCAGCCAACCGCGTCGACTACACGATATTCTGGCGCCGCCTGTGCGGCATGACGCCGCAACGCGGTCAAGAGCCGCTGCGCGAGCTGTTTTTTGACGGCGAATCCTTCAATGCCTGGGCGCTACAGTATTCAGAGCGGCTTACGCACGTGGATAGTGCGCTGAGGGCCGATTTGATGCTTAAAAACAACCCAAAGTTCGTGCTTAGAAACCATTTGGGCGAGCAGGCCATACGAGGGGCGAAACTAAAGGACTTTTCCGGGGTCGACACTTTGCTGCATCTGCTGCAGACCCCATTTGACGAACATCCCGGCCACGACAGCTTTGCTGATTTTCCTCCTGAATGGGCTGCAGGCATAGAAATCAGCTGCAGTTCCTGACCACTTCCCCACCCCCAAGGATTCATAGCGATGAGCACAAAAATTGAAAAAACCGACGCCGAGTGGAAGGCCTTGCTGGCCGAAAAAGGCGCTGAAGCGCTCGCTTTCGAGGTCACTCGCCACGCCGCTACCGAGCGGCCCTACACGGGCAAATACGAAACCGTCTGGGCCGATGGCAGCTACCACTGCATTTGCTGCGGCGCAAAGCTTTTTGATTCGTCCAGCAAGTTTGACGCGGGTTGCGGCTGGCCCAGCTTTTCTGAAGAAGCAGTGCCTGGCGCCATCGAGGAAATCGTGGACCGCCAGCACGGCATGGTCCGCACCGAAACCGTGTGCGCCAGCTGCGGGGCCCACCTCGGTCATGTGTTTCCCGACGGTCCGACCGATACCGGTCTGCGCTACTGCATGAACTCCGCCTCACTCGATTTCCAGAAGAAATGACCCCCACGGTCGCGCACGGTGTGTCGCTCCCTGCCCCCCGAGGGGGCTGCTGCGCCTGCGGCCCGGCGAAGCCGGTTCCGCGGCCCCTGCTTGAAAAAGCGGACACCACGACCTGCTCAATTTTCTTCCGGGCATGTCCCGCGATAATCAGTCTATGAAAATTTTATTTGACTTTTTGCCCATTGCCCTTTTCTTCGGCATGTTCAAGTACGCCGAAGGCCACAAGGATTGGGCTGCCGGCATGGCGACCGACTGGCTGGGCTTCATGGTTGCGGGCGGCTCGGTCGGGCTTGTCGAGGCGCCCGTGCTGCTGGCCACGGTGGTCGTGATTGTGGCGACCATGGCGCAAATTCTCTGGCTCAAGGCGCGTGGCAAGAAGATAGACACCATGCTGTGGGTCAGCCTCGGGCTGGTTACGGTACTGGGCGGGGCCACGATTTACTTTCACAGCGAGAGCTTTATCAAGTGGAAGCCAACCGTGCTGTACTGGGTGATGGGTGGCGCGCTGCTGTTTGGCGAGCTGGTGCTCAAAAAGAATGGCATCAAGTCCTTGATGGGCGCGCAAATGACCCTGCCCGACCCGGTGTGGCGCGTCGTCAATTTCAGTTGGGTGACCTTTTTTGCGCTGATGGGCGTACTCAATCTCTGGGTGGCCTTTAATTTCCCCACCAGCACCTGGGTCAACTTCAAGCTCTTTGGCGGTATGGGCCTGATGCTGGTGTTTGTCCTGCTGCAAGCGGTCTACCTCAACAAGTACGCCAAACCGGACGCTGCCCCATGAGCGACATCCTGCCCGTCACGCAAGCCGCGCTTGAGCAAGTGCTCATGGCCAGGCTGCAACCGAGCCAACTCGAGGTGCTTGACGAAAGCGCAGCGCATGCCGGCCATGTGGGCGCCAATGCCCAGGGCTGGGGAACGCACTTTCGCATACGCATTGCGAGCCCAGCGTTTGCCGGCAAGAGCCGCGTGGCGCGCCACCGACTTGTGTATGATGCACTGCAAAATTTCATAGATCAGGGCTTGCACGCGTTGGCCATAGAAATCCTCGAAACGCCCACATAAATTTCATCTCAACAGGACACTTATGAAGAAACAACTCGTATGGGCAACCGCCATGGCTGGTCTGATGGCGTTTGGCGCCCAAGGCGCACTGGCCCAGAACATCGCCATCGTCAACGGCAAGGCCGTACCCAAGACCCGTCTTGATTCGCTGGCGCAGCAAGTGGCCAAGTCCGGCCGACCTGTGACGCCTGAGATGCAGGCGCAGTTGCGCGAGGAAGTCATTGCCCGCGAAATTTTCATGCAAGAAGCTGAAAAGCAGGGCCTGTCGGCCAGCGAAGATTTCAAAGTGCAAATGGAACTGGCGCGCCAGACCATTTTGATACGCGCGCTGTTCTCCGACTACCAGAAGAAGAACCCGGTCACGGACGCCGAGCTCAAGGGCGAATATGACAAGTTCGCAGCAGCCAATGGCGGCAAGGAATACAAGGCGCGCCACATCCTGGTTGAAAAAGAGCAAGACGCCAAGGCCATCATCGCCAGCCTGAAAAAAGGCGGCAAGTTTGAAGATATCGCCAAAAAGCAGTCCAAGGACACCGGTTCTGGCGCCAATGGTGGCGATCTTGATTGGGCCAACCCCAGCAGCTACGTACCCGAGTTCAGCGAAGCCCTGCTCAAGCTGAACAAAGGTCAGCTGACCGACACGCCAGTCAAGACCCAGTTTGGCTACCACGTGATCCGTGTCGACGATATCCGTTCAGCCCAGTTGCCCGGCTTTGAAGAACTCAAGCCACAAATCACGCAGCAGCTCGAACAACAGCGGCTGGCCGCATTTCAGCAAGGCTTGCGGGAAAAAGCCAAAGTCGAATAAGCTAAGCGACGGTATTTGTTCAAAAGCGCGGCCAAGGCCGCGCTTTTTCGTTTCTACCTCGCGTGTTCCCGGTTGACGCACTGGACCACTGTCGTTCCAATATCTGGTTTACCCACCACCTTGAGGGGAAACACATGTCAAACCGCTTTATCGCCGCCATGCTGCGCTCTGCGCTGGCCTTGCTGATACTGTGCAGCGCCACGGCTTTTGCCCAGAATGGCAAGACCGAGGTGCTCTGGCTGGGTCAGGCCGCCATGCGCATCACCACACCAACCGGCAAGGTCATTGTCATCGACCCCTGGTTGACGTCGAACCCCAAAACGCCAGCGGGCTTCAAAGCCCTGGAATCTCTGGGCAAGGTGGACCTGATCCTGGTCACGCACGCGCACTTTGACCACTTTGCCGACGCGCCGGCGCTGGCCAAGATGCACAACGTGCCGGTCTATGGACCGGCCGGCCTGAACCAGAGCATCATCGCGCTGGGCATACTGCCGCCCGAGCTGTCGCAACGCTTTGGCAAGGGCGGGACCATCACGCCCTTCGGCCCCAACGGCGTGAAGATCACCGCCGTGCATGCAGAGCACTCGTCCGAACTGGGCTGGAAGAACCCCGTCACCAACAAGGAAGAGGTTCATGTGGGCGGCGAGCCGGTCGGCTTTATTCTGGAGATGGAAAACGGCTTCAAGATCTGGCACATGGGCGATACCGGCGTGTTTGGCGACATGCGCTTGATCGGTGACATGTACCGTCCCGACCTGGTGATGATCCCGATTGGCGGGCACTTTGTGATGAACCCGGTCGACGCCGCCATGGCGGTGCGCGACATGATACGGCCCAAGTTCGCGCTGCCCATCCACTACGGCACCACGCCGCAACTGCGCGGCACTCCGGCAGAATTCAATGCCGCATTGGGTAACGCACCTGGAACGCCACGCATGCTGGTGGTCGAACCAGGCCAGAAGGTCGACTTCTGATGGTGCTTTGGCAACGCGTGGCCAGCGGCCTCGGCCTGAGCTGTCTGCTAGGTGTGCTGGCCGCCTGCGCAACGTCGCCGCGTGCGCCGGTAGCTGTGCTGGCACCCACGGGAAGCCTGCGCGCAGCCATCAATTTTGGCAACCCCATATTGGCCATCAGGGATGCCGCCAGTGGGGCACCGCGTGGCGTTTCTGTCGACTTGGCGCGTGAACTGGGCCGGCGCCTGGGCGTGCCCGTCGTGCTGCATCCATTTGACTCGGCAGGCAAGGTGGTGCAAGCGGTGAAGAACGCAGAGGTCGACATCGCCTTTGTTGCGCTGGACCCGGTGCGTGCCAATGACATGCTGCAGACGCCGCCCTACGTGATCATTGAAGGGGCTTATCTGGTCAAGCAGGATTCGCCTATCCAGCGCAACGAGGATGTGGACCGTGCCGGCAACCGCGTGGTGGTTGGCAACGGCAGCGCCTACGATCTCTACCTGACGCGAGCGCTCAAGGCCGCAACGCTGGTCAAGGCACCGACCTCACCGACGGTCACAGATGTGTTTCTCGCGCAGAACATGGAAGTCGCGGCCGGCGTCAAGCAGCAGCTGCAAGCAGATGCCCAGCGCCTGCCGGGTCTGCGCCTGCTGGACGGGCGTTTCATGGTGATTCAGCAAGCCATGGGTCTGCCCAAAGGGCGCGAGGCGGCGCTGCCTTATATGCACACTTTCATCGAGGAGATGAAAGTCTCGGGCTTTGTCGCCAAGGCGCTGCAACGCCACCAGATCGAAGGCGCGGCGGTGGCTCCGCCCGCGCCTTGATGACCGCTTGAGTCGCCGCGCGCTTAGCCAACCCACTTGCGTGCGTTTTGCCAAAGCTGCATCCACGGGCTGTGCGCACTGCTGTCCAGTGGACTCCAGCTCATCTGGATGTTGCGAAACACCCGCTCCGGGTGCGGCATCATGGCCGTGAAGCGGCCATCCGCTGTGGTCACGGCCGTCAGCCCGTCTGGACTGCCGTTGGGATTGGCCGGATAGCCCTGTGCGGGATGACCGTGGTTGTCTGTAAAGCGCATCGCCGCAATCGTCTGCGCGGCATGGCCTCGCCCACCCAGCAAGGGGTCAAAGTTGGCGAAACCCTCGCCGTGCGCCACGGCAATCGGCAAGCGGCTGCCGGCCATGCCCGCAAAGAACAGGCTGGGCGAGTCGAGCACTTCGACCTGGCTAAAACGCGCCTCAAAGCGCTCGCTCTTGTTGGTGGTAAAGCGCGGCCAGGCATCAGCCCCTGGAATGATCTCGGCCAGTTCGGCAAACATCTGGCAACCGTTGCACACGCCCAGACCAAAGGTATCCTGGCGCGCAAAAAAGGCCTTGAACTGCGTCGCCAACAGCGGGTTGAAGGTGATGGACCTGGCCCAGCCAATGCCTGCACCCAAGGTGTCGCCATAGCTGAACCCGCCGCAGGCAACGACGCCCTTGAAGTCCGCCAATTGGGCTCGCCCGCTTTGCAAGTCTGTCATGTGCACGTCGCAGGCATCAAAGCCGGCCTGTGTGAAAGCGTAAGCCATCTCCACATGCGAGTTGACGCCCTGCTCGCGCAGGATAGCTACCTTGGGTTTTGATAAATTCAAATATGGGGAACCCTCAGCCCTGCCCTCTCCCGGCCGGAGAGGGAGAAAGACGTGCAAGCCGGGATTGGTGGGGTCACCCACTGCCGCATGTTCGGCATCCGCGCCGGCAGGGTTGTCGCGCTGCTGGCAAATCTTCCAGCTCACCGAATCCCAGACCTGGTGCAAGTCCTGCAGCGGAGCCTTGAAGACCGCCTTGGCATCGCGCCAGACCTGGACCTCGCCCTTGCCCACCGTGAGCGCGGCATGTTGCGGTCGGGTCTTTCCGACAAAGTGGCTGAATTTTGACAGCCCATGCTCACGCAGTGTCTGCATGACTTCGTTGCGCACCTCGTCACGTACCTGAATCACAACGCCGAGTTCTTCATTGAACAAGGCCTTGAGCGTGAGCTCTTCGCGGCGTGCGCTGACCTGGCTGGCCCAGTTCTTACTGTCACCAGTGTCCATGCGGCTGTCGGAAATGCCATCGCCTTCAACCAGCAGCATGTCGACATTGAGCGATACGCCAACGTTGCCGGCAAAAGCCATTTCACAGGCGGTGGCAAACAGGCCACCGTCGCTGCGGTCGTGGTAGGCCAGCAGCTGGCCCTGGCCGCGCAGCTGGTTGATCGCCTTGACCAGGTTCACCAGGTCCTTGGCGTCGTCCAGATCGGGGACATCACCGCCTTCCAGCGCCAGGCTTTGCGCCAGTATTGAGCCGCCCATGCGGCACTGGCCCTTGCCCAGGTCGATCAGGATCAAGGTGGTGTCGGCTTCCTGCGCATTGAGTTGCGGCGTCAGCGTGCCGCGCACATCGCTCAGCGTAGCAAAGGCGCTGACGATCAGCGACACCGGCGAGGTGACTTTCTTGCTGCTGCCGTCTTCGCTCCAGACGGTGCGCATGGACAAGGAGTCTTTGCCCACCGGAATCGACACGCCCAGGGCCGGGCAGAGTTCCATGCCGACAGCCTTGACAGTCTCATAGAGCGCGGCGTCCTGGCCCGGTTCACCGCAAGCAGCCATCCAGTTGGCCGAGAGCTTGACGCGCGCCAGCTCTATCGGTGCGGCCAGCAAATTGGTGATGGCCTCGGCCACGGCCATGCGCCCAGATGCCGCTGCATTGACGACCGCCAGTGGCGTGCGCTCCCCCATGCTCATGGCCACGCCAGAAAAACCCTGGTAATCGGCCAGTGTCACCGCACAATCGGCCACAGGCACCTGCCACGGGCCGACCATCTGGTCGCGGTGCGTGAAGCCGCCCACGCTGCGGTCGCCAATGGTAATCAGAAAACGCTTGGATGCCACCGTCGGGTGGCTCAGCACGGCAATCGCACTTGCTTGCAACTCAATGCCCGTCAGGTCAAGCGGCGTGATGGTGTGCGCAACGCTCTTGACGTCGCGATGCATCTTGGGTGGTTTGCCCAGCAGCACATTCATCGGCATATGAACTGGGGCCGATGCGAAAACGCCCTCACCCCTGCCCTCTCCCAGGGGGAGAGGGTGCAAAACGGAATCGCTCCCTCGCCCCTCAGGGGAGAGGGTTGGGGTGAGGGGCACGCCGGCATCCGATAGAACCAGTTGCCGCTCTTCAGTCGCCACACCAATCACGGCAAACGGGCAGCGCTCGCGCTCGCAAAAGGCCTGGAATTGCGCCAGCGACTCGGGGGCGATCGCCATGACATAACGTTCCTGGCTCTCGTTGCTCCAGATTTCCTTGGGAGAAAGGCCGCTTTCCTCGAGCTTGATGGCGCGCAAATCAAAGCGTGCGCCACGGCCCGCGTCATTGACCAGCTCGGGAAAGGCATTCGACAGGCCGCCGGCGCCGACATCGTGGATCGCCAGAATCGGGTTGGCCTGACCCAGTTGCGCGCATTGGTTGATGACTTCCTGGGCGCGCCGCTCGATCTCGGGGTTGCCGCGCTGCACCGAATCAAAGTCGAGTTGCGCTGCGTTGGCGCCCGATGCCATGGAGCTGGCGGCGCTGCCGCCCATGCCTATGCGCATGCCAGGACCGCCCAGCTGAATCAGCAAGGTGCCAGCCGGAAACAGGATCTTCTGCGTGAGCCCGGCGTCAATCGTGCCGACGCCGCCCGCGATCATGATGGGCTTGTGGTAACCCCAGCGCTGACCGCCTACGGTCTGCTCGTATTCACGAAAGTACCCCGTCAGATTGGGCCGGCCAAATTCATTATTGAAGGCCGCGCCACCGAGCGGTCCCTCGGTCATGATTTGCAGCGGGCTGGCAATGTGCTCTGGTTTGCCGTAATCGCCATCAAACAGCCTGGAGACCGTGAAACCTGTCAGGCCCGCCTTCGGTTTGGAGCCACGGCCGGTCGCGCCCTCATCTCGAATCTCGCCGCCCGCGCCGGTGGACGCGCCAGGAAACGGAGAAATCGCGGTCGGGTGGTTGTGCGTCTCGACCTTCATCAGCACATGCGTCAGAACGGCTTCTGTAGCACTATATTTTTGATAGCTGCTTGCGCCCGTCGCCTGGTCGTTAGCAGTCGATTTGGCATAAAAACGCTGGACTTCGGAGCCCTCCATGACAGACGCATTGTCTGAATAAGCCACCACCGTGTGCTGGGGGTTGAGCTTTTCAGTGTTGCGAATCATGGCAAACAGGCTCTTGTCCTGGCGTTCGCCATCTATCGTGAAGTCGGCGTTGAAGATCTTGTGCCGGCAATGCTCGCTGTTGGCCTGCGCAAACATCATGAGCTCAACATCGGTCGGATTGCGCTTGAGCTGCGGGTTTTCTGTGAACGCCTGCACCAGATAGTCAATCTCGTCAGCGGCCAGCGCCAGGCCAAATTCGATATTGGCGCGTTCAAGCGCGGCCTTGCCGCCGCCCAGAACGTCTATGGTTTGCAGCGCTGCGCCCAGCAACTCGTCAAAAAGTCCGGCGGCTTGCGCCAGCTCTGGCATCACGCTTTCTGTCATGCGATCGTGCAGCAAGGCGGCCAGCTGCTCGCGCTGGCCGGTCGTCAGCGTGCTCTTGCCCAGCAGTCCAGACTTGATCGTGAGGCGGTATTCGGTGACGCGCTCTATGCGTTTGACCGCCAGCCCGCAGTTGTGCGCAATGTCGGTGGCCTTGGACGCCCAGGGCGAGACAGTGCCAAAACGCGGCGACACGATGAACAGCGCCGCATCCAGGGATCGGCCCTCGACCTCGGCCTTACCCGGCTCGCCATAGCTCAGCAAGGCGGCGAGCTGGGTTTTTGCAGCTTCTGCCAGTGGCGCTTCGCTCGCCACCAGATGCACGAAACGGGCGCTGACGCCCACTACTTTGCTTTCTATGGCCTGCAGGCGCGGAAGGAGTTGCTGGATGCGAAAGTCGCTCAGGGCATTGATGCCGCGAGGCTCGCCCACAAAAGTCGTCAGGTGAAGGGTCACGATGTCGTCGGCCTGGTGGCGGTTGGGAGGCAGTTAGCGGGCGACTGTGAAGCCGCGCCTGTGGGGGGCGTGCACCTTGCGGCATTGATCTGCCGGCGGCGGTACGTTAACGCGGGATTTTACCAGCGCACAGCGGCCCTCCAGCCCAAGCGCAGATATCTCCGGCAGTCTGTGGCCCGGAAAACCGTGAACGGATCATGGCTTGCCGTCAGTGGGATAATCTGCGCATGAGTATTACCTACAAAGATGCAGCCGGTATCGAAGGCATGCGCGTGGCCTGCAAACTGGCATCCGAGGTGCTGGATTACCTGACGCCTTTCGTCAAGGCCGGTGTGACCACCAGAGAAATCGACAAGCTCGCCAACGACTACATGGTCAACGTGCAGGGCACGGTTTCCGCCACACTGGGCTACCAACCGCCAGGCTATCCGCCTTATCCTGCATCGCTGTGCACCTCGCTAAACCATGTGGTGTGCCATGGCATTCCTAATGACAAGCCCTTGAAAAAGGGTGACATCATGAATATTGATGTCACCGTGATCACCAAAGAAGGCTGGTTTGGCGATAACAGCCGCATGTACATGATTGGTGAAGTCTCGATTGCTGCCAAGCGACTTTGCAAGGTCACCTACGAGGCCATGTGGCAAGGCATCATGCGCGTCAAGCCCGGCGTCAGGCTGGGTGACATCGGTTTCGCCATTCAGACTTTTGCCGAAAAACAGGGCTTTACCGTCGTGCGCGAGTTTTGCGGCCACGGTATTGGCAAGCGTTTTCATGAAGAGCCGCAGGTGCTGCATTACGGCCGGCCTGGCACGCTTGAAGAGCTCAAGCCTGGCATGACCTTCACGATAGAGCCCATGATCAACGCCGGCAAGCGCGAGATCAAGGACGGCGCAGAAAAAGACGGCTGGACCATTGTGACGCGCGACCATTCGCTGTCAGCGCAGTGGGAGCACACCATACTGGTCACCGAGACCGGCTATGAAGTGCTGACGCTGTCTGCCGGAAGCCCGGAGATCCCGGCCTTTGTCACGGGCTTGGTTGCCAACGCGCAACCCGACCGGTCCGTGTCCGTCAGCGCCGCCTGATCCGCTTTCCGTAAAGCTTCCCATGACTGACCTGGCCCAGGTGCGCGAGGAATACCGCGCCGGTAAAAACGCCCTGTTCGCCTCCCTGGCGGCCAGCAAGGCTTCCAGCCGCGGCATTCACACGCTGCTACAAAAACTGGCCAGGCACACCGATGCCACCTTGCAACTGCTGTGGCAGGCGGCGGACTTTCCAGTCAGCGCCTGTCTGGTCGCGGCCGGTGGTTACGGTCGGGGTGAGCTTTTTCCCCATTCCGATGTGGATGTTCTGTTGCTGCTACCGGATGACGCCAGAGTCGATAGCGATCCGGTGCTCAAGGCCAAGGTTGAGAGCTTCATCAGCAACTGCTGGGACAGCGGGCTGGAAATCGGCTCCAGCGTGCGCACGCTGGCCGATTGCATTGAAGATGCGACCAAAGACGTCACGGTGCAAACCTCCTTGCTGGAGGCCAGGCGGGTGGCGGGCTCAAAGAAGAATTTTGTCCGCCTGCAGGAAAAGCTCAAAGCCCTGATGGACCCGCGGGCCTTCTTTGTCGCCAAGACACTGGAGCTGCGCCAGCGCCACAACAAGTTTGAAAACACGCCCTATTCACTGGAGCCGAACTGCAAGGAATCGCCAGGTGGACTGCGCGACCTGCAGGTGGTGCTATGGGTAGCCCGGGCCGCCGGCCTGGGCAAGTCCTGGGATGACCTGGCCAGAAGCGGTCTGGCCACGGCTTTTGAGGTCCGTCAGATCAAGAGCAACGAGGCGCTGCTCAGCCTGATACGTGCGCGCCTGCATCTGATTGCTGGCCGGCGCGAAGACCGGCTGGTGTTTGACCTGCAAACCGCTGTTGCAGAATCGTTCGGCTATCACAGTACCCCCGCGCCCGCCTCTGGCGTGTCCTCGCTGCCCCCCGAGGGGGCTGTTTCGCCCAAGGCCGGCCCGTCGGCGAAACGGCCCATGGTGCGCGCCAGTGAAGCGCTGATGAAGCGGTATTACTGGGCGGCCAAGGCGGTGACACAGCTGAACCAGATACTGTTGCTCAACATTGAGGAGCGGCTCCATCCAAACACCTACCCGCTGCGCGCCATCAATGAGCGGTTTTCGGACAAGGCCGGCATGCTGGAGGTCGTCAGCGATGATTTGTACGTGCGCGAGCCGCATGCCATCCTAGAGACCTTTTTGCTCTACGAGACCAATGTCGGCATCAAGGGGCTGTCGGCGCGCACCTTGCGCGCGCTGTACAACGCCCGCGGCGTGATGAGCGCGGGTTTTCGCAGCGACCCGGTCAACCGTGACACCTTCCGCAAAATCCTGCAGCAGCCCGTAGGCATCACACACGCGATGCGGCTGATGAACGAAACCTCCGTGCTCGGCCGCTATCTCTGGACTTTCCGGAAAATCGTCGGTCAGATGCAGCATGACCTGTTTCATGTCTATACCGTGGACCAGCACATCCTGATGGTGCTGCGCAATGTGCGGCGCTTTTTCATGGCCGAGCACTCCCATGAGTACCCGATGTGTTCGCAACTGGCCGCCGGCTGGGACAAGCCGTGGATACTGTTCGTCGCCGCACTGTTTCATGACATCGCCAAAGGGCGCGGTGGTGACCATTCCGAGCTCGGTTGCAAGGACGTGCGCCTGTTTTGCAGGCAGCACGGCATCGCGACAGAGGATGCAAAGCTTGCGGAGTTTCTGGTCGGCGAGCATTTGAGCATGAGCCGGATTGCCCAGAAAGAAGACCTGAGCGATCCACAAGTCATTGCTGCATTCGCCAAGCGCGTGGGCAACGAGCGCTACCTGACGGCCCTGTATCTGCTCACGGTGGCCGACATACGCGGCACCAGTCCCAAGGTCTGGAACGCCTGGAAAGGCAAACTGCTCGAAGACCTCTACCGCTACACGCTGCGCGTGCTGGGTGGGCGGGCACCGGACGCCGATGCAGAAGTTGAGGCCCGCAAGCGTGAGGCCCTGACCATATTGGCGCTGCATGCCGAGCCCTTTGAGTCGCACAAGGCCTTGTGGGCCAGCCTGGACGTGAGTTACTTCATGCGTCACGAGGCCGCCGACATCGCCTGGCATGCGCGGCAACTTTCACGCCATGTTGGCAAGGCCAAGGCGATTGTTCGTGCGCGCCGCTCGTCTACCGGCGAAGGCATGCAGGTGCTGGTCTATACGCCCGATGCACCTGACCTGTTCGCCCGTATTTGCGGCTACTTTGATCAGGCCGGGTTCAGTATTCTGGACGCCAAGGTCCACACCACCCACGATGGCTATGCGCTTGATACCTTTCAAGTCGTCAGTCCTGATATTGCAGAACATTACCGCGAGCTTGCCGCGATGGTTGAGGCCGAGCTGAACCGCACGGTCGAAGAGCGCGGGCCTTTGCCGGCGCCAGGTCGCGGCCGCGTTTCACGCCGCGTCAAGAGCTTTCCGATTGCGCCGCGGGTGGATTTGCGGCCCGATGAAAAAGCCCAGCGCTGGTTGCTCAATGTATCGGCCAGTGACCGTGTCGGCCTCTTGTACCTGATTGCGCGCGTGCTGGCCCGACACCGTATCAACTTGCAGCTGGCAAAAGTCACCACGCTTGGCGAGCGCGTAGAAGACACCTTTTTGATAGACGGGCAGGAGCTGCAACACAACAAGGCGCAGATTGCTATCGAAACCGAACTGCTGCAGGCCCTGAACGATTAAGGCCGGCAGACCGGGCGGCTGATCAGTTGCCCAGCAAGCGGGCGATCTTGTCTATACCGGCTTGTGCGCAAGCGGCGTCTTTTTCGCCGCCGGGTGCGCCCGAGATTCCGACTGCGCCCACCAGCTCCTTGCCGGCAAAAATCGGCAGGCCGCCTTCAATGGTGGTTATTTTTTCCAATTGCATGAAGCCGTCCAGCCCGGGCTGGGGTCGTTTGCCCATGTCTGCGCTGGGGCTGCGCGTGGTGAACGCTGTGTATGCCTTTCGCAGGCTGTTTTCAAGGGTGTGCGGATTGACGCCGTCGTCACTGATGACCACAGCCGTACGCGCATGGCGGTTCAATACCGTGATGCTGACCTTGTAGCCGTCGGCCCGGCAACGCTCCAGGCTGGTGTTGGCCAGCTCCATTGCCGCGCTTGCAGAGATGCTGCGTTCGCTCAACAAGCCAGGGCTTGTCTGAGCCATGGCGCATGTGCTGCCCAGCAATGCAGCCGTGAGTGTGACGAGAGTTCTTTTCTTCACGTGTATGCCTCCGTTATTTGGAATTTGCGCTTACCGGGCGCAGTTTACGACGATGCGCCCAATGGACAAAGCGCTACGCAGCTAGGAAATACCCGGGTGCGCTGGCCTTCAGGGCCGCTTGCGAATCAGTCAGAGTTTATCCCAGAGGCGTGCGATATAGCGCCCCCCGGTGTGACCGTTGGATGCATCGGAACACAGCCACGAAATACCCCGCCGCATGATGGCTGCCGGCAACAAATTACCGTCAGCACCCCGTTTGTTCGCGCTCGGAGGCAGCAAATCGGTGTCTGCCGCGCCGCCAGGAAGGTAGACATTGATATCCACCCCGGTTCCTTCAAGATCCTGAGCCCAGACGCGCGACATAGCCTCCAATGCGGCCTTTGACGGTCCATAAGGTGAATACCCGCGCCTGACCATGGTCTGGTCGCTCGTTGAAATGTTGATCACCTTGCCAAATTTTCTGTCCAGCATGTGCGGCACGCATGCTCGGGCCATGTTGAAGGCGCCATTGACATTGGTTGCCACGATGCTGCGCCAGTGATCGGCATCAATTTCCCAGAAAGGGACCGGCTTGGTGTTGAATGTCTCACTGATCAGGCGCATGCCTTGACCTGCGTTATTGACCAATGCGTGGAGGTCGCCAAATCGCTCAAGCGTGGCCTGTACCAGCGATTCACAGGCCTTGAAATTGCTCACATTTGCAGCGATCGCGACCATCCGATCCGCGCCAACCAGCGTCTTTGACAAGGCTATGGTCTCGTGCATCGCGTCCGTTTCAGACGAGCCTGTCACAACAACCTTTGCACCCTGCTCAACCAGCTCAAGAGCCATCTCCCGGCCCAGACCACGCACGCCGCCCGTCACGATCACCACCCGATCCTGCAGGGACTGGTAGCTTGGTTTCGACATAAAAATCTCCTGAGCCCAATAGATGTTGCGCTTGCGTAAACCGTGTGATTCGGCCGCGGTAGTCGGCTTGCACCCTGCCACGACGGGCATTAGCCACGCCGTTTGCTGCTTTAGCCGATGCGCACTGGCGGGCAAAGCCCGACTTGTGCGACAAAAACGCTCATTTGGCGCTTGCGCCAGAAAGACGAATCACCTCAGTCAGACGCTCTGCGTCCTTTTTGATGCGCATATCGAACTGCGCGCTTGAGCCGCCTACAACCTCGCCGCCGGCCACCTTGATGATGTCAATCAAGGCCGGATCGCGTAGCGCCTTTCGGGTTTCTTCATGCAAGCGGGCGACGATATCTGCCGGGGTTTTGGCTGGTGCGAGCAGTCCGAACCAGCCATTGAGCTCGTAGTCGGGAATGCCCAGTGCTTCCGCAACAGTTGGCACATCGGGCAGCAACGGGGAACGCACGGCCGATGTCACAGCCAGCGCCTTGAGCTTGCCGCTTTTTACGAACTGCAAGGCCACAGGCAGGTTGACAAAGCCAACCTGCAGCGTACCGCCAATATGGTCGGTGGTGGCCTGTGCATTGCCCTGATAAGCAATATGCGTGATCTTTGCGCCGGTTTTCAGGGCCAGTAGCTCGGCCGAGAGAAAGCCCGAGCTGCCGACCCCAGGCGTACCGTAGTTGAATTTTCCTGGGTCCTTCTTGATCAGCTGGATCAGTTCCTTCATCGAGTTCGCAGGCACGCTGGGGTGCACTGTCACGACGTTCAGCATCTCGGCCACCTCGATGATGGGTGCGAAATCCTTGCTTGGATTGAAAGGTAAATTTGAATAAAGGGCTGGATTGACTGACAAGGTGATGCCGTTAATCAGCAAGGTGTAACCATCAGGCGCTGACTTCGCCACATAGTCGGTCGCAATATTGGTACCTGCGCCTGGCTTGTATTCGACGATGACTGGCTGGCCCAGTGATTCCTGGAGTTTGAGCGCAATGGCTCGGGCGAAGATGTCAGACGTTCCGCCCGGTGTAGCGGGCACGATGATGCGCACAGGCTTCACGGGGTACTGCTGTGCCAAGGCAATCCGGGGTAAAAGTGTAGAACCGCAGACAGATGCAAGGGCAATCAAAAAATCACGACGCATAACTACTCCATGAAACAAAGAAATGATGTCCTTGGCAATTAGCACTTACCGTGCCCGCCTGCCCCAGCCGTTCAACAATACCTTGATCTTGACGGTCATTACACAGGAGAAAAAAGTGTGCCCATCCCAAAAGCACTCGCCCACGCAAGCTGCCCATTGTGGGGTTTAATGGTATTTCTTTAAAATGATATTAACTTCTAATTCCATAACTTTAAGGACATAACCAAATGGAGTGGACACAGCGCCTTCGCATGCGTCAGCTATACCTGCTGGTGGCACTCTACGAGACCCGTAACGTCAGTCACACGGCCGCGCAAATGGGCGTCACCCAGCCCGGCTTGTCCAAATGGCTCAGTGAGCTGGAGGAAGACCTGAATGTAAAGCTGTTCAAGCGCAACTCGCGTGGCCTCACGCCCACTGAGTTCTGTACAGCGCTGGTCTCTCATGCGCGCGCCATCATCGGCGAACTGGATCGCACGCAGGCCACCATAAGTCTGATGTCCACCGGCGCTTCAGGAAATCTTGTTGTAGGAACGACGCCAACCGTCGCCACAGGACTGGTACCGCGTGCTGCCGGGTATTTCAGAAAACGGTTTCCTGACGCATACCTCAACATCATTGAAAACCGGCTCGATACCCTGCTGCCTCAACTCCAGGAGGGGCGCGTGGATCTGGTGATCACCCGTACCGACCAGGCCAGGCTTGACGCGGGCGTGCGCTGCGACATCTTGTACCCCGAGCAAATCCGTGTGGTGGTGGGGGCCAACCACCCGCTGGCAAAAAAACGCAAGGTAGACTGGCCAGACGTGCTGCGTTATCCGTGGATCATTCCACCGAAAGTCAGCCCGCTCAGGCGTGAACTCGAACACGAATTGGCTCTGGCTGGCCAGCCTTCGCCGCGTTATCGTGTCGAGACAGGTTCTACCCTGGTCATAGTGACCATGCTCCAAGACGGTGACCTCGTGGCACCAATGTCAGCCAGGCTGATGCACTACTTTCAGGGGCTCAAACAAGTGGTGCCCCTTCCTCTTCCCTACTTGAGAGAAGGCAGCGTTGGCGTCATTCGCCGTCGTGAAACGAAAGAGTCGCCGATGTTGAAGGCTTTCATGGAGGGCTTGCGCCTGCATACGGAGGTCTGACTACTTCATCAGTAGAAAACATAGGGCGCTTCGTGAGCATCGACATGCGCCAGATATTTTCAGTCGCCGTGACGCACCACGGAAGAACGTCAGAAACTGAAATCGCACATTTGTTGTGCCATATCGGGCTTTACTCGAACCGTTGACGGTCTCCTGGACGCAGTCGTGCACCAATGCACGGCTTAAAAATCGATTCAACGAGCGGCAGGCGACTCTAACTCGATGTTAGTCATGTGACCAAAAATATGGATGGATAATTTATTGGTATGGCTGGAGTTTCTCCGGCTTGTACAAAAAGAAATTGTGGCTAATCATCCAAACTTTATTTACTTGGACAGATCGCCAATGACTTCCTCTCATGTATTGATTGCTGGGGCAGGACCTGTAGGTCTGGTCAGCGCTTTGACACTTGCCACAGCCGGCATTCCCGTGACGGTCTTTGAACGCAACACCTCGTCACCAGAAGATTTGCGCGCCTCAACCTTTCACCCTCCCACGCTGGACAAGCTGGCGCGGTTCGGGTTGACAGAGGAGCTTGTATCGCAAGGCCTGGTTGCGCGCTACACCCAACAGCGCGACCGCAAGGAAGGCCTTATTGCCGAATTCGACATGGCTTTGCTGGAAGGCGAAACCCAGCATCCATTTCGCCTGCAATGCGAGCAATGGAAATTAAACACGCTACTGCTTGATCGTCTGGCCAAATTCCCCCACGCCAAAGTGATGCTCGGCGCTGAATTGCTATCGGTGAAGCAGGATGCAGAAAGTGTGCAGGTCGAGGTGAGGATTGATGACCAGGTTCAGACTTTGTCCGGTGACTACCTGATAGGCGCGGATGGCGCATGGAGTACGGTGCGCCAGTCGCTCGGCATTGAATTTGAAGGATTTACCTATCCCGAGCGCTTTCTGGTGGTGTCGACTGCCTTTGAATTCGCCGACCATTTTCCAAAACTGTCTTACGTGAATTACGTTTCGGACCCTGACGAATGGTGCGTGTTGCTGCGGGTTCCGACCTTGTGGCGGGTGCTTTTTCCTACCCGTCCGGAAGAATCTGACGAGGAAGTTCTGACAGATGAGTCCATCCAGGCACGTCTGCAAAATCTGCTGCCCAAGGAAACGCCCTACCCTACCGTGCACCGCACGCTGTACAAGGTACACCAACGTGTTGCCAAGGAGTTCCGCCGTGGCCGCGTGATTCTTGCCGGCGATGCCGCGCATATCAACAACCCACTGGGCGGCATGGGCATGAACGGGGGTGTTCATGACGCCTTCAACCTGTCCGAAAAACTCGTTGAAATCCTGGTTTCTGGTGCGTCGCCAGATTTGCTTGATCGATACGAACGCCAGCGGCGCTCAATAGCCATTGAATACATCAATGCCAATACCGCTCGCAACAAAAAGACCATAGAAGAGCGCGACCCCGAAAAGCGCCGAAAAACCCAGGATGAGTTGCGGGCCATCGCAGCCAACCCTGTCGCCTCGAAGGATTACCTTCGAAAAACATCCATGATTGATGCGCTTGAGCGCGCGGAGTCCATAGCATGAAGCAAGGTCTAAGCACCAAAACCGGCACGCAAAAACGTGCAGAACTCAAAGCCCACTTTACGCGGGGACATCTGGTCGTCGCGCCCGGTGTCTTTGAAATGGTCTCCGCCAAGATTGCTGACCAGATGGGTTTTGAAGCCTTGTATATGACGGGCTACGGTACCGTCGCTTCCTACCTGGGGCTGCCCGATGCTGGTCTGGCCAGCTACACCGACATGGTCAACCGCGTCGCCCAATACGCCAGCATCACCGATACGCCGCTTATCTGCGACGGTGACACGGGCTATGGCGGTCTGCTCAACGTCATGCACACCGTTCGTGGCTACGAAACCGCAGGTGCCTGCGCGATTCAGCTTGAAGACCAGGAGTTCCCCAAGAAGTGTGGCCACATGCTGGGCCGCCGGGTGGTGCCAACCGAGGACATGGTTGCCAAGATCAAGGTGGCGGCACAAACCCGTACCGACAAGAACTTCCAGATCATTGCGCGCACGGATGCACGCACTGTGCTGGGTCTGGACGAAGCCCTGCGGCGCATGGAGAAATACGCCCGGGCCGGAGCCGACATCCTGTTTATTGAAAGTCCGGAGTCCATTGAGGAGATGGAAACAATCGGCAGGGCATTCGACCTGCCGCTGGTGGCCAACATGGTTGAAACGGGGCGCACCCCCGTACTGACAAAGGATGAACTGCAGCGAATTGGGTTCGGCCTGGCCATCTTCCCGTCGGCGGCGTTCCTGTCGGCGGGCGCGGCCTTCAAAAATGTGTACAGCCACATCAAGGCTACAGGCTCGAGTGCCAACGTCAAACAGGAGCTCCATGATTTCCAGGAATTTTCCAAACTGATGGGTTTTGACTGGGTCGCTGAATTCGACAAGTCGCATGCTGCCCAAGAGGTCAAATCTTGAGCAAGGAAGACATCTACCGCAAGCAGAACATGGGCAATGCCTCCGGTATCGGCTCACGCTGCGGTCTGATACTGGTGGACTTCGTCAACGGTTTCGTGGACGAAGCGCAATTTGGCGGCCCCCATATCGCAGCAGCTGTCGAGGCCACTGTTCCGTTGCTGGCTGCCTTTCGCAAGGCCGGCCTGCCCGTAGTCCACACGCGCGTGGTGTTTGCAGATGATGGCGCGAATAAAAATGTGTTTTGCATGAAGGTGCCGCCGCTTCTGACGTTGACCGAACACGCACCCGGCTCGCAAATCGTGCCGCAGCTCACGCCAATAAGCGGCGAATGGGTGCTGCGCAAGGTCTCGGCCTCTGCCTTTTTCTCCACCGGCCTGTCCGAGTGGCTGCACCTGCGCGGCGTTGACACCGCAGTGGTGGTTGGCTGCACCACCAGCGGCTGCGTTCGCGCAACAGCGATTGACGCCATGCAGTTCAATTTCCGCACCATCGTTATCGAGGACTGCGTAGGCGATCGAGCCATCGAGCCCCATGAGGCCAACCTGTTCGACATACGCCAGAAATATGCCGATGTGATGTCGCGTGACGCTTTTCTCCAACTACTTTCGAAAGTCTAGCAATGGATCATCTTGGTTATCGCATGAAGTTCGGGGCGCTGGGCCCTTCCACCAACACCATCGTCCAGCCGGACTTTGACGACATGCGTCCTGTGGGCGTGACCAACCACTACAGCCGGATCATCATTCCCAATGATCCCGTCAGTACCAACGAAGAATTTCTGAAACTGGTCAAGAACATTCAGGGCAACACCCTGCAGGCGGTAGACGTTCTCAAAAGTTGTGAGATGCAGTACCTGGTGATGGGTATGTCGGCCGCGACATTCTGGGACGGACGCAAAGGCGCCGAGAGCTACCTCGCCATGATGCGGGAACGCGCCGGTGTGGAGGTTTCCTGTGGCTCATTTGCCACTGAAGCTGCCCTCAATGTTTACAAGGCCAAGAGGATTGCCTTTCTTTCCCCCTACTTTCCTGTCGCGAACGACGAAGTCCGCCGGTTTTATCAGGACTGCGGCTTCACCGTCGTGCGCGACCTATGCCTGCGGCGACCCAGTCCTGTACAAATCGCCCACACCACAGACGAGATGTGTCGCGATGCGCTGAGGCAACTCGATGGCGACGATGTGGACGCCATCGTCCAGGTCGGCACCAATTTATCCATGGTTCGTTTTGCAGCAGCTGCAGAGCTATATCTTGGAAAGCCAGTCATCGCGATCAACACGGCAACCTACTGGCACGCGCTACGCGCCGTCGGCATCAACGACAAGCTGCAGGGCTTTGGCAAGCTGCTGTCTCACTATTGATGTAGGCCAGTAGATGATTGCCGGTCAAATTATCAACGGCCTCATGATAGGCGGCCTGTATGCGCTAGTCGCGGTGGGCTTCACCTCGGGTGTTGGGGTACTGCACCGCATCAATTTCGCGCACACCGAGGTTTTCATGGTCTGCGGATTCGCCGGACTGGTGATTGCGCAGGCCGTACCGTCTATACCGCTTGCAATGGCGGGCGCTTTGTAGCGCCTGCGCAGCAGCACCGCATTCCTGTGTATGACCCCATCACGGATGAGCGCCGCAGTGATGTGCTGGAAGCCAATCACGCTTTGCTCGATAGAGCTCGCATCTGCCATCGCCTTTGGCAACACCTGTGTCGTCAAGCCGTATGAAATGGCCGCCGCCGGCATGCAGCGTTTCATGGAACTGATTCACAGCGCCTGCCGGCCTCCTGTGGTGGTGAATCTGGTCAACGGCCGTGGCCCGGTGAAAGGGGGTGTGCTGGTCGAACACGCGGTGTTTGCCGGCGATATCCTGCACACCCCGGCGCAGCTGATTGACCTGTCGCTGTCATCGCGTTTTTGCCATGACGCCGCGCAAGCTGCACAAACCCGGTCTGAGCTGGTTCACCAACTGGCCGACACAACTACTCTGCTGTTCAGCGGGCATTTCCCCTCGCCCACGGCGGGGCTGATTGTCAGCTTGACAGACCATTTCCGCTTTCATCACTGCTGATCAGACGCACAGAATTGAACGCAGCTTCCTGCAGAAAGAGACATCCGTGAGCACCCTGTTCGACAAGATATGGCAAACCCATGTGGTGGCCAGCAACAACGATGGTGAAGACCTTGTCTACATCGACAGGCACCTCGTACACGAAGTGTCCAGCCCACAGGCCTTTGCCGGTCTGGCGGCGTCTGGCCGGGTGCTGCACTCGCTAGAGCGCCACATGGCGATCCAGGATCACAACGTGCCGACCACGGCAGATCGCGTGACCAACATCCCCAATCCCGAAAGTGCAGCCCAGATCGCAACCTTGCGCACCAACGCACGCGCAACCGGCATGCGGCTGATTGACCTGGACGACGCGCGGCAGGGCATTGTTCATGTGGTCGCACCCGAGCAGGGTTTCATACTGCCGGGCTGTACTGCCGTGTGTGGGGATTCCCATACTGCAACGCTGGGCGCTCTGGGCGCCTTGGCCTGGGGCATAGGCACGTCAGAGGCCGAACATGTCATGAGCACGCAAACCCTTTGGATGCGCAAGGTTCGCAGCATGGGCATCCAGGTCGATGGCCACCTTGCCAAGGGCGCCTACGCAAAAGACCTGGCCCTGGCGATCATCCACCAGATAGGTACGGCTGGCGGTGCCGGTTTTTCCATCGAATACTTTGGTTCGGCCATCAGCGCCCTTTCAATAGAAGCGCGCCTGACGCTTTGCAACATGACCATAGAGGCTGGCGCCCGCTTCGGGCTGGTGGCGCCTGACAGCCTTACTGTGGACTACCTGCGCAGCCGTGTTTCTGGCCTGGCAAAGGCGACGTTCGACGAAGCCGTCAAGCACTGTAGCAGTTTGAAGACCGACGCGCCCAGCGACTTCAACCGCCTTGAAAGCATTGATGCCTCAGCCGTCCAGCCCATGCTGACCTGGGGCACCACACCGGCCGACAGCGCCACGTTCAACGAGCGTGTGCCTGCTGCGTTCAACAACGGCAATGCCGACGAACAACCGCGGTTTGAAGCCGCACTGGCTTACATGGGCCTGCGCGCGGGCCAGACGATTGCCAGCATACCGATTGACGTGGCCTTTATCGGGTCGTGCACCAATTCGCGCATCGAAGACCTGCGGGCCGCAGCAACTGTCGTCAAGGGGCGGCAGGTTGCATCCAGCGTGCGGGGCCTGGTGGTGCCTGGCTCCATGCTGGTCAAGCGTGCGGCAGAGGCCGAAGGCCTGGCGCAGATTTTTGTGGATGCCGGCTTTGAATGGAGAGAGTCGGGCTGCTCCATGTGCATAGGCATGAATGGCGATGCGCTGACCGCAGGCCAGCGGAGCGCCTCAAGCTCCAACCGGAATTTTGAAAACCGCCAAGGCCAGGGTGGCCGCACCCACCTGATGAGCCCGGCGGCTGTAGCGGCTTCAGCGTTGCGCGGCGCCTTCACCGACCCAAGGGAGTTTTTGTCATGAGGCAAGCAGTTACAAAACTTAAGGGCCGGGCCGCGCTGCTGGCGCGTGACGACATCGACACAGACGCCATCTTCCCCGCCCAGTTCCTGAAAAAGACCGATCGTGCAGGCATGGGCGCACACCTGTTTGCCGACTGGGTGGCTGCGGGCCACCTTGAGGCAGCATTTGTGACTGCTGAACAGCGCGCACAAATCCTTGTGGCAAGCCGTAATTTTGGTTGCGGCTCCTCAAGAGAGCATGCGGTCTGGGCGCTGGCCGACTATGGCATTCAGGCCATCGTGGCGCTTTCGTTTGGCGACATTTTTCGCAACAACTGCGTGAAAAACGGCATCGTGGCCGCCACCGTTACGCCGCAGGACCACGCGGCGTTGATCGCGGCGCTGGAAACCGGCAGCATGGCGCAGGAACTGGAAATGGACATTGCCGCCTGCAAATTGACAGCGCCGGGTGGATTCAGTATCAGCTTTGGCCTTGCGTCGGGCCACCGGGCGCAATTGCTTTCGGGCGAAGATGACATCACGCGCACCTTGCGCTACGCGGATGCGATCGCGGCGCATGAGGCCAAAATCGCATCTGAAGAACCTTGGCTTCAGCGCATGGGCTGAAGCCTCAGGAACTCAATCGTCGTCGGATGCATCGAGTCCTGGAAACAGCACGTCCGTATAGCCAAACTTGCTGAAGTCGCGGATGCGCATCGGGTACAGCTTGCCAATCAGGTGGTCGTATTCGTGCTGTACCACGCGCGCATGAAAACCATCGACCGTGCGATCAATCGCGTCGCCGTAGGGATCGAACCCTGTGTAGCGGATGCTTGAAAAACGCGGCACCATGCCGCGCAGACCGGGCACAGACAGGCAGCCTTCCCAGCCCTCTTCCATGTCGTCGCCCAAAGGTGTGAGCACAGGGTTGAGCAGCACCGTTCTTGGCACCAAGGGCGCATCGGGGTAACGCGGATTGATCTGGTCAGTGCCAAAAATCAGCAGTTGAAGATCAACGCCAATCTGCGGCGCAGCCAGCCCGGCGCCGTTGACCGCGCGCATGGTGTCGAACATGTCCAGGACCAGCAGGTGCAGCTCGTCGGTGTCGAATTCGGTGACTGGCTGGGCGATGCGAAGCAGCCGCGCATCGCCCATTTTGATGATTTCTCGAATACTCATGGCCGGATTATCGCGGCACGAAAGCCTTGGTGCACTTAAAGCGCAGGACTGGCAAGCAACGCCAGCATGCCGGCCTCGTCGACGACCGCCACACCCAGGCTTTGCGCCTTGAGCAGCTTGCTGCCGGCCTCCGCGCCCGCCACCAGATAGTCTGTTTTCTGGCTCACCGAACCGGCGACTTTTGCGCCCGCCGCTTCAAGCAAGTCCTTGGCCTGGTCCCGGCTCAAGGTAGGCAAGGTGCCTGTAATCACAAAGGTTTTTCCGGACAGCGGCAAGGGCGCAGCCGCTGCAGGCTCGCTTTCGGGCCAGTTCAGCCCGCAGGCGCGCAATTGCTCCACCACTTCTCGGTTGTGTGCCTGGTCGAAAAAAGTGCGAATGCTCTTTGCAACAATGGGGCCGACGTCATTGACCGCCAGTAGCTGCTCTTCACTGGCATCCATGATGGCGTCGAGCTTGCCAAAATGGCGTGCCAGTTCCTTGGCCGTGGCCTCGCCCACATGACGAATCCCCAGGCCAAAGACAAAGCGCGGCAAGGTCGTCTGCTTGGATTTTTCCAGCGCTTCGAGCAAGTTGTTGGCGGACTTCTCAGCCATACGGTCCAGACTGGCCAGCGCGGTAAAGCCCAGCTTGTAAAGATCCGGCAGCGTGCGAATCACCTGCGCATCGACCAGCTGCTCGACCAGCTTGTCACCCAGACCGTCGACTTCGACAGCGCGCCGGTGCGCAAAATGCAGGATGGCTTCCTTGCGCTGAGCGGCGCAAAACAGCCCGCCGGTGCAGCGGTAGTCGGCCTCGCCCTCTTCCCTGACAGCCGCCGAGCCGCAGATCGGACACTGGCGCGGCATGGTGAACACCTGGGTACCGGGGATGCGTTTTTCCGTCATCACGCTGACCACTTCGGGAATCACATCACCGGCGCGGCGCACGATCACCGTGTCGCCCACGCGCACGTCCTTGCGGCGCGCCTCATCTTCGTTGTGCAAGGTCGCGTTGGTCACCGTCACGCCGCCCACAAATACCGGCGCAAGTTTGGCCACCGGCGTGAGTTTGCCGGTGCGTCCGACCTGCACGTCTATGCCCAGTACCGTGGTGAGCTGTTCCTGCGCCGGATATTTATGCGCCACAGCCCAGCGCGGCTCGCGCGTGACAAATCCCAGCTGGCGTTGCAGGGCCAGGCTGTCGACCTTGTAAACCACGCCATCGATATCAAAAGGCAGGCTGTCGCGAATGGCGCCCATGCGCTGGTGGTACGCTATCAGTTCAGTAGCGCCTTGCGCCCGTTCCACTTGGTCTGCAACCGGGAAACCCCATGATTTCAGGGTTTGCAGCAGCTCGTAATGGGTTTCAAATTGCGGCCCGCCCTGCTCGGCTGGCGTGATCTCACCCAGACCATAGACAAAAAAGCTCAGCGGACGCTGCGCTGCTATCGCCGGGTCCAGCTGACGCACTGCGCCGGCGGCGGCGTTGCGTGGGTTCACAAAGGTTTTTTCACCTTTGACGCCACGCGCGATCTTCTCGCGCTGCCGCTCATTGAGGGCCTCGAAATCGTCGCGTCGCATGTAAACCTCGCCGCGTACTTCAAGAACCGGCGGCACCGGAACAGGCGAGGACGACCGCAGCGAAGAGCTGCCAGCGCCTGACGTGGGCGCGGCAATCTTCAAAGGAATCTGATGGATGGTGCGGATGTTTTGCGTCACATCCTCCCCGGTTTCGCCATCGCCCCGGGTCGCCGCCTGGACCAGCGCGCCGTGCTCATAGCGCAAGTTCATGGCCAGGCCATCAAATTTGAGCTCGGCCACATAGGCTACAGGCGGGTCGCTGTCGGTCAAGCCGAGCTCCTTGCGAACACGGGTGTCGAAATTTTGTGCGCCAGTGGCTTCAGTATCGGTTTCGGTGCGTATGCTGAGCATGGGCACCCGGTGCCGCACGCTTGCAAACTGACTCAGTGCCTTGCCGCCCACCCGCTGCGTTGGCGAGTCTGCTGTGATGGCTTCGGGGTATTTAGTCTCCAGCGCCTGCAACTCGCGAAACATCGCGTCATAGCTCGCGTCCGGAATCAGCGGCTGGTCTTGTACATAGTAGGCATGGGCGTGCAGCTGCAATTGCGCACGCAGATCGGCGATGCGTTTGGCATCCGCAACGGGAATGCTTGCCGGCAGTTGGCCGAACAGGTCTGTTGTCACGCTAGATCAGGAAAAAAGTCGTCTGGCCAGCACCGAGCCCGCAGACAACTCGCGCTGGTCCAGCGTGTCATACAGCAGCTCCAGCTCGGTGGCGATGCCGTCCATGGCCGAAGCCGGAATCAGGTTGCCGTTGTCATCAACGATGACACCATCCATGCCCGTGGCCAGCGCAATCGCGGCCTCGCACATGCGCGCAAAGGGCTGATCGCCGCGCGGCACCTGCGGCACGTCCAGCGACAGGGTGATTTCGCGCAAGGCGGTCTGCTCGGGGTCTTCGGCCATGGCGGCCTGGGTGTCGAAGGCCAATCCCAAAATGGGCGCGCCACCTTGCTGATTCGCCGGCAGCACCATGCGCCCGGGTATGGAGCCGGCCACGAAACCCAGCCTGGCCGCGTTCTGCGCGACATAGCCCGGACTCCAGGCGGTGTTCAGCGCGCGCAGCGTAAAACTCAGCTGTGCATCATGGGCACTTGCAAACTGGTCAAGTTCGCGACCACGCGCGACTTCGTCATGCATTTCGGGAAATTCCGGGGCGCCGTCTATGGCGTCAGCAAAGGCCTGCGCCTTGATCACGAACTCGGAATACTCGATCTGGTTCAGCGCGCCAACCCGGTTGGCAAGTTGAACGCCGCACTGAAAAGCGCTGTAGCGCTGCCCGGCGCAAGGAAACTCCCATTCGCCGTTGGCGACGCTCAGGCCTTCGACGCCGAAGGGCTTGCTACCGGCGCGGCGCGTGCTGGGCATGGCGGCCAGGGCCGCTTCGCCAGACACCACGGCATCAATCACCACCGGTGCGATCACGTCGATCAATGCATCCAGCCCGGGCTTTTTCTCCAGCGCCATCAGCGTGGTCAGTGCCCCCAGACCAGAGTCGCCGTCGATGTCGAAACGGGGTTCCTGGCGTTCTTGTGGCTCTTGGCCCGAATCGCCCGGCGCATCGGTCTGAGCCGGCTCCAGGCCGGCTTCGCTGGTCGTTTCAGGCGTGGCACGTTTGGGCAGGTTTTTACGCGCCGACCAGGCGCTGTGGGCCACGACGCCGGCCAGCAGCAAGCCACCGGCGATGGTCAGGCTGATCTGAAGCGTGCTCATGCGCCGGCCCCCGCAAAGCCGAGCGCGGCTTCCATGTCCACCGCCACGATGCGTGACACCCCTTGTTCCTGCATGGTCACACCAATCAGTTGTTCGGCCATTTCCATGGCAATCTTGTTGTGGCTGATGAACAAAAACTGGGTTTGCTTGCTCATGCTCGCGACCAGTTTTGCATAGCGCTCGGTATTGGCATCGTCCAGCGGCGCATCGACCTCGTCCAGCAGGCAAAAAGGCGCTGGATTGAGCTGGAAAATCGCAAACACCAGCGCGATCGCAGTCAGCGCTTTTTCTCCGCCTGACAGCAAATGAATGGTCTGGTTTTTCTTGCCCGGTGGCTGGGCCATGACCTGCACACCGGCGTCGAGAATTTCTTCACCCGTCATCATGAGCTTGGCATTGCCACCGCCGAACAGTTCCGGGAACATCTTGCCGAAGTGCTCGTTGACCGCCGCAAAGGTGCTGGCCAGCAAGTCACGTGTTTCCATGTCGATTTTCTTGATCGCGTCTTCCAGCGTGGTCATGGCTTCATTCAGGTCAGCCGACTGCGCATCGAGAAACTGCTTGCGTTCACGCGCCGTGCTCAGTTCGTCTAGCGCCGCCAGATTGACCGCGCCCAGCGATTGAATCTCGCGGTTGATGCGGTCAATGTCGCCCTGCAAACCCGTCAGTCGCACATTGCCGTTTTGAATCGACAGCTCGACAGCGGTCAGGTCGGCCTGCGCGTCAGCCAGCAGCTGCGCGTATTGCTCCAGCCCCAGGCGCGCGGCCTGTTCCTTGAGCTGAAACTCGGTGATGCGCTGGCGCAGCGGGTCAAGCTCGCGCTCGAGTTGCAGGCGCCGCTCGTCGCTGGCGCGCAGCTTGGCCGTCAAGTCATCGTACTGGCTGCGCTTGGCGCCCAGGTCAGCTTCGCGTTCGAGTTTGATGCTCAAGGCCGACTGCAGGCCGGCTTGCGCCGCCGCGTCGGTCAGGCGCGAGAGTTCCTCCTGGGCCCGCTGTTCTTCGAGCGCAATCGTGTCGGCCTGCTGGGCTGCGATCAGCAGCGAGCGCGCCAACTCCTCGCGCCGCGACGCCAGGCTGCGCAGCGCAAACTGGGCTTCCTGCGACTGGCGCTCCAGCGCGCGCTGCTGCTCGCGCGACTCGTTCAATTTGCGTTCGGTTTCTATCACGCGGTCGTCGAGCTGGGCGTGACGCTCCTGGCTGTCGGCCAGTTGCATGTCGAGTTCTTCAAAACGGCCTTCAGCCGTGAACTTGCGCTCCTGCAGATCGGCCAGTTGGGCCTCGATCTCGCCCATGTCGGCCAGAATCTGCTCGCTGCGCGCGCGGGTCTGTTCGGCCAGCTGTGTCAGGCGCAGCACTTCAACTTGCAGCTCATGCGTGCGACTCTGGCCTTCGGCGGCCTCACGGCGCGCGCTGGCCAGCCTTGCTGCCGCATCCGCGTAGGCGGCCTCAGCGCGCAGGGAGGCAGAACGTGCTTCCTCGGCGATCAGCAGCTGGGCCTTGAGCTGTTTGTCCAGGTTTTCAATTTCCTGGGCACGCGCGAGCAGTCCGGCCTGCTCGGAGTCCTGGGCGTAAAAGCTCACGCTGTAGGGCGTCACCGCGTGGCCGCTCATGACGTAAATCACTTCTCCGGGCAGCAGCCGCTCGCGTGCGGCCAGCGCATCGTCGAGCTTTTCAGCGGTATAGCAGCCATGCAGCCAGTCGCCCAGCAGGGCTGACTGGCTGGCGTCGTTCAGACGCAGCAGATCGGCCAGCGGCTTGAGGTTGATATGGCTGTTGGCACGGCCGGCGGCAGCGCCCGGGGGCGGCGAGTAAAAGGACAGCTTGGCCGGCGGGCTGTCACGGCCGTCGGTGCCGGCAAAACCGCGCACCAGGTCGAGCCGGCTGACTTCCAGCGCGCCCAGGCGCTCGCGCAGTGCGGCCTCCAGGGCGTTTTCCCAGCCCTGCTCTATGTGAATGCGGCTCCACAGCCCTTGCAGGCCGTCAAGTCCATGCTTGGCCAGCCAGGGCTTGAGCTTGCCGTCGGTCTTGACTTTTTCCTGCAGCGCCTTGAGCGCTTCCATGCGGGCGGACAAATCGGCCCGTTTGGCAGATTCGGTGTTGACGGCCTGCTGCTTGGCGCGGCGGTCTTCATCGAGCTGGGGCACGCTGTCGCTCAGTTCCTCCAGCCGTGCCTCAGCCTCGACCAGCGCCTGCCTGGCATTGTCAAATTGCTGGTTGAGGTTGACCAGACGGGCTTCGTCGGGCGCATTGAGGGCATTGCGGTCGGCGCCCAGGCGCTCCATGCGCAAGCTCAGTATGCGCGACTGTTCTTCAATGTTGCGCTGGTCGGCGGCCAGCACCTGTATTTGCTGCTGCACCTGGGTGACACTGGCGCGCTGCTCGTTGGCTTTGGCCTGGGCGCTGCGCAGCGACTCTTCCAGTGCGGGCAACTGACCTTGCTGCTCTTCGCTCTGCGCGGCCAGCAGTTCGGCTTTTTCTTCGGCGTCAAAGGCCTGCGCCGACAGGCTTTCAGATTCGATAGCCGCGTCTTCCCGGCGTGTGGCCCATTGGGCGGTTTGTTCCTTGAGCTGGGCCAGACGCTGCTCGACGCGCAGCCGGCCATCGACAACAAAGCGGATCTCTGCTTCGAGCCGTCCGACCTCGGTGCTGGCTTCGTAAAGCTTGCCCTGGGCCTGGTTGACATGGTCGCCGGCGGCGTAATGCGCCTGGCGTATGGCTTCAAGGTCAGCCTCGATATGACGCAAGTCGGCGACACGGCTTTCGAGGTCGTTGACCGCCTTTTCGGCGTCGGCCTTGACCTTGCTCTGGTCGGCTTCGGCGTCCAAGCGCTTTAAAAACCAGAGCTGGTGCTGCTTCAGGCTGCCATCGGCCTGCAGGCTGTTGTAGCGCATCGCGACCTCGGCCTGCTTTTCGAGCCGGTCCAGATTGGCATTGAGCTCACGCAGGATGTCTTCGACCCGGGTCAGGTTTTCGCGGGTATCGGACAGGCGGTTGGCGGTCTCGCGGCGGCGTTCCTTGTATTTGGAGACGCCCGCGGCCTCTTCTAGAAACAGGCGCAATTCCTCGGGTTTGGACTCGATGATGCGGCTGATGGTGCCCTGGCCGATGATGGCGTAAGCGCGTGGACCGAGTCCGGTGCCCAGAAACACATCCTGCACATCGCGCCTGCGCACCGGCTGGTTGTTCAGGTAGTAGCTCGATGTGCCGTCGCGCGTGAGCACGCGCTTGACGGCGATTTCTTCAAACTGCCCCCATTGGCCGCCGGCGCGGTGGTCAGCGTTGTCAAACACCAACTCCACGCTGGAGCGGCTGGCCGGCTTGCGCGTGGTGGTGCCATTGAAAATCACGTCCTGCATGGACTCGCCACGCAACTCCGAGGCTTTGCTTTCGCCTAGCACCCAACGCACCGCGTCCATGATGTTGGATTTGCCGCAACCGTTGGGCCCGACCACGCCAATCAGCTGGCCAGGCAGCACGAAATTGGTCGGCTCAGCGAAAGATTTGAAGCCCGATAACTTGATTGAATTCAGACGCACGGCGTACCCTGTGTTCTTCCTGGTCTAAGCTATTGATTTAATAGAACTTTTTGCAATTCGTTGGCGTAGCAACTGGTGCTGCGCGAGCGACTAATGTTACTCGACGCCAAGCTGCCGCCAGACACCACTGCGCGTCACGGGCAGGCGCGAAAGCTGGTTTGAGCTTTTTTCAGCCGCTTCGCAAGTTTTTCCGGTCGTTTTCCGGTGCGAAATCGAGCTTTAAAGCAGTACAGACGGGCGCTGGCAGCTACTCTTTATATAGCGCCACGCCAGGCAACGGCCAGATAGCGCGCTTTTCAGGCTGGATAATCATGGGATGAATCCCCTGCTCTCACGCCTTCAGCCTTACCCTTTCGAGCGGCTGCGCAAGCTGCACGCCGATGTCACGCCCAACCCGGCCTACACCCCGATCAGCCTGGGTATAGGCGAGCCGCGCCACGCCACACCGCAGTTGATCAAGGATGCGCTGACCGGCAGCCTGTCAGGCCTGGCCAGCTATCCCGGCACACTGGGTGAGCCGAAACTGCGCCAGACCATTCAAGCCTGGCTGGCCAGACGCTACGGCATCGAGGTCGACGCAGCCACGCAAATCCTGCCGGTGAACGGCTCGCGCGAAGCGCTTTTTTCACTGGCGCAAACAGTTATTGATCCAACGCAGACGGGCACCCGACCGCTGCCGGGCTACCCCAAGGCGGGCGACGCCCCCTCGGGGGGCAGCGAAGCACATGAAGTGGCGAGCGTGGGGCCCCCAATAGTCCTTTGCCCGAATCCGTTTTATCAAATCTACGAAGGCTCTGCACTTTTGGCCGGGGCCGAGCCCTGGTTTGTTCCTAGCGATCCGGCGCGCAACTTTGCGGTTGACTGGGCCAGCGTGCCAGAGGCTGTCTGGGCCAAAACCCAGCTGATTTTTGTCTGCTCACCAGGCAACCCGGCGGGTGCCGTCATGAGCCTGGACGAATGGAAGCTGCTGTTCGAGCTCAGCGACCGTCATGGCTTTGTGATCGCCTCTGACGAGTGTTACAGCGAGATCTATTTCCGCGACGAAGCGCCGTTGGGCGGCCTGGAAGCCGCCGTCAAGCTGGGCCGGCATGACTTCAAAAACCTGATTTCGCTGACCAGCCTGTCCAAGCGCAGCAACGTGCCCGGCCTGCGCAGCGGCTTTGTTGCCGGTGATGCAGCGCTGATCAAGCCTTTCCTGCTTTACCGCACCTACCACGGCAGCGCCATGAGCCCCATTGTTCAGGCGGCCAGCATCGCGGCCTGGGCTGACGAGGCGCATGTGGTGGACAACCGGGCCCTGTACCGCAAGAAATTCGCTGCAGTCACGCCGCTGCTGGCCGAAGTCATGGATGTGGCGCTGCCGGATGCCGGCTTTTATCTCTGGGCCGCTATTCCCGAGGTCTTCAAGGGCTCTGATGAGGCATTTTCCCGCGACCTGCTGGCTGCCTACAATGTGGTGGTGTTGCCGGGCAGCTATTTGGCCCGTGACGCGCAGGGACACAACCCGGGTGCCGGACGCGTGCGCATGGCGCTGGTGGCAGAAACCGCCGAGTGCGTGGAAGCCGCCCAGCGCATCGCACAATTTATCCGCTCCAGGGTTCAGAGTTGACTGAACCGTTGATTCCCAGCTTTTTCGAATCCCTTTAAATCTTCCCACTCTTTCTTAAGAATTCAAGAACATGACTCAAGACAACTCGCACAGCGCTCTTCAGAACACCATTGACGCAGCCTGGGAAGACCGCGCCAATTTGTCGCCAAAATCAGCCCCAAAAGATATTCTGGAAGCCGTCGAGCACACCATTTCGCAACTCAACAACGGCAGCCTGCGTGTCGCCACCCGCGAAAGCGTCGGCGTGTGGACCACCCACCAATGGATCAAGAAAGCCGTGCTGCTGAGTTTTCGCCTGCATGACAACGAAATCATGCGCGCCGGTGACCTGGGCTTTTTTGACAAGGTCAAAACCAAGTTCGCACACCTGAGCGAAGCCGAAATGCGCGCCACCGGCGTGCGCGTGGTGCCGCCCGCCGTGGCCCGCCGCGGCAGCTTCATTGCCAAGGGCGCGATCCTGATGCCCAGCTACGTGAACATAGGCGCCTGGGTTGGCGAAGGCACCATGGTTGATACCTGGGCCACCGTTGGCAGCTGCGCACAGGTTGGCAACAACGTCCACCTGTCAGGCGGCGTCGGTCTGGGCGGCGTGCTTGAACCCTTGCAGGCCAACCCCACCATCATTGAAGATAACTGCTTTATCGGCGCGCGCTCCGAAGTGGTTGAAGGCGTGATTGTTGAAGAAAACTCTGTGATCTCCATGGGCGTGTACCTGGGTCAGAGCACCCCGATTTACGATCGCGAAGCTGACACCGTGACTTATGGCCGTATTCCGGCAGGTTCCGTGGTGGTGTCGGGCAACTTGCCCAAGGCAAATGGTAAATACTCCCTGTATTGCGCCGTGATCGTCAAGAAAGTCGACGCCAAAACCCGTGCCACGACCAGCTTGAACGATTTGCTGCGCGACTGAGGAGATAAGCCCCACGCGGCTTGCCAGGCGTACTTTGCTGCGCCCCGCAAGCAGCTTGCATGGGTCCCGAGCGGGTTCTAGTATGGGGCGACCCTGCGGACAATTGCCGAAAGACATGCTATGAGCACGATGGAAAGAATTTTGCGTCTGATGGCCGACAAGAAGGCGTCTGACGTCTACCTGTCGGCGCATTCGCCGGCGCTGATCAAGATCAACGGCCAGGCGCTGCCCATCAACAGCCAGGTCTTGCCGCCTGAGGCGCCGCTGAGCCTGCTGGCAGAAGTTTTGCCGCCCGAGCGCATTGAAGAGTTGCAGGAAATCGGCGAGCTGAACATGGCTTTCCCGCTGGCCGGTGTTGGCAATTTCCGTATCAGTGGATTTCGCCAGCGCAGCACCTATGCAGCCGTGATTCGCTACATTCCGACCGACATCCCGGCGCTGGACAGCCTGAAACTGCCGCCCATACTGGCTGAACTGGTGATGGAAAAGCGCGGCCTGCTGCTGATGGTGGGCGCGACCGGTGCCGGCAAGAGCACCACATTGGCGGCGATGATAGACCACCGCAATGCGAGCTCGCTCGGGCATATTCTGACCATTGAGGACCCGGTGGAATTCTTGTTCAGCAACAAGAAATCCGTTGTCAACCAGCGCGAAGTCGGCAGTGACACGCAGTCGTTGCAAGTGGCGCTGAAAAACGCGCTGCGGCAGGCGCCAGACGTGATCCTGATCGGCGAAATCCGCGACCGTGAAACCATGTCAGCGGCGATCGCCTATGCCCAGTCCGGCCATTTGTGCCTGGCCACCATGCACGCAAACAACAGCTACCAGGCGCTGAACCGCATCCTGAGCTTTTACCCGGTCGAGGTCAGGCCCACCATGCTGGGCGACCTGGCCGCAGCCATGAAGGCCATCGTGTCACAGCGCCTGCTGCGCACCCAGGCCGGCAGCCGCACGCCAGCCGTCGAGGTCATGCTCAATACCAAGCTGGTTTCGGAGCTGATTGAAAAAGGCGACTTTTCCGGCGTGCACGAGGCCATGGAAAAATCCATGGCCGAAGGCTCACAAACCTTTGAGCAGGACATTGCCCGCTTGATTGTTGAAGGCCTGGTGACCCGTAAGGAAGGCTTGACGCATGCCGACTCGCCAACCAATCTGATGTGGCGGCTCGAAAACGACTTCGCCGTGGCATCCAAGGCCGCAGCCGAGCCGGAAGAAGACCCCGACGACGAACCCTCGTTCACTGAAATCACGCTGGACGTTAAGCACTAGACATGAACCGTACCCTGCAACTCACCGAGCAACTCATCTCACGCCCCTCGGTCACGCCCGACGACGCCGATTGCCAGCGCATCATTGCCGACAGGCTCAGCCCACTGGGCTTTGAGTGCGAAACCATCGTCAGCGGTCCTGATGACTTCCGGGTCACCAATCTGTGGGCGAAATTCAAGGGTTTCAGCGCTGCAACGCCCGAAGGACAGGCGCCAGCAGCTACAGATTCAATAGCGCAGAAGCAGCCGCCCAAAACCCTGGTGTTTGCCGGCCACACCGATGTGGTGCCCACCGGCCCGCTCGCGCAGTGGCACAGCAACCCCTTCACGCCAAGTCACCGCGATGGCGTTTTGTATGGCCGCGGTGCGGCCGACATGAAAACCTCGCTGGCCGCCATGGTGGTCGCGGTCGAGGAGTTTCTGGCGCAGCATCCCCAGCCCAATCTGTCGATTGCTTTTTTGCTCACCAGTGACGAAGAAGGCCCGGCCAACGACGGCACGGTGGTGGTCTGCAAGCAGCTGGCCGCGCGCGGCGAAGTGCTGGACTACTGCATTGTTGGCGAGCCGACCTCGGTCGACCAGCTCGGCGACATGATCAAGAACGGCAGGCGCGGCACCATGAGCGGCAAGCTCACGGTCAAGGGCGTTCAGGGCCACATCGCCTATCCGCATCTGGCGAAAAACCCGATTCACCTGTTTGCGCCTGCGCTCAGCGAACTCGTGGCGACCGAATGGGACCAGGGCAATGAATTCTTCCCGGCCACCAGCTGGCAGGTGTCGAATATCCATGGCGGCACGGGCGCGTCCAACATCATTCCAGGTGAACTGGTTGTCGATTTCAACTTCCGCTTTTGCACTGAATCCACGCCTGAATGCCTGCGCGAGCGTCTCGAGGCTGTGCTGGCCCGGCACCAGCTTGACTACGAGTTGAGCTGGGTCACGGGCGGCCTGCCATTCTTGACCACGCCGGGTGAGCTGGTTCAGGCCGTGCGCGGCGCCATCCTGGCCGAAACCGGCTTGACGACAGCGCTGTCTACAACGGGCGGCACCAGCGATGGCCGCTTTATCGCCAAGGTCTGCAGCCAGGTGATCGAGTTCGGCCCCATCAACGCGTCGATTCACAAGATCAACGAGCATGTGCTGGTGAGCTCGATTGAGCCGCTGAAAAACATCTACAAGGGCGTGCTTGAGCGCCTGGCCGGGACAGACCGCGCATGACCGCGGGCAACACCGTGACGGTTGTGGCGCTGATTGACCAGGCTGCCGCCCAGCTGGAAGCCGCGGGCTTGAGTCTGGCCAATGGTTTTGGCCAGGGCACGCTGAGCGCTTTTGACGAAGCCGCCTGGCTCGTGCTGTGGCGACTCGGCTTGCCGCTTGATGACCTCGATTCAGTCGCCAATCGCCCCGTAACGCCCGAGCAACGAGCGCAGCTAGCTACACTTTTGGAAGCACGCATCAGCACACGCAAGCCCACAGCCTACCTGACCCAGGAAGCCTGGCTGCAAGGCGTGCCCTTTTATGTGGACGAGCGCGTGATCATTCCGCGCTCCCTGATTGCCGAGTTGCTGGTCGACGAAAGCATAGATCCCTGGCTCAGTGTCGATACCCACCGCGTGCTGGACCTGTGTACCGGCAACGCCAGCCTGGCCATCCTGGCGGCCATGGCCTACCCCGATGTGGTGATCGATGCCGCCGACCTCAGCACCGACGCCCTGGCGGTGGCCCGCATCAATGTGGATCGCCATGCCTTGCAAAGCCGCATCACCCTGCTGGTGTCCGACGGACTCGCCGCCTGCAACGGAAAAGAAAATGGTGGCTACGACCTGATTTTGTGCAATCCGCCCTATGTGAACGCCACCACCATGGCCGCTTTGCCCGCTGAATTCCGGGCTGAACCGTCCCTGGCTTTGGCCGGTGGCGAGGACGGCATGGACTTCATTCGCGGCCTTTTTCTGACGGCTGCGGCCCATATGAGCGAAAATGCGGTATTGGTGCTGGAAATCGGCAATGAGCGTGCGCACTTTGAACGCGCTTTTCCCGAGCTTGAACCCCTGTGGTTCGAGACCAGCGCCGGCCCTGATCAGGTTTTGCTCCTCACGCGCCAGCAACTGGCTTGAGATTGGCGTCCTGACCCGGCGGCGCGAAACACGCTGCCCGAATAATCTTCCTGAGTTTGTCTGTTTTAAATGATTACCCTAAAAAATGTGGTGCTGCGTCGCGGCTCCAAAGTGATTCTCGACAGTGCTTCTGTCACCCTCAATCCCGGCGAAAACGTCGGTCTGGTGGGGCGCAATGGCGCGGGCAAGTCGTCGCTGTTTGCCATGCTCAACGGCACGCTGCACGAAGACGGCGGCGAATTTTTCATCCCTGCACAGTGGCGTATGGCGCAGGTGGCCCAGGACATGCCGGAAACCGAGCAAAGCGCCACCAGCTACGTGATTGAAGGCGATGTGGTGCTGCTGGCCGCGCAGGCCGAAGTCGATGCTGCCGATCTCAGCGGCGACGGCGACCGCATGGGTAACGCCTACATGAACCTGTATGACGCCGGCGCGCACGACGCGGAAGCCCGCGCCCAGGCGCTGATTCTGGGTCTGGGCTTCAAGCTCAGCGAGGTCAACAACCCGGTCAACAGCTTTTCAGGCGGCTGGCGCATGCGCTTGCAACTGGCGCGCGCACTGATGTGCCCGTCGGATTTGCTGCTGCTTGACGAGCCGACCAATCACCTGGATCTGGACGCTTTGGTCTGGCTGGAAGCCTGGCTCAAACGCTACCAGGGCACTATGCTGGTCATCAGCCATGACCGCGAGTTTCTGGATGCGGTGACCGACGTGACCGTGCACATTGAGAGCGCCAAGCTCACGCGCTACGGCGGCAACTACAGCAAGTTTGAAGACCTGCGCGCCGAGCAGATGGCGCTGCAGCAAGGCGCTTACTCCAAGCAGCAGGACAAGATTGCCCACCTGCAGAAGTTCATTGCCCGCTTCAAGGCCAAGGCCAGCAAGGCCAAACAGGCGCAAAGCCGGGTCAAGGCGCTGGACCGCATGGAGAAAATCGCGCCGCTGCTGGCTGAAGCCGATTTCACCTTCGAATTCAAGGAACCTGCCAACCTGCCCAACCCCATGCTGTCGATGCAGAATGCCTACTTTGGCTACCCTGCGCCTGAAGACGCGCCTGAGGGCACACCGCCTACCGTGATTGTGCAAAACGTCAGCAAATCGGTGCTGGCCGGCCAGCGCATCGGTATTCTGGGTGCCAACGGACAAGGCAAGTCAACGCTGGTCAAGACTGTGGCGCGCGCGCTCACGCCCATCCAGGGTGAGATGACCGAAGGCAAGGGCCTGAACATTGGATACTTTGCGCAGCAGGAGCTGGACGTGCTGCGACCAGCGGACAACCCGCTGGAACACATGATTCGGCTGGTCAAGGAAGTCACGGCCGCCGGCAAGATGGGCAACCAGCCTACCCGCGAGCAGGATTTGCGCAGTTTTCTGGGTAATTTCAATTTTGGCGGCGACATGGTCAAGCAGGCCGTGGGCAGCATGAGCGGTGGTGAAAAAGCGCGTCTGGTGCTGTGCATGATCGTCTGGCAGCGCCCCAACCTGCTGCTGCTTGATGAGCCGACTAACCACCTGGACCTGGCGACCCGTGAGGCCTTGTCTATGGCGCTCAATGAATTTGAAGGTACCGTGATGCTGGTCAGCCATGACCGCGCCTTGCTGCGCGCCGTGTGCGACGAGTTCTGGATGGTCTCGCAAGGCGGTGTGGCGCCTTTTGATGGCGACCTTGACGACTACCAGAAATACCTGCTTGACCACGCCAAGCGGCAACGCGAGGAAGCCAAGAAAGCCGGCAACGCCGCCCAGGCGGTTGCAGCCAAGCCAGTGGTGGTGGCCGCGCCGGCGCCTGCAGCAAGCAAGCCATTGCGCAAGGAGCTGGAAAAAATCGATCAACGCATGCAGGCGCTGAACCGCGAAAAAACCGGACTGCAGGATTTGCTCGCAAGCACCAAGGCAACGCAGGAAATCGCGCAGACCGGCAAGCGGCTCAAGCTGATAGACAGCGAGCTGGTCACGCTGGAAGAACGCTGGCTGGAGCTGACCGAGCAGCTTGAAGCCGCTGCGGTGTAGAGTTGTGATTGGCCGGGTCCCCGCCCCGCGCCACTTTTAAAGGCTTCAAACGCATGGCTACAGCACTTCACATGGCAGCTGACGATGCTGCCTTGCAGACTGCCGTCAGGCGCAGCCGCAAGCTGCTCAACCGCCGGGCACTGGTCGCCGCGGCAGCCAGCGCCTTACCGGTGCCAGGACTGGACTGGGCAGTAGACGCCGCCCTGCTTTCCCGGCTGATTCCAGAGATCAACCGGGAGTTTGGCCTAAGCCCTGCGCAGCTCGATCAACTTGACCCGAAGCAGCGCGACCAGGTGCAAAAAGCCATCGCGCTGGTCGGCTCCGTGCTGATAGGCAAGTTCATCAGCCATGATCTGGTCATCAAGGCGGCCACCAAGATTGGCATGCGCCTGGGAAGCAAGCAACTCGCCAAGTTTGTGCCCTTCGCGGGCCAGGTTGTTTCCGCTGCAGTCGGTTATGCCGCGATTAGCTATTTCGGCGAAGAGCACATGAAGGATTGCATACGCGTGGCCAGGCAGGCCCAACTTGAATTGCCGCACGCAGCGCTTGGCGCCTGAAACAAGCACGCCGACCCTCGCAGCAAGGCCTGTACCCGGTTGACGCATGACGCGGCCAGCAACCTGGTCGATGTGCCTAGTGCATTGTTCGACTCTGTCCTACAGCGACAACCCAGTCTGAGCGCAAGAATCGCATGCTCGTGATGCAAGGCTATAGGCGTCGGATATATGCCAGCCACTTGCCATTCGGGCGGAAAAAATGAAATATTTGACTTCGTCTATCACCAACGTTGGTCAGAAAAATTAGCCTCGATAATTGCCAAGTTTTAATTGGCTAAATAAATGAATGCCAATATTTGATTGGCGATATATTCGCAGTTTATTGTTGACTAATAAACCTTAGGCTAAAACAATAGATGTTTTTTAAAACAATCGAAAATGGACCATTCTACAGAATCCATAAAAAGCAGCTTGGCCACAGAATTTTCAAGCCAGCTCAATGAAAAATTAATTCAAAAATTTGGCAAAAAATTCTCGTCTAATATGTTTGCACGTGACTTCAACTTGCGAGCAGAAGATAAAAAGTCAATTTCACGAGAAACAGCTAGAAAGTGGTTGCGAGGGATGGCATTTCCAGAGCCAGACAAATTAAAAATATTAGCTGACTGGCTCGAATTTGACTTAAATAAAATTTTTAAAAATAAATCAATTAGCCCGAATGGAGTTAGTGAATTACCAGATCTGGCCAAAATCCTGGAAATTTATAGACCAGATTTCGAAAATATGAACTCAAGAGAAAAAATAAACTTGATTAAGTTTGCAATATCACTGCTAAGTCTTTTTGCCTCAAGCCAAGATTTTGAGGACATCGAGATTTCCAGCAAACAAAAATAATCTTTTTCAAAGAAGCCGATTACAAGCCGACCTATATTGCAATTTATTATTGCAATCAGAGATATTAAAGTTTATCAAAATAATAGTTTACGGATCAAGCAATCTCGCAGGTTAAAACTTCAACCCAAATAACTATTGTGCAAAATAAAAACGCAGTCACGACATCAAATACGTACATAAAGTTTTTAGAAATTTTGCTAAGTAAACGACCTTTTTCCGATTTCCCTTTAATGGATATCGCGGAAGAAGGCATGTTGAACATGTTTGCAGTCTATTGGCTCAAAGGCGACCCAATCACCGTGCTGGACGCCATGCAAATGATTCCGGATATTTCCAAAACAACCGCACACCGACGAATTAAAACGCTGCGAATGAAAGGGATGATCGCGCTTGAAGTCAATGCCGATGACAACCGTATCAAGCACGTCGTTAAAACGGAATTGTCTGAAAAATACTTCATCCAGCTTGACCGCTACATGCGTAAAGCTTTTGAGAGTCAAGCGCATTAAGCTGCTGATCACACATCACCTTGAAGTCAAACGGCTTGTGCCTGATTAGGTCACATCACCGGGCGATTGACACACAGTGATCGACGTAAAAAAAGCCACCTGAAGGTGGCTTTTTTTTACGTCTTCAGCGCTAACTCAATTCAGAGCCGACTTCTTGCCATCCTTGTAGACATACAAGGTAATCGCCGGGTTTTTCAACTCGCCATTGGCCTCAAATGCAATGGTGGTGGTTACACCCTTGAGGTTGGTCTTGATCAACTCTGGCGTGTAGACTTTGGGGTCCGTGGAGTTGGCGCGCTGCATGGCGTCCACCAGTACAAAGGTCGCATCGTAGGTGTAGGGGCTGTAAATCTGGAACTGGTTCGGGTACTTGGCGTCGTAGCGCTTTTTCCAGGCTTCGCCGCCCGGCATCTTGGCCAGCGAAGCACCACCCTCGGCGCAAACCACATTGCCCAAGGTCTTGGCGCCAGCTGCCAGTTTGGCCACTTCGGCTGTACAGATGCCGTCACCGCCAAAATACTTGACCTTGTTCAAGCCGAGTTGCTCCATCTGGCGCAGCATGGGGCCAGCTTGCGGGTCCATGCCGCCGAAGAATATCGCGTCCGGACTCTTGGCTTTGACAGCCGTCAAAATGGCCATGAAATCCGTGGCCTTGTCGGTCGTGAACTGCTCGTCAACCACCGTCATGCCTTTAGCCAGCGCGGTCTTCTTGAACACCTCGGCAACGCCCTTGCCGTAAGCCGAGCGGTCGTCAATGATGGCAACACGCTTGAGCTTGAGGGCATCGGCTGCGTAAAAAGCCAGCCCGGCACCCAGTGCGTTGTCGTTGGCAATGATGCGGTAGGTAGTTTTGTAGCCTGGCTTGGTCAGGTCGGGGTTGGTTGCGGCTCCTGTGACATGTGGAATGCCGCAATCGTTGTAAATCTTGGACGCTGGCAGGGTCGTGCCGGAGTTCAGGTGACCCACCACCCCTGCGACCTTGGAGTCGCACAGCTTTTGTGCCGCTGCCGTGCCTTGTTTGGGATCGGCAGCGTCGTCCTCGGCGACGATTTCAAACTTGACCTTTTTGCCGCCTATCACCAGACCCTTGGCATTCAGGTCGTCTATGGCCATGCGCACACCGTTTTCATTGTCCTTGCCGTAATGCGCTTGCGAACCGGAAAGTGGCGCGACGTGACCAATCCTCACGATCGTTTCCTGGGCAGCGGCCATGCCCGCCAGGCAGCCCAGGGCAGCGACCACGGTAAGTTTGAATTTCATCTGCATAAAACGCTCCGGTTAGGAAATATTCGTTAAGGATAGAAAAAGGATTTTGACGCCACAGGGCAGAACATATCGCATTTTTTGAGTCTGTGGGATGGGCCCGGTCCCGGCGTGCAATTCATTGCAGCCGCGCCGCCACTATTTCAGCTCTGCGGTGGCAACTCCTGCGCGACGGCCTGGCTGACAGACTCACGCACCACCAGCTCGATTTCTTCGCTCAGACGCGGCCCCAGGGACTGGGTATGCGAGAGTATCAATTGCCCCAGCGCCTCTCGCAGGCGCCGCTCCAGAACCAGGTCCACGCGTTGCATCACCCGCTGAACGATCTGCGCCTCAAGCCGCGCATCGAGCTGGCCATAGCCCTCCTGGCTAAACTCGGGCGGCGCAGGCGAAGGCGCCGCATCCAACCGGCCGGGCAAGACCACTTCGGTCAGCGTTGGGACATAGCGCGGCGGGGTCGAACTACGGTTCATGCGGATGCCTTGCTCGCAGCAAGATCGTGCAGCTTGAGCGCGTAGCCTCTGTCTTTGTAATGCTTCCAGCGACTACGCCCGTCAAGCCGGTCCTGCGCATGGTCGGAGACGACTTCAATGAAACGCTCGAATCGCTCGAAATCATCCGGCATGCTTTGCCCGAGGTTGATAAGAATGCTGTCGGAAGCACAGGCATCGAGCCGCTCGGCCAGCAGCAGTGGGCTGGCAGCCACATTGCGCTGATCCGAAGTGCTCAGGCAATGCGGCAGGAATTCGACCGCAGAAAAACGCCACAGCAGCTGATCGAGTTCGCCAAGGACGGCGGGCTCGGCGGTCACAACGGCCCTGGCGCCTGTGCGGTAAACCTTGCGCAGCAGGCGGCAGCCATACTGCAACTTGTCAGGCACATTGAAATGAAACTCGATTTCTGTCATGCGGCGCGGGTTTTCGGCAAGGCTTTGGCGCTAGGCCGCTTTGGGCTTGCTGCAGGCTTGACGGCAGCCTTGCGCGGCTTGGCCGCTGGCGACGCCGCAGCAGAATTATTCAGCTGCGCCTGGCCCAGCAAGTAATCGACCAGCAAGGCCACCGGACGGCCGGTGGCGCCCTTGGCCGCACCACTCTTCCACGCTGTGCCAGCAATGTCCAGGTGGGCCCAGGAAAACTTGCTGCTAAAGCGCTGCAGGAACTTGGCCGCGGTGATGGCGCCGCCAGCGCGACCCGCCACGTTGGCCACATCTGCAAAATTCGTTTTCAGGCCTTCGGCGTAATCATCGTCAAGCGGCAGCCGCCAGCACAGATCAAGCGATGACTCGCCCGCCGCCATCAGCGCCTTGGCCAAGTCCTCGTCGCTGGAAAACAGGCCGCTGCGCACACCGCCAAGCGCGATCATGCAGGCGCCCGTCAGGGTAGCGATATCGACCACGGCCTGCGGCTTGAAGCGTTCGGCATAAGTCAGCGCGTCACACAGCACCAGCCGGCCTTCGGCATCGGTGTTGAGAATTTCAATGGTTTGCCCGCTCATGCTGGTGACCACGTCACCCGGCTTGATGGCGTGCCCGTCAGGCATGTTCTCACAGGCAGGGATCAGGCCGACCACATTAATCTGCGGCTTCAGCTCGGCAAGTGCCCGAAATGTACCCAGAACGCTGGCCGCGCCGCACATGTCGAACTTCATCTCGTCCATCTCTGCGGCCGGCTTGATGGAGATGCCGCCGGTGTCGAAGGTAATGCCTTTGCCCACCAGCACCACGGGTGCTGCCGCCTTGGCTGCGCCGTCGTAACGCAAAACAATAAAACGCAAGGGTTCAGACGAGCCCTGCGCGACCGCCATCAATGCGCCCATGCCGAGCTTGGCCACCTCTTTGGGGCCGAGAATCTCGACCTTGATCCTGGCCAGTTTGTGCAGTTCCTTGGCGGCTCCGGCCAACAGGGTTGGCGTGGCGTGGTTGGACGGACGGTTGGCCCATTCCTTGGCCAGCGCAATGCCTTTGGCCAGTCCCAGGCCTTTTTCAAATCCCGCCTTGACCTTGGCCGCGTCCGTGACGGCCAGCACCACATGCTCAAAGCTTGCGACTGCCGCCTTGGACTTGGTTGTGCTGTAAGCATAAGCGGCGTCGCCGCAGGCCAGCACTGCGGCACTGGCATGCGGCGCGTCCACTTCGTTCAGGGCCGACAGACTAAGCAACACACGTTTGGCGTTGAAGTGGCTGCCGTGGTTGCCGTTTTTGAGCGAATTCATGGCGGCCGTGACTGCCAGACGTATGTTTTTGGCGCTGCCATCGCCTGCGCCTACCAGCACCAGACGGGTCGCTGCAAGGCCCGCCGGGCGGTAGCTGCTCAACAACTTGCCCGCCTTGGCCTCAAAGTCACCCGACTTGATGGCCAGCGCCACCAGCTCGGAGACTGGATCGGCGTGGCTGCCCATCATCTGGGGCGCCAGCGGAACGAGCACCACCAGGGCGTCGCATTTTTCAGTGCATAGGCGGGCGCGGGTCAATGTCTTGAGTTCGAAGTCCATAATTGAAGGTCTGGCCAATTAAAAAAATAAATAAAGTGAAAAACGCCAAGGCGAGCTATTAGTCAATGTTATTCCAATCTTCGATTCGCAGAGAGCTGGCGCGCAGCTTCGGGGCAACACTGGTCGTCCTGATCACCATCGTCCTGACCATCGTGCTGATACGCACACTGGGTCAGGCCTCGCGTGGCGTGATCAATCCGCAGGATGTGATGCTGTTCATGGCTTATTCGACGCTGGGGCGTCTGCCCACCATCTTGACGCTTTCATTGTTCATTGCCATGGTGAGCACCTTGACGCGCATGTACCGGGACAGCGAGATGGTGGTCTGGTTCACCAGCGGCCAGGGGCTGGGCCGGTTTTTGAAGCCTTTGTTCCGCTTTGCCTGGCCGGTTCTACTGATCATCGCCCTGATGGCGCTGTTTGTCTGGCCCTGGACCAACCAGCAAACCAAGGACATGCAGGAGCGCTACGGAAGTCGCGGCGATCTGGACCGCGTGGCGCCCGGCCAGTTTCAGGAGTCGTCTAGCGGCAAACGCGTGTTCTTCATTGACCGCAACGCCTCGGTAGACCAGAAATCGAGCAACAGCGTCTTTATCGCCGCGAACGAAAAAGGCAAGAGCTCGGTCACGACAGCGCGTTCAGGCCGCGTTGACAGCAGCGGTGACAAACAGGTTCTGCTGCTTCAGAACGGCCAAAGGATGGAGCATGAAATCGGCAAGTCCGCGCTCAAGATCAGCGACTTCGAGGAATACGGCAGCAATATGGGCGACACCGTTTCGCTCAGTGTCGACGCGTCTGAATCCAAGCTGCTGTCGATTCCAGCCCTGATCAAGTCGCCCACCCGGGCCAACCTCAGTGAGCTGGCCTGGCGGCTTGGCCTGGTGCTGGCCGCGATCAACTTTGTCGTGCTCGCCGTGGCACTGGCCAATGCCAACCCGCGCGGCGGGCGTAGCGGCAACATGGTTTTTGTGGTGCTGACGTTTCTGGTCTACAACAACCTGATCAACCTGGGTCAAAGCTGGATTTTTGGCGGACTGATCCGTTTCGAATACTTGCTGCTCCTTTTGCATGGCGGCGTGCTGCTGCTGGCGCTGGCCTGGCTGACCAAGCGCAATGCCAACTGGACCTTGCGTTCGGTGCTGCGCTTGGCGCGTGGGTCAGCCCTGGCGGCCAGGTCAAAGCCTGAGAAAGCGGCCTCATGAAAACCATACGCCGACTTATTTATGGCGAGGTGATCGCCTCGATTGCGTTTGTGGCGATGGGCTTTCTGGCCTTGTTCTTCTTTTTTGACCTGGTCGACGAGTTGCAATACCTGGGCAAAAACAACGGGCTGCCCACAGCGAATGACATCTATCAGATCCGTCATGCGCTGGTCTATGTCGGCCTGCTGGTCCCCAACCACCTTTATGAGCTTCTGCCGATTTCGGTGCTGATAGGCACTATTTTCGTGATGGCCAGGCTGGCGCAAAGCTCCGAATACACGATCTTGCGAACCAGCGGCCTGGACCCTTGGCGCGCGCTCAAATTGCTGCTCACGCTGGGTTCATTTTTTGTGATTCTGAGTTTTTTGATAGGCGACTATGTCGCCCCAGCGAGCGAGCGCGCAGCGCAACTGCTCAAAGTGCGTTACCAGAGCGCGATCACAGTGGGCCAAACCGGCGCATGGCTCAAGGAAAAGCAGGCCTACAACACCTTTGTCGCCAACGTCAAGACGCTGACCTCGCGCAACGAAATGCAGGGCGTGGAGATTTTCGAGTTTGACAACAAGGGCTTGGTGGTCTCGATTACCCAGGCGGATGTGGCCGAGTTTGGCACCGGTGACGCCTGGATTCTGCAAAAAGCCACACGCTCGGAATTCGATCCCCAGCCGGACAAGAACAAGCCATTAGGCCTTGGCAAGCGGGCAGCAGGGGTTAGCCGCAGTGTGGTGCAGAGCTACCGCTGGCCCACCGAGATAACCCAGGAAATGGTGTCTGTTGCACTGCTCAAGCCTGAGCGCATGAGCACGCTGGACCTTTTCAACTACATCCGCCACCTCGATGCCAACGGCCAGACCGCGCAGCGCTACGAGATCGAATTCTGGAAAAAGGTCTTTTACCCGCTGAGTTGCCTGGTCATGGTGATACTGGCCCTGCCTTTTGCCTATCTGCACTTTCGCTCTGGCGGCATTGCCAGCTATGTGTTTGCCGGCGTCCTGATCGGCATCAGCTTCTTTTTGCTCAACAACGTCTTTGGCTATGTGGGTAACTTGCAGAACTGGCAGCCCTGGCTGGCGGCGGCGGCGCCTGGCTTGTTTTACATGGCGATCTCGCTGGCCGCATTTCGCTGGCTGGTGCTGAGACGCTGACAATTGATGCGCACTGTTTGAAAGCTGTATGAAGACTGGCATTATTCTTTTCGCCCACGGCTCCCGTGACCCGCAATGGCGCTTGCCCATAGAAGCCGTGGCCGCACAAATTGCCCAGCGCCAGCCAGACACGCCAGTACGCTGCGCTTACCTTGAGCTGTGCCTGCCGTCCCTGCCCGACGCCGCTATTGACTTGATAGCTGCTGGCGCCCGCCAGCTAAAGGTATTTCCGCTATTCCTGGGTGTAGGCAAGCATGCGCGTGAAGACCTGCCGGAGCTGATGCTGGCGCTGCGCGCAGCCCATCCGCAGGTGCAGATGACACTCTTGCCAACGGCCGGCGAATCCCCGGAGCTGATCGCCCTGATGGCCGATATCGCGCTGGCCTAGCTGGGCGCGCGACTTTCGGCATTCGCCGGGGAGTATTCTTTAGCAAGTTACAGGCATAATAAAAGCAATAATTAGCCTGGATTTGATATGAACCTTCACCAATTCCGCTTCGTTCAGGAAGCCGTTCGCCGTGGTCTGAATCTGACCGAAACCGCCAAGGCGCTGCACACATCGCAGCCCGGCGTTTCCAAGGCCATCATCGAGCTTGAAGAAGAGTTGGGTGTCGAGATTTTCGCGCGCCACGGCAAACGCCTCAAACGCGTGACTGAGCCGGGCGACCATGTGCTCAAAAGCATAGAGATCATCATGCGCGAGGTTGGCAATTTGCGCCGTATCGGCGAGCAGTTCTCGGCGCAGGACAGCGGCACCCTGTCGATTGCTACCACCCACACCCAGGCCAGGTATGTGCTGCCGCAACCGGTGGCCAAATTGCGCGCGGCCTTTCCCAACGTCAACGTCAGCCTGCATCAAGGCTCGCCCGATCAGGTCGCAAAAATGGTGCTCGACGAAGTCGCCGAGATCGGCATTGCGACCGAGTCACTGACCCAATACCCCGACCTGATCACCCTGCCCTGCTACGAGTGGCAGCACATGCTGGTGCTGCCTGTGGCGCATCCGCTGGCAAGCAAAGAGAACATCACGCTTGAAGACCTCGCCGCCGAGCCGCTGATCACCTACCACCCGTCGTTCACGGGACGCACCAAGATTGACCAGGCCTTTGAGGCCAAGCGCCTGCAGCCGCGCATTGCGCTGGAAGCCATTGACTCGGACGTGATCAAGACCTATGTGCGCCTCGGTCTGGGCGTAGGCATCGTGGCGGAAATGGCGATCAAGGACGACGGCACCAACAGCGATCTGGTGGCCATTCCGGCCGGCGCCCTGTTCGGCGTGAATGTGGCGCGCATCGCCTTCAAGCGCAGCGCCTACCTGCGCAACTTTGTCTATACCTTTGCCGAACTGCTGAGCGACAAGTTGAACCGCAACCTGATAGAAAAAGTCATGTCAGGCCATATCAGCGACTACGAGCTTTGATCCTCCCACTAAGCGGCCTGCGGCCCGGTAAAGCCGGTTCTGCGGCGGCCACTTGAAGAAGACTGAAAGAATCACCCATCCTTACAGCCATGACGACTATCGAACGCACCCCCACGCTAAAAACCAAACTGCCCGCCGTCGGAACCACCATTTTTACCGTGATGTCTAGCCTGGCGCAGGAAAAAGGCGCGGTCAACCTGGGTCAGGGCTTTCCTGATTTCGATTGTGATCCGCAGCTGATCGCTTCAGTCACAGACGCCATGACGCGCGGCCTGAACCAGTATCCGCCGATGGCGGGCGTGCCGGTGCTGCGCGAGGCGATCGCCGCCAAGCTACTCAAGCTCTACGGCCGCAGCTACAAGCCCGACACGGAAATCACCGTCACAGCCGGCGCGACGCAGGCCATCATCACCGTGATTTTGGCCGTGGTTCACCCTGGCGATGAAGTCATCGTGCTGGAGCCCTGCTACGACAGCTATGTGCCCAACATCGAACTGGCCGGCGGCGTGGTGGTGCGCGTGCCCTTGACGCCTGGCAGCTTCAGACCGGACTTCGACAAAATCGCCAGCGCCATCACGACCAAAACCCGCGCCATCCTGATCAATTCCCCGCACAACCCAAGCGCCACGGTCTGGACCGAAGCCGACATGCTGCGGCTGCAGGAGATTCTGGCGCCCACCGATGTGCTGCTGATCAGTGACGAGGTCTACGAACACATGGTGTTTGACGCCGACAAGGGGCAAGTCCACCAGAGCGCGGTGTGCTTTCCAGGCCTGGCAGCACGCGCCTTTGTGGTCAGCAGTTTTGGCAAGACCTACCATGTGACAGGCTGGAAAGTCGGCTATGTCGCGGCCCCCGCAGCGCTCACGGCAGAGTTTCGCAAGGTGCATCAGTTCAATGTGTTTACCGTCAACACGCCGGTGCAGCACGGTCTGGCCGCTTACATGGCCAGTGACCGCCCTTACCTTGAGTTGCCGGCCTTCTACCAGCGCAAGCGCGACTTGTTTCGCAGCGGGCTGGCCAAGACCCGCTTCAAACTGCTGCCTAGCGAGGGCAGCTACTTTCAGTGCGTGGACATTTCCGAAGTGAGCGATCTGAACGAGGCTGATTTTTGCAAGTGGCTGACCTCGGAGATCGGCGTGGCTGCGATTCCGCTGTCGGCGTTTTACGGCGATGGCTTTGACCAGCGCGTGGTGCGCTTTTGCTTTGCCAAAAAGGACGAAACCCTGAACGCGGCGCTGGACCGACTGGCCAGACTGTAGGTGCTTCCTGACGGGTGGACAAGTTGCGCGCCTAGCGGGACTTGAAGTCGTCCCGGTCAAGATTGACGGCAGATATCAAGGAGTATTTCAATGTCTCTGTCGTTCATTCTGCTGATTGTTCTCATTCTTATCCTCGTCGGCGCCTTGCCAACCTGGGGCCATAGCCGCAGCTGGGGTTACGGGCCTAGCGGCGGTCTTGGCCTGATCGTCATCATTTTGGTGGTGCTGTTGCTGATGGGCCGCATCTAGCAAAAAAACGTCGCCCAAACAAAAAATGGACCTTGCGCGCAAGGTCCATTTTTTTGCCTCTATCCTGCGCTGAAAAGTCTGGCCTTAACTATTGAGCTGAGCCATGTTTCTAGTTGCGGCATAACAAGCCTTCGGCAGTTGTTAGCCTTCACTGAAAGGTCTGGCCTCAGCTATTGAGCTGAGCCCAGACCTTTTCCAGCCGTTTAAGGCTGACGGGTTGCGGGGTACGCAATTCCTGGGCGAAAAAGCTGACCCGCAACTCTTCGAGCAACCAGCGAAACTCCTGCATGCGTGCGTCGCTCGCGCCTTTGCGCTCTGCGACCAGACGCCAAAAGCGCTGCTCCTGGGGCTTGAGTTCAGCCATGCGGGCGCTGTCGCGCGCCGGGTCGGCTCGCCACTTGTCCAGCCGCAGCGTGATCGCCTTGAGGTAACGCGAAAAGTGCTGCAATTGCACGTAGGGCGTGGTGGTCAAAAACCGTTTGGGTACCAGGCGCTGCAACTGCTGAGCGGCATCTGCCGCAGCATCTGCCGCGTTTTTGCTGTCCTTGATCTTGCGCAGGGCCACCGCGTACTCGCTCAGGATGCTCCCGGCCAGGCGCGCCACCTCGCTGGCGATCAGGGTCAGCCGGCCACGGCCGTCTTCCACGCGTTTTTTGAACTCGGCCTCTGATGTTGGCAAGGGTTCGAGCAGGAAAGCGCGGTCCAGCGCGACCTCCAGGATTTGCGTGCGCAGCTCCTCCAGCGTTCCGCCGCCTGAATTGTCTGGCGCACGGCCGACCAGCATGAAGGCGGTGGCCGTCTTTTGCAGGTCGGGAAGGTTTTTTTCCAGGTACTTGAGCGCATCCTTGATCTGCAGCGAAAACAGCCGACGCAAGCCGGCGCGGTGTTTGGCTGCGGCCATTTCGGGCTCGTCAAACACCTCTATGGTCACGGCGCCGCCGCCTTCAGCACCCAGGTCAACCAAGGCTGGAAAGCCTATCAAGGTCTGCGCGCCCTTGCGGATTTCCATCAGTTCAGGCAGTTCGCCAAAACTCCAGCTGGTGTAACGCTCGGCTACCTTGGGCGCGGATGCTGCCGCATTTGCTCTATTTTCAGGAGCTGCTCGCGCCCGTCCCGATTGGCTCTCAGCCATTTTTGATACTGAATTTGAGTCTGAAGCAGGCAGTTTTTCAGCACCAGACACAGCAATGGACAGGTTTTTCAGGCCGGCCAGGGCTTGGAAGGCGCCGCGCGCCTGGGCCCCCAGCTCGCCCTTGAGTCCGCCCAGGCTTCGGCCTATGCCCAGTTGCCGGCCGTGCTCGTCGATGACGCGAAAGTTCATGAAAAAATGCGCCGGCAGCATGTCCAGCTTCAAGTCGCCGCGCTTGACATCGACCGCCGCGCTTTCACGCACCAGCTTGAGCACGGCATCTGTCAAGGAGCCGCTGCCAAACACCTCGGGCTGCATCAATTGCGCGGCCATGCGCGCGGCCGTTTCCGGCAGCGGCACCAGGCGCGAACGCGGCCTTTGATGCAGGGTCTTGATCAAGGCCTGAATCTTGTCCTTGAGCATGCCGGGCACCAGCCACTCGCAACGCTCCTCGTTGACCTGGTTCAGCGCAAACAGCGGCAGGTCTACCGTCAGGCCGTCCCTGGCGTCGCCCGGCTCGTGCAGATAAGTCGCGCTGCAGTCCACGCCGCCCAGTCTCAGGGTTTTCGGAAACGCTTGCGTGGTGATTCCTGCGGCCTCGTGGCGCATCAGCTCTTCCCGGCTGAGCAGCAGTAGTTGGGGCTGTTTTTTGACCTCGTCCTTGTACCAGTGCTCACAGCTCGCACCGGTGCAGATATCGGCAGGCAGTTGCTGGTCGTAAAAAGCGTAAATCAGCTCTTCGTCAACCAGCACGTCCTGACGCCGCGCCTTGTGCTCCAGATCCTGCACCTGGACAATCAGCTTTTGATTGGCCGCCAGAAACGGCAGCTTGGTTTCCCAGTTACCAGCCACCAGCGCTTCACGGATGAAGATCTCACGCGCCGTGACCGGGTCGACCCGGCCGAAGTTGACGCGGCGGCCGTTGTAGATCACCAGCCCATAAAGCGTCGCGCGCTCCAGCGCCGTGACCTGCGCGGCCTTTTTTTCCCAATGCGGGTCCAGCAGCTGCTTTTTCAGCAGGTGGCCAGCAACCTGTTCTATCCACTGCGGCTCAATGTTGGCTATGCCGCGACCAAACAGGCGCGTGGTTTCAACCAGCTCGGACGCCACAATCCAGCGACCCGGCTTTTTGCTGAGCTTGGCACCGGGATGGCGGTAGAACTTGATGCCGCGCGCACCCAGATACCAGTCTTCTTCCTCGTTTTTCTGGCCCAGGTTGCCAAGCAGGCCGCAAAGCATGGACTGGTGCAGCTGCTCGTAGCTGGCCGGCTTGTCATTCAGATGCCAGCCTTGTTCGCCAATCACGCTGTGCAGTTGTGAATGGATGTCGCGCCACTCGCGTACGCGGCGGATGTTGATGAAATTTTCGCGCAGCAGGTTTTCGTACTGGCGGTTGGACAATTTGTGTGAATGGTGGGTCAGATCCCGATTACCGGAGGCGTCCGCGCCAGCGGTCGGCTCGGTAGATCGGGCTCTGACCCCCACCGATTGAATGTCCCCGTGTGATGACTTCCCGCCGCGTGCGTCGCCCAGCCATTTCCACAGCTTCAGATAACCGACAAACTCGCTTTTCTCGTCATCAAACTTGGCGTGTGCCTGGTCGGCCGGCGCCTGTTTGTCCATGGGGCGGTCGCGCACGTCCTGCACGCTGAGCGCACTGGCAATCACCAGCACCTCGTCGAGCGCGCCCCTGTCCCTGGCTTCCAGAATCATCCGGCCCACGCGCGGGTCCAGCGGCAGCTTGGCCAGCGTCTGGCCTACCGGCGTGAGTTCATTGTCGTCATCGACCGCGCCCAACTCTGCCAGCAGCTGGTAGCCGTCGGTGATGGCGCGGCGCTGGGGCGCCTCAATGAAAGCGAAATCTTCAATCGAGCCGAGGCGCAAGGCCTTCATTCGCAGAATCACCGAGGCCAGCGAACTGCGCAGGATTTCGGGGTCGGTAAAGCGCGTGCGACCAAGAAAATCCTGCTCGTCATACAAACGTATGCAAATACCGTCGGCGACCCGGCCACAGCGGCCGGCGCGCTGGTTGGCGGCCGCCTGCGATATCGGCTCGACCATGAGCTGCTCCACCTTGCTCCTGAAACTGTAGCGCTTGACGCGCGCTGTGCCTGCGTCAATCACATAGCGGATACCAGGAACGGTGAGCGATGTCTCGGCCACGTTGGTGGCCAGCACAATCCGGCGGTTGCTGTGCCCGGCGAAAATCTGGTCTTGCTCTGCCGGACTCAAACGCGCAAACAGCGGCAGCACATCGGCGTTGCGGTTCAGCGGCTGGTGCGACAGATGCTTGCGTAAATGATCGGCGGCTTCGCGAATCTCACGCTCGCCCGGCAGAAAAACCAGGATATCGCCGGCGCTGTGCGGGCTGAGCCAGAGCTCATCGACGGCATCGGCTATCGCGTCGTTGAGGTCGTAGTCGCGCGATTCCTCAAACGGGCGGTAACGCTGTTCAACCGGGAACATGCGGCCCGAAACCATGATGACCGGAGCCGGTCCATTATTAGACGCAAAGTAATCCGCAAAACGCTGCGCATCAATCGTCGCCGAAGTGATCACAAGCTTGAGGTCGGGCCGGCGTGGCAGCAGCTGGCGCAGATAGCCGAGCAAAAAGTCGATGTTCAGGCTGCGTTCGTGCGCCTCGTCAATGATGATGGTGTCGTAGGCACTGAGCAGCGGATCGGTCTGAGTTTCAGCCAGCAAAATGCCATCGGTCATGAGCTTGACCGACGCATCGCGGCTCAGCCGGTCCTGAAAGCGCACCTTGTAACCCACGACGTCGCCCAGCGTGGTCTTGAGCTCTTCGGCAATGCGCTTGGCGACACTGGACGCCGCAATACGGCGTGGCTGGGTGTGGCCAATCAGCTTGCCACGCTGGCCAGCCGGGTAGTTGAGCTTGCCACGGCCCATGGCCAGCGCAATCTTGGGCAGTTGCGTGGTTTTACCCGAGCCGGTTTCACCGCAAACAATGACGACCTGGTTCGCCTGCATGGCGGCCGTGATCTCATCGCGCCTGGCCGAAACGGGCAGCGATTCTGGAAACTCGATCAACAGCCGCGCAGGCGGCGAGGACAAGAGGTCAGGCGGGGAAGAGGGCAAGGACGACAATGAAGTGAGGCTCAAAGCCTTGGATTATCGGCGTTTGCCACGCCCTGGCGCGGCTTATGCCGGCGACAACACCGGCAGCTCGACAATTTCAGCGCTGGACGCGTCATACCAGGCAATCCGGCTGGCATAACTGATGGCGGTGCGCGACATGCCGCGCGCCATCGCCACCGCACTGGAACCCCGCACCGCCGTGTTGGACACCACCATCACGCCGACGCCGATCTCGGCCCGCCACACCGCGCTGGTTGACTCCAGCTGAGCGACCTCGCGGCTGGTGTTGAGCACGACAGACTTGCGCAGACGCGATTCGAGCGAACGCGCCACATCAATCAGCCGCCCGCTGTCAGTGCAATGACGCATGACAAGCAGAAAACCGTCACTGCCGAGGCGGCCAATCTCCACATTCGCCGGCACTGAACGGCGCAGGCGCCCGGAACAGACGAAAAGCGCGCTGTTGACGGCGGCAAAACCATGCAGCTTTTCCAGCGCGTAGATATTGGCGATGGTCAGCACGATGATGCCCAGTGGTATCCGGTCTTGGCGAAAGCCCCTGAAAACCGTGCCCACCAGTTGCCCGGTTTCGGCGTGAGAACGCATGCGCGTGACCGGGTCATAGCTCGGCCCTTGTGCCATGGCTTCGTGCAACTCCACCAGGTAGGCATAGCGCATCCACAAAACGCCGGCCATGGTGATCAGGTAAATCGTGGCAGCCAACGCGCTCACCACGTGCACGGGCCACGGCGCCTGTTGCTGGCTAAGCGCAATCCAGCCCAGGCCCGCCAGGGCGACCAACATCGAGAAAACGCTCAGCACGGCCGCCCAGGCCAGTTTTGCGCCGCGCCAGGCACTGTAAAGCGTTCCGAACAATGCGACAAATCCCAGCAGGCAGGCCATGCCGGTACTCAGCGCCAGCGCGTCCATGGGTTGGAGGCACCAGCCAATGGCCAGCACCAAAGCGCAAAATGCGCCCAGCGAAAACGCTGCGCGTCGCTTTCGTGCGCTCGATCTGAGCAGTCCAAGAATGGCCAGCAACTGATAGGCCAGCGGCCCCGAGACCAGCGTGGCGATATGGGCCTGAAAGCGCGCCATCGCGTCGGCATCGGCAATCGGAAAACCGCCCAAAAATGCAACGACAAAAAACGTCGAGGCCAGCGCTGACAGCGCGGCATTGAGCGAAATCCGCCGCAAGGTCCGCGCGAAGGCCCAAGCGGAGCCTGCCAGCATCAAGGCGGTCGTGCCGAAATAGCAACCCCAAAAACCGATTACCCATTTATCCATCTGCCTGCAAGATACCCGGCGCTGACCAATCAGGCAACTGTTTTAAGGACAGCCGGCGCCAGGGGTCAGATCGGCGTCGATGTAACAAATCAGGCCAGAGCAGCTACTGCCAGTAGGGCTGACGCAGCAAATTCCTGCCTTACACTCGTTTGCGTGGCCTGGTCTTGGGCCTGGCCTATTGTTCATTTTTCCAACAGCGTCCCATCCCAGCCCTTGTTTTCCCCGCCCGAACCCGAAAGCGCGCCCATGTCTGCGGTCTTCAATTTCACTTTTGTCCCCTGGTTCCGCTCGGTGGCGCCTTACATCCACCTGCACCGCGGCAAAACCTTTGTGGTCGGCATCGCTGGCGAAGCCATTGCCGCTGGCAAGCTGCAACACATCGCGCAGGACCTGGCGCTGATTCAGAGCATGGGCGTGAAAATCGTGCTGGTGCACGGCTTCAGGCCGCAGGTCAACGAGCAGCTGCTGGCCAAAGGCCATGAAGCCAAGTACTCGCATGGCATGCGCATCACAGACGAAGTGGCACTGGACTGCGCGCAGGAAGCTGCAGGCCAGCTGCGCTACGAAATCGAGGCGGCATTCAGCCAGGGCCTGCCCAACACGCCCATGGCCGGCGCCACCGTGCGCGTGATCTCTGGCAATTTCATCACTGCGCGTCCGGTCGGGATTCTCGACGGCGTTGACTTCAAGCATTCGGGCGCGGTGCGCAAGGTCGATGTTGCGGCGATCGCACAAACGCTGAACTTAGGCGCCATGGTCCTGCTGTCGCCGTTTGGTTTTTCACCTACTGGTGAGGCCTTCAACCTGACCATGGAAGAAGTCGCCACGTCAGTGGCAATAGCCATGCAGGCCGACAAACTTATTTTCCTGAGCGAGATTCCCGGCATACGCATAGACCCCGACCAGCCGGAAAGCGAAGACAACCCGATAGACACCGAGCTGCCGCTGGCTGCGGCCGAAAAATTGCTGGCCGAATTGCCACCCGCCGAGCATCCGCTGCAGGCCGCGTTTTATTTGCAGCATTGCGTCAAGGCCTGCAAGGGCGGCGTCGAGCGCAGCCACATCCTGCCGTTTGCGGTGGACGGCTCGCTGCTGCTGGAAATTTATGTGCACGACGGCATTGGCACCATGGTGGTGGACGAAAAGCTCGAAAACCTGCGCGAAGCCAACAGCGATGACGTGGGCGGCATATTGCAACTGATAGAGCCTTTTGAAAACGACGGCACCCTGGTCAAGCGCAGCCGCACCGAAATCGAACGCGACGCCGACCAATACACCATCATTGAACATGACGGCGTGATATTTGCCTGCGCGGCGCTCTACCCTTACTCCGAAGCCAAAACGGCCGAGATGGCGGCGCTCACCGTCTCACCACAAAGCCAGGGCCAGGGCGACGGCGAAAAAGTCCTCAAGCGCATTGAGCAACGTGCGCGCGCGGCCGGCCTGCAAAGCATTTTTGTGTTGACCACCCGCACCATGCACTGGTTTATCAAACGCGGCTTTGTGCAGGTCGATCCCGACTGGTTGCCCGAAGCCCGCAAGCGCAAGTACAACTGGGACCGCAAGAGCCAGGTGCTGGTCAAGAAACTGAGCTGAGCGCAAGCCGGCCGGCCATCACAAACTCGCCAGCTGCGACATGTCTGGTCGCAAGAGCCAGGCTTGCAACTCATCGACCAGCTGCTGGCTCGCGCTAGCAGCCGCTGACCAGGCCTTGACCCTGGCCTGCAAATCATTGCCATAATGTGTGAAGTCGCTGCGGTCAGGCAGCTTGCCGTTAGGCAGCGTCCTGACCCAGTCCGGATCGGGCGCGAGCAGCACCATGTTGTCCAGAAAATGCGTGGCCTTGTGACGCCACTTCAGCGTCTTGTCGAGCCAGCCTGGCACCACGGCTTTTTGAAAGTGCGGGTAAAGCACCAGTCCGGCGGATGCGTTTCTAGCCTCGAATCCAGCATCAAAAAGGCTTTTATCGACCGATCCACGGGCGCTGGCAGCTATCAAATCAGAAGCATAGTTGAGGTGCAGGTGGTAGTCGGTGATGCCGCCGTCCCAGTAGGCGCCGGGCGGCGCGCCCGGAATGTTGTGCACTGAACGCAGGACAAAAGGAATGGCGCAACTCGCTTGCAGCGCCGGCATGAAGTTGCTGTCATCGAGATGAACCTGCCTGGTGCGGTAGTCGCCTGTGGCAAACGGCAGCGCCGCGTTGTGGCTGGAAAAGACCACGCGCTCCAGCCACGCGCCCATGGCTTTGCGGTGCAGGCTGTTGCTTAGAAACGCCCCCAGATAGCCCAGCGGTGTAGCCAGCCCGTGTTCCCGACCCAGAATGTGACGGCCGCGAGCGGTGATGATGTGCAGACGAAAGCGTGGATGGCACAGCACTTCGGCCACCCTGCCCGCGTAAAAGCCGCGCAAGCTCTGGCCAAACTGCTCGCTCACAACATCAGCGCTCGGACGCTTTTGGCCCGCCTCAAGCGCGTAGTGCTGATGGATGTAGTCATGCTCGAGGCGCTCAAAAGCGGCAACCGGATCATTGAGGCAGGCCGTCGCCATGCGCCAGGCCCCGATGGAGGCGCCCACCAGATGCACGGGCTGCGTCGTCTGCGCCAACCAGCTGCCAAAAATAAAACGGTCCAGTGGGCCCAGAATCAGGCCTTTGGGGCCGCCCGCAGCACCGGGAACCACACCTATGTCCTGCGCTTGCAATCCATGCTGCTCGATATGCGCCCTGGCCCTGGGGCCGACATAAATGCGAAGGGCTTGCATCAACTAAGCGGATTGGCAGCAGTGCGTGTTATTTTTTCAGGTCGGCCAGCTTGCTGAAGGCCGAGGCCATGGCCGTACCCTGAGGCGCCTGCGGCGCACGCGCGCCCTGCGAGTAGCTGTCGCTGCGGCCGCCACGGTTCTGGTTCTGGCCAGGCCGGGCCGCTTCAAAGCGGTTGTCGCGCGGCGCATCCCTGCGCGCTGGCGCCTCGCCCAGCTTCATGCTCAGGCCGATGCGCTTGCGCGCCACATCGATCTCGGTCACGCGCACCTTGACGATGTCGCCGGTCTTGACGACTTCACGTGCATCGGTCGTGAACTTGTGGCTGAGCTGGCTCACATGCACCAGACCGTCCTGATGCACGCCGATGTCAATGAAGGCGCCAAAAGCCGCGACATTGCTGACCGTGCCTTCGAGCTCCATGCCTTCCTTGAGGTCCTTGATGTCTTCGACGCCATCGTTAAAGCGCGCAACCTTGAAGTCGGGGCGCGGATCACGACCGGGTTTTTCCAGTTCCGCGATGATGTCCTTGACCGTGATGACACCAAATTTTTCGTTCGCAAACAGTTCGGGCCTGAGCGCTTTAAGCATGTCGGCTCGACCCATGAGCTCTGCCACCGGCTTGCCGGTTTGCGCCATGATCTGCTCGACCACGGCATAGGTTTCGGGGTGCACGCCTGTCATGTCCAGCGGGTTGCTGCCGCCCCGCAGGCGCAAAAAGCCCGCGCTCTGCTCAAAGGTCTTGGCACCCAGACCGGTCACCTTGAGCAAGTCGGCGCGGCTGGCAAATGCGCCATTTGCATCGCGCCAGCGCACCACGGATTTGGCCACCGTCTGGCTCAAACCGGACACACGAGCCAGCAACGGCACGCTGGCGGTGTTCAGATCCACCCCCACGCTGTTCACGCAGTCTTCCACCACCGTGTCCAGGCTGCGCGCCAGGTCGCTCTGATTGACGTCGTGCTGGTACTGGCCAACGCCTATGGATTTGGGGTCAATCTTGACCAGTTCGGCCAAGGGATCCTGCAGGCGCCGCGCAATACTGGCCGCGCCTCGCAGGCTGACGTCCACGTCGGGCATTTCCTGCGATGCAAATTCGCTGGCCGAATACACCGAAGCGCCGGCTTCACTAACTACAACGCGTTGCATACCCTCAATTCTTTTCATCAGGTCAGCAGCCAGCTTGTCGGTCTCGCGGCTGGCCGTGCCATTCCCGATGGCAATCAGGTTGACACCATGCTTTTCGCAGAGCTTGCCCAGGGTGTGCAGCGAGCCGTCCCAGTCCTTGCGCGGCTCATGCGGGAAAACCGTGGCGGTCTCAACCAGCTTGCCGGTGGCATCCACCACAGCCACTTTCACGCCCGTGCGTATGCCCGGGTCCAGGCCCATGACCACGCGTGGGCCGGCTGGCGCTGCAAGCAGCAAATCGCGCAGGTTGTCAGCAAACACCTTGATCGCAACTTTCTCGGCCTCTTCGCGCAAGCGGGTGAAAAGATCGCGCTCAAGCGACAAATTGAGCTTGACGCGCCAGGCCCAGGCCACGCATTTGCGAATCAGGTCATCGGCAGGCCTGGATTTGTGGCTCCAGCCCAGATGCAAGGCGATCTTGCCTTCTGCCAGCGACACGACTGGCGCAGCCCTGCCGCTTGCCAGCGGCGCCAGCTCGGGCGGCTCGGGCAACACCAGCTTGGCGTCCAGAATCTCCAGGCCCCGCCCACGAAAAACCGCCAGCGCGCGGTGTGATGGCACGCGGCCAATCGGCTCGTCGTAATCAAAATAGTCACGGAATTTGGCGTTGTCCGCATGGTTCTCGTCCTTGCCGGCAACCAGCTTGGATGAAAACAGGCCTTCACTCCAGAGCCATTGGCGCAGCGACTGCACCAGTGTCGCGTCTTCAGCCCAACGCTCGCTCAGAATGTCACGCACACCGTCTAGCACCGCCTGCACTGTTGTGAAGTCGTCACCGGTTTCATTTTTTTCTGCCTTGACATAAGCCGCGGCCTCATCAGCAGGCACCAACAACGGGTCAGCAAACAATTTGTCGGCCAGCGGCTCAATGCCCGCTTCTCGCGCAATCTGTCCTTTGGTACGGCGCTTTTGCTTGAAAGGCAGATACAGGTCTTCCAAGTCCTGTTTGGTGGCAGCCATCTCAATGGCCGCGCGCAACTCGGGCGTGAGCTTTCCCTGTTCCTGAATGCTTTTCAAAACCGCCAGCCGCCGCTCTTCAAGCTCGCGCAGATAGCCCAGCCGGTATTCGAGTTCTCTCAGCTGGATGTCGTCCAGACCGCCAGTGGCCTCTTTGCGGTAGCGGGCAATAAACGGCACGGTTGCGCCGCCATCGAGCAGCTCCACGGCGGTCTTGACCTGATGGTCCTGAACCTTGATTTCCAGCGCGATCTGGTGAATTATTTTTTGCATAGGGCCCTGGCTGTCGTGGACAAACTGACGTTGAGGGGAGGCATTGTCCCACAGCGTAAAAAGCCCGTGCGGCCGATACTTTAGCCAGTTCAAGGATCATCATTCAAGGAAGCAGCCATGCGCGCAAGAACAATATTTTTGATTTTTGGCATCGTACTGGTCGCCGCTTTTGCGGCACTCAATTTCGATGAGTTCATGCGCCTCAGTGTGCTTAGTCTGGGCGTGACAACCGTGCAGGTGCCGCTAGGCCTGGTGATGCTGGTGCTGCTGTTTCTGGTAATGGTTGTTTTTCTCGCAGCAACCGTCTACATGCAAAGTGTCAACCTGATAGAGACGCGCCAATATGCGCGTGAACTCAACACCCAGCGTGATCTGGCCTACAAGGCTGAAGCTTCTCGATTCACAGAATTGCGCCATTACTTTGAGGCCCAAGCAGCTGCTGCTGTGTCGCGTGAGGCCGCAACAGCTACGGTGCTCAGTGAGCGGCTGTCACAGACTCAGCAGGCCCTGATGCAAAGGCTCGAGCAGTCGGATCGGTCCATGGCGACGCGACTCAGCGAGCTCGAACAAAGCATACAGCGCAGACTGACACCAAACAATTGACGCAATGCGTAATCCGTGAAAGCCAGGCCAAGTGCAGAATTTCGCGAAGTGACGGCGTGGGATTGATACGCCGCCAGCCTGGCAGGTCCGCCTTGGCTTCAGCCCACTAAAGAGCAGGGTCTTTTTTTTTGCCTCTTTTCAGCGCTGGAGATGGCTTTTTTTCCTGCAGCTCAGAGGCCAGAACGGCCAAAAAACTCTGGCAAACCGATGACAGCGACCGCCCCTTTTTTGTGACGACAAAGATATCGCGCGACACCACAGGCGAGGTCAGTTTTTTGGTGACCAGTTCGCGTGAGTACGAATACTGTGAATATCTGGAGTAAGCAGACGGCATGATGGACGCCCCCATGCCGCTGGCCGTCATCCACAAGCCAGTGGAGAGAAAGGAAATTTCATTGACCACCTGCAGCGTGATATCGGCGTTGGCTGCAGCCACGTCAACCAGTTGACGCACGCCGTAACCGGGCCTGCCGGCAATGACCCGATGGCCCTCCAGATCGCGCCAACGCAAATTTTTGACGCCAGCAAGCGGATGGTCAGGCTGACACACCAGGCAAAGCTGGTCGCGCATCAGCGTCTGCAGTTCGAGCTCACCGCCGGCGCGCTCAGGCGTGCCAATGCCAAAGTCCACATGTTCACCCAGCACGCGTGACGAAAACTGCTCCGGCGCGCAGTCATCGACCACGACCTGAACCTCCGGGTGCATGGCGCTGAAGCGACGTATCGTGTCCGGCAACAGCATGCCGGCAAGCGTCGGCGTGATCGCAAAACACACGCGACCGCGGCGCAACACGCTCAAGTCACCAAAAGCGCTACCCAGCGAATCCACATCACGCAGGATGCGCTCCGCGACGACTACCGCATCGTGGGCGGCCTGGGTAGGCTGCAGGGAACGCGTGGTTCGGTCAAACAGGCGGGCTTGCAAGCCCTCTTCAAGCTGGCGTATCAAGACGCTGATGGCCGATTGGGTCACAAACAGTTGCAGCGCAGCAGACCCCAGCTTGCGTAATCGGTACACAGCCAGAAAGGCACGCAGCTGGCGAACTGTCGGTGAGAAAGTCTTATTCATGAATAAAAATTATAAATACTCCACAATTTTTCGTTTTACAAACGAATCAGGATGGCCTCCAATGCCACATCGGCCTAAAACCGCTTGCAGTCCGGTCGCAAACCAGCCGCAAAAATATTCAAACCAGGAGACATAATTTTGACCATCACCGCACCACGCGCCTATAAACGCATCGCCACCGAAGAAGGCTGGGCCACACCGGAAATGATGAAGATGTACGTCAAGATTCTGGAAACCAAATCGATCAACGATCCCGGGTTTTACAGCCTGTGGGGGTTTTTTGGCCAGAGTCAGGCGCCGCGTGCGCTCGACTTGTTCAACCGGATTCAGGATATGGGAGAGCGTCGTCTGGCCGACATGGATGCGGCTGGTATTGACATGCAGCTGCTGCTGCTCACCTCACCTGGCGTTCAGGTGTTTGACGCGCCCACCGCAACTGCGCTGGCCATCTCAACCAACGACCAGCTGGCCGCCACCATCGCCAAGCACCCCACACGCTTTGCAGGTCTGGCCGCTGTCGCACCACAAGCGCCGCAAGCAGCCGCCAGGGAATTGGAGCGCGCCGTGCAGCAGCTTGGGCTCAAAGGCGCCGTCATTAATTCGCACACCCAGGGCGAATACCTCGACGACGAGAAGTTCTGGGATATTTTTGCGGCGGCCGAAGCGCTGGATGTGCCCATCTACATTCACCCGAACACGCCTTCGCCGCAAATGATAGAGCCCTTTTTGTCACGCTGCCTGGATGCCGCCATTTACGGTTTTGCCGCAGAGACTGGCCTGCACGCGCTGCGCCTGATCTTGAGCGGGGTGTTTGACCGATTCCCCAAGCTCAAGATTGTGCTGGGCCATCTGGGCGAGGGCCTGCCCTACTGGCTGTACCGTATCGACTTCATGCACGCAGGCATTGTTCGCTCCAACCGCAGCGACGGTGTGAAAGCTCTGAAGAGAAAACCAAGCGACTATCTGCGAGAAAATTTCTACTACACCAACAGCGGCATGGCCTGGGAGCCGCCCATCACGTATGTGCAAAAACTCATGGGGCACGACCGCGTGATGTACGCCATGGACTATCCTTATCAGTATGTCGCGGAAGAAGTCACCGCGATGGACAATCTGCCTCTGAGCGACGAGCACAAAAAGATGTTTTTCCAGACCAATGCCGAGATGATTTTCAAGCTTTGAGCTGCAGAAATAATGAGTACCGCAAACACCCATTTGGCAAACACATCATGAACCTCATCCGAATCGGGCTGTGCACTCTTTGTGTTGCAGTCGCAGCCAGCATGGCCTGTGCACAACCAGCATCTCCCTGGCCGGGAAAACCGATACGCCTGGTGGTAACCTTTCCCGCAGGCGGCAGCAGTGACTCTGCTGCGCGCATCGTTGCACCGCGACTGGCCGAACGCCTGGGCCAGCCGGTGGTGGTCGATAACCGCCCTGGAGCGGGTGGCGGACTGGGTCTGGACCTTGTCGCGAAAGCGCCTGCAGATGGTTACACCATCGTGCTGGCCTCGGCTGGCGGGCTCACGGCCAACCCAACGCTGTATGCCAATCTGCCCTACAACCCGGCACGGGATTTCGCACCCATCACGCTTTTTGGCACCAGTCCCTTTGTGTTGGTGGCCAACCCTGCGCTTCCAGCCAACAACGCGAAAGAACTGGTCGCGCTTGCCAAGGCACAGGTTGGCAAGCTCAGTTATGCGTCGGGCGGCAGCGGCACAGCCATGCACCTGTCGGGCGAATTGCTCAAGTCCATGACGGGCAGCTACATCCTGCATGTTCCTTACCGCGGCAGCGCACCAGCCGTGCTGGCCGTCATGTCGGGCGAGACATCGCTGGCGATTGCCGACATCGCATCCATTCAACCGCAGCTCAAGTCTGGTCGCCTGAAAGTCATTGGCGTGATGGGCAAGGAGCGCTCGACACTCGCCCCCGAGATGCCGACGCTGGCCGAAAGCGGCGTGCCTGGGTACGACGCGTCGGGCTGGTTCGCAATTTTGGCGCCGGCAGGCACGCCTGCGGCCATCGTTGCGCGTCTGAACGCCGATATCACCGCCGTACTGCGTCTGCCCGAGACGCGTGAGCGCTTTGCAGCGGCGGCACTTGAACCGCTAACCAGCACACCCGAACAATTGGGTCAATTGATGAAAACTGAAACCCTTAAATGGGCGACCGTCATCAAACAATCGGGCGCTCGCGTGGATTAAACGGTTGGCTGAGCTGTCTGGACTGCTACATTCAGGCATCAAACCAACCCGAAGCCCTTGTGCACCTGCTCAAGAAAATACTGCGCGCCCTGCTGCTTGCGCCACTGCTGGTCTTTTTGCTGTTCGAGGAGTGGGGCTGGGAGCCACTCGCCAGATGTTTTGCTGCGCTTGGCCGCCTGCCTTGGTGGGGCCAGATCGAACGCCAGGTGACCCGCCTGCCACCCTGGGCTGCACTGCTGGCTTTTGGCCTTCCCGTATTGGCGCTTTTGCCGGTCAAGCTGCTGGCTTTGTACTTGTTTGGCCGCGGCCACCTGGCGCTGGGCTTTGGCCTGGTGCTTGCCGCCAAACTCGCCGGCACAGCCGTGGCGGCGCGATTGTTTCAGCTCACGGAACCGGCGCTGATGCAGCTCAAATGGTTCGCACGCTGGTACACGCCCTGGAAAACCTGGAAGGACAAGCTGCTGGCGCAAGTTCGCAGTTCTGCGCCTTGGCGTGTCGCCCGCCTACTGAAGGCTCGCGTGAAATTGCTCATGGCCAGGTGCCTGGCATTTTGTAAGGCCATGCTCAACTGACATCGGCATATTCAGTGCGCGGCCTCATACTGGGTTTCATATCCCAAACGCTGCTTTGAGCACTCAGGCATTTCCTCATGAACAAAACCTCCACAGACAAAGCCAAAATCAAGTTCTTGCTGCTTGAAGGCATACACCCTTCTGCCATCAAGGTTCTGCGGTCTGCAGGCTACACGCAGATTGAAAGTCTGGCTGGTGCGCTGGCCGATGAAGAACTCAAGGCAAAAATTGCCGATGCGCATTTCGTCGGCATACGCTCTCGCACCCAACTCACGGCCGAAGTGTTGGCCCATGCCGGCAAACTAGCTGCCATAGGCTGCTTTTGCATAGGCACCAACCAGGTGGACCTTGACGCGGCGCGCGAGCGCGGCATTGCGGTGTTCAACGCGCCTTTTTCCAATACCCGTTCGGTGGCCGAACTGGTGCTGGCTGAGGCGATTTTGCTGCTGCGCGGCGTGCCCGAGAAAAGCGCCGTGGCGCATCGTGGCGGCTGGCTCAAGTCGGCCGACAAGGCCTACGAGATACGCGGCAAGACCCTGGGCATCGTTGGTTACGGCTCCATTGGCACGCAGTTGTCGGTGCTGGCCGAGGCGCTGGGCATGCAGGTGGTGTTTTTTGACGTCGTCACCAAACTCGCGCTGGGCAATGCCAGGCAGATTTCCGACTTGAACGATTTACTTGCACTGTCCGATGTTGTCAGCCTGCACGTGCCGGAAACCCAGGCCACGCAGTGGATGATAGGCGCGGCGCAGATTGCAGCTATGAAGCCCGGCAGCGTATTCATCAATGCCTCGCGCGGCACGGTGGTCGAAATAGCGCCGCTGGCCGAAGCCTTGCGCCAGAAAAAACTGCTGGGCGCCGCGATTGACGTTTTTCCAGTGGAGCCGCGCAGCAACAAGGACCTGTTCGAATCCCCCTTGCGCGGACTGGACAACGTCATTTTGACGCCGCATGTAGGCGGCTCAACCATGGAAGCACAGGAAAACATAGGCATTGAGGTGGCCGAAAAGCTGGTCAAGTACAGCGACAACGGCACCTCGACCTCGTCTGTCAACTTTCCGGAAGTGGCGCTGCCGGCCCATCCGGGCAAGCACCGCTTGCTGCACATACACCGCAACGTGCCCGGTGTGCTGTCGGAGATCAACAAGGTGTTTGGCGTCAACCACATCAACATTGCCTCGCAATACCTGCAGACCAACGAAGCCATTGGTTACGTGGTGATTGACATTGATGCAGCCCATTCCGACGTGGCGCTGGCCAAACTCGCCGAAGTGCCGGGCACGATACGCAGTCGGGTGCTGTTTTAAGCAGGCCGGGCGCCGCGAATTACTATCAATATCGTCGCATAGACAAGATTTTTCTGGCCGGCTGGCGTGTTCCAAACCTGATCAACGAAATACGCGACCGGCACTGATTGCGTCTTGCAGGCGTGCGAGGCCATGATCGAGCCGCAAGCAAAAAAAAGCGCAGCATCAGCATGCGCTTTCCCGAGCTGCGAGCAGCTACGTCGTGAAGGTCGACCGGACCCGGGCCAAGCAGCTAATAATCAAGCTGCTGTACAACGCCATCAATCACCACAAGCCCGATGGCATCGTAGTCGTGACCTGCGCGGAGGTTTCAGTGCCTGCAGCTTGATGCAGCGCAAACATTGAACTGGGACATTCGTGCCAAGATGAAGCGTTCCTACCTTCAACACGAACATGAGCAATGCACTCAAAAAAACATTCCCGTCCGTCTTTTTCCTACCTCTGGAGCGCACCCATGAAATCAAATAATGTCAAAGACCGCTACGGGCTGTTATCCATAGGTTTGCACTGGTTCATGCTGCTTTTACTGGTTGCGGTTTATGCCAGCATGGAGTTCAGGGGCAGCTTTCCCAAAGGCAGTGATACCCGCGAGGCACTGAAAACCTGGCATTACATGCTCGGCCTGTCCGTTTTTCTGCTGGTCTGGATTCGCCTTGCGATCAACCTGGCAGGCCAGGCCCCGCCGATCACGCCAGAACCGTCTCTTTGGCAAATGCGCCTGGCGCAATTCATGAAAGTGGCGCTTTATCTGCTGATGGCAGGTTTGCCGGTGTTGGGTTGGCTGCTTCTGAGCGCCAAAGGACAGCCCGTGCCATTTTTCGGACTCCAGTTACCGTCCCTGATGGCAGAAAACCGCCAGGCGGCCAGCTGGATCAAGGATATTCATGAGACCGGCGCCACTGCAGGCTATTTTCTCGTCGGCCTGCATGCAGTAGCGGCCCTGTACCACCACTACATCGTGCGCGATAACACCCTGCAACGCATGCTTGGAGGCCGCAAATGATGGCCCGCCTTGTTTGCAGAGCGCACGCAAGATGAGGCATATCGAACGTCACAGGACAGACCGCGTTGGCTGGCTCAGGGCGGCGGTACTGGGCGCCAATGACGGGATTGTTTCCACCGCCAGCCTGATGGTCGGCGTTGCAGCGGCCCATGCGAGCCAGAGCAGCATCCTGCTGACAGGCGTTGCAGGACTGGTCGCCGGCGCGATGTCCATGGCAGCCGGTGAGTATGTGTCGGTTCACTCGCAGGCCGATACAGAAAACGCCGATCTGGCGCGCGAACGCAAGGAACTCGAAACCGACCCCCTGAGTGAAAAGCGTGAACTGACCGCCATCTACATCGCACGTGGCCTGGAGCCCGAGCTGGCGCAACAAGTGGCGGATCAGTTGACGGCGCATGACGCTCTGGCTGCCCATGCACGCGATGAGCTGGGTATTTCCGAGGCTTTTAGCGCCCGGCCGCTTCAGGCCGCGGCCGCGTCAGCTGCGAGCTTCGCGTTGGGCGCCGCCCTGCCCCTGCTCGTGAGTTATCTGGTTCCGGCAACAAGCCTGATTTTCTGGGTATCTGCCAGCGCACTGTTTTTTCTGGCCCTGCTCGGTGCCATCGCAGCAAAGGTAGGCGGCGCAGCTGCACTGACAGGCGCCTGGCGCGTGACCTTTTGGGGCGCGCTGGCGATGCTGATCACCTCGGGCGTGGGTGCCTGGCTTGGTGCAGTCAGTTGAGGTGGGAAAAAGTTTCGCTTTTTGAGATTTAATTTCGCATTTCAAATGCGTGCTGTCGCACAGACTTTTAAAACCAGACTGGCCAGGTCTCTAGACGCCGCTTGACGGAATGGTCAGAATGGCCGATCCAGGGCTATTCAAAACAAGGCGGGGCACAAATATGGGGATCTTCACGCTGGAACACAGCCGGGCGGCTTACCGTGCGGACTTCGCGCTTTATGGCTGCGTAATTACCTTGCTGAGCGGCTTTCTGGCGATGCAAAGCCCGCGTGCGCAGTCAATTCCAATAGCCGCCATCAGCGTCGCCGGTCTGGCGAGCTGGTCACTCATCGAATACTTGTTGCACCGCTTCATACTGCATGGTGTGCAGCCGTTCAAAAGCTGGCATGCGGAGCACCACAGAAGGCCAACAGCGCTCATCTATGCGCCCACCGTTTTGAGTGCAACGCTTATTTTCACGCTGGTTTTTCTGCCTGCAAGGCTGATGAGCAACCTGTGGTGGGCCAGCGCCTTCACGCTGGGCGTTCTGAGCGGATATCTGGCCTACGCTATCACCCACCACGCCACCCACCATTGGGGAGCAAGCCGTGCCTGGTTGCGGCAACGCAAACACTGGCACGCGCTGCACCATCAGCGCCATGGCCCGGCCGGTTGCTACGGGGTGACGACTTCTTTTTGGGACCGTGTGTTTGGCACAGACAAAAGAAAATCGCCCTGAAAGTGAAACCTTTTTTCTAAATTGAGTACCGCGATTTGCGTCTGCCACCAGGCGTTTAATGAAAATCCCGACTTTCACTTGCCAGCCTTCCAAGCAGCGGCGTGAGGTCTTCCAGTCGGTACGCCACCAGGTTGCGAACGGCGCCAAAACCTTTGTCCCTGCCGCTCTCCTCGCTGCGTTGCCACAGCCCATAAACAGCCAGCAAGCGGGCATGCAGGACCTCGCCGCGCTGTGCCTCGCGCACGGACTTCCAGACAATCACATTGACCGAACCGGTTTCATCTTCAATCGTCATGAAGATCGTGCCCTTGGCGGTTTGCGGCTGCTGGCGCAAGGTCACGATGCCGCAGGCCGCCACCTCTTCGCCGTCAGGCAAGGTCTGTAGTTCAGCCGCGTTGAGCAGGCCACGCCTGGCCAGGCGCGGCCTGAGCAGGGCCAGCGGATGGCGCCTGAGCGTGAGCCCGGTGGACCGGTAGTCAAACAATATGTTTTCGCCTTCGGGCGTGTCGGGCAATGCAAGCGCGGCCTCATGTGTGGGCACAGATTTGAGCAGCAGCGGCGCCGGCTTGATGGCCGAGGCCTGCCACACCTGCTGGCGCCTGTGGCCGGCCAGTTGCATCAGTGCATCGGCAGCCGCCAGCGCGTTGATCTCCAGCGTGCCCAAATGCGCGCGCGAAACCAGGTCTTCGGTGGACGCGAAAGGCGCTTGCGCGCGGGCTTGCACTATGCACCGCGCGGCAGCTTCGGACAGGCGGGCAACCAGGCGCAGGCCCAGGCGAACGGCGGGTTGCGCCGCATGGATGCCGGGGTACTGGGGCATCAAGGCTGCAGCGCTGGCCGGCTCCAGCGTGCAGTCCCAGTAACTGTGCATGACATCGACCGCGCGGACCTCGACCCCATGCTTGCGCGCGTCCTGCACCAGCTGTGAGGGGGTGTAAAAGCCCATGGGCTGCGAGTTGATGAGCGCGGCCAGAAAACAGGCCGGTTCATGGCACTTGAGCCAGCAGCTCACATAAACCAGCTTGGCAAAACTGGCGGCGTGACTTTCGGGGAAGCCGTACTCGCCAAAGCCCCTGATCTGGTTGAAGATGCGCTCGGAAAACTCCGGGCTGTAGCCATTTTTAAGCATGGCGTTCACAAGACGGTCGTGAAAACGCTCGACGCCGCCCTTGCGCTTCCAGGCCGCCATGGAGCGACGCAGCTCGTCAGCTTCGCCAGGCGTGAAGTCGGCCGCAATCATGGCGATCTGCATCACCTGTTCCTGGAAAATCGGTATGCCCAGCGTGCGTTCAAGCGCCGGATTGAGCGCAGGGTACTCGGGCACCACCTCACCGCCAAGGCGCAGCGTCTCGCGCGCCTTCAGGTAGGGGGGCACCATGCCGCCCTGAATCGGCCCTGGCCGCACGATGGCTACCTGCACCACCAGGTCGTAATAGTTGCGGGGTTGCAGACGTGGCAGCATGCTCATCTGCGCCCTGCTTTCGATCTGGAACACGCCCACGGTGTCGGCCTCGCAAATCATGTCGTAGGTCTGCACATCAGCCAGTGGAACCGTGTGCATTTCAAGACCACTGCCGCGCGTCTGGTTCACCAGGCTAAGGCAGCGCCTGATGGCCGACAGCATGCCGAGCGCCAACACATCGACCTTGAGCAGGCCTATGGCGTCCAGATCGTCCTTGTCCCACTGGATGATGCGGCGGTTTTCCATGCTTGCAGGCTGCACCGGCACCAGCCGAGTGAGCTTGTCCTGGGTCAGCACAAAGCCGCCCACATGCTGGCCCAGATGGCGCGGAAACCCTATCAGTTGCGCCGACAGCTCAAGCCACTGCAGCACCGGCCCGGCCTGGCTTTCGAGGCCGGCTTCCTTGAGTTTTTCTTTCAGCGCCTGGCTGCCGTCAAACCAGAAATGCTCTTTGGCAAACTGCTCTACCAGTTCAGGCGCTATCGCCAACGCCTTGCCAACGTCACGAATCGCGCTGCGCGGCCGGTAGCTGGTGACGGTGGCGGCAATCGCGGCGCAGTCGTGGCCGTATTTGCCGTAGATGTACTGGATGACCTCCTCACGCCGCTGGTGCTCAAAATCCACGTCAATGTCGGGCGGCTCGCTGCGTTCACGGCTGATGAAGCGCTCGAACAGCAGTTCGCTCTCGAGCGGGTTGACGGCCGTCACACCCAGGCAGAAGCAGACCGCCGAGTTGGCGGCCGAGCCGCGCCCCTGACAGAGGATTTGCTGCGTGTTGGCAAAGCGCACGATGTCATGCACGGTGATGAAGTACATCTCGTAACCCAACTCTTCGATCAGCGCGAGTTCCTTTTCAAGCTGAAGCTGGACTTTGGCGTCAAGGCCGTGCGGATAGCGTTTTTTCGCGCCCTCGGCGACCAGGCGCCGCAGGCACTGCGCCGGCGTTTCGGCGCTGGGCACGATGCCCTGCTGCGGATACCGGTACAGATCGCGTATCTCGTCGAGGCTGAAGCTGCAGCGCGCCGCCACCTCCAGTGTGGCGCGCAGCAGTGCCGCCGGGTAAATGTCGGCCAGCCGCATGCGCGGCCGCAGGTGCGCCTCGGCATTGGCCTGCAGTTCAAAGCCACAGGCGTGCACCACCCGGCCCAGCCGTATGGCCGTCATCATGTCGTGCAGCGGCTTGCGCGAGCGTTTGTGCATCAGCACGCTGCCGGCAGCCACCAGCTGTATGCCGCTGCGCTGCGCCACCTGCTGCAACTGCTGCAGGCGCAGCGCGTCGTCCAGACCCTGCAGCAACTCGACGGCAAGCCAGCAATGCATGCCAAAAATCCCTGTAGCCCAATCGGCATGGGCGCAAAGCGCTTCTGTATTGATAGCATCCGGTAATGGCGACAGCAGCACTTCGCAATCTGTAAGCACTGAAAAGTCAGTCTCGCCCAGCGCCACCCGGTAGCTGCCTTTTTCTTGAATGTCACCGGCCTGTCTGGCGCTGGTGATGAACTCGCAAAGATTGCCCCAGCCTTGGGCGTTATGAGGCAGCACGACCAGACGAAAAGCGTACTCGGCCGCAACCAAAAACTCGGCGCCCGGCAGCAACTTGAGCCCCAGCGCCTTGGCCTCTACATGGGCGCGCACCACACCGGCGACCGAACACTCGTCGGTGATCGCCAGCGCCTTGTAGCCGAGCTTGAAGGCGCGCTCGACCAGCTCCTGCGCGTGCGAGGCACCGCGCTGCAAGCTGAAGTTGCTCAGCGCATGCAGCTCTGCATAGTCGGGAAGCTGGGGGGCCGGCGCGCGCATCACCTCAGGCCATTCAGGCAAAAAAACCATGCAGATACCAGGCGCGCTGCTGCACGGCCTCGGGCGTGGCCACCAGGCGTTCGCTGTAAATCCACAGCAGGCTGCCCTGCTGGCTGCGGTAGATGAAGTAGTCACGCAGCGCCCAGGGCTTGGCAGACAGGCCGGAACGCGCAGCCGCAGCATCGGGCAGCAGCCATTCGGCCGCTTCCAGCCGCTGCGGCCCGGTCAGACGCACCAGCTTGCCCTGGTAAACCGGGCTGTTGCCTAGAGTGGCGAGCTGCAGCGGCTCGGGCAGCAACCAGCTCGGGTACAGGGCTTCGGTTCTGGGGGCGTCTGCGTCTTGCAAGCGTTTAATACTCTTTGCGGCCGTGGAACGAGCGCTACCAGCTATTGATTTAATAGCAGACCGGGCCGGCACCCAGCGCTGCATCTGCTCGGGTCTGTGGTCGGCGCAGGCTTGCCAGGCCTGCACCTGGGCATCACCCAGGCGCGCGCTCAAACGCTCGACCAGTTCCACCGCGCTGTCGCCCTGCTGGCGCGTCTCCATCAGCAGGCTGCCGGTGGCTGCGGCCGAATCGACCAGGACTTCGGTCACCAGCGACTGCAGCGTCAAGCTGTGAACAGGCGCGGGCAGCTGTTGCTGCGCCAGATGCTCGGACAGCAGCCGCGCCACGTGCCGCAAATCCTGCGCGGGCTGGGCGGTGCGTATCTCGAGCTCGCCGGTGGGCGCCACATCGCGGCGCTTGTCCAGGTGCCAGGTCAGCCTGAGCGCACTCAGCCCGCTCTGTCGGCCCAGCAGCCAGGCCTGCAGGCGCACCAGCAAGCGCTCCACACCGGCCATCAGCGCCGGCGCGTGCGTCACCAGGGCGTCGAGTTCGAGCTTTTCCTCAAAATGCTCGGGCAGCACCAGCCACACATAGTCATCCGATGCGCTGCCGCGCGCGCGGTCCAGCGCCGCCAGCAGCTCCGCGCCAAAGCGCCTGGCCACACCGTCGCGCGGCAAACGCAGCAAGTCGTCCCATCTGCGGCAGCCGATACGCTCCAGCACGCCCAGATGCCGGCGGGCGGCCGTGAGCGTGTGCATGGGCAGATCAGCCACGCGTTTTTTCACGCCGTCAGCCTGGTCGCCGAATGAGCGCAGGCGTCCAATCGCTATCAAAGATGTAGCACCTTGCGCACGCCGGACGGTCGCTACAAGGCTATTTTGCTTGAAGAAATGCGCCAGGCGTTGCTCCAGCAGTTGCATCAGCCGCGCCAGCCCGCCAAACAGGCGCAGGCTGGCCGTCACGTCCAGCAGCACGGCTTCGTCCACCAGCGCCACGCGCGGCGTCAGGCCCAGCGCCAGGCTGGCCACCGCCTGCTGCGCTGCGCTGTCGTCCAGCACCGCCGCCCCGGCCTCAGTGGTGATCGAGATGTGCAATGCGATCCAGCAGCGCATGGATGGGACTTTGCGGTGAAGTGGCAAGCTGCGAAACAAACGAAGGCAGCAAAGGCGCAAGCTCTTCGCGCTGGCGGCGCGCCCGCTCGCGGCTGGCGGACAGCAGCGCCGACAGCCGCGCCGGCCGGGTGTCGAGCAGCAAGGGTGCAGCCAGCGGCGGGCCGCGGCGCTTGAGCACATGGACCAGCAAGTTGCCGGCGTCACCGGCCGCGCCTTCAAGCCGCAGGCGCAGCGGTGCGGGCGATGACTCGTTTTGCGCCCGCAATGGCCTGAAAACAAACAGCAGCTTGCCATGCGCATGCGCGGCAATCTGCAGGCGGCGCAAATGCGCGCTTCTGGCATCGGGCAGCCAGGCCAGCACGGCAGCCACGTCGGCGCATTGCAGGGCCTCGCGCGTGGCCCAAAGCAGCGCGGGCGCCTGGCCCTGCCCGGCGCGCACGCATAGCAGCCGCTGCAGGTCGAGCTGGCGCGCGCCCAATGCCGGGCCAAACGGCAGATAAGGCGGCCCTACCAGCAGCATCAATTTCGCAGGTGCCTGGGCCTGTAGGCTGGCCAGTGCTGGCGCGATCAAACCCCATTCATGCTGGCCCGCCTGCGGCTGCAAGACTTCAACCAGCGCCCCCAGCGGCCAGCCACCGCCGGGCAGGACGGCATTGAGCGCGGCATAAGCTGTGTCCACCACCTGCAGACTGGCGCTGCCGAGCTCGCCGGCACGCCAGACATGGGTGTTGGCAAGCTGGGCGGCAAGCGCCGGCAGCGTGCGGGACGATGGGGTTGAGGAAAGCATGGCTGGCATCTTGAATCTGTGCAAATACTGTATTTACGTACAGTATATGACCGGATTGAAGTGTGGTCGCAATACCCTTGCAGCAGACTCTGGCTGGTCAGCGCTTCAGCGCTCAAGTGACTGATTACGTTAAAGAAAATAAAAAAGCGCCAAGGCCTTGCGGCCTGGCGCTTTGGACTGGACAGCCTGCGTGCCTAGCGTTTTTGGGCCTGGCGCACGATCAGCACCAGCATCACCAAACCAATGCCGACAAAGCAGACAAACGACCAGTTGGCAATCGAGCCGCCCAGGAAAGTCCAGTCAATCTTGGTGCAGTCGCCGCTGCCCTTGAAGATCATGGGGATGGCGCGCTTGAGCGGAAAGGTTTCAATCATTCCGTAGAGGTCACGGCCGCAGGACGCGAATTCCGGCGGAAACCACTGCAAAAAGCTCTGGCGGGCAGCAACAAAAGCGCCGAAACCGGCAATGACGAGCGTCAACGCCGAGCCGCCCATCAGCACGCCCCGGCTTTTGGCGAACGCCGTCAGGCTGCAAACAATCGCCACCAACACCAGCGCGTAACGCTGAACTATGCACATCGGGCAAGGCTCCAGACCCACCACATGCTGCAGGTACAGGCCAAAGGCCAGCATGGCCACACACAGCACAGCCGTCAGCGCGAGCAAGCGGCGCGGCACGGCGTCGAAATATTTCAAGAACATCTAAATCCCTCTTTGTTGACCGATTTTATGGATTGTCTGATGGTTCGTGATGCTGGGGAGGGATTAGTTCCCCTCAGACGTATCTGCGGTCTGTATCTGCGGCCTTGTTCTGCTTGCGGCATGAAGCAGATTGTTGGCCAGGCCTCAAATTCCCGCCCCCTCCTCCACAAACACGCGCACATTGCGCGGCGTCAGGACCAGCATCTCGCCTTCGCGCAGGCCCATGTCCTTGTATTGCTGCGCAGCTATCTGCACTTCAATCAGCCCTTCGTCCGAACCCTGGCTTGTCTGCTTTTGCTCTTGGGGCACCAGCTCCAGCCTGGCGGTCGGGCCTATGACAATGGCGCGGCTCAGTTGCGCCACGATGCCTTGCGCACCTGGTGCATAACGCTGCACGTCAAAGTCATGCGGGCGCACATAGGCAAAGGCCCTGGCGTCCTGCGCACCAGCGTGCTCGGGTGAATCAATGCGCATGCCTTCGAGTTGCACTTCGCCTTCATGTGCGCGGCCATGAAACAGATTGACGTCGCCCAGAAAACCATAGACAAAGGGGCTGGCCGGATGGTCCCAGACTTGCTGCGGTGAGCCTATCTGTTCGACCTTGCCCTGGTTCATGAGCACCACGCGGTCGGCCACTTCAAGCGCTTCTTCCTGGTCGTGCGTGACAAAAATACTGGTCACATTGAGGTCTTCATGCAGACGACGCAGCCAGCGGCGCAACTCCTTGCGCACCTTGGCGTCTAGCGCTCCAAAGGGTTCGTCGAGCAGCAACACCTTGGGCTCGACCGCCAGCGCGCGCGCCAGTGCGATGCGCTGACGCTGGCCGCCAGACAGCTGCGACGGGAAGCGGTCAGCCAGCCAGTCGAGCTGCACCAGATTCAGCAGTGAGTGCACTTTCTCCTTGATCTGCGCCTCGCTGGGCCGCTGGCTGCGCGGTTTCATGCGCAGGCCGAAGGCGACATTTTCAAACACCGTCATGTGGCGGAACAGCGCGTAATGCTGGAACACAAAACCCACCTGCCGCTCGCGCACGTGCACATCGGTGGTGTCTTCGCCGCTAAAGAAAATATTGCCGCGGTCAGCTGTTTCCAGACCGGCGATGATGCGCAGCAAGGTGGTCTTGCCGCAGCCCGAGGGGCCGAGCAGCGCGACCAGTTCGCCCGAATGGATGTCCAGGCTGACGTCGCTCAGCGCCTGAAAGTTACCGAATTGTTTGCTGACCTTGCGTATTTCTATGCTCATGGTGTTTTTCCTTTGGGCGGCAGTTAGCGCGCGGCGATGACAGGTGCGGCTGCGCGCGGCTGCTCTGGCGGCAGGTCTGCTGCAGCCATCATTTCCACTTCATGGCGCCATTCGGCGACCGATTTGATAACCAACGTGACCAGCGCAAGAATGGCCAGCAGCGAGGCCACGGCAAAGGCGGCGACCGACTGGTATTCGTTGTACAAAATCTCGACGTGCAGCGGCAAGGTATTGGTCTGCCCGCGTATGTGGCCTGACACCACCGACACCGCGCCAAACTCGCCCATGGCCCGTGCGTTGCACAAGATGACGCCGTAAATCAGGCCCCACTTGATGTTGGGCAGGGTCACATGCCAGAAGGTTTGCCAGCCGGTCGCGCCCAGCACGATCGCGGCCTGCTCTTCGTCATTGCCCTGCGCCTGCATCAGCGGGATCAGTTCACGTGCGATAAACGGGAAAGTCACAAACACGGTCGCCAGCACAATGCCGGGCACGGCAAAAATGATCTTGATGTCATGCGCCTGCAGCCACGGCCCGAACCAGCCCTGGGCGCCAAACATCAGCACGTAGATCAGGCCGGCCACGACGGGCGAGACAGAAAACGGCAGATCCACCAGCGTCGTCAAAAAAGACTTGCCGCGAAACTCGTACTTGGCAATCGCCCAGGCGGCAGCCACACCAAACACCAGATTGAGCGGCACGGCGACCGCTGCGGCGATCAGCGTGAGCTCGATGGCGCTCCAGGCGTCAGGCTCCTGCAAGGCCGCCAGGTAAGCACCCAAACCCTTGCGCAAGGCTTCGGTGAACACGGCGGCCAAAGGCAAAATGAGAAACAGGAAAACAAACAGCAGCGCAATACCCGTCAAGGTGTAGCGCACCCACGGCGCTTCGGTAATGTTGATCTGCTTGCGGCGAATCACATTGCCTGTGGAGGGCTGCGGCAGCGCGCCAATGTCCGGCCTGTTGGGCTGTTTCATGCGGGTGCTCCTGTGTTGCGACGTTGCCAGGCTTGCAGTGCGTTAATGACCAGCAAGAGCACAAAGGACATCACCAACATCACCACCGCGACGGCGGTAGCGCCTGCATAATCGTATTGCTCCAGCTTGCCAATGATGATGAGCGGCGTGATTTCTGAAATCATGGGCATGTTGCCGGCAATGAAAATCACCGAGCCATATTCACCAATCGCACGCGCAAACGCCATGGCAAAGCCTGTAAGCAGCGCAGGCGCGATGTGCGGCAATATGACTTTGTTGAAAATCTGCAGGCGCGTGGCGCCCAGCGAAGTGGCCGCTTCTTCAAGCTCTTTTTCAAAGTCTTCAAGCACGGGCTGCACGGTGCGCACTACAAAGGGCAGGCCAATAAAGATCAGCGCAATCACCACACCGGCAGGTGTGAAGGCCAGCTTGATGCCCATGGGTTCGAGGTACTGGCCAATCCAGCCATTGCCGGCCAGCAACGCGGTCAGCGAGATGCCGGCAACAGCCGTGGGTAGCGCAAACGGCAAATCGACCAGCGCATCAACAATCTTTTTACCGGGGAACTTGTAGCGCACCAACACCCAGGCCAGCAACAGGCCAAAGATCAGATTGACCAGCGCGGCGATCAGCGAAGCGCCAAAGGTCAGGCGGTAGGACGCCATCACACGCGGCGAGGTCACAGCGGCCAGGAACTGCTCCCAGCTCAGCGTGAAAGTCTTGAAGAACAGCGCCGAGATCGGGATCAGCACGATCAGGCTCAGGTACAAAACCGTGTAACCCAGCGTCAGATGAAAGCCGGGCAACACACGTCTGGTCGACCTTTTATCGCCCACGGGCTGACCCGGCACCACCGCCGAGGGTGGCGCAATTGAAGACAAGGCGGTCATGGACTACTTCACCGTGTAGAGCTTGTCGAACTGGCCACCGTCGTTGAAGTGGACTTTCTGCGCCTCACCCAATGAGCCAAACATCTCCTGCACCGTAAACAGTTGCAGCAGCTTGAAGGTGGTGGCGTATTTTTTCAGCACTGTCGCCGAACGTGGACGCAGCGCGTGGCGTGCGGCGATCTCCTGACCTTCTTCTGAATAAAGGTAATCCAGGTAAGCCTTGGCCAATTCAGCCGTGCCTTTTTTGGCCACCGTGCGTTCAATCACGGCCACGGGGTTTTCTGCCACGATGCTGATGGACGGGTAGATGGCGTCTACCTTGCCTTCGCCAAACTCCTTGTTGACCGACAGCACTTCGGATTCAAACGTGATCAACACGTCGCCAATATTGCGCTGCAGGAACACGGTGGTCGCATCGCGCCCGCCCTTGCCCAGCACCGGCACATTCTTGTAGAGCTTGCCGACAAACTCTGCCGCTTGCGCATCGGTGGCACCCGTCTTCTTCGCATAACCCCAGGCCGCCAGATAGGCGTAGCGGCCATTGCCGCCGGTCTTGGGGTTGACCACGATGACCTGAATGCCGGGCTTGATCAGGTCATCCCAGTCCTTGATGCGTTTGGGGTTGCCATTGCGCACCAGAAACAGCATGGTCGATGTGGTGGGCGAGGCATTACCGGGGAATTTTTTCGGCCAGTCTTTGGCAACCAAGCCGACGCTGGCAAGAAAGTCGATGTCGGTGGAGGTGTTCATGGTGACCACGTCAGCATCCAGACCGTCAGCGACAGAACGCGCAATGGCGCTCGAGCCACCGTGCGACTGGTCAACCTTGATGTCCTTGCCGGTGGTCTTTTTGTAATGGGCGATGAATGCGGCGTTGTAGTCCTTGTAGAACTCGCGTGCCACGTCGTATGAGCCGTTGAGCAGCGTTTGTGCTGAAGCCATGCCGCTGGCAGCGAATGCCAGCACCGCAAGGGCCGTTTTTATTTTTGAAGTCATGCAGTTTCCAGGGATCCGAAGGTAGATGAAGAAGATGAAAAATGGGCACTGCTTGCCGCGAGCGACACATGCCCGGCCAGCGACTGCAGCAAGGCCACGCCTAGCGGCCATTCGCCGTGGCCTGACTCGATGTTGATATGCCCGGCGTTTTGCATGCGTACAAACTCACTGCCCCAGGCCCGCGCATAAGCGCCGGCCAGCCGCACCGGGCAAAACGGGTCGTTGCTGCTGGCCACCAGCACGCTGCGGTAAGGCAGCGGCTGGTAAGGCACGGGCGCAAAGTCACTCAATATTGCGCGTCGCTCCGGGTCAGCCGGAGCCACCAGCAAGGCACCTTGAATGCACGCGGCGGCGTCTGGCGGCAAGTGCGTGGTCGCGATGCAGCCCAAGCTGTGCGCAATCACCACCACCGGCTCGTTTTGCTGGAGTATTGTTTTGGCGATCGAAGCCACCCAGGCATTGCGCGCCGGTGAGACCCAGTCGTCCTGCTGCACGCGCACCGCGCCATCGAGCTGCTCAGCCCACAGGCTTTGCCAATGGCCGGGGCCGGAGTCGCGCCAGCCGGGGACGATAACGAAACGCACAGTGGTATTACCTAAAAAGAAATGGAAGTGCGCCGCGCCGGGCCGCCCCAAGCAAGCACAGCCCCCTCGGGGGGCAGTGAAGTACGCGAAGCGACGAACGTGGGGGCATCATTTATTCGGCTGCGGCGTGATGCGCAGGTAAGGCTTCACGGCCTTGAAACCCTTTGGAAAGCGCTGCGCCAGCTCGGCCGGGTCCTGCAGGCTGGGCACGATGATCACGTCGTCGCCGTCTTTCCAGTTCACCGGCGTGGCCACCTTGTAGCCGTCGGTGAGCTGCAGTGAATCGATGACGCGCAAAATCTCGTCAAAGTTGCGGCCAGTGCTCGCGGGGTAAGTGAAGGTGGTGCGGATCACCTTTTTCGGGTCGATGATGAAGACACTGCGCACCGTTGCCGTGGTGGACGCGTTCGGGTGAATCATGTCGTAAAGATTCGCCACAGTCCTGTCAGCGTCGGCCAGGATGGGGAAGTTGACCGTGGTGTTTTGCGTCTCGTTGATGTCGTTGACCCATTGGGTGTGCGAATCGAGCGGGTCAACGCTGACGGCAATGGGTTTGACATGGCGTTTGGCAAATTCGGCGCTCAGGGCCGCGGTTTTGCCCAGTTCGGTGGTGCACACCGGCGTGAAGTCAGCCGGGTGTGAAAACAGCACCACCCATGAATCACCAGCCCACTGATGGAAGGAAATCTTGCCTGCCGTCGAGTCCTGCGTGAAGTCCGGGGCGATGTCGCCCAATCTGAGTGTTGTCATGCTGTGCTCCTGATGAGTGGCGACGCGTCAAAAGCGTCTAAGCACGCATTGTGAAGAGCAAGAGTTAAAACTCAAAAGAATATATATCTCTTAATTTATGCAATTAATTGAATATAGATACCCGTCACCACCGGCCCATACCCTGAAAGCCGTCAGCGCCTGTTTTGGCGTTTTTGATCCGAATACGCTTTCTGGGCTTTATTGACGGTCGCGAGCTGCTATCAAATTAAAAGCAAATTCACCCAGGCAGCAAAGGCTGCATTCAAAGCAATTGATCGCCTTGCAGACATTCACCGAGAAAGTCCAGGAAACTGCGCACCGCCGGCACCTGGCCACGGCGTGAGGGGAACACGGCGTGCAGCATGCCTGGCTTGAGCGTCCAGCCCGGCAAGACCGGCACCAGCAATTGCGCCTGCAACTCGGCTTTGCTCAGCATCTCGGGCAAAAAACTAATGCCGGTTCCGGCCAGCATGGCCAGCTTGAGGGTCTGCAGATCATCGGCCACGTAGCGCGGCTGGTGTTGAAACACAAAGGCCTGCCCTTGCGGCCCCACCAGCTCCCAGCTGCTGCGCCCGTCATTGGACGACATCGCAATGGTGTCCAGCTGCTGAAGATCCTCGGGTCTGGCGGGCTGGCCCTGACGCTTGAGCAGCGCCGGGCTGGCCAGCAGGTAACCCACCGAGGCGCCCAGCTGTTTGACCACCAGGCTGCCGCTGTCGTCCAGTGTGGGGCGCACGCGCAAGGCGATGTCTATGCCCTCCTCGACCAGATCCACCACCCGGTTGGTCACGCGCATGTCGAGCTTGACGTGTGGATGCATGGCCAGGTAGCGCGGCACCAGGTAGCCCACCGTGCTTTGTGCGAGCGTGACCGGGCAGCTGATGCGCAAAGTGCCGCGAGGCTCGACCTGCATCTTCGCCACGGCGTCTGCCGCCGCCAGCGCTTCATCGCGCATGGCTGCACAGTGGCCGAGATAAAGCTCGCCGGCTTGCGTGAGCGACAGCTTGCGTGTGGTGCGCTGCAACAAGCGCACACCGAGCTGCGCCTCCAGTTCGGCGACCCGGCGCGACAGCCTTGACTTGGGTAAACCCAGCGCCCGACCCGCCGCCGCGAAGCCACCTCGCTCAGCCACTTCGGCGAAATACAGCATGTCGTTCAAGTCCTGCATCAATCTACTCCATGGGTTTGCGCGCTTCATCGTCCTATATTCAGGACAATCAATCTCAAATTTGCGAGCTTATCAAACAATCGACTCATTGCCACAATCGAAGCTCGGGTTTTGTCTCGGTTCGTGCGCTTCACGCTGCTGGCCGCCAAAACACCCCCTCTCTGTTTTTTTAACCCACTACTCCAAGGTATTCACCATGAGCAAGCTTCTTCACATCGACTCCAGCATCCTGGGTGGCAACTCGGTCTCCCGCCAACTCACGGCACAAATCGTCGCCTCATGGCGCGCGGCCAAGCCTGACACTGAAGTCAGCTACCTCGATCTCGCCGTCGACACCCCCAACCACCTGTCGGCCGAGTCGCTCGGTTTTCGCCTGCCTGCCGGAGCCGAGTTGAGCGCAGTCCAGCAGCGCGAAAATGCAGTGTCCGAGGCCCTGGTGTCGCAATTGCTGGCCTCCGACGTGATCGTTATTGGCGCACCGCTCTACAACTTCTCCATCCCCAGCCAGCTCAAGGCCTGGATTGACCGCATCGCGCAGGTCGGCCGCACCTTCAGCTACACCGACAAGGGTCCCGTCGGCCTGGCTACCGGCAAAACGGTGATCGTGGCCTCAACCCGCGGTGGCGCTTATTCCACCAGCGATGCGGGCAACGCCATGGAACACCAGGAAAGCTACCTCAAGACGGTGTTCGGCTTTCTGGGCATCACCGACGTGCGCATCGTGCGCGCCGAAGGTCTGGCCATGGGCGACGCGGCCAAGGCAGCAGCCTTGAGCGCCGCAAACCTTGAAATCGCAGCCCATACCCAGGACGCGGCCAACCAGGCCAAAGCCAGCCTGGCCGCCTGAAGCTGGGCGCCTGGCGCCAGTTAAGAAAAAAGCCCGCTGTAGCGGGCTTTTTCATGGGCGTCATTCAGACAGGAACATCGATTTGGGCTCAGAGGTGTTTTTTGACCCATTGCACATAAGCATCAACCCAGCTCTGCAAAAACTTCAGGCTGGCTTCACCAATAGCGCCGTTCGCGTCATACAGCCCCTCCTTGTTGTGAATAAAGGCTTCGGGCTGACCCAGCGTGGGCACATTCAGATACGCCAGGATGTTGCGCAGGTGCTGCTGGGCCAGCGCCGTGCCTATGGGGCCGACCGATGCACCGATCACGCCTGCGGGCCTGCCGTCCCAGGCGCTCTGGCCGTAAGGCCGCGACGCATGGTCAATCGCGTTTTTCAGCACGCCGGGAATCGAGCGGTTGTATTCAGGCGTGAAAAACAGCAGGCCCTGAGCGGCCTTGATCTCGCTTTTCAGGCGAGTGACCTGCGCGCTCGGATGGCCATCATCGTCCTGGTTGTAAAGCGGCAAGTCATCAATGCGCACATGACTCAGGCTGAAGTCTGCGGGAAACAGCTTTTCCAGCGCCTTGGCGAGCTTGTCATTGAAAGACTCCTTGCGAAGGCTGCCGACGATGACAGCAATTTTTATCTGGCTCATAAAAACCCCTTTTAAAAAAAGACCGGAGCAGACCGTGGAAGGCTCATTCTGAACCTGCAGGACCCAGGCAGCAAGCGCGCTTTAACGCTGCCCCGAAAGTCTGCCCTACAGGCCGCGTACAGCACGGCCCCCGCGGTCTTGTCGCGTCAGGCGTGCAGCCAGCGCGCGTGCAGCCAGCGCGCCAGATGGTCCAGCAAGTAGCCCAATGCGCCAATCAGCACGATCACGGCCATCAGCTCCGAATAGGCCAGCCGGTCCCGCGTGTCAAGAATGAAGTAGCCCAGACCCGCAGACACGCCCAGCATCTCTGCGGGCACCAGCACTATCCAGATAATGCCTATGGCCAGCCGAACGCCGGTCAGGATGTGCGCCGTGATGCCCGGCACGATCACGCGCAGCACGGTTTCGCGCCGCGTGGCGGACAGACTGCGTGCCAGCAGCAGCCAATTCTTGTCAATCTGGGCCACACCTGCAGCCGTGCTGAGCAAGATCGGCCAGACCGCTGCAAACGCCAGCAGAAAATACACAGGCGCATCGCCCACACCCAGGACCATCACGGCAATCGGCATCCACGACAGCGGAGAGATCATGCGCAGAAACTGGAAGACCGGTGTGCTGGCTTGTGAAAAACCACGCGACAAGCCGGTCAGTATGCCCAGCGGCACACCAAACACGATGCCCAGCAGCAGGCCAACGCCAACGCGCTGCAAGCTCAGCACCGTGTGCAGCCAGATGTCCGCACCGGTCAGCAGCTGCCACAAGGCGGTCAGCGAAGGCATGGGCGCAAAAGCGGCAGCCACCGGCGTGCGACGCATCAGCAGCATGCTGCCAATCGACCACAGGCCCAGTATCAGCAACAGGCCCATCAGGGGAAGTAGAGCGCGACGAGCTGCCACGGGTCAGCCCAGCACGACTTCGCGGCGCTTGAAATCGGCCGGCGCGCCAAAGGCCTGGGGACCGCCGACGGCATTGATGGCCTTGCGCACAAAGCGCTCGTCCACCATATCACCCGCGACAAAGCTGGGTTCGAGCGCCTGCAGAAAACGCGTGTCGCCCTCAACCGCCGTGGTCTTGATCGCCCGCACCAGTTGCTCTGTGTAAGAGGCATAGGGATAGGGCTGGAAGTCGATGCGGCGCTGTTGCCAGCCTTTGTGACGGACGACACCGCTGGCCTCGTAGCTGGCGTAGTCGGTACTAGCAAGAACTTTTGCCAGTACCTGCTGGCTATGCGGCGTGTAGCGATGTTCACCGCTGTTGGCCAGCAGCTGCACGGTCTGCAGCTGGTTGTTGCGCGCCCAGAGTTGGGCGTTGACGATGGCATTGGTCACGCGCTGGGCCCACTCCGGCCGCTCAACGATGTCGCGCTCGGCCAAAAAGGTCACGCAGCATGCATGGTCCTTCCAGAGATCGCCGGAAAAGCGCAGCACCTTGCCGATACCGGCCACCTCGGCTGCGGCATTGAAGGGCTCGGCAACAATAAAACCGGCAATTGATTTACCCGCCAGCGCCGACACCATCTCGGCCGGTGGCAACACCACCAGGTTGACCTCCTTGGGCCCAAGGGTCGCACCGCGCGCGCGCGTCACGGCCGTCAAACCTTCGGTGCGCAGCATTTGCTGCAGCAAGATGTTGTGGATCGAATACCAAAAAGGCACGGCCACCGTGCGCCCGCCCAGCTCTGCAACACTGTTGATGGCCGGATCAACCGTCAGGGCTGAGCCGTTGACATGGTTCCAGGCCACCACCTTGGACGGGAATTTCGCGCCATAGCGCACCCACAAGGTCGCCGGCATGAGCAGATGGATCACATTGACCTGGCCGGAGACAAAGGCCTCAACAATTTGAGCCCAGGTGCGGAACATGCGTGGTGTTTCGGCGCGCAGGCCTTCCTTGTCAAACAGGCCGCGGCCGTGTGCCACCAGCAAAGGCGTGGCATCGGTGATGGGCAGGTAGCCAATTTTCACAGGCTGGTCATCGCCCTTGAAAGCCTGGGCACGCGCGTCTGCGGCCCTCAGCAGCTGCGCGGCAACACTGGCGCCGGCCAGCGCGGTCAGGCGCAACATGTCGCGCCGCGTCAGGCCGCAGTCGCACGCCGATGAGGCGCAGACATGCACAGTGCCGGAAGCGGCCAAGGAAGTTGAGCTCTTGTTCATTACAAATAACTTTCGGGATTCAGATAGAAAAATTCAGCGCCTCAGCCTGCGGCGCCAGGCCGTGACGCACGCTGTGCAGCGCCGTGAGGATGTCCAGACGCAGCGCGGTCACGGCAACCGGGTCAGCTTCACGCGGGCGGGGAATGTTCACGCGCCATTCGCGCACGATTTGTCCCGGCTTGCCGCCCATCAGCAGGATGCGGTCACCGACCAGAATGGCTTCATCAATATCGTGGGTTACCAGCAGCGCGGCGGTCTTCCAGCGGTGCACCAGATCGACCAGCAGCTCCTGCATCTCGGCGCGCGTGATGGCGTCGAGCGCAGAAAAGGGCTCATCGGCCAGCAGCAGCATGGGCTCGCGCACCAGCGCACGGGCCAGTGCCACGCGCTGCGCCATGCCGCCGGAAAGCTCTGACGGATAGAGCCCACCCTGCCCGTCCAGGCCGACCGCAGACAGCGCGTCCTGAACGCGCTGCGAAGAAGACTGTGCGTCGATCTTGGGCTGACTTGCAAAATCGAGTCCAAAGCCGACGTTTTTTGCCGCGTCCAGCCAGGGCAACAAACTTGGCTGCTGAAATACCAGTGCAGTCCGAGGATGGGGCTCGCTCAAGGCCTGCCCAAGAAACTGCAAGTCGCCGCTGGTCTGCACCTTGTCGCTGTTTTCCAGGCAACCGAGCACCCTCAGCAGGCTTGACTTTCCACAGCCACTGCCGCCCAGCAGGCAAACAATTTCCTGTTGCCCGATGTGCAGCGAGACGTCTGAGAAAACCGGCTTGCCGGCGCCGTAGCTGAGTGTCAGTGCACTGGCTTGGAGTACATGGCCGGGACTTGGCGCTTGACCTGCAGAATCGACGCCATGGGTGTTCTGTTCAGCGCTCATGCGGCCGCAGTCGGTCGTGGCCAGCCGTGCTGCGGCAGGAAACATGAACAAGGCTTTTTTGCCCGCCTCGAGAGAGCGTGGATTAAATTCATAGGCAGCGAGTGTCGCGGCAGTGCCGCTTCTTGGCAACAATTGTTTTCTGCTTTGCTTATGCGTGCTACTCTTTAAATAGCATCTAGCGCCCTTTCAGCGGGCGCTGCAGCCTGTTTTTTCAACTAAGCGGCTTTGCGAAAGGTCAGATTGACGCGCCGACGTCCGAGCAGCGCATGCGCGCCGTCGGACAGCGTCATCACGCCGTGGAAGGCCAATCGTGCGGGGCCGCCCCAGACCAGCACGTCACCGTGGATCAGCCGCAGACGTTGGGGAAGATCGCGCCGCTGCGTCGTGCCGAGCAGAAAAACCGCGGGCAAGCCCAAGGACACCGAGACGATGGGCTGCGAAAAATCGGCCTCGTCCTTGTCCTGATGCAATGAAAGTTTGCTGCCAGGCGCGTACTGGTTGATCAGGCAGGCGTCCGGTCTGAAGTGCGCGAAACCGGCCTGCGCTGCGGCGCGTAGCGCCAGATCCGACAGCGATGCTGGCATGGCCGGCCAAGGCTGGCCCGTCATCGGGTCTCGCGCTTCGTAACGGTAGCCGCTACGGCTGGACACCCAGCCTAGCGGGCCGCAGTTGCTCATCGCCAAAGACATGGCCTGACCGCCGGGCGTCAGCGAGTGGCGCAGGGGCGAGATGGCCGTCACTTCCTCGACCGCCTGCAGCAGAGCCACATCAAGGTCCCGCGCAAAGCCGCGCAGCAGAAAAACGCCTGCAGCGACAGTCACGACATCGGGTCTGGCCATCGGGACTGGCGGCAAGTCATCAAAAAGATCAGCGGTCAAACGCGCTCCAGTCGCGCCTGTTCACAGGCGCTTTAATTCAATGAGTTTAGAGTCCAGCTGGCTCAGACCTGCCGGCAAATCACATGCCAGGGGTATGGGCTTAAAATTGACCGCGACAGATCATCGAGTCTGCGCGCGAAAACGCGCATCTAAAAAGCATCTGCCGCGCGCCGTGTCGCCCCAACCCTCTCAACGTACCCGAGCTAGCAAGCCCCATTCATGCCATTTTCCACACTGGGCTTTTCCCCCGCCACCTTGCCGGCACTGCTGCGCGCCATCGCCGAAAAAGGCTATCTCGCGCCCACGGCCATTCAATCCGCGGCGATTCCGGCTATTTTGCAGGGTCGAGATGTGATCGGCTCAGCCCAGACCGGCTCGGGAAAAACAGCGGCGTTTGCCTTACCCATGCTGCAGCAGATCGCCCAGGCACAGACCAGCCCGCCGGCCGCGCGTCGCCAGGTCCACGGGCTGGTTCTGGTGCCCACGCGTGAACTGGCAGCCCAGGTCGGCGAAGCCATTGTCAGCCTGGCCAAATACCTGCCGCAGCGCGTGAAGGTTGCGGTGGTGTTTGGCGGCGTGTCCATCAACCCGCAAATGATGAATCTGCGCGGTGGTGCGGACATCGTGGTGGCCACGCCGGGGCGACTGATAGACCTGCTGGACCACAATGCCTTGAGCCTCGCACAGGTCAAGACGCTGGTGCTAGACGAGGCAGACCGCCTGCTCGATCTGGGCTTTGGCGAAGAACTGAACCGCATCGTGGCCATGCTTTCACCCAAGCGGCAAAACCTGTTCTTTTCAGCCACCTTTGCCCCTGCGATTGAAGCACTGGCCCAAAGCATGCTGCACGAGCCCTTGCGGGTTGAAGTCGTCGCCGAGCCCGAGGGCGAGCCCGACATCACCCAGCGCGCGATTGAAGTAGACCCCAGCCGCCGAACCCAGCTGCTGCGCCACCTGGTGCAGACCGAGAAATGGAGCCGTGTGTTGGTCTTTGTCGCGACCAAGCATGCCGCGGAAATCGTCGCTGACAAGCTGCGCAAATGCCACATCGAGGCCGAGCCTTTTCATGGTGAGCTGAGCCAGGGCAAGCGCCATCAGGTGTTGCAGGATTTCAAGGCCAAAGCCTTGCAGGTGGTGATCGCCACGGACGTGGCGGCCCGCGGCATAGACATCGCGCAATTGCCGGTGGTCGTGAATTATGATTTGCCGCGCTCGGCGGTTGACTACACCCACCGCATTGGTCGCACCGGGCGTGCCGGTGAAAGCGGCGTGGCGATCAGTTTTATCACTGCGGCTACCCAGGCGCATTTCAAGCTGATTGAAAAGCGCCACCATATGCTGGTGCCGCGCGAGCAGGTGGCAGGCTTTGAGCCGACCGAGGCGGCCATTGCGACCTTGAACCCGGCCGGTGAGGCCACCGCCAATGGCGGCATCAAGGGCAAGCGCCCAAGCAAGAAGGACAAGCTGCGGGAAGCTGCTGCGGGCAAGCAAGAAAGCGCCTAGGGCGCTTTAATTCAAGCCGGCTTATTCAGCGTCGGCGTCAAACTCTTCTTGTGACACCGCGGCAAGCGGCCTGGCCGTTCGGTGGCCGTGTTTGGCAACGATTTCCACGTAGAACTGCTCGCCACCTTCGGCGGCCAGTGTGTCGATCAAACCCGTCAGGGTCGCGAAGTGAACCACGGCAGCCGTGCTTTCGCTGGTGCCGAACTTGCAGTCAAAGTCCCAAAAATCAACGCCTTCGGGCAGCACCCGGTTGCGTTCACGTTTGACGTATTTGCGAATATCGTGTTTGCTGGCGTCCAGCAGCCGATCGCGGTTCTTGCCTTCGATCGTCAGGAGATAGGTTTTGCGCACCGTTTAACCGCCAGCTGCAGCGTTCAAAAGCGCTTCATCAAGCGCCTTGCACGACGGCGAACACACCGCCTGCGATTTTCCCAGAACCTTGCGCGTTCCCATCAGGGAGCGGGCGCGGTGCTTGCCGCACATGAAGCAGGACATGGTGGCCGCACCAAACGAGGTGGTTGCGGCAAACGGAGAACCCGACACCTTGGACTTGTAGCGCAGGCCATCAGCGAGTACGGCGGTTTTTGCGTCAGCTCTTGCCATTTTTTGGATCTTCCTTGGGTTGGATGGTGGATTGGTTTCGGCCCTGACTCATCGCGTGAGAGATGGCCTGTTTTGCCTGCCGCTCTGCAGTCAGCGACGCGTCCAGCGCGGAGCGGCACAGCCCCGCGTACTGGTAATTGATGTTTTCATACAGTTCAGCGGCCGCCGGGTGGGCATCCAGCAAGGCGCGCAGGTCGGGACCAGGCTCGACATCGCCGAATTCGTTGACAAGATGCAGCACCACAGAGCGGTACTGCTCGGGACCTACCGGCTCCACACTGCGCTCCAGCCGCTCAAGAAGTTCGGCCAGCACGTGGGTCACCGTCAGGTTGGTCTTGGAAGACTTGGGTTTGGTAGCGTTCATGAACAAAATCTGGGGGTTTCTTCCCCAAATACAAGCACCGACGGATCAGACCATACTGCTCCGGGGCGCCTGCCGGCACGACTCAAGCTATGCTTGGCAAGCTCCGGATGCTATAAAATATGTAGCTACTGGTGCAAGTCTACCGTGGCCTAGGGTTATATTTTACCCCAAACGCGGAACGCAGGGTTTTAGCCGCATCAGATGGCAGCTCAGAGTGAGCGGGCATTGCTGATCCAGGCCGCAACTGACCGCAGCAAGTGGCGAGTTACCTTTTTGTGTAAATCTGATCGAACGATCCGCCATCGGCAAAGTGTTCCTTATCGGCCTTGGTCCAGCCACCAAAGGCCTGATCGATGGTGAACAGGTTCAACTTGGCGAACTGCTTGGCGTATTTGGCCTTGGCTTTCTCGGAAACCGCAGGACGGTAGAAGTTCTTGCCGGCGATGTCCTGGCCTTCTTCCGAATACAGGTATTTCAGGTATTCCTCGGCGACGGCACGCGTGCCTTTTCTGTCGACGTTTTTATCGACCACAGCCACCGCCGGTTCGGCCAGGATGCTCAGCGACGGGACGATCACGTCAAACTTCGCGCCGAATTCCTTTTCCAGCAGATAGGCTTCGTTTTCCCAGGCGATCAGCACATCACCCTGGGCGCGCTGCGCAAACGTGATGGTGGAGCCACGGGCACCGGTGTCGAGCACGGGCACGTTGCCGTAGAGTTTTGCAACAAAATCCTTGGCTTTGGCATCACCGCCGTACTTGCGTTTGGCAAATTCCCAGGCTGCAAGGTAATTCCAGCGCGCGCCACCAGAGGTCTTGGGGTTGGGCGTGATCACGCTGACACCAGTCTTGACCAGGTCATCCCAGTCCTTGATGCCCTTGGGATTGCCCTGGCGCACCACCAGCACAATGGTCGAGGTGTAAGGCGAGGCGTTGTGCGGCAGCTTTTTCTGCCAGTCAGGCGAGAGCCACGCGCCATTTTTGACCAGCGCGTCGGTATCGCCCGCCAAAGCCAGCGTGGCCACGTCGGCATCCAGACCATCGATGATGGACCGCGCCTGCTTGCCCGAGCCGCCATGCGACTGTTTGATGCTCACATCCTGGCCGGTTTTGGCTTTCCAGTATTTGATGAAGGCGGCGTTGTAATCGACATACAGCTCCCGGGTCGGGTCGTAGGACACATTGAGCAAGGTCACCGGTGCCGGCTGGGCCTGGACCAGGCCGGCTAACCCTGCCAGCGCTACGGCTAAAGCAGTGAGGGTTGAAACATTGATAAAGTGGCGACGGGAATTCATGTTCTGCTTTCGGTTCAATTAATGCATGTGAATGCGAGAAACTGGATTCTGGAAGCCAAACTTGAAAACTGGAACGAATATAAATTCAGTTCTTTATACTCAAACTATCGATAGACCACGAAACACATCACCACATGGCACGCCTCGTTAAATGTATCAAGCTCGGAATAGAAGCCGAAGGACTGGACTTTCCGCCCTACCCGGGACCACTGGGCAAACGCCTCTGGGAAGAAGTTAGCAAACAGGCCTGGGCCGAGTGGATGAAGCAGCAAACCATGCTGGTCAATGAAAACCGGCTCAATCTGGCCGACGCCAGGGCCCGTCAATACCTCGCCCGTCAGATGGAAAAGCATTTTTTTGGCGATGGCGCAGACGCTGTCCAAGGCTACGTCCCACCAAGCCAATAAGTTAGAGACTTAGCCGCTACGGATGCCCGAGCGCATTGAATGGCTGGATGACGGGAGCGTCAGCGGCACACCCTATAGCCCGCGCTTTGCGGACCGATACCGCAGCGAGCTGGGCGGCATTCGTCAGGCCCAAGAGGTCTTCCTGGCCGGTTGCGGCCTGCCGCAAGCCTGGAGCGGGCAGGCACAGTGGTGCATTCTGGAAACCGGTTTTGGCCTGGGCCTGAATTTTCTGGCAACTTGGGCCGCCTGGAAAGCCGACCTGAATCGGCCCAGGCTGCTGCACTTTGTTTCTACCGAAGCCTACCCTGCGAGTGCTGCGGACGTGCTGCGCAGCGTCGCTGACCTGCCCGAGCTGCTTCCGTTTGCCCGGCAGCTGCAGGCCCAGCTCTGGGGTTTGCTGCCGGGTATTCACCGGCTGGTGTTTGAAGACGGGCAACTGTTGCTGACGCTGTGCATAGGCGATGCGAAAGCTGTGCTGCGCCAGCAGCAGTTCGAGGCCGATTCGGTTTACCTCGATGGTTTTAGCCCACAGAAGAATCCGGCTATCTGGGACATCCATACCTTCAAGGCCGTGGCCCGCTGCTGCAGGCGCGGCACCCGAATAGCCACCTGGACGGTGGCGCGCAGCGTACGTGATGCCTTGACTCAATGCGGCTTCGTGGTCAAAAAAGCACCCGGTACGCCGCCCAAGCGGGACATGCTGCAAGGCGAGTACGACCCGCACTGGGAACCCAAAAAACCTGTAACGAAGCACTCACCCCTTGCCGCATCAACTTGCGTGGTGATTGGCGCGGGGCTGGCTGGTGCGGCGGTTGCGGCCAGTCTGGCCAGACGCGGCTGGAAAGTCACCGTGTTAGACGCCGCCAACACGCCTGCCAGCGGCGCTTCTGGTCTGCCTGCGGGTCTGCTTGTGCCGCATGTGTCACCAGACGATAGTCTGCTGTCGCGCCTGTCACGCAGCGGTGTTCGGTTAACGCTGCAACAGGCGCAGGCTTTGCTGCAGCAAGGCACGGACTGGAACGCCACAGGCGTGCTCGAGCATGGCGTGGACGGCATGCCAAGAACGCTGCCAGGCTGGTCGCAAGACTGGCCGGACGCGGCTGCCGACTGGAGCCGCGCTGCCACCGCCGAACAGCTGGCGCAATGCGGTCTGCCAGCCACCAGTCTGGCGCTGTGGCACAAGCCAGCGGCCTGGATCAAGCCGTCCAGCCTGGTTCAGGCCTGGCTGGCAGGTGCGGGCATTGAATGGCGCGGCCATGCCAGGGCCGCGCAACTCAGGCCAGGCCCGCTTGGCTGGCAAGTGCTCGATGCATCAGGGCAATTGCTGGCCGAGGCGCAGCTGGTGGTTGTAGCTGCGGCTTTTTCCACGCAGGGGCTGGCAGCTCAGGTGCAAGCCGTGGAGCTGGCATTGCAGCCCGTCCGAGGACAGGTCTCCTGGGGCAGGCACCCGCAACATGAAAGCCATGACCCCCCCGAGCAAACACCGTTTTCACCGCCTCTGTTACCACCGTTTCCGGTCAACGGCCACGGCGGCCTGATGCCAGCAGTACCCGGCCCTGACGGTTTGCGCTGGATCATGGGCGCGACCTATGAGCGGGGTTCACAGTCTCTCGATGTTCAGTCGCAGGACCACCAGCAAAATCTGGCACGGCTGCAAGTTCTGCTGCCCAAAACTGCAGCGCAATTGGCCGGTGAATTTGCCGATGCCGGCCTCCAGGCCTGGACCGGCGTGCGATGCGCCACGCCAGCAAGACTGCCTGTGCTGGGCCCGATCGCGACAAGCAGCTCAGGCGCGCAAATCTGGGTGTGTACCGGCATGGGCTCGCGCGGCTTGACTTTTGCCGCGCTATGCGCGGAGTTGCTGGCCGCCCGCCTGCATGGTGAACCACTGCCACTGGAAAAGCGCCTGGCGCAAGCCCTGGAGCTGGAATTGCCCCAGAGCCGCACGCCGGCCGCGCCAGTTACTTCATCGCCTCAGCCGGACGCCGTGCCTTGACATAGGCGTCGCTGGGCATGTAAGCCTTGCCATCCGCGTAGCGCCACTGCACCATCGTGCCCTTGCTGCCGCGCACATCGAGCTTGCCGACATACGCGCCCATGGTGGACTGCTGGTCCAACGCACGGAACTCGGCCGGTCCAAAAGGCGTGGAAAACTTCAAGCCACGCAAGGCTGTGACCAGCTTTTCGTTGTCGGTGGAGTTGGCCTTGAGAATGGCGGCAAAAATCGCCTGCATGGTGGCATAGCCGACCACCGAGCCCACCTTGGGGTACTCGTTAAAGCGGCGGTAGTAGTTGGCGGCAAAGCTGGCATGCTCACGCGAATCAATCTGGTCCCAGGGGTAACCCGTGACTATCCAGCCCTTGGGCGTCTCGTCCTTGAGCACGTCCAGGTACTCGGGCTCGCCGGAAAGCAGAGACACCACGGGCGTTTTCGGAAAGATGCCGCGCTGGTTGCCTTCGCGCACCAGCTTGGCCAGGTCAGCGCCAAAGGTCACGTTGAAAATCGCATCCGGCTTGCTCTGCATGGTGGCCTGCAGCGTCGTACCTGCGTCGAGCTTGCCCAGTGCCGGCCACTGCTCGCTGACAAACTCGACATCAGGACGCTTGGCCTTGAGCAGTTCCTTGAAGCTGGCCACCGCGCTCTGGCCGTATTCATAGTTGGGCGCGATCATGGCCCAGCGCTTGGCGGGAAGCTTGGCGGCCTCTTCGACCAGCATGGCCGCTTGCATATAGGTGCTGGGACGCAGGCGGAAGGTGTAGCGATTGCCTTTTTCCCAGACGATGGCGTCGCTCAAGGGCTCACTGGCGATGAATACCCGCTTGTTTTTCTGCGCGTGATCAGCCAGCGCCAGACCGACGTTGGACAGGAAGCCGCCCGCCAGCACATCGACCTTTTCCTTGGAGGTCAGCTCAATTGCATGGCGCAGGGCCTCTTCGGGCTTGCCGGCATCATCGCGCGCAATGACTTCAACCTTGCGGCCCAACAGGCCGCCAGTCACGTTGATTTCTTCTACCGCCAATTGCCAGCCTTGGCGGTAAGGCAGCGTGAACTGCGGAATGCTGGAGTAACTGTTGATCTCGCCGATCTTGATGGGTTTTTTCGAACCCGACTGTGCCATCGCGGTGCTGTTGACTGCGGCCAAACCCGCCAGCACCGCCAGCAAGCCGGCGCCCAACAGTTCGCGTTTTTTGAATTTCACGTTTTTCTCCACAAGATAATTGATTCCGAATATTTTCATGCCTTGCTGCGGGCTCGCATGGACCCGGTGGCGCACAGGCAGGTCAGGAAAGCAGGCACTGTACCAGCGTAAGCCGGATTCAGGTGCAATCAGATGTATGCATACGATACCAGCAGCATTCCCGGAGCCCGATAAACCCTGGCAAACCCGCATGCTTGCTGGCGAATAAGCTTATTCACATAACGGCAGAACAAATTTGTAGTTTGTTTTCATAAGCCGCAGCTTTACATTGCCTGCCTATGCATGAATTTGCCTTTGTATTTGCCGGATTCGCCGTGGGCCTCGTTGTAGGCCTCACGGGGGTCGGCGGCGGCTCGCTGATGACGCCGCTGCTGATCTTCTTTTTTGGCGTCAAACCGCACCTGGCGATTGGCACCGACCTGCTGTTTGCAGCTTTCACCAAAATGGGCGGCACCGTCAGCCTGGTGCGCGCCCGGGTGGTGGACTGGCGCATCGTGTGCCAGGTCGCAGCCGGCAGCATTCCCGCCACTTTGCTGACCCTCTATCTATTGCAGCGGCTTGGACCGGCCAACCCTGCGACCCAGACCCTGATGACCACCACGCTGGGCGTGGCGCTGCTGCTGACCGCCATTGCGACGCTTTACAAGGCGCTGCGCGGCAAGGCGGCACCAGCGCGAATTGCCCCCGAGATGTTGAGCCAAGCGACGCGCGCCAGCCACTGGGCCATGCCCGTGCTGTTTGGCGCGGTGATTGGCTCGCTGGTCACGCTGACCTCGGTAGGCGCCGGCGCGATTGGCGTGATTGTGCTGATGCTGCTTTACCCCGCCCTGCCGCTGCCGCGCATTGTGGCGGCCGACATCGCCCACGCCGTGCCGCTCACGCTGATCGCCGGACTGGGCCATGCATCCATCGGTTCGGTGGACTGGCCGCTGCTGGTCAAACTGCTGGCCGGCTCCATACCCGGCATCTGGCTAGGCAGCTATCTGATGCATAAAACCCCCGACCGCGTGATCCGCTCCTTGCTGTCGGTATTGCTGGCTTATGCCGGCGCCAAGTTGATTTCCATTTAGTGCCCTGCTGACCGGACAGCACTCCCCCACGCCAAACGTTTTCGATTGACCCGTCGCCAACCATGTATCAATACACAGAATTTGACCGCCAGTTCGTCCAGGCCAGAGCCGACCAGTACCGTGACCAGCTCACACGCTGGCAGTCCGGCCAGTTGCCCGAAGATGAATTTCGCCCCTTGCGTCTGCAAAATGGCTGGTATGTGCAGCGCTATGCGCCCATGCTGCGCGTCGCCGTACCTTATGGCGAACTCTCCAGCGCCCAGCTGCGTGTACTGGCCCGGATTGCCCGCGACTATGACCAGCCCAATGCCGAGCTGCTCAACAACGCGCAGGCGGCACAGGACAAGCTCGGCGCGATCCCGCTAGCCGGTGGGCAATCGGTGGCCTCGCACCTGAGCAAGGGCTATGCGCACTTCACCACGCGCCAGAACGTCCAGTACAACTGGATTCCCCTGAGCAAGTCGGCCGATGTGATGGACCTGCTGGCCAGCGTCAACATGCACGGCATCCAGACCAGCGGCAACTGCATACGCAACATCACCAGCGATGAGCGCGCCGGCATTGCTGTCGACGAGATTGCCGACCCGCGGCCGTTTGCGGAAATCATGCGCCAGTGGAGCACCTTGCATCCTGAATTTGCCTTTTTACCGCGCAAGTTCAAGATCGCCATCACCGGCGCGCTGGAAGACCGCGCAGCCACCGCCTGGCACGACGTCGGCCTGCATCTGATCAAGAACGACAGCGGCGATCTGGGCTTCAAGGTCATGGTTGGCGGCGGCATGGGCCGCACGCCGATACTGGCCACCACAGTGCGCTCATTCCTGCCCTGGGACCAGTTGCTGAACTACATTGAAGCGGTCGTGCGCGCCTACAACCGATTTGGCCGCCGGGACAACATCTACAAGGCGCGCATCAAGATTCTGGTCAAGGCCGAAGGCCAGCAGTTCATTGATCAGGTCGAAGCCGAGTACCGGGACATTGTCGAGATCGACGGCGCGCCGCACACCATCACGCCAGCCGAGCTGGCACGCGTCTCGGCCAGCTTCGCAGCCCCCGAGCTGAACTGCAACCGCAGCAGTGCCGAGCTCAAAATTGCCAACGTGCTGCGTGCCGCGGCCGAAGACGACGTGGAGTTTTCACGCTGGCTGCAGCAAAATGTCGGGGCGCACAAAAACCCTGACCTGCGCATCGTCACGCTGTCCTTCAAGCGGCTGGGGCAGGCGCCGGGCGATGCCCGAGCCGAGCAGCTCGATACGGCGGCGACGATTGCCGACCAGTTCAGCTCAGGCGAAGTGCGTGTCACGCACGACCAGAATCTGGTGCTGCCCTGGGTGCGTTGCGACCAGTTGCCAGAACTCTGGAAAGCCGCCCGCAAGGCTGGCTTTGCGCGACCCAATATTCGCCTGCTGACCGACATGATCGCCTGCCCCGGAGGTGATTTCTGCTCGCTGGCCAATGCCCGCTCACTGCCTTTGGCCGAGGCCATCACGCAGCGCTACCAGGACCTGGACGAGCTGCATGACCTGGGCGAGATTGACCTGCACATCAGCGGCTGCATCAACTCCTGCGGACACCACCACAGCGGCCATATCGGCATTCTTGGTGTCGACAAGGACGGCAAGGAGTGGTACCAGATCACACTGGGTGGCTCCGACGGCTCAAGCCTGTCCGGCACGCCGGCTGTCGGCAAGGTCGTTGGCCCGTCGTTTTCTGCAGCCGAGGTACCCGCCGTGATTGAAGCCGTGCTGGACACCTACCGTGAGCAGCGCCTGGCAACTGGCGACAAGCAGGAAACCTTTATCGCCACGCTGCGCCGGATCGGAATCGAGCCGTTCAAGGCGGCTTCCAACGGTGCGCGTTTTTCCGCGTCGGCCAAGCCCGCCGAAGAACAAACCGCCTGAAACGAGAACACTATGAAATTAATAGCTGCCTCCGCCCATACCCCGGGCGCTACAGGCCAAAAAAGCACTGCAATTGCCAACGACGCAGACCCGCGCGAGGTGTCTCTCGAGGGCGTGGAGCGAATAGAGCTGCACTTTCCGAAGTTCACCGACGGCCGCGCATTCAGCCAGGCTTTCCTGCTCAGTCGCCGCCTGGGCTTCAAGGGCGAAATATGCGCCACCGGCGATGTGCTGGTCGACCAGCTCGCGCAAATGGCGCGCAGCGGTTTTACCAGCGCCGTGTTGCGCGCCGACCAGGACCTCGCCTTTGCCCAGCATGCGCTGGACAGCTACCCAGGTTTCGCTGTTGGCCGCTACCAAGGCGATGCGGTCCAGCCGCGTCCGCATTTCGTCACCGCTAGCAACGCAAGCATTGGGAAGGCATGACCATGGGCGCCATTTCGCTTTACGCAAAACCGTCTGCCAATTTTGAGCAAAAGCTCGCGGCCAGCAAGGCGCTGCTGCAGTCAGCGGCCGCGCTGTACTCGCCGCTGACCCAGGCCTCCAGCCTTGGCGCCGAAGACATGGTGGTCAGCCACCTGATCGTCGAGACCGGCATTGCCTCCAGCATCTTTGTGCTTGACACCCGAATGCTGCATGCGCAGACACTGGTGCTGGTGGAGCGGCTCGAAGCGCGCTACGGCGTGAAGGTCGACGTGTACCAGCCGGACCCTCTGGTTGCAGAACAATTCGTTCGTGAAAACGGCGCTGACGCCATGTACAAAAGCCTGGACTTGCGCAAAGCCTGCTGCGATTTCCGCAAGATGGTGCCGCTTGAACGCGCACTGGCCGGCAAAAAGGCCTGGATCACCGGCCTGCGGCGCGAGCAGTCCAACGCACGCGCCGAGGTGCATGATGTGGAGCAACAAAATCTGCTGATTGACGGCCAGGCCGTCACCCGCGCCAAGATCAACCCGCTGGCCGACTGGACGCAGGGTGACATCTGGCATTTCATATCGGTCAACAGCATTCCCTACAACCCGCTGCACGACGAGTTCTTCCCCAGCATTGGCTGCGCCCCCTGCACCCGCGCCGTGACGCTGGGCGAAGACGTGCGCTCCGGCCGCTGGTGGTGGGAGAATGAAAACGCCAAGGAGTGCGGCCTGCACGTCGCCGAAGAGCCGCCGGCCTTTGAATCCATTTCCCGTATTTCAAGCATTCCCATCAAAGAAATCCCCGCATGAACGCAAGAGCCGAACCCCAACTGCTTGGCAAACTGAGCAACGCCCATCTGGACGCACTCGAAGAAGAAGCCATCTTCATACTGCGCGAAGTCGCGGCTGCTTTCGAACGCCCCACCCTGCTTTTTTCGGGCGGCAAAGACTCGCTGGTCTTGCTCAAATGCGCCGAGAAAGCCTTTGTCGATACGCAACGCGGCGGCAGCATTCCCTACCCGCTGCTGATGATTGACACCGGCCACAACTTCCAGGAAGTGACCGACTTCCGCGACTACCGCGCCAAACAGCTGGGCGCCAAGCTGATCGTGCGCAACGTTGAAGACTCCATGAAGCGCGGCACCGTGCGTCTCGCGCATCCAGGCGAGTCACGCAACGTGCACCAGTCGGTGACGCTGCTCGAGGCGATTGACGAGTTCCGCTTTGACGCGCTGATAGGCGGCGCGCGGCGCGACGAGGAAAAGGCCAGGGCCAAGGAGCGTATCTTTTCGCACCGCGATGCCTTTGGCCAGTGGCAGCCCAAGGCCCAGCGCCCCGAGCTCTGGACGCTGTTCAACACCCGTCTGCAGCCCGGTGAGCATTTTCGCGTGTTCCCCATCTCCAACTGGACCGAACTCGACGTCTGGCAATACATAGAACGTGAAAACATCGAGCTGCCTTCGCTGTACTACGCGCACCAGCGCAAAGTCGTCGAGCGCAAAGGCCTCTTGGTGCCGGTCACCGAACTCACGCCGCTCAAGGATGGCGAGATCGCGGTTGAAAAAACCGTGCGTTTTCGTACCCTGGGCGACATCACCTGCACCTGCCCGGTCGACAGTCCGGCCCTGAATGCCGCGGATGTGGTGCTGGAAACCCTGGCCGCTGACGTCAGCGAACGCGGTGCCACCCGCATGGACGACAAGACCTCGGATGCGTCCATGGAAAAACGTAAAAAAGAAGGCTACTTTTAAGCTCCCCCCTGAGCGGGCTTTGCCCGCTTCCCCCCAGGGGGCAGGCGCCTGGAGCCGGCAAAGCCGGACCCCGGCCCCCGCTGATGAAGACATCGACTATTTTTGAGACCGACATGAACACTTCGACCACCGCACCCCAGCCCCAAAGCTTCGAAAACAGACAGATAGACACAACTGCGGCAAGCGGTCAGGACACCCGCGCCGCCCTGCGCTTTGTCACCTGCGGCAGCGTCGATGACGGCAAAAGCACGCTGATAGGCCGCCTGCTGGTTGACAGCAAAACCGTGCTGCAGGACCAGCTTGCAGGCGTGCAGCGCGGCGGCCAGACCGACCTGGCCCTGCTGACCGACGGCCTGCAGGCCGAGCGCGAGCAGGGCATCACGATCGACGTGGCCTACCGTTACTTCAACACGGCCGCGCGCAAGTTCATCATTGCCGACGCGCCCGGCCACGAGCAGTACACCCGCAACATGGTCACGGCAGCCTCCAGCGCCGACGCGGCCGTGGTGCTGGTCGATGCCACCAAGCTCGACTGGCAATCGCCCTTGCCTGAGCTGCTGCCGCAAACGCGCCGCCATTCGCTGCTGGTCAACCTGCTACGCGTGCCGTCCATCGTGTTTGCCGTCAACAAGCTTGATGCCGTGGCCAACCCGGCGCTGGCCTTTGCCCACATCAGCGCAGCACTGCGAAAGTTTGCAGAACATGCCGACATTCCCGTCACGGCCATCGTCCCGGTGTCCGCACTGATAGGGTACAACGTCGTCGATGCCCATCCCGGCTGGTGCGACTACAGCGGCCCCGGTCTGCTGCAAATCCTTGAGCAGTTGTCGTCCAATCCGGCCGACACCGCGCAGCCCTTTGCCTTTCCGGTGCAGTGGGTCGAGAAACCGGCCCCCACGTTCGGCACCAAGGTGTCCTCTCTGCCCCCCGAGGGGGCTGTTCCGCCTAAGGGCGGCCTGTCGGCGGAACATTCCTCACCAAACGCCGACACATCGCAGGGCCGGCGCATTTTCTGGGGCCGCATCGCCAGTGGCACGCTGCAGCCCGGCCAGCAAATCACCGTGCTGCCCGGCGGCAAAACCGCCACCGTGGCCCAGGTGCTGGACCACGCGCGTCAGCCCAAGAGCATCAAGGCCGGACACAGCGCCGGCATCATTCTGGATCGCGAGCTCGATGTATCCCGCGGCGACTGGTTACTGGCCGATGGCGGCTTCGAGCCACCGTTGGGTTCACGCGAGATCACCGCGACGGTGGCATGGATGGACGAAGAACCACTGGTGCCCGGCCGCATGTACTGGGCCTTGCACGGCCACCGCTGGGTCAAGGCCAAGATCAAGCGCATCGTTAGCCACATCAACATCAACACGCTGGAAAGCCATGAGGCCACGCAGCTCGACGCCAATGCAATTGGTGTGGTCGAGCTGGCGCTGCTTGAACCCATAGCCGCCCTGCCCTACAAGCGTTCGCGCGTGCTGGGCTCGCTGGTGCTCGTGGATACCGCATCGCACAAGACCTCAGGCGCCGCTCTGATCGTCTGAGCGCCGCAAACCATCGCAGCCGCGGCTGCGTTTCTTTAACCCTGCTCAATCCTGCCCTTGGAAAGCCTTTAAAATCGGGGGTTTCCACCGATCAGCCAACACATCATGACCCACATCGTCTCCGACTCCTGCATCCGCTGCAAATACACCGACTGTGTGGACGTCTGCCCTGTTGATTGCTTCCGTGAAGGTCCCAACATGCTGGTGATTGATCCGGACGAATGTATTGACTGCGCCGTGTGCATCCCGGAGTGCCCGGTCAATGCCATTTATGCCGAAGAAGACACACCGGCCGATCAACTGCACTTCATCAAGCTCAATATGGAATTGAGCCATGCCCCCGGCTGGAAAAGCATAACCAAGCGCAAAGACGCCTTGCCCGATGCGGACGAGTGGAAAGACAAAACCGGGAAACTGTCGGAACTGGTTCGCTGAACATGTACCCTGCAAGTAGACGCCGCAGAACTGGGTTTGCCAGGCCGCAGGCGTCTTCCCCTGCAAGGGGATGTGGTGCGACACAAAGTGAGCATCCGGCAGGGGTGTTTGAATGATTGAAACCGATGCGCTTGTCATAGGCGCTGGCCCGGCCGGCCTGTTCCAGGTTTTTCAGCTCGGCCTGCTGGAAATCAAGGCGCATGTGGTGGATTCCCTGCCCTACCCTGGCGGTCAGTGCATTGAGCTTTACCCCGACAAACCGATTTACGACATTCCCGGCACGGTCCGCTGCACCGGCCGCGAGTTGGTTGCCAACCTGCTCAAGCAGATTGAGCCCTTTGACGCCAGCTTTCATCTGGGTCAGGAAGTCAGCGAACTTAAACCACAGCCCGATGGGCGCTTTCTCGCGAGCCTGTCCAACGGCAGCCGTTTCCTAGCCAAAACCATATTTCTCGCTGCCGGCGTAGGCGCTTTTCAGCCCAAACGCCTGGTGCTGGAAGGCCTGGAGAAATTTGAAGGCAGCCAGCTGTTTTACCGCGTCGCCGAGCCTGAGCGCTTTGCCGGCAAGGATATCGTCATCATGGGTGGCGATGACGCCGCACTAGGCTGGGCGGTGCGCCTGGCCTCGGCAGGGGCGGAACAGGCCAAAAGCGTCACGCTGGTGCACAGGCGTGAGGTGTTTCAGGCCGCGCCTGAGCTGACTCAAGCCTTCAAGGCACTGTGCGAAGCCAAAAAAATCCAGTTTGTCGTTGGTCAGGCAACCGGCTACGACGAGATCGCAGCTCAGCTGAGCGCCATCCACATCACCGGCACGGATGGCCAAACCCGGGCCATCGCGCTGGACGCGCTGCTGGTGTTCTTTGGCCTGTCGCCCAAGCTGGGACCAGTCGCACATTGGGGGCTGGAGATCGAGCGCAAGCAGGTTCTGGTCGATACCGAGAAGTTTTCAACCAGCATTCCCGGGATTTTTGCAGTCGGCGACATCAACAGCTACCCAGGCAAGAAAAAGCTGATCCTGAGCGGTTTTCATGAGTGCGCGCTGGCCGCATTTGGTGCCGCAGAAATCATCTTCCCGGACAAGAAGGTGCAGTTGCAGTACACCACCACCAGCAGCCGGCTGCACCAGTTGCTGGGCGTGGATCACGACACGCCGCGCCCCGCACCGGCTTGAAACCCGCCAGCACGCCCAGACCGCTCCTTATTTGCTAGCTGCCAGCGCCCGTCTCTATTGCTTTGCGAGACTATCTGGTGCAAGAAATGCGCTAACCAGGCGCCCATGCCACCGCCTTTTTCACCCAAAACAGCTTGTGAACCAATGGCGACTGGCGCAAGCAGCTCCTCTTTTCATAGTGCGAACTTTCGCCTACACTTGCCGCCTGCACTGGCGACAGTGCATTCGCTAGGGGTGTTTCGGCTTTCTGTTACAGACGGCTGCGACTGAGAAAGTCCCTTTGAACCTGATTGAGGTAATCCTCGCGCAGGGAAGCTTTGTTTAAAAGAGTAGTGTTCCGTCTGAGCACCTTTGCTCTTACCTAGCCGACCTGCCATATTTTTGAAATGGCGAAGCACTGTGGCTTTAGAGAACGCACAATCTGAATTGATCGTTTCAGACCTTCTGGCTTTTTTGGGACGTCCCACGGTCAGTGACGATGAGTTCAACGCGTTTGCCCTTCGCCTTTTTGCCTACCAATTTGAAAACAACCATCCGTTCCAGCGGTTTTGTCAGGGGCGGGGGAAAACACCTCGAGTGGTGAAAAGTTGGCGCGACATCCCGGCTGTACCTATCAATGCCTTCAAAGACTTGACCCTCAGCTGCGCTGCACCTGAAGACTGTGCCCGCGTGTTTATGACCAGCGGAACCACCCGTGGTGATGTGAAAGGCCGCCACCACCACCCCACAATGGCCGTTTATGACGCGTCTATGCTGCGCAACTTTGCACACCATGTGATGCAAGGGCGCTCGCAGGTGCGTATGGGCCTGCTGTTTCCCAATGAAACACTGATGCCCAATTCATCACTGGCTCATTACCTGGCATTGGCCATCGCCCAGTTGGGTACATCAGACAGCGCTTACTACCTGAACGAGTCAGGCCTGCAGGTCGACTCGCTCTGCGACGCCCTCACGCAAGCCCAACTCAGTGGGGAAGCCTTTTTCTTACTTGGTGCAAGTTACAGCTTTGTGCATCTGATGGACGCTCTGCAGGCGCGTGGCCAAACTTTTCAACTGCCTTCAGGCAGCCGCCTGCTGGACACCGGCAGTTTCAAAGGCCAGTCCCGCGAAGTTCCTATGGACGCGTTTTACGCTCAACTCTCAGCCACATTTGGCGTCAGCCGCGACCATTGCCTCAACATGTACGGGATGACCGAGTTGAGCACTCAGTTCTACGACGCGGGCAACCGCACAGTGCCCTCGGTCAAACGTGGCCCCCACTGGATTCGTTCACGCTTGGTCGATCCACTAACCGGCAACGACGTACCGGATGGCGAGCGTGGCATCTTGGCCCACACCGACCTCGCCAACTTCAACTCCGTAGTCACTATCCTCACAGAAGACGTGGGGCAGAGCAGCGAGGATGGCTTCGTCTTGCTAGGCCGCGCCCAGGGTACACAAGCCAAAGGCTGCTCTTTAGCGGTAGACGAATTTTTGCAAGCTGCTAGAGAATGAACACGTCGGTCTTTCAAGCAGGTTATCTGCCCGGGTTAAGGAGCGCCGAGGTGGTCTGGCATCGACTGACCCTGGGCACGCCCGATGCGCCGCTCCTGGTCGACGTGCCCCAGCCCAGCCCCGATCAAATGACAACATTAGCCGCGCGCATTCGTGCAGCCAGTCAAGTGCATTTGAAGACCATGACCGTGTCGGACATCGTGCGCGTGCTGGACAGCGCAACAGCCCGTTTGCTTGACTCGCAGGACGAATACCGCCAACAGCTCGATCGACTACTGCCTCAAGCCACCGGCTTCGATGCGGATATGGTGCGGCTGAATCTGAGCTCCTATCTGCAAACTTTTCGTGCGCTGCAATTGCAGCGTTTCGTGACCGAAGATTTCGCCAACCCCAAGCTGCTGGACGAGTTTCAGCCCCGAGCCAAAGGCGGTTGGAGCAAAGCCTTTGGTCCCGAATTGCTGGTTCATGTCTGGGCCGGTAATGTGCCCGCCCTGCCGATGTGGAGCTGGGTCTCGGGTCTGTTGGTCAAAGCCGGCTCGATTGGCAAAGTTGCCAGTGCCGAACCCATTTTTGCCAGCCTCTATGCCAGGTTGTTGGCTGAGGTCGAACCCCGCTGGGCCGACTGTTTTGCCGTGGTGTGGTGGCCCAGCGGCGAAAATGCCACCGTACCCACACCCAGCGCCGAGCAGCGCGCCTTCGACTTGGCCGATGTGGTGCTTGCCTATGGCGGCAATGACGCACTTAGCGCCATCCAAGTGCAGGTCCCGGTGACCACAAGGTTTTTGCCACACGGTCACAAACTGAGTTTTGGCATGGTGTCGGCGGCGACGCTCTCGGACAATAAAGGCCCGGTTGTCGCCCGCCAAGCGGCTTCGGACGTGGCGCGCTTTGAGCAACAAGGCTGCTACTCGCCGCATGTGTTTTATGTGCAACGCGGAGGGCGCTTGAGCCCCGAAGAATTTGCGCAGCATCTCGCCAGCGCCTTAGCCGCTTTGAAGCACAAATGGTCACGTCGCGTCTTGGCCCTTGAAGAAAGCGCAGTGGTGGGCGCTTGGAGAGAGACGCATGAGTTGGCCGTGCTCAATGGTGCCAGGCGCAAGGTATTGGGTGGCGATGCCCATTGGGGCTGCGTGGTATTTTCCGATCAAGCCTTGCCACTCACACCCGGCCCGCTTAACCGCAACGTGTTGGTGGTGGCCGTGGATAGCCTAGATGAAGTAGCAGAATTGGTCGTGCCTCAACGCGACTTTTTGCAAACTGTAGGTTTGGCCGCAGCCCCCGAAGAGCTGCTGCATTTGGGTGAGTGCTTGGGCCAAGTTGGTGTGACACGCCTATGTGCATTGGGCTCGATGACCGCTCCAGAAGCGGGCTGGCATCACGACGGACGCTTCAGCTTGCTCGACCTGGTGCGATGGGTCGACATAGAGGACAGCACTGAGCGCAGTGCCGAAAATTTCACCTCATACGAGCTCTGATATGGCGCAATTTCTGCAACTTAAAGATGTTCATTTCGCATATCCCGAGCGGGGCGTAGTAGTGCGTGACGTGAGTTTGCAGATGGAGCCAGGCGAAATCCATTGCCTTATTGGCCGCAGCGGTTGCGGGAAAACCACCTTACTCAAACTCGCCGCAGGTCTGCTTCAGCCACAACAAGGCCAGGTGTTGCTGCAAGATAGCCACGTGCGGGCCCCTGTTCCTGAGATGGGCTTTGTCTTTCAATTGCCCACGCTGCTGAACTGGCTAAGCGTGGCCGACAACGTGCTGCTGCCAGTGCGTTTGCACGCCCTGGTGACAGATGACGACCGCCGTCATGCCCAGCAACTGTTGGCCTCGATGGGGCTTTCGAATTTGCTGCACGCGCGACCGGCTGAACTCTCTGGCGGTCAACAAAGCCGAGTGGCGATTGCTCGTGCGTTGATCACGCGGCCCTCGGTGCTTTTCATGGACGAGCCCTTTGCAGCTCTAGATGCCATCACCCGAGACGAATTGCATCAAGACTTTTTGGCCTTGTGCAAAGCCCAAGGCACCTCGGTACTTTTTGTCACACACGATATTGGCGAAGCCGTGTTCCTAGCTGATCGGGTCAGCCTCATGCAGGCCGGGGCCATCCAAGAACCCTTGGCGATTGATTTGCCGCGCCCGCGCCTGGCGGACTTGCGCTACAGCGCCCCTTTTGCCGCTTTGTGCGCCCAGCTGCGCCGCTCTATGGATGGGGGCGTGTGATGCGGCGCGATTTGGCTCTGTCTTGGTCCCTGGGGTTGACCTTCCTGGCCGCTTGGGAAGCCGTGGTGCGGCTCTGCCACACCTCACCCTTGGTGCTGCCAGCGCCCTCGGCGGTGGCGCAGTCGCTGCTGCAGGGCTTGGCCAGTGGTTACCTCTTGCCCCACATCGTTCTCACGCTCACCGAGGTCGTGCTGGGTTTGCTTCTTGGTGCCTCCCTGGGCTTTGCGGGTGGCGTGGTACTTGGCGAGTCACTGCGCTGGCGTCGTGTATTGATGCCTTATGTGGTGATCAGCCAAGTTCTGCCCAAGCTGGCACTTGCGCCCTTGTTCATTGTCTGGTTTGGCTTTGGCACCTTGCCCACCGTTGTGATGACGGCCTTGATTTGTTTTTTCCCACTGCTCGAAAATACATCCACCAGCATGCAACAAGTGGACGCGCGCCAGTTGGAGCTGTTTCGCATGCTGCGCGCCAGTCGGTTGCAAACACTGTGGCGCTTAAAGATCCCAGCAGGCTTGCCGCACATTTTTGCGGGCTTGCGAGTTGCCGTGGTGCTTGCCTGGGTGGGCGCTGTAGTGGGTGAGTTCATTGGCGCCAGTCGGGGATTGGGCGCGCTGATCATTGCTGCGCAGGGCTCGATGGACACACCGCTGATGTTTGCGGTGCTTACCGTTATCACGGTTCTCGGCCTGGCGTTTTACAAATTGGCGCAATGGCTGGCACATCGTTGCTTGCCCTTAGACACAACTTTTTAAAAGGAAAGCATGATGAAGAAAATGGGCATGTATTCCCTGTTGGGCTGGGCCCTCAGTATCGCGTTAGCTTTGACAACGCCCTGCCTGGGCTGGGCGCAAGCGGCAGCCAAACTGGATAAAGTGGTGGTAGCGGGCTGGAGCAAACCAATCACCGAAATCACCAACTTGCTGGTGGAAGAAGACAAAGGCTTTTTCAAAGCCCGCGGCATTGATCTGGGCTACGTTCCGGGTTCAGGCGGCGGTGACGCCCTGCGCAACCTACTCAGCGGACAAGCTGAAGTGGCTTTCACCGACCCCGGTTCGTTTTTCACAGCTTTAGACAAAGGCGAGAAGCTCAGGGCCATCTACGACATCTATCCGCAAAATGTCTTCAACGTGGTGTCTTTGAAATCTCAAAATATTTTCAAGCCAGCCGACCTAAAGGGCAAACGCATCGGCGTCTACAGCCTGGCCAGCGGCACGCGCCAAAACCTGCAGGTGCTGCTGCACCAGGCCGGCTTGACCGAAGCCGACGTGACCGTGGTAGTGACCGGTTTGCTGAACTTCGCCCCTTTAATGCAAGGCCAAGTCGATGCCACAGCTGCCACCGACACCGGATTGCTGGTCGGCCGCCAAAGGGGCTTGGGCGGTGTCAATGTGATGGAAGTCAAAAACCACCTGAATATTTCGAGCGATTTTTTTGTGGTGCGCGAAGACACGTATCAGCAGAAAAAAGAATTGCTCAAGAGGTTCTTGCTGGCCTACCAAGAAAGTGCCAAGTGGATGATGCAGTCCCCCGAAGAGGCTGCCAAGCTCGCTGTCAAGTACGCCATTGACGGTCAAAACGCCGTTCTGAACTTGGACATCATCCGCCTACGCAACGACAGCAGCGTGTCAAACATCACCGCGCAGCGAGGCTTGGGCGCGTTTGACATGGCAGGACTGCAAAAAGGTGCCCAGGCCTACAAAGCCTTTGGCGTCATCGAACGCAACATTCAGGTCCGTGACGTGGTCAGCCAAGACCTGTTGCCCCCACACAAGCCAGCGAACCGATGAACAAGCACTCTTGCCACTTTGCAGGCCAAGTGGTCTTGGTCACGGGTGCCAGCCGCGGCATCGGTGCGGCCATTGCACGTGCGTTTGCTAGCGAAGGCGCAATGGTGCTGGTTAACTACCTGCGCAACAGCGCAGCCGCCAATGCAGTGGTGGCTGACTGCCAACAACTTGGCCAAGCCAGTGGCGGCGACGCCTGGGCCTTTGCCGCTGATGTGCGCGACTCTGACGCAGTACACGCGATGGTGGAGCAAATACTTCGCGAAGTTGGCCGCATTGATGTGCTGGTGAACAACGCATTCAGCCCCTACATCTTCGACCCCGAGAACCGCACCCGCTTTGGAGACATGCCTTGGCAGGCCTACCAAACTCAGTTCGACGGCGCGGTGCGTGCGGCTTACAACCTTTGTCAAGCCGTACTGCCGCATTTCAAGCAACGCGCAAAAGGCAGCATTATCAACTTGGTGAGTGACCTGGTAGACCGCCCCAGCATCGCGTACCACGACTACACCACGGCTAAATCAGCCTTGATAGGCTTTAGCCGCAACCTGGCCGCCGAGTTAGGCGCCCAGGGCATCCGCGTCAATTGCGTGGCGCCGGGCTTGGTCAGTCCGACCGATTCCAGTCGTGCCACCAAAGAGTCGGTAAAAGAGGCACTGATTGCACAGACCCCTCTGGGCCGCATGGCCACGCCCGATGACGTGGCAGGGCCGGTGCTGTTTTTGGCGTCTGACTGGAGCCGTTTTATGACCGGTCAGGTGTTGACGGTCGATGGCGGGTTGGTGATGCGATGAAGCGGCATGGGAGCAAAACCATGATTCAACGGTCCGTGACCCTGGCCCGTAGTCACCTTGGATCCTTGGGCGATCGCGCTCAAGATGAAACCGCGCGCCAAGGTGACGGCCTCTTGCAGTGGATGGCCCAGTGCCAAGTGAGCAGCAATAGCAGACGACAAGGTAGAGCCCGTGCCATGCACGTTGCGACTTGCAATGCGCATCGCTGCCAAGCGCTGCGCACTGCCGTCGGCTTGCAGCAGCAAGTCAACCACCTCATCGGCTATCAGGTGACCACCTTTGAGCAAGACCGCTTGGGCGCCCACGGCCAGCAGTTCTTTCGCGGCAGGGGTCAAGGTGTCAGCAGCGATCACACGTTCACCGCTGGTGGCCACCATCACGGGGTCAAGCGCCAGGCGGGTGAGTCGATATTGGTCAATGGCCCAAGCCACGACCTCGACAATTTCAGGTGCATGCAGCATCCCGATATTTACGGCGTCAAAGCCGATGACTTCAACCACCGACTGGATTTGCACCTTCAAAAACTCGGCGGGTACCGCATGGAATCCTCGCGCAGGGAAGCATGTTTGCGCGCCTACCGCAGTGGGCTTGAAGCACGCAGACCTGTCATTCAAAACTGGACATACTGATGGCTGCTACGCCTACTGAAAATACTGCGCTTTCGCCGCTCGCAAGCAGCGAGCGTACCTTTGGCTTTCGCGACCATGCAGCGCTCTGGTTCAGCCTGGGCGTCGGCCTGCTGGTCATGCAGATTGGCGCTTACCTGGTGCCGGCGCTGGGCGCCAAGCAGGCGGTTTTTGTGATCGTCCTCGGCTCGGTGCTGGGCTCGGGCCTGCTGGCCTGGACCGCCAGGATTGGCTGCGACAGCGGCCTGTCCAGCGCGGGCCTGATGCATGCCACATACGGCGGCAGCTTTGCGCGCCTGCCGGTGCTGCTCAACATCGTGCAGCTGGTGGGCTGGACCGCTTTTGAGCTGGTCATCATGCGCGACGGCAGCATGGCCATTGCGCGCCAGTCCGGTGGTTTCGCCAGTGACTACTGGCCCTTGCTGGCCACAGTGCTCTGGGGCGCGGTCTTGCTGGCCCTGCTGTCAGGCTCCATGGTCACCCTGGTGCGCCAGTTCATAGGCCGCTACGGCCTGCCGCTGGTGCTGGCATCGCTGGTCTGGCTGAGCTGGCAATTCCTGGGCAAGGCCAATGACATGAGCTTTGCCGAGTTGTGGAATCGCGCTGGCGCGGGCGGCATGAGCACGCTGTCGGCGCTGGATCTGGTGATCGCCATGCCAGTGTCCTGGTTGCCGCTGGTAGCCGACTTCGCCCGCCATGGTCGCCAGGGCAAAAGCGCGTTGCGCGGCACCTGGCTGGGCTACACGATTGCCAACGTCTGGTGCTACGCGCTGGGCGTTCTGGTGGCCATCACCACGCCCAGCACCGACCTGGTCGCGGCACTGCTGCTGGCACAAGGCGGCTTGATCGCACTGGGACTGATTCTGATTGACGAAGTAGACAACGCCTACGGCGACCTGTACTCCGGCTCCGTGGCCGGCCACAGCCTCAAGCCCAACTGGACTGTGCGCCGCTGGGGCATGCTGATGGCCGTGGTCTGTACCGCGCTGGCGCTGGTGCTGCCCATGCACAGCCTGGAGCCGTTTTTGCTGATGCTCAGCTCGGTGTTCATTCCGCTTTATGGCGTGATCCTGGCGCGCCTGACTGGCCACAACGGCGTGGCCGAGATGGTCTCGAAGCGCAAGGTTGACTACAGCGCGGTGCTGATCTGGTTCATGGGCATCGTTTGCTACCACCTGTGTTCGCTGCAGCTTCCCGATCTGGGCGCGGCACTGCCGACGCTGGCACTGACCTTTGTGCTGGCGCGCCTGAGCCGTCCGGCAGCCGCAGCACTCAGCGCGACGGCTTGAGCGGAATCAGGCGCATGGCCAAAGGCGCATGCGCATGGTTGAGCGGGCCACTGCCTGCGCCGGTGCGGACCCTGGCGCCGGCTTCAAGCGCTGCCCGCACATAGCTGCGTGAGGCCTCAACCGCCGCCAGCAACGGTTGGCCCAAGGCCAGGTGCGCCGCAATCGCAGACGACAAGGTGCAACCCGTCCCATGGGTGTTGGCACTTGGAATACGCGGCGCGCGCATCCAGTGCGGCTGGCCGTTTTGCGACATCAGCAAATCGCTGACCAGGTCACCCGGCAGATGTCCGCCCTTGAGCAGCACCGCCCGCGCGCCTTTGGCGAGCAATTCGCCCGCTGCGATCTCCATGGCGTGCTCGCTGTCCAGTGGGCGCCCCACCAGCAAGGCCGCCTCGTCCAGATTGGGCGTGACCAGCGCCGTGCGCCAGAACAGCTCGCTCACCAGCGCCGCAATCGCCGGATTGTCTATCAGCACCGCGCCGCTGGTGGCGACCATGACCGGGTCCAGCACCACGTTTTGCAGCGCATGGCGGTCAATAGCCTGGGCCACCGCACGCACGATTTCCGGGGAATGCAGCATGCCGATCTTCACCGCATGCACGCCTATGTCCTCGACCACGGCGTCTATCTGGTCCGTCAGCATGGCCGGCGGGACGCCATGAATGGCGCGCACGCCCAGGGTGTTTTGAGCCGTCAATGCGGTAATCGCCGTCGTGCCGTAGCAGCCCAGCGCCGCAAAGGTTTTAAGGTCAGCCTGGATGCCCGCGCCGCCGCCACTGTCAGAGCCCGCAATGCTCAGCACGCGTGGGTATTCAAATTCAAAAGCCTGATTCATGTTCTGCCTTCAGCCCATGAGCGGTCAAAGAGCGCCCGGACTCTGAATGAAAAAAAGCACCTGTTGCTGTCGCGACAAGTGCCTGTTGGTACACATTTCAGTTTATCACTGCACATATAGCGCACGCCAACAGACCAGTATGACAAAGCGGCAAGGCTTTTGCGCATCAAGCGATGCCGTAACGGCCGCTGGGACACATGCAAAGCGTGGCAAATGTCACCAAATCACTATAAAGTCAAATGAAGTTAAGATTTAATGAATGAAACGGTTTCTAATCACTAAGAAACGTTTAATCACGATGTCAAGTTTGACGCGCCCGATTTTCCTGCCCCGCACCCTACCCTGAAAGATGGAATATGCATTTCCAGAGCCCACTCATTTGCACACTAGTCCTGCTTTTGAGCGGATGTGGCGGCGGTGGCGGCGGCAGTGCTGCCAGCGGCAATTCGACACTCGCACCGTTTGTGAAGTTCAGCGCGATTGCGCTGCCCTCGGGCGCCGTCAGCATCAATGGCATGTCGCGAGACGCGAGCTATTCAAACGGCAGCGGGATCGCCGGCGTCACCACCTTGACTGCTGGCGCGGCCTACAACGTGGCTTACAGCGCCGGTATTGACGCCCCCAGCATCATTGACCTGACCACAGCGGCCGGCAGAAACATCAATTTCGACAGATCGCATGGCGACTCACTTGCTGCCTCGGTCGCTTTTTCCAACACCACTCTTGGCGTGAATGGCCAGACCCGGCTGCTGACACCAAATATCGCAGCAAACGGCTGGGACTACCAGTCTTTCGGCGTTTGGGCTACCGGATTCGGAACTGGCAGCGGCAGCGTCGGCGTAGTCAACTTTGGCGCTGAGACCGCAGGCGCGGCGATTCCCACGACCGGCACAGGTAGCTATGTTGGGGTGAGCGGCGGACTCTACGTTGACAGCGGCGGTACGGCGTATTTCACCAAATCAGACATGAGCGCCAATGCCAACTTTGGCACGCGGGCCATTTCATTCGTCACAAGCAACACGCAGACGTCAAGCAATCTTGTGAACACAACAGCCAACACCAATCTGAACATGACGGGCACGCTCAACTATGGCAGCGGCGTGAATCAGTTCAGTGGCAACGTCACCAGCACAGGCAGTGGGGTTGGAAATGCCGCAATGACAGGCACAAGTACAGGCAAGTTCTATGGGCCCGCGGCGCAGGAAATTGGCGGCACGTTCGTCCTTACCGGCGGAGGTTCATCCTCCTACCTCGGGGCATTCGGCGGCAAGAAGTGAACTTGCTGGGACCTGATGCCTGCACCTCACCAACCAGCGTCATCCTTTTCACCAGGTCAACAACCATGGCAGCACTGCTGATGGGCCTTGCGAACGCACATGTGCAAGCGGCCGAGACGAATCCGCCCCAGATCGAGTTCGAGCAAGGCTTGCAGCTCTTGCTGGAAAAAGACTATGCCGCCGCAGCCCGTTCGTTTGAGCGTCTTTATCAGGCCACAGGCAGCGAGCGCGTCAGGCTTGAATGGGCCAGGGCAGATTATTTGCTGCAGGACTACGAACAGGCGCAGATCCTGTTCAAGGCGGTGCTGGCCACGACACCGCCGCTGGCCGTCAGCGAAAAAATCAATTACTTTCTGGACGACATGAGCCTCGCACAGGGCCGGCTGGACTATTCGTTCTCACTCGAACGTGACAGCAACCCCAGGGTCATCCCCAGCGTGCGAACCTTCAATCTTTTCGGCCTGCCTTTTGAATACAAACCTGCGATGGACAGCGGCGCCAAATGGGGCACCAATTACCGGCTGGCGGGCAGCAAGGGGCTGGATGAGTCGCGCCGCTGGATTGCCAGCGCAGGCGTTCTGGGTGCTTACTATGGCGAGCAGGCACTGAACAAGACCGGCGTCGATTTGCACTTGACTTACCGGCTGCAAATCGAACCCAGGGCAGAGTTGAAAATATCGCATGAGCACATGGATATGGGCGGTGCCCCGCTCTATCGTTATTCGTGGGCGACCTTGTCGCATGTTCTTGAAACACCCGCGGGATGGCGCTGGAACAACGAGCTGCGACACGGCCTGATCAATTTTCCCACCTACAGCTATCAAAACAGCAGTTTGACCAGTTACCGGCTGGCGGCCGACAAGAGCGTCTCGCAATTCGCGTCACTTGGTTTTGAGCTCGGCTGGGAGCAAGGCCGCGCGCTTGAGCGGCCATATTCCTATGCCACCACGAGCCAGGGTTTGAAGGGCACTTACTTCTCGACATCGATAGCCAGCCGCATCCAGCTCAAATGGACACGCTCAAACCGCAGGCATGCTGAAGCAGATCCCCTGTTTGGTGTGGTTCGTGACGACAAGCGCAACACCATCCGACTGGCGCTGGAGCCGGCAAGTTTACGCATCGCCGGGCTGACGCCAGTCGTGGAGCTAGGGCTCGAAAAGAACGACTCGACATTGGCGCTGAGCAACTACAGGCGCGGCATTGCAAGCGTCATGCTCAAGCGTAGCTACTAAAAAAATTACCACACGAATTGCAACTGTTCGAGAAATATACTGAAATCACCAGTTAGAAAGAAGCCGTGATGAACCCAGGAAAAAGTCCTAAAACAAGCCACGCTGCACTGGCATTCGGCGTGCTGGTCATGATTACCATGCTGGTGGGCGCCGCGACTTCGGTGATCGCCATGCGCGACAGGGACATTGAGGACTGGCGCAAGCAAATGCGCAGCATGTCGCTGATTCTGGCTGACCAATCGTCGCAAACGATTGCCGCAGCTTATCTGATACTCGACTCCGTAACTGACAACGTCGAACAAGCCGGCGTGACAGATCAAGCGAGCTTTCGCGCCAAACTGGCCACGCGTCCGATTTATGAAATGCTGCGTGAAAAAATCAAGGGCATTCCGCAGGTTGATGTGGCAACCATAGTCGCAGCCAACGGAGACAACATCAACTTCAGCCGCGCCTATCCGGTGCCAACGATCAATCTGGCAGATCGCGACTACTTCAAGAACCAGCAGCAAAACCCCAACCTAGGTGATTTCATCAGCCAGCCTGTGCGCAACAAGGGCAATGGCAAGTGGACTTTTTACATCAGCCGTCGTCTCAATGACAAAGCCGGAAACTTCATGGGGCTGGCGCTGGTAGGCATCTCCGTCGAAGTATTTACCGATTTCTACGCCCGCGTGGCGCGTGATCTTGGCGAGGGCGCTGCGATCAGTCTTTATCGAGAAGACCTGACACTACTGGCACGCTGGCCCCTCAACGATGACCTGATAGGCAAGGTCAATCAAAGCGGCTCGACCTTCGACATCATCAAGAATCAAAAGAAGTCAGATGACGTTGCGCTTTACAAGACACCGCGGTTCAGTGACGGCGTAGCAACGCTCAGGTTGTCTGCGGTGCGCAAGGCAGCAAAGTACCCGATGGTGATCAATCTGGTGCTGACAGAGGATCTGATCCTGGCCGGCTGGCGACGCTCGGCCAGCCTGGTGGCGGGCGTCACAGCACTGGGCCTGATGGCCATGCTGATTGGCCTGACCGCATTGATGCGCAATCTGCGCCGCCGAGAAAACGACATTGAGGTGATGAATCATCTGAAAACCGAAGCAGAAATGGCCAACCTGGCCAAAAGTCAGTTTCTGGCCAATATGAGCCACGAGATCAGAACCCCCATGAACGCCATCCTGGGTCTGCTTGCGGTGGTCAAGAAAACGCCATTGACGGCGCAGCAAACTGACTACATCGAGAAGTCCGAAGGGGCAGCACTTGCCCTGCTTGGCCTGATCAACGACATCCTGGATTTCTCCAAGATTGAAGCTGGAAAAATTGAACTGGACCTTCAGCCGTTTTGTTTTGAAGATCTGTTGCGCGACCTGTCCGTGATTCTTTCAACGAATACAGGTGACAAGCAGCTTGAACTATTGTTTGACATTGATCCAGAACTGCCAGAATGGGTGATCGGCGATGACATGCGCCTGCGCCAAATCCTGATCAATCTGTGTGGCAACGCCATCAAGTTCACGGAACGCGGTCAAGTCGCAATCGCCATCAAGGTGTCACAGCGCAACGACAACAACGTGAGCATCAACATCGCGGTTTCCGACACAGGCATAGGCATCGCAGAGGAAGACCAGCAGCTCATCTTCGAAGGTTTCTCTCAGGCCCAGGCGTCGACCACGCGAAGATTCGGGGGTACAGGCCTGGGGCTGGCTATTTCCCAACGCTTGGTTGAGGCCATGGGCAGCAAACTGCAGCTGACTAGCCAACCAGGCCAAGGCAGTCGCTTCTATTTTCAGTTGACGCTGTCGCTGGCCAGTGCTCCTGAGACGTCAGGTCGTCAAGCCAAGGTCACGTCATCCGGCACAGGCCGCAAGGTGTTGATCGTCGACGACAACCCGGACGCGCGCGCCGCCATGATGCAGCTGGCGAAATCCTTGGGCTGGCAAGCAACCGCTCTGGAAGGCGGAGAACAAGCGCTGCAATTGCTGCAGGAGTCGACAACGCAGCGCTTTGACGCCATTTTTGTCGACTGGCAAATGCCAGACATGGACGGCTGGGAAACCTGTCAGCGCATACGCGCGCTGCCCACAGGCTTGCAAGCGCCGCCATTTCTGGTGATGCTGAGCGCCAACGCAAACGAGACGCTGACGAGCCGTATGGCAGCCGAGCAAGCGCTAATCAACGGCTTTCTGGTCAAGCCCGTGACGGCCTCCATGCTGCACGATACGGTCGTCGAGGCAAGATCGACCAACATGGAAGCGCTTGAGTCTGCAGCCGACAAGGCGACGTCGCGCAGGCTGAACGGCTTGCGCCTGCTGGTCGTGGAGGACAACGCACTCAACCAGCTGGTCGCAGAACGACTTCTCACAGCCGAGGGTGCGCTTGTCACACTGGCAGAAAATGGCCAGCTGGGCGTGGACGCCGTGGGCGCGGCAAAACCCCAGTTCGATCTGGTCTTGATGGATTTACAGATGCCCATCATGGACGGCTACACCGCAACTCGAATGATTCGCGAACAACTGCACCTGACCGACCTGCCCATCATTGCGATGACCGCTAATGCCATGGCGTCGGACCGCGCAGATTGCCTGGCCGCGGGCATGAACGATCACGTGGGCAAACCATTCAATATCAACCACTTGGTGGAGACTTTGCGTACGCATCTTGAGCACCCTGTCAGCTGAACGCCGCCTGGCGGAAGTGCTGGCAATTCCGCTTGAAATGGGCAATCTTGTGAGCGCAGCCGTTTGATGACGGGCGTTGATACAGTTTTCTGCACTATTTGACACGGCCCAGGCGCCTCATTTTCTCGAGAGCCTGCAGAGAAGGCCTGTTTCACTCGGTTTGAACAGCAAGCCGAATCATGGGACTGACCGTATTTCGGGTCTTTTGTGAAAAAGTTCACCAAATCCCTCACGGCCTCAAGAAATATATAGTTACATATCGCCGCAAAAACATACTATTTGTTACCAGCTGAATTTCTCGGTTGGTTTTTTTGATCGGAGAAAGTAACCATGACAAACTCGAAAGGCTTTTATTTGGTGGCACTTGTAACTGGAATGGTTCTGGGCGTTGGCGCCGCTCAAGGCTTTCATGCCGAACCCGCTGCAGCACAGGAAAGATTTTCGCCAGCGCCTACGTCTCACGTTTATGCAGTCCCAGACGCATCCACAGCCTTGGCCCATGTCAGTTTTGACAACAATCCCCTGGCCATAAGGGATTTGTCGCTGAATCCCGAAAACTAGAATCGATCAGGCCAAAGTCAGCGCCGAGCAGAGGGAGATCAGTCGGCTGCTAGCCGAATTGGCGCACGTGAAGATGGAGCGCGGTATTCCGGGAAAAGCGACGGCGTACTTCGCAAGGGCATAGGGTTGAAGTACGCCTTCATCGAGCGCCACCGGCGGGTGTGGCCGATCTAGGTGCAGTGCCTAGTGTTAGGGGTCAGCGTTGCCGGTTACCACGAGGACTTCTAGAAAAGCTCTAATAAAAAAAGCCCGCTATCGTTTAAATAGCGGAATTTTCAATGCCTGTAAGGCTTATGTGGCTCCTCAACCTGGGCTCGAACCAGGGACCTACGGATTAACAGAGGGATAAAACCCTTATTTATCAACGACTTACGCTCGCCTTCGCTCGTTAATTTTCGCCAGCACTCGTAAAGATTGTCACGTTCCTGTTTTCTCTGGTGAGGGCGGAGTCGCAACCCGATCAAGCAATTGAGGCATCAATTGTCACACTTACCGGATGTTTTAACGGCAAGTCAAATCGACTTGATTGCTCGACCAGACATCGGATAATTTGACTAGTTGATAAGACGAAATCGGCTTCTGGCGACGTACAAATATATTTAGTCGGCACGTATCCACTCTTGTGACCGACCGAATAGAGACAAACCGACATAACCACGTACGACAAGCTTTCGGCCAGCATCCAAAATTTTTAAAGTGCAGTGGTAGACAGAACCAGTTTCCGGATCAAGTATCTCGCAGTCTCGATATTCACCGTCCCGTAATTTCAACGCGGTGAGAAATGCCATTCCAGCTAGTGGCACGTCCTTGTGAGCCCCTGAGCACTTGTTGCAGGTGCCGCTTAAATCCTCTCCAGATACCAAGTTCTCAATCAACGCACCCGTCAGGACTCCTCCGTCTTCCGATATGCGCACGAGCGCCTGCGGCTGGGAGCCGCTATCGCCAAAGGTACGCCACTGCCCTACGGGACTCGAAGCGATAGTCTGGCTATGCAGTGAATCTTTGGTTAAGGTAGCCGCCTCCAAATGCACATTCGTCTGGGCAATGGTGGACGTTAACTGGAAAGACAAAAAGATAGTTAGGATTGCATGAATCAACTTCATGTTTTTTTTCATTTGTTGATCAGACCAAATGCAGCATTTGGGAACGTTGTGAGTATTAAGCAATCAATGGCAAGGTCAACTGACGCGGTCGCTCACAAATGCCAAATAGTTCCGGTTTTTTTAACGAATACGGCAATGCGATAAATTCATGGACTTTAGACAGGACTTGTGGTCAACGGCATGTATTTACCCGCCGTTGAATGAGCAGGCATGCAGGCACTTTGACCCGTAGCCCAACACAGGAGATTTCACCATGAAAAAGAACCTTGTCATTGCATCCATTCTTTCCATCGTTGCTGCGAGCAGCTTTGCCGCGTCGCCAGTCAATGAAAAAGGTGACACCCAGTGGCAGAAAAATCACCCTCGTCGTGAACAGGTCAATGATCGACTTGCGAATCAGAATCGCCGCATTAACGAAGAAGTGAAAGAAGGTGAGATGACAAAAGGTCAAGCAGCTAAGCTTCACAGAGAAGACCGCAGAATCCGCCATGAAGAGCGCCTGATGGCTTCGCAAAACGGTGGTCACATTACCAAGCAAGAGCAGGCGACTTTGAACTCGCAAGAAAACCAAGTCAGCCGGCAAATCGGCAAGTAAGCTGAGCTGAGCACAACGCGATAAAACGGCCTCCTTGCGAGGCGTTTACTTCGAAAAAAATGCCGCTATTCCGGTTTGCTAGTGTCCGTGGAATTTCGACTGAGGTGTTCTTGGTGAGAGGTCGTGATCTGTCACATTGAACGTAACTGCCATTGGGAAGTCGCCCGGATTAACAGGGGGATAAAACCCTTATTTATCAACCACTTACGCTCGCCTTCGCTCGTCACGTTTCGCTAGTCGTCCTCACTAACGCCACGATCACAAGTCGTTGTGAAGCTGGACAGAAGTAATATAAGACCCAATTACAAGTCAACGAGGGGGTCGAAAGCATGGAAGTAGCAATTGCAATACTGCTGGCGCTCATTCTTGTCGCCATGGTTTCATCTAACCCTGCGGCCGCTAACGGCGTATTGAAGGTTTTGCGCTGGATCTTGGTTGGCGGTCTGCTGCTTTTCGCATGGGGTATTCTTTTGGGCTACACCCTCTGGTTCTACGAAGCGTACCTAAAGAGTACTTGGGAGAAGATCGTCGCTATCGTTTTAGCCACTCTTATACCCCCAACTCTGCTGTACCTCAACTGGGGCACGATCAGGCGTAGTTTTGATAAAGACCGACCCTCCGCCATTAAGTGGACAGCAGCTTTCGCTGCCTACATTTTCGGCATCATGTGCGCCATCGTCCTCTTTCAAGAGGTCAAGAACGCCTTTCCCTATATTGGGTGGAGCATCTTGCTCTTCACAATGTTCTTCACGGGAACTGTGCTTACATGGCGTTCGATGACTTGGTCCAAAGGCAGGAATGTATGGTTTCAGGAACCTGACAAGGATGAGCCTTGGCTTGTTGTTGAGCGTGAGAATGACGTCTTTAGGAAGTCAGAACAACGGTTATGGGAGACCTTTCAGCAAACAGAGCACACACCCGAGGCGCTGGAAGTTTTTGAGAAAGAAGGCGAGAGCCGCAGAGCAGCCTCGATTCAGCGCATAGCAGACCTGAAATTAACGCTAGAAGCAGAGAAAGCTGTAAAAGATCAGGCAGATAGGAGTTGGAGTATTCGGAGCATTTTTTGGACTGCTTTTACGCTCTCTTGCTTCGGATTGGTTGGGGTTCTTTGGGATTTTGGCTACGACTACGCGATGACGACGCCAATGATTAAAGGAAGGGAGTGGATGGCGGCGGGTGTAGTCATACTCGCCATTCTTGCAATAGTTGGTTTAGTGTTCTCCTTTACGGAAGAAGTTTCAGCTTGGCGAAAAAGAACTAGGACCAAGGTCGAGTAGCAAGCACTTAGGCAGCTAACGCTCAATGCGGGGTTAGTCCATCTCTAATTTCAGTCTGCTCAAGAAGCCTTGAACCTACCGATCCCTCATGAGTTCGAGAGGCAGCACCAAACTGCGCTATGAAAAGTGTCTACAGGTTTGGGGGAATGCCAGAGATCATATTGTCATGAAAAAAAAATATGCAAGACTCACCCCCGCCCAGTTCCGCACCTTCGTGGATCACCTTCCTGAATTCCAGAGCAAGACCGACGACTTGCGCCAATTCATGCAGGACACACCTAGCGAGAAGTGGGACAAGATTCTGACGGAGGACTACAGCTGGGCCTGGGTATACGAGCTCCCCTTAGTCGTCCACCTCGGGGTGGTGGTGTATGCGCTCAACCTGACAGAGTGGATCAATGAAGTGGCCGCCTCAGACGATCCGCAACAGCGTGTCCTCGACGACATGCACGAAGAAACCTCGGATGAGTTTCACCCGGATGTCCAGGCGCAACATGGTCTGGGTCTAGTCGTCTCAATTACCCGCACCATGCAATGCGTTCTGTTGTTCGGACGCAGCCTGTCGGCGTTGATCCAGGAAGTCCGCGATAACAACGACCTAGACTGCTTGTTCAAGGCCATCAAGGTGGACCGTACCGTTGTGAATTGCCCCACCGTCGCGGATTGCATTGCCAAAGCGGAATTGCGCAACGACAAAGTATTTTTCAGGAGGTTGAGTAACGCCTTCAAGGGGCCATCCCAAAAGGAATGGGCCGGCTTGGCTGGCATGAAGCTTTCTTTCAACGTCCTGCGGGAGTTCGAACTCAACGATCTGTCGGACGACGAGCTTGAAGAGTTGATGGTCCACACGTTGGATGTTTACAAGAACGTCCCGGGCGCTCGCAAAAACCTGCGAATGCACTATCAAAACTTCCGCAAATTCAAAACCATCTGAAATCGCGATTTGAGATGGTCGTCCAAAGCGTCCTACATGTATGAAATCCATATCCGTCCAGAGCATTTCGCAAGCTGGAACGGAAAGGATTTCAAATGTCTGCATCGTCAAACGCTGACAAGCCTACTGTCAAGTCTCACTCTCAAAAACCAGCCGACGCGGTATTCGTGGACGGGCGCGAAGCGCCAGCCAGCGAATCCGGGTCGGAAGGTATTCAGGGTGCGTCGCCTGGTAACACAGCACCCCATAACAGCAATAACACCTTATCGGATGGCTTCCGGCTGCTTCGCCTGGCTGTCGATAGCTTGTATCTCTCCTACCCAGGCGACCTCCATCCTGGCGTTCTGACCCGGTTAACAGAGCTCAAGGGCAAAGCCCAATCACCTGACCCTATAGAGCAGTCCAAGGCCCAATTCGTGGCCAGGGACCACATCTTTGAGGTCAAGGACAAGGGCGCTGGCATGTTCCCCTTTGTCCTCGACGACAACGCTTTTCGCATTCAGTTTTCCAGGCCCAACAAGAAACTGCCCATGGCCTACGTCAAGATTTCGGCGGAGTACCTGGCGCACAAAGGCCCCCGTCTTATCCAAGAAGAATTGGAAAAGCTGCTCTCCGAATTTGGCGAGATAACAGGAAGAAACATGGTGAGCCGGATTGACCTGGCTGCCGACTTCAGTTCGCCTTGCATCATGGATTCCTGGCACCGCTCGGCTTGGGTCACGCGGGCGGTTGAGATTCACAGCTACGCCAAAGATCAAGAGTTCACGGGCTGGACCATTGGCATGGGCGGGATTATTGCTGCCCGTCTCTATGACAAAACAAAGGAAATAACCCATAGCGGCAAGTCCTGGGCTGAACGCCTGTGGCTTCCGGCTGGATGGGAACCCGGGCAACAAGTCTGGCGGCTCGAATTCGAGTGCAAGCGAGACTACCTCAAGGAAAGAGGTTTGACCTCCCTGGAGAGCGTCCTGGTCAACCTCAACGGCTTGTGGAGCTATGCCACGACCGAATGGCTGCGCCTGACAGAGCCCAATCCCAACGACTCCACCCGTGCCCGCTGGCCTACCCATCCCCTGTGGATCGCCCTTGCCTCTGTCGATTGGGAAACGGATGGCGGCGTTTTGCTCAAACGCTTCACCAATGCCCGAATGCCTGACGAGAAAAGGCTTTACGGCACAGTCTTTGGCTCACTGGCCTCTTACATGGCCATTCACCAGATCGACGATAAGAACGTTGCCCTGGACGGCTTGCTCGGAAAAATGCATGAGCACTTTCAAGCGATCGCGGTGCAGCAAGGCCTTCAGGTCGACGAACTGCTTATTCAACGCATGGCAGCGCGCACTCGGCTGTTTAACTCGGGCGTGAACTACCAAGAACTCGAAGAGCCCGAAGAGTCCGAAGGTGCCAAGAGGTATCGCAAGGAATCCAACGGTGAATAAGGATCAACCATGGATAACAACCTGGATCAGGCGGGCTTACCGCTGCCTGCGGCGCGCTGTCTCAGCAAAGAACAAACGGCGGCCTACCTGGGGATCGGGCTCACCCTCCTGGCTGAGCTGGCTATCCCTCATGTGCGCTTTGGTCGTCGATGTGTCTACGACAAACTTGACATCGATGCCTGGCTCGATGACTATAAGGACGAGCGAAGGCGGGCCGGAAAGGAGAATGTATGGCCCGTCATGAAGGAATCTACCGGAGGCCCGACTCGGGTTCCTGGTGGATCAATGCAACGCTCCCCAACGGCAAAAGAGTACGCCAAAGCGCTGGGACTGACGTCAAGGAGGATGCCGAAGCCTATCTCGCTAAGTTAAAGCTGGATGCGTATCGGGAGAATCACTTTGGCATCAAGCCTCAACGTAGCTGGCAAGAGGCCGTGATTAGGTACCTCGAACTGAAGCGGACCTTGAGAAGTTTTTCGGATGTGCAGCGGATCTGCCGCTTTTTGGATCCTTACCTGGGGTCGATGATGCTCAACCAAATCAATGGTGATGTGGTTTGGTCCGTCGTCCAGGGAGAGCTCAAGAAAGGCAACAAACCCGCGACGGTCAATCGCTATCTGTCCACCATGCGAAGCCTGCTTCGAATGGCGCGTGATGAATGGCAGTGGATCGACAACTTCCCGAAGATCAAGCTCTTAAAAGGTGAAGTCGAGCGGGACCGCTGGTTGACGCAGGAGGAAGCGGAGAGACTGATCCGCTGCTGTGCGCCCCACCTGGCGGCCCTGGTACGGTTTGCCCTGGCAACAGGCTGCCGCGCCGCTGAGATCACGGGTCTGGAGTGGAGTCGGGTCGATCTGAATAGGCATACGGCCTGGCTGAACAAGACCAAGAACGGCACGCCTCGGGGAGTACCGTTAAATGTTGATGCAGTTGAAGTATTGAAAGAGCAGATAGGGCAAAACCTGCAATTTTGCTTTGCGTACAAAGGCCAACCCATGCGGGCGGACGTGACCAACACGGCCTGGCACAACGCGTTAGCAAAAGCGGGGATTGAGGACTTCCGTTTTCATGACTTGCGCCATACCTGGGCATCCTGGCACCGCCAGGCGGGAACATCTTGCGATGAACTCAAGGACCTGGGCGGCTGGAAGTCACGAACGATGGTGGATCGCTATGCCAAGTTTGCAACGGAGAATTTGTTATCCGCAGCGTCTCGAATCGAGCGCGGGGGAGGTGGCCAGAGCGTGGTTGATCTGTCACGTTTTCGTCACGTTTAGAGAGACGAAAGCCCCGCACTTTCGTGCGAGGCCTTGAATCTAGTGGCTCCTCAACCTGGGCTCGAACCAGGGACCTACGGATTAACAGTCCGGCGCTCTACCAACTGAGCTATTGAGGAATGCAGCCTCGAATTATAGCGTGGATTTTTTGCCTTTCCCGTATAGACGCAAACCAACTTAACTTTTATGCATGGATTGCAGATGCGGCGCGACTCGCGCTCAGCTACGATCAGCACATGATTGATGCATCACACGCGACCGCGGCACTTTCGGCGGATTCGTACAGACAAGCGATCACGCGATGGTGAAGGCCGCACGCTCTGTGCCCTGGCTTGACGAAGGGGAAGAGTTCCCACCTGTCAGCAACGCCTGGGGCCACAATAACCCCGCACCAGGACTACTGGCGGCAGGTGGCGCACTAAACGTCAGGACATTGGTCAAAGCGTATTCGCAAGGAATTTTTCCGTGGTTTAGCGAAGGCCAGCCCATCTTGTGGTGGAGCCCAGAACCTCGCATGGTACTTAAAGCTCAAGACTTCAAACTACACAGATCCCTGCGCAAAAGCCTGAAGCACTTTATAACTAATCCGCGCTGCGAAATACGTTTTGACAGTGCTTTTGAAGCCGTTATTAACGCATGCGCCTACAAGCCACGCGAAGGGCAGCCAGGCACCTGGATTGTTCCTGACATGGTCAAGGCCTACAACAACTTGCATCAGGACGGTCACGCCCACAGCGTTGAGACCTGGGTTGATGACGAGCTCGTGGGCGGCCTCTATTGCGTCAATCTTGGCGGTATGGTGTTTGGTGAATCCATGTTTGCGCATCAAACCGATGCCTCCAAAATCGCGCTGAGTGCGTTGGTCGCTTTCTGTCGGGCGAAAAATATAACGCTGATCGATTGCCAACAAAACACGCGGCACCTGGCTTCGTTGGGCGCAGCTGAAATAAGTCGCGAAGACTTCATCTCGCATATCCAGACCTCCGCGAATCAGCCTGAGCCTGCGTGGCGGTTTGAACCCATATACTGGAACGAAGTTCTCACGCGCCAAACGCAAACACAACAGTGACACAACTAGAAGATCTGCCGCTGCAGTCATTGCAGTTTTATGCAACAGCGCCCTACCCCTGCAGTTACCTGCCGGGCAGGCAGGCGCGTTCGCAGGTCGCAACGCCAAGCCACCTTATTAACAACGACACTTATTCGGAGTTGGTTGCCCGCGGTTTTCGTCGTAGCGGCATGTTCACCTATCGCCCTTATTGCGATGGCTGCCAAGCCTGTGTGCCACTTCGCGTACCAGTCAATAGCTTCAAGGCTGACCGTAGCCAGCGCCGCGCCTGGCGGCAGCACCACACGCTGCACGCCAGGGCACTAAAGCTGTGTTTCATACCAGAGCATTACGAGCTCTACCTGCGCTATCAGACAGGTCGCCATGCAGGCGGTGGCATGGACCACGACAGCGTCGATCAATACACGCAATTCCTGCTGCAAAGCCGCGTGAACTCGCGTCTCGTGGAGTTTCGTGAAAACATGCCCAATGGCGAAGCTGGCGCGCTAAAAATGGTGTCCATACTTGACGTACTGGAGGATGGCATTTCTGCCGTCTATACATTTTATGAGCCAGACGCCAGAGCCAGCTACGGCAATTACGGCGTGCTTTGGCAAATTGAGCAGGCCAAGGAGCTCGGCCTACCTTACGTCTATCTCGGTTATTGGATAGCCCAGAGTCCAAAGATGAATTACAAGGCTGGGTTTAAACCAAATGAAATTCTGAGCGATGAGTCCTGGATCTTGTCTCAAACATAAATACAGTGAGATACAGCGCTAACGCTGCGATAGACATAACGCTCAGGACGTCATTTCACAGTGTAAAATTTCAAGCAGAAAGTCTGCATATGAAAAAGCCTGACAGCACCGTACCTGCTACCCCTACCGTCCAGGTGATAGAACGCATGTTCACATTGCTGGAGATTTTGGCCAATCGCGAAGAGGCCATGTCGCTCAAGGAAATCAGTGCCAAATCCGGTCTTCACCCCTCCACTGCTCATCGTATCTTGAATGATCTCGCTACTGGGCGTTTCGTGGATCGTCCTGTAGCTGGTAACTACCGTCTGGGCATGCGTCTATTGGAGTTGGGAAATCTGGTCAAAGCCCGTTTGAATGTCCGGGATGCAGCGCTGGCGCCCATGCGCGAGTTGCACAAGCTCACGCAGCAACCGGTCAACCTGAGCATGCGACAAGGCGACGAAATCGTCTACGTGGAACGAGCATTTAGCGAGCGCTCAGGCATGCAGGTGGTGCGGGCCATTGGTGGTCGGGCCCCGCTACATCTGACGTCTGTCGGAAAGCTATTCCTGGCCTTTGACGATCCCCAGCGCTTACGCACCTATGCCACGCGTACCGGCCTTTCAGGGCAGACTCGAAACAGCATTACTCAACTTCCGGTCCTGGAACGCGAGCTCTCCAAAGCCAGGCAATATGGCATCGCGCGGGACAATGAAGAACTGGAACTCGGGGTGCGCTGCATGGCCGCAGGCATTTACGACGACCAGAACAAATTGATTGCAGGTCTGTCAATTTCGGCGCCAGCCGACAGGCTGGATGAGCACTGGCTGCCCAAGCTGCAGGCCACAGCCAATGAGATTTCAGCAGCGCTCGGCTACAAAGCTAAATAAGAAACCGGGCTGTCGACGCTAACTGCAATTGGCCGAAAACCAGCGCTGTTAGCCCTCGATTTCGGCGTGCAAAGCGCTGATATTGACTTTACGGTCTGCAGCAGGGATGGATTCAACCCAGCGCCGCACGCGCTCGGCATCTCCGATTCGACTGAGTTTGCCAGCCGAGTCGAGAAACACCATGATGAGCTTGCGACCAGCTATTTTTGTCTGCATCACCAGACATTGACCTGCTTCGGTAATAAAGCCTGTCTTTTGCAGACCAATATCCCACTGAGGATTTTTCACCAGTCGATTGGTGTTGTTGTACTGAAGTCGACGGCTGCCAATGGCCACTTGGTAGCCAGGCGACGTGGTCAGTTCACGCAGCAGGGGGTCAGCATGCGCAGCATTGACCAAGGTTGCCAAATCCTGCGCGCTTGACTGGTTGCGGCTTGAGAGTCCGGTAGGCTCTGCGTAACTGGTGTCGCTCATACCCAGCAGTTTTGCTTTTGCATTCATCAGGCCGACGAACGTGCTCAAACCGCCCGGATACGTACGCCCCAAGGCGTGCGCTGCGCGATTCTCGCTGGACATCAATGCCAAATGCAGCAACTCACCACGGGTCAACGAAGCGCCCACATTCAGCCTTGAACTGCTGCCTTTTTCGGTATCAATATCGTCCTGGGTAACAGTGATCACCTCATCCATTGGCAGCTTGGCGCCACTGATGATCACGCCGGTCATCAATTTTGTCAGCGAGGCGATGGGCAACACAGCATGATCATTTTTCCGGAACAAGACTTCTCGAGTGTCCTGATCAATCACCAGTGCGACGCTGGATTTCAAGTCAAGCGCATCCTGAGCACCATGCAAACCGGCGATTTCACCAAAGGAAGGTTTTCCAGGCGTCGCCGCACGAATGACATTTTTACGTTTGGAAGCCGCTGCAAACTGGGCGGTTCTGCGCACAGCAATCACTTTTTTTGCGGCTGATCCTCGCGCCAGCTGATGCTTCTTCACTGGAGCGCGCTTGATTTCTTGAGCTTGGGCCGCCGGCACCGACAGCGCGAAAGAGAAAGCCAGGAAGCCTACGATTTTCAATACACAATTGAGGCTCTGACTAGGCATGAAGGTGTTCCCGCGTGGGGTTGCAAATAGGCGCATGGCTTGAGTGTATCCAAATAGAAAAAGTCACGCAATATCAAAAGCTTGCGCGACTTTCCTAAAAACACAATTAATTCCGCCCACTTTTTGAACCAAGGCCGCTTAAAGCGTGCCAAAAACACTCTAAGTCTTTGAATATAAAAAATTTTTTAGAGTATTCCCGGCGCAACTCCAGCGGTCCTTAGCCTTGAGCGGCAACTCGGTCAGCTTTACTCTGGAGCTTGTTCAGAGCGCTCAAATAGGCCTTCGCCGAAGCGACCACAATATCGGGATCTGAACCCACACCATTTACCACGCGCCCACTGTTTTGCAGACGCACAGTCACTTCCCCTTGACTCTCTGTCGAGCCACTGATGGCGTTGACGGAGTACAGAACCATCTCCGCGCCACTCTTGACATGAGACTCGATCGCTTTGAGTGAGGCATCTACAGGGCCGTTGCCGTCCGATTGGCCTTTGACCTCCTTGCCTGCCACTGTAAAAACCACTTGGGCCTGCGGCCGCTCGCCGGTTTCACTATGCTGGGATAAGGAAACAAAGCCGTACTGCTCGTTGTGGTGCGTCACGCTTTCATCACTCACCAAAGCCAGAATGTCTTCGTCAAAAATATCACTTTTACGATCAGCAAGGTCTTTGAACTTAACAAACGCGCTGTTGATTTCTGCTTCGCTTTCCATGGCGACGCCGAGCTCCTGCAAACGCTGCTTGAAGGCATTACGTCCACTGAGCTTGCCCAGAACAATCTTGTTTGCGCTCCAGCCCACATCTTCTGCGCGCATGATCTCGTAGGTGTCACGCGCCTTCAATACGCCATCCTGGTGAATGCCGGAAGCATGGGCAAAGGCATTGGCGCCAACAACAGCCTTGTTAGGCTGAATCACGAAGCCGGTGGTCTGGCTAACCATGCGGCTGGTTGCAAGGATGTGTTTGGTGTCAATGCCAATATCCAGCCCGAAATAATCCTTACGCGTCTTCACGGCCATCACGACCTCTTCGAGCGAGCAATTACCGGCGCGCTCACCCAGGCCATTGATGGTGCACTCCACCTGACGTGCGCCACCAATCTTGACGCCTGCCAGCGAGTTGGCCACCGCCATGCCGAGGTCGTTGTGGCAATGCACCGACCAGACGGCCTTGTCACTGTTGGGGATGCGCTCGCGCAGGTTCTTGATGAAATTGCCGTAAAGCTCAGGAATCGCGTAACCCACGGTGTCAGGCACATTGATGGTGGTCGCGCCCTCCGCAATCACGGCTTCAATCACCCGGCACAAGAAATCCGGGTCAGACCGGTAACCATCTTCCGGGCTGAACTCGATATCACCCATCAGATTGCGCGCAAACCGCACGGAAAGCTTGGCCTGCTCGAACACCTGGTCCGGCGTCATGCGCAACTTCTTTTCCATATGCAAGGCGCTGGTAGCGAGAAAAAGATGCAGGCGGCCTGAAGCTGCAGGCTTAAGCGCTTCAGCAGCACGCGATATATCCCGGTCATTGGCACGAGCCAAGGAGCAGATGGTAGCGTCCTTGATGACCTCAGCAATGGCTTTGACGCACTCAAAATCGCCGTTTGAACTGGCCGCAAACCCTGCTTCGATCACGTCCACCTTCAGCCGCTCAAGTTGCCGCGCAATACGTAACTTTTCATCGCGCGTCATCGATGCGCCTGGCGACTGCTCGCCGTCACGCAAGGTTGTATCAAAAATAATGAGTTTTTCAGTCATGGCGATCTCCGAACGGTTTTTGAAAATGCTTGAGTTGTTGTAGGGCTTGGAAGCTGGCTTCAACACCGCGGCAGTGTGGTTTGTTTTTCAGTTTCAGGAAGCAGCAACGCAAAAAAAAACGGCCCGTTGCTGCTGCAAACGGGCCGTTGAATCCGGTGTACGCGAACGCTACCGTCTCCGCCCGTTGGCAGATAGCAGTAGCGCTAGCAGGATTTTTTTCATTTTTAGATCGTATCACAATTTATTTGTGAAGTCCGCGCTCGTCAGGCTCGTCAGTCGATGTTGAAATCACGCTGGTTTGCAATCCCTTGGCCTTGCGCCAGCCATAGATCGCATAGCCTGAGAAACCATAAATCACAAAAAGACCAAACATCACGATGGGTGGATGAATGTTGATCACGGCAATGCCCAGCGCGATCAAGACAATAACCACGAACGGAACACTACGTTTCATGCTGACATCCTTGAAGCTGTAAAACGGCACGTTCGTGACCATGGTCAGTCCGGCGTAGAGCGTCAAGGCGAAAGTTATCCAGCGCACCTCCAGGCCACTGATACCCGCGTCAGTCATCAACCAGATAAAACCAGCTACCAGTGCAGCGGCAGCTGGCGATGGCAAACCCTGGAAAAACCGCTTGTCCACCACAGCGGTGTTCACATTGAAGCGGGCCAGTCGCAAGGCAGCGCAAGCGCAATATACAAATGCCCCTATCCAGCCCCATCGCCCCAAGCTGGTCAGCGCCCATACGTAGGCGATCAAAGCTGGCGCAGCCCCAAAGGAAACCATGTCTGACAGGGAATCCATCTGCTCGCCAAACGCACTCTGGGTATTGGTCATACGGGCGATGCGGCCATCCAGGCTGTCGAGCACCATCGCACAAAACACGCCGATAGCTGCTTGGTCAAAGCGTCCATTCATGGCCATCACAATGGCGTAAAAGCCACCAAACAGCGCCGCCAGAGTGAACAGGTTGGGCAATATGTAAATGCCTTTACGCAGCTTGCGCACCACAACCTCGTCCGAACTGGCAGCGGTTTCTTCGCCATCATGCATAAAAAATACTCCTAAAGCAGCGCAGCTGGGCGCAAGCAGCTATCAAATAAATAGCAAATAAAGCATGTCGGCAATCATGCCACGACAAGCGCAGAGGATACCAAACAGACTGGCACTCGTCAGCAGAAGGTTTACGGCAAAAACCAAGTTTGCGTGGCCCATTAAAAAAGCCGCGCAAGAACTATGCGCGGCTTCTTGCAGGACAAGGCCTGACGGATCCGAAGATCAGTTACGGGTCTGGTCAACCAGCTTGTTTTTAGCGATCCAAGGCATCATCGCACGCAGTTGACCGCCCACTTTTTCAATCGAATGCTCAGCCGTCAGGCGACGACGTGCGGTCATGCTTGGGTAGTTGGTGCGGCCTTCAAGAATAAACATCTTGGCGTACTCACCGGACTGAATGCGCTTGAGGGCATTGCGCATGGCTTCGCGCGACTGCTCGTTGATCACTTCTGGACCTGTCACGTACTCGCCGTACTCTGCGTTGTTGGAGATCGAGTAGTTCATGTTGGCAATACCGCCTTCATAGATCAGATCGACGATCAGTTTGAGTTCATGCAAGCACTCAAAGTAGGCCATCTCTGGAGCGTAGCCGGCTTCCACCAACGTCTCGTAACCCATCTTGATGAGTTCGACCGCACCGCCGCACAAAACGGCTTGCTCGCCAAACAGGTCAGTCTCGGTCTCTTCTTTGAAGTTGGTCTCAATGATGCCAGCCTTGCCGCCACCGTTGGCCATGGCGTAGCTCAATGCCAAGTCGCGGGCCTTGCCGCTCTTGTCCTGGTGCACGGCGACCAGATGCGGAACGCCACCACCCTGGGTGTAGGTATTGCGCACGGTGTGGCCAGGCGCCTTGGGCGCGACCATCCAGACGTCCAGATCAGCGCGGGGCGTGACCTGGTTGTAGTGGACGTTAAAACCGTGGGCAAAAGCCAGGGAGGCACCTTGCTTGATATTGGGCGCGACATTATTCGCGTAGACCTCGGAGATTTGCTCGTCGGGCAACAGGATCATGACGACATCAGCGGCCTTAACGGCGTCGTTGACTTCCATCACGGTCAGGCCGGCTTTGCCAACCTTGTCCCATGACGCGCCGCCTTTGCGCAATCCGACCAGCACCTTGACGCCGCTGTCGTTCAGATTCTGAGCGTGTGCATGGCCCTGGCTACCGTAACCAATGATGGCCACCGTCTTGCCTTTGATCAGGCTCAGGTCGCAGTCTTTATCGTAATAAACTTTCATTTTTCTCTCCGAAGATAGTGTCTATGGGGTCTGGCGAAAATGCCCTTTGACAGGCTCAGGGCGAACGGTACACGCATGTCGCCACTCAAAAATCCGTTCGCGTTGAGCCTGTCGAAACGCGCGCACGGACAACTGAAATCAAACTCTGAGAATTCTCTCTCCACGACCTATGCCGCTGGAGCCGGTTCTGACGGTTTCCAGAATGGCCGTACGGTCAATGGCTTCGAGAAACGCATCGTTCTTGGACTGATCACCGGTTAGCTCGATGGTGTAACTTTTTTCGGTCACATCAATAATCCGACCGCGAAATATATCAGCCATGCGCTTCATTTCCTCGCGCTCCTTTCCGACCGCACGCACTTTCACCATCATGAGCTCACGCTCGGTGTAGGCACCCTCGGTCAGATCGACGACTTTGACCACTTCAATCAAGCGGTTCAGGTGTTTGGTGATTTGTTCGATGACGTCGTCAGAACCCGTGGTCTGAATCGTCATGCGGGAAAGACTTGGATCTTCCGTAGGCGCGACGGTCAGGCTCTCGATGTTGTAGCCACGAGCTGAAAACAGCCCCACAACGCGCGACAACGCTCCGGGCTCGTTTTCAAGCAAAACTGCGATGATGTGTTTCATAAGAAGATTCCTCTTTTCGCTGCCCTCCCCTGCGCACGGTAATGCGCAGGCTCGGCAGACAATAGATTCGTCGGATGACGTTTTACAGATGTATTGAAGCGGCGTGAAGCCTAAAGGTCCTCAGACCCCAGCAGCATTTCGTTGATGCCCTTGCCGGCCTGCACCATGGGAAACACGTTTTCGGTCGGGTCGGTACGGAAGTCCATGAAGACCGTGCGATCCTTTAGCTTACGGGCTTCACGCAGAGCCGGCTCCACGTCTTCGGGCTTCTCGATCAACATGCCTACATGGCCATAGGCCTCGGCCAGTTTCACAAAATTTGGCAGCGCGTCCATATAGCTGCTGCTGTAGCGGCCGGCATATTCAATTTCCTGCCACTGGCGCACCATGCCCAGATAGCGGTTATTGAGTGAGACGATCTTGATCGGCGTGTTGTATTGCAGGCAGGTGGACAGCTCCTGGATGCACATCTGTACCGAGCCTTCGCCGGTAATACAAAAAACTTCCGAGTCCGGCTTGGCCGTCTTCACGCCCATGGCGTAAGGAATTCCAACACCCATGGTACCCAGACCACCGGAATTGATCCATCGGCGCGGCTCGTCAAACTTGTAATACTGGGCAGCCCACATTTGATGCTGGCCCACATCGGAGGTGATGTAGGTATCCGCATCTTTGGTCATGTTCCAGAGCGTTTCAACCACGTACTGCGGCTTGATGACATCGCCTTTTCCAAGACTGTATTTCATGCAGTCGCGCTTGCGCCAGCCTTCAATCGTGTCCCACCAGCCACCAAGCGCGTCGGCGTCTGGCTTCAAGCCGGACTCCCGGATCATGCCGATCAACTCGGTCAAAACATCCTTGACATCGCCAACGATGGGCACGTCTACCTTCACGCGCTTGGAGATGCTTGACGGGTCAATGTCAATATGGATGATCTTGCGTTCATTCTGCGCAAAGTGTTTTGGGTTTCCGATCACACGATCATCAAAACGGGCGCCAACGGCAAGCAACACGTCGCAGTTCTGCATTGCATGATTGGCTTCAAAAGTGCCGTGCATGCCGAGCATGCCAAGGAATTTTTTGTCACTTGCGGGGTAAGCACCGAGTCCCATGAGGGTGTTCGTGCAGGGGTAGCCCAGCATGTCCACCAACGTGCGCAACTCCTGTGATGCGTTGCTCAACAACACGCCGCCGCCGGTGTAAATGTAGGGCCGTTTGGCAGACATCAGCAACTGAAGCGCCTTGCGAATTTGCCCGCCGTGGCCTTTGCGCACGGGATTGTAGGAGCGCATTTCAACCGTCTGCGGATGACCCGTGTACGCAGTCTTGTTAAAGGACACGTCTTTAGGGATGTCCACCACGACCGGTCCTGGCCGGCCGCTTCTGGCAATGTGAAAGGCTTTCTTCAAGGTGTCGGCCATTTGCCTCACATCCTTGACCAGAAAATTGTGTTTGACGATGGGCCGGGTAATGCCCACGGTGTCGCATTCCTGAAAGGCATCCAGGCCAATTGCGTGCGTTGGCACCTGGCCCGTAATGATGACCATGGGAATGCTGTCCATATAGGCCGTTGCAATGCCCGTTACTGCATTCGTGACACCTGGTCCGGAGGTAACAAGAGCAACCCCAACCTCACCAGTAGCGCGCGCATAGCCATCAGCAGCGTGAACGGCCGCCTGCTCGTGACGCACCAGAATGTGCTGAATGGCATCCTGCTTGTAAAACGCGTCGTAGATGTGTAGAACTGCACCGCCGGGATAGCCCCAGATGTGCTTGACGCCCTCAGCCTGCAGTGACTTGACCAGAATTTCTGCGCCACGCAGCTCTTGGGAGTTTGAAGTCGAATTTGCAGACGCAGCTGCTGCGGAAGCGATTTCCGCTTTGGAGATTTCCATGATGAACCTTTGTGAATTTCTCTAACGAAATACCTTGGGTGCCTTTTCGCTGGCTCTTGTGAAGTAGCGTCAAGACTTGAGGCCAAAACCATAAGCGGAAACATAAACCGCCGAGTCAGGACCCGTTTGCCTTTTGAATTGCAACGCTTATTATGACATTTCATGTTGCACAATGGCGACGAGTCGAGCGATTGCAGAGGCCGACTTCAGGGGTGATGTGATAATTTCAGGTCTCGATACAGAATAATCACGGCACTGGACAAACCGGAAACCCGAACCGTTGGCAACTGAACAAGAACTTTCTGACTTCCTGAAAAGCGTTGAAAAACGGGCGTTCAAGCGAAGCATTTACCACGTGCGGGACCAGGAAGCTGCTCTTGATATTGTTCAGGACAGCATGATGAAACTGGCCCAGCACTATGGCGACAAGCCCGTGGCCGAACTGCCCATGTTGTTTCAGCGGATTTTGTCCAACACCACGCTGGACTGGTTCCGCCGTCGCAAGACGCGAAACGCACTTTTCTCCAATATGAGTGATTTCGAATCCGCCGGAGAAGACGGCGATTTCGATCTTCTTGAAACTTTGGAGCTGGCAAACGACTCTGCTGGTACGGAAAGCGCACAGGACGCCACGGAGCGTGCCCAAATACTGCGCGAGATAGAAGTCGAGGTAAAACAGTTGCCAGGTCGTCAACGAGAAGCCTTTCTGATGCGTTATTGGGAAGAGATGGATGTGGCTGAAACGGCTGCAGCCATGGGCTGTTCCGAAGGAAGCGTCAAAACCCACTGCTCTCGTGCGGTGCTCGCGCTCAGTAAAGCGCTAGGTGCCAAAGGTATAAAACTATGACTAATTCACTACAACAGCGGGCAGATATTCTTCAGGAGCGTTTCGCGTTGAAAGCCGCGTCCTACCTGTCGGCGGGAACCGTAGATTTGCCTTACGAGGTTTCTGAACGTCTGCGCGCAGCCCGCGCACAGGCGGTATCCATGCGCAAAGTCGCAAAAGCTCAAACCGCAGGCAACGTGGTGAATACCGGTTCAAGCGCTGCCTTGACTTGGGGCTCCAACGATGGCTTGAGCTGGTGGTCACGTGTCGGCTCGGTCCTGCCACTGGTGGCGCTGGTCGTCGGTTTGCTGCTCATCAACTCCATTCAGAACGACAACCGGGCCCGCGAGGTTGCTGAGGTGGACGTCGCACTGCTGACTGATGAACTGCCGCCTGCTGCATTTTCAGATCCTGGCTTTGTTCAGTTTCTTAAAGCCAACCGCTGATTCTGTGATCTATTGACCGCACGATGACGCCACCAGCCAGAATTTCGGGTGACCAGCCAGCCAACAGGCTTTCAATGCTGTGGATAGCTGTTTTTGTTGCAGCTTTGCCAATGCTGCCCGACGCTGCTTTCGGCCAAACGGCTAACCCGGCAGCCGCCGCCAGCGCGCCAGCAGCAAGCAAGGCTGGCGCCCAGGCTAGAGCAAAAATAGCCACTAACGGCCCTTTCGCGGCGACATTGTCCAAGCCGACCTGGTCTGAACTCAGCCCGATACAGCAGCAGGCGCTCAAGCCTTTGGCGCAGAGCTGGAACGCCATCAGTGAGCCGCAAAAGCGCAAATGGCTGGAAATTTCGAAAAACTATCCTGCCTTGGCACCCGCTGATCAGGCGACCATGCACAGCCGCATGAACGAGTGGGTAAGCCTGAGCCCGCAACAACGCATGCAAGCCCGTCTTAACTTTGCAAAGACCAAAGAACTGTCCAAGCAGTTGACGCCAGATGAGAAAAAAGCGAAATGGGACTCCTATCAAGCCCTGAGCCCTGAAGAAAAACAAAAGCTGGCGGCGAATAGTGCAAAAACCGTAGGCGCGGCGCCGGCGGTCAAGCCGGTCGCGCCGCAAAAACTGGCTGTCATACGTAAAAATGCATCAGCACCTGCCAGTCCTGCCGCAGGCCACGCCGCAAGCAGTGCGACAGACGGCGCAACTGGCAGCGTCAGCAGCATGCCTAAAAACTGAGGTCTTTGCATCGCCAACAAGGCGCCGCAACCGTTGCCCCAGAAACAGTCACCCGCCGCTTTGCCCAAACGCGGTCCATCACGAGCCCCGATCTATTGATGCAACCCAATAACTCAATCCCGTCTCTCGCACGTCGCATGGCCTGCTGGGCTTATGAGGGCCTGCTGATGTTCGGCGTGGTCTTTATTGCCGGCTATCTTTTCAGCACATTGAGTCAGACGCGAAACGCGATGGACAACCGCCATGCATTGCAGGCTTTTGTTTTCGTGGTTTTTGGCATTTACTTTGTCTGGTTTTGGTCAAAAGGCCAAACGCTGGCCATGAAAACCTGGAACATCCGCGTGGTGGACAGCCATGGCGCCCCCATCACCCAGAAGCGGGCATTGCTGCGCTACGCGTTAAGCTGGCTGTGGTTTTTGCCACCGCTGGCCATCAGCTGGCTATGGGGCCTGCAAGGTGCGGAAGGCGCGGTATTGACCCTGGGCTGGGTCGCGGTTTGGGCTGTTTTGGCGCGTTTCCATCCACAAAAGCAGTTTTGGCATGACGCATGGGCCGGAACCCGACTTGTCAACTGGGTCGCGCCGGAAAGTCCGAAACGTGCAGCAAGGCTGGCCGGTGCGGACAAAGTCGCGAACAGCAAGCCAACTTAACATCAAGTTGCCACAAAGCGGCGTGACAATGCCGGCTATGCCCGAACCAATTAGCCTTTTGGCTGACAGCCAAGCTGATAACCACCACCGGTCGTCAGCCATCAAGCCCGTTAATCCGCAAAAGCACCGCAAGGGCCTAAGTCGTGTCTGGCATGCCTTGGGCTATTCGATTGCGGGCTTGCGCGCTGGTTGGCATGAAACGGCTTTTCGCCAGGAAGCACTGGCTTCTTTGCTGCTGATCCCGGCCGCCTTCTGGCTGGGCCGCAGCTGGGTTGAGACTGTGTTGCTGGCCGGCACAGTCATTCTCATCATGATTGTCGAGTTGCTCAACACCGGTATCGAAACGGCCATAGACAGGATTGGTCCAGAATGGCATGACCTGTCCAAGCGGGCCAAAGACATGGGCAGCGCAGCAGTTTTGCTGAGTTTGTTACTCTGCGCCGCCACCTGGGCCACAGCAATCATTCAAAGGTTTATCGCATGAGCAGCCAAGTTTCCGAGTTCAAAAAGCCCGCTTTTTCTCTCTGCGTTTATTGCGGTTCCCGTCCGGGCAACCAAGCTGAATTTGAAGCCGTCGCACGCGAAGTTGGCCGCTGGATAGGCGCGCACGGTGGCCAGCTGGTCTATGGCGGCGGTCGCAACGGTCTGATGGGCATGCTGGCGGATGCGACGCTGGCCGCTGGCGGCCGCGTGATCGGCGTGATTCCCCAGGCGCTGGTTGAAAAAGAATGGGCCCATCGCGGTTGCACCGAACTGCACATCGTCGACACCATGCACGAGCGCAAACGCCTGATGGCAGAGCATGCCGACGCATTTCTGGCATTGCCCGGAGGCATAGGAACGCTGGAAGAGTTTTTTGAGGTCTGGACCTGGCGCCAGCTCGGTTACCACGCCAAGCCGGTGGGCCTGCTCAACCTGGACGGTTATTACGCCGACTTGCTGGCCTTTCTGGCCTCATCGGTCAAAAGCGGCTTCATGAGCGACTGGCAGATGGAACTGATCCATGTCGGCGCGGAGCCGCAAGCCCTGCTCGAACAACTGGTCCAAGTCGCGGGCATGGCGCCCGAAAGCTTGCGGCTTGACCAGATATAAGGCGATCACCTAGCGCAAGATATCTTCGCCAGCCGGGGCTGCGGGACTGGCTTGGCCAGTCCGTGGGGCCATTCAGACCGCCGATTCGTCTTCTTCGCCGGTACGGATGCGAACCACGCGTTCAACGCTGGTGATGAAAATCTTGCCATCACCGATCTTGCCGGTTCGAGCGGCCCGCACGACCGCATCCACGCAACGGTCCACATCCTCGGTCTTCACGACAACCTCAACTTTGACCTTGGGCAGAAAGTCCACCACATACTCGGCGCCGCGATACAGCTCGGTATGGCCTTTTTGACGGCCAAAACCCTTGACTTCAGTCACGGTCAAACCTGTCACACCGCATTCAGCCAGCGCCTCACGGACTTCTTCGAGTTTGAAAGGTTTGACGATGGCGGTAATTTGTTTCACTGAAATGTCTCCGATAGTAAAAATTTGACTAACTTCGAATGTAGCGCCAATGCGCGGGCAGCTTCGAGGCGGGCTGCATTTAGTCGCGATTAAGCACGAAATTTATTCGTCACGGGATAGCGCCAGTCCTTGCCAAAGCTGCGATGGCTCACGCGTATGCCGATAGGCGCCTGGCGCCGCTTGTACTCGTTGACCTTGATCAGCTGCGTGACGCGCTCGACCACCGCCCGGTCAAAGCCTTCGGCAATCAGGCTGTCTATGCTTTCATCGTTTTCCATGTAGCGCTGCAAAATGGCGTCCAGCACCTCATAGGGCGGCAGACTGTCCTGGTCGGTCTGGTCGGCACGCAACTCGGCGCTCGGCGGGCGTGTGATGATGCGCTCGGGAATCGGCTGGCTGCCCGTACCGTAGGGATCGTTCTCGTTGCGCCAGCGCGCCAGCTTGAACACCGTGGTCTTGAGCAAATCCTTGATCACGGCAAAGCCGCCGGCCATGTCGCCGTAGAGCGTGCAGTAACCAGTCGCCATTTCGCTCTTGTTGCCGGTGGTCAGCACAATGGCGCCGAACTTGTTGGACAACGCCATCAAAAACACGCCGCGAATCCGTGCCTGTATGTTCTCTTCGGTCGTGTCTTCCTTGAGGCCGGCAAACTCGCCAGCCAGCGAGGCCTTGAAGGCCTCGAACTGCGGCACGATGGAGATTTCGTCGTAGCGCACCTGCATGCGTTCGGCCATCTCACGCGCGTCAATCCAGGATATATCGGCGGTGTAAGGCGACGGCATCATCACCGTGCGTACCTTGTCCGCGCCCAGCGCATCGACGGCAATCGCCAGAACCAGGGCCGAGTCGATGCCGCCAGAAAGGCCCAAAATCGCCCCAGGAAAGCCGTTTTTACCCAGGTAATCGCGCACACCCAGCACCAGCGCATCCCACAAATCGGCCTCCGGACTGCGCTGCGGTACCGTATCCGCTACCAATTTAATAGCTGCCTGCGCTCTCTGCGCCTGCACAAAGAACAGTTTTTCCTTGAAACTAACGGCCCGGCCGGCGAGCTCGCCGTCGGCCTGAAGCGCAAAAGAATGGCCCTCGAAGACGATTTCGTCCTGCCCGCCCACCAGGTGCGCGTAGACCATGGGAAGAGAGGTCGCCCGCACCCGGCTTTGCATCATCAGCTCGCGCTCGTTGCCCTTGCCGACATGAAAAGGCGAGGCGTTGATCACGGCCAGCAACTCGGCACCCGCTTGCCTGGCCAGCTGCGCAGGCGCTTCAAACCAGGCGTCCTCACAAATCAGCAGTCCGACCTTGACCGCGTCGTCGCCCTCACCGGCGTCAAAGACGCAAACGCCCTCCCCCGGCGCGAAATAGCGCCGCTCGTCAAACACCTGGTAATTGGGCAGCTCGCGTTTGGCGTAACTGGCGACCACATGGCCCTCGCGCAACACCCGGGCCGCGTTGTGTCGCTGCTGCACGGCCAGACTTTTGGTACGCAATCCTGTCACGCTGCTGTCAGCATCGCCGCTGGTTGGCGTGCCCACCACCACTGTCAGGCCCTTTAACCCGGCCAGCTCACGGGCTACGAGATTCACGGCATCATCGCAGGCTTGGATGAAAGAAGTGCGTAAAAACAGGTCTTCAGCCGCATAGCCGCAAATCGCCAGTTCAGGCGTCAACACCAGACGGGCGCCGTCCTGATAGGCGCTGCGCGCTGCAGCTATGATTTTTTGCGCATTGCCCGGCATGTCGCCCACGCAGTAGTTCAATTGGGCAACGCAAATTTTGAGAGTCATGAAAAAGAAAATTACCGTTCGGGCTGAGCCTGTCGAAGCCTTGGTCAAACACCGCACACCAACCCTGGACAAGCTCCGGATGAACGGGAGGTTGTGTGCCTAAAAAAGATTATGTCATCCGCGTACTGAATTCGCCGCTGGACATCTCAGCCACCAACTGGAACACGCTGCTGGCGGCGCAAAGCAGCGACGCCAGCCTCAACCCCTTCATGCGCCACGAGTATCTGGCCGCCATGCAGCAAAGCGGCAGCGCCACACCCGAAACCGGATGGACGCCGCGGTTTGTCACGCTCTGGGATGGTCAAAATCTTGCCGGAGCCTGCGCGCTCTACCTCAAGGACCACTCCTATGGCGAGTATGTGTTTGACCACGCCTGGGCCAATGCCTACCAGCAGCACGGCCTGGCCTACTACCCCAAGGCGCTGGTCGCCGTGCCCTTCACACCCGTACCAGGCGCGCGACTGCTGGCGCGCAACGCCCAGGAACGCAGCCTACTGGTCAAGGCGCTGATCGCTTGGTGCGAGGAAGAAAAGCTTTCGTCGCTGCATCTGCTGTTTGCCGCAGATGAGGACATTGCAGCCTGCGAAGAAGCCGGGATGCTGCTGCGCCATACGGTGCAATTCCACTGGACTAATAGCGCCCCTGAGCTCGGCAATGACGTGTCCTCTTCGCCCTCATGGGGGGAGTCTGACCTAAGCCAAGCTCGCCCCTTTCGCGACTTCGATGAATTTTTGATGTCGCTGAGCCAGGAAAAGCGCAAGAAGATACGCCAGGAGCGGCGCAAGGTTGCGGACGCCGGAATCACTTTCCGCTGGTCGCAGGGTAAAGCCATCAGCGACGCTGACTGGGACTTTTTCTACCAGTGCTACGAGCGCACCTACTACGAGCACGGCAACGCGCCTTACCTGAGCCGTGATTTCTTTCAGCGCATGCAGGACACCATGCCTGAGAACTGGCTGCTGTTTGTGGCGGAGCACGGCGCTGACGGCGAGTGCCAGCCAGTTGCTACAAGTTTAATAGCTGTCAGCGCACGACCAGAGAGCGCTGCAGGCGAATTTAATGACAAATCACAAGCACTGACGGCCTACGGCCGCTACTGGGGCGCACTTGCCCGCGTCGACTGCCTGCACTTTGAGGCCTGCTATTACCAGCCGCTGGCCTGGTGCATCGCACACGGCTACCAGAGCTTTGAAGGCGGCGCGCAGGGCGAGCACAAGATGGCCAGAGCCCTGCTACCCGTGAAAACCAGCAGCGCCCACTGGTTGGCCCACCCTGCGTTTGCAGATGCGGTGGAGCGCTTTCTGGAGCGCGAAGGCGCGGGCATCAACAACTACATGGACGATCTGGAGCGGCGCAGCCCCTTCAAACAAGCCCTGTAGCGCTGATCAGCCCGGCAAGCCTCAGGCCTGATCGGCCTGGCTGGCGGCGGCGTAATTGGCCATGCCGTCGGTGATTTCCTTTTTCGCTGAATCCGGACCTTCCCAGCCAGAAACCTTGACCCACTTGCCTTCTTCCAGGTCTTTGTAGTGCTCAAAAAAGTGCGCAATGGTTTTTAGGCGCAGCGGATTCATGTCCTCAGGCTTTTGCCACTGCGTGTACAGCGAGCACTTCTTGTCGATAGGCACGGCCAGCACCTTGCCATCTTCGCCTGCTTCGTCGGTCATTTTCAAAATGCCGATAGCGCGGCACGTCACCACAACGCCAGGAATCAGCGGCACGGGCGTGATCACCAGCACATCGACCGGATCGCCATCACCACTGATGGTCTTGGGCACATAGCCATAATTGGTCGGATAGTGCATGGACGTGCTCATGAAGCGGTCGACAAAGATCGCGCCGGACTCCTTGTCCACTTCGTACTTCACCGGATCGGCGTTCATCGGGATTTCGATGATCACGTTGAAAGACTCGGGGGCATTTTTTCCGGGTAAAACTTTATCTAAGGACATGGTCGGCTTATTGGATGATGAAAGAAAGAGGGGAAATACAAAATAACAGCCCATCTGCAAGGCATTGGAAGGCCCCACATGGGCGAGCTGTCGCTGCGATTCAGCGCTCATCGAGAGCTCATGACTCAGGATTTACCCTCATTTTACTGATTCACACCTTACGGCTCGCCAACTTGCCCTGTTTTGGCGTTAAATTTCGCGAGTTGGCCAATCGTCTTCAGCTCCTGCTGGACGCCACGAGGAAGCAACGCAGCGGGAGCATCGCTAGCGTGGCGCTCCCTCCAAGCGAAAAACAAGCTAGGAGATTTCTATGACAGGCAACTCAGCGCTGATTCTTGCGCTCGCGTGTGGACTCATTGCCGTGGCTTACGGCATTTGGGCACGCAGCTGGATTCTTTCTCAGGACGCGGGCAACGCGCGCATGCAGGAAATTGCATCCGCGATACAACTAGGCGCAGCCGCCTATCTCGCCAGGCAGTACAAGACCATCGCCATCGTCGGTGTGATTCTGGCCGTGCTGATAGGCTTTTTTCTGGACGGAAAAACGGCAATTGGCTTTGTCGTTGGCGCCCTGCTGTCCGGCGCCTGCGGCTTCATCGGCATGAACGTGTCTGTGCGCGCCAATGTGCGAACGGCGCAGGCCGCCACCCGCGGCATAGGCCCGGCACTTGATGTGGCCTTTCGCGGCGGCGCCATCACCGGCATGCTGGTGGTCGGTCTGGGCCTGCTGGGCGTGACGGGGTTTTACTGGTTTTTAGTTGGCAACGGCAACTACACGCCAGACATGAAGCTGGCCACCCTGCTCAATCCACTGATAGGTTTCGCCTTTGGCTCGTCGCTGATTTCAATCTTCGCGCGTCTGGGCGGAGGCATTTTCACCAAGGGTGCTGACGTCGGTGCCGACCTGGTGGGCAAAGTCGAGGCCGGCATTCCGGAGGACGACCCGCGCAACCCGGCCGTGATCGCCGACAACGTTGGTGACAACGTCGGCGACTGCGCCGGCATGGCGGCTGACCTCTTTGAAACCTACGCGGTCACGCTGATCGCCACCATGGTGCTGGGCGCACTGCTGGTGAGCTCAGCGCCCGTCAATGCCGTGCTGTACCCGCTGGCACTTGGCGCTGTGTCCATCGTGGCGTCCATCATTGGCTGCTTCTTCGTCAAGGCCTCGCCCGGCATGAAGAACGTCATGCCGGCCCTGTACAAAGGACTGGCCATTGCCGGGGTGCTTTCCTTGATCGCGTTTTACTTCGTCACCATGTGGCTTATTCCCGACAACGCCATCACGGCCACTGGTAGCCAGATGAAACTCTTCGGCGCCTGCGCCGTCGGCCTGGTGCTGACCGCGGCACTGGTCTGGGTGACCGAGTACTACACCGGCACGCAATACGCTCCCGTCAGGCACATTGCGCAGGCCTCCACAACTGGCCACGGCACCAACATCATTGCCGGCCTGGGCGTGTCCATGCGCTCCACAGCCTGGCCAGTGATGTTTGTCTGTATCGCGATTTTGGTCTCCTATAAGCTCGCCGGACTGTTTGGCATCGCGATTGCCGCCACCGCCATGCTGAGCATGGCCGGCATTGTGGTGGCGCTGGACGCCTATGGCCCCATCACCGACAACGCCGGTGGCATTGCCGAGATGGCCGACATGCCGCCCGAAGTGCGCGCAGTGACCGATCCGTTGGACGCAGTGGGCAACACCACCAAAGCCGTGACCAAGGGCTACGCGATTGGCTCGGCCGGACTGGCCGCGCTGGTGCTGTTTGCCGACTACACCCACAAGCTGGAGAGCTATGGCCGGGCCATCAGCTTTGACCTGAGCGACCCCATGGTCATCGTCGGCCTCTTCATAGGCGGCCTGATCCCCTACTTGTTCGGTGCCATGGCCATGGAAGCGGTCGGCCGCGCAGCCGGCGCGGTGGTGGTCGAAGTGCGTCGCCAGTTCGCTGAAATCAAGGGCATCATGGAAGGCACGGCCAAACCGGAATATGGCCGCGCAGTTGACATGCTGACCACCGCTGCCATCAAGGAGATGATTGTTCCTTCCCTGCTGCCGGTGGTCGTGCCTATCCTGGTCGGCCTGCTGCTCGGCCCCAAGGCGCTGGGCGGCCTGCTCATGGGCACCATCGTCACCGGGCTCTTCGTTGCGATCTCCATGTGTACCGGTGGCGGCGCCTGGGACAACGCCAAAAAATATATTGAGGACGGCCACCACGGCGGTAAAGGCTCGGAAGCGCACAAAGCCGCTGTCACCGGCGACACCGTGGGCGACCCCTACAAGGACACGGCCGGCCCGGCCATCAACCCGCTGATCAAGATCATCAACATCGTGGCGCTGCTGATCGTGCCGCTGATGATGAAGCTGCACGGCGGCTGATTCAAGGCTTGCGGCTTGCGTGATGAATGTCGCGCAAGCCGGCACCACAAAGCTCGCTCAGGCGGGCTTTTTCATTTTTCATAAAGCTCGGGGATGCATGTCCTCTGCGCCCAAATTTGCGCAATTACCCCGCCCGTGTTAGTGTCAATACGGTATTCACAAGGATGGGGGAGACCGGCAATGCCTACCAGTCGATATGTCCGTTGGGGTGTTTTTCTCGCGCTGGCGCTGATGGCCAGCGCCTGTTCATCGCTGCTACCCAAATCACGCAACGAGTCGCCGACATTCCAGAGCTTCGACGATGCACGCCAGGCCATAGAAGGCCTGGTTCCCATGAAGAGTGATCTGGAAACGCTCTCCAGCCTGGGCATTGATCCGGTGAAGCAACCCAACACGCTGATCCTGTCCTACCCGGACATTGTCAGGCGCTTTGCGCCCGGCAATGTGCTGTCCAAGGCCGATCTTGAGCCGGGCATAGTGACCTGCCTGAATGCCCGTGACGCCTGCCGAGGCTGGGAAATCAATGTGGCACGTATTTCCAAGGTCCGAACCGGCGGCTTCTGGTCGGATTTTTTTAATTTCAGACGCCATACGGTCAGCACGGGCTGGCGCTTCAACGCCTTGCTGCTGATGGTCGATGGCGTCGTGGTCTACCGCTCGTGGGGCGGACAGCCTGCGGTCTTCGAGGCCGAGGACAGCCGCAATCCGCTCGGGCCACTGCAGGACATAGGCCCGGCGGTGGTGGGCCGCTGAAAATAGGGGGCCAGACCGATTTTCGGTCGGCCTGAGCCAGAGCGAGCCGGCGGCATTCCGATCGACCTTTGGGGGCAAGGCCGGCCAATCACCAAACGGCAGCGGCAATAGGTTAAATTCTCTGCCTCAAGCCCAATACCATGACCGTAAAAGTAATTCCCCTCGCAGACCTGCGCTACGCAAGCCGCATGCCGCACATACCCGCCCAGTTTCAGCCCGTCACCGGCCTGCTCAGTGACACGCTGGCAAGGCCGCTGCGGGATCTGCGCATCAGCGTGACCGATCGCTGCAACTTTCGTTGCAGCTACTGCATGCCCAGCGAAGTGTTCAACAAGGACTACGCGTTTTTGCCGCAAAGCTCGCTGCTGAGTTTTGAGGAAATCACGCGTCTGGCACGCCTGTTTGTGGCTCAGGGCGTTGAGAAAATACGGCTCACTGGCGGCGAGCCACTGCTGCGCAAAAACCTTGAAGTGCTGATTGAAATGCTCGCGCGGCTGCAAACCCCCTCGGGCAAGCCCCTGGACATCACGCTGACGACCAACGCTTCCTTGCTTGCCAAAAAAGCCCAATCGCTAAAGGACGCCGGCCTGCAACGCGTCACGGTGAGCCTGGACGGGCTGGACGATGCGGTTTTTCGCCGCATGAACGATGTGAATTTTCCGGTGGCCGATGTACTGCGCGGCATAGAGGTCGCGCAAAAAGTGGGTTTGGCACCAATCAAGATCAACATGGTGGTCAAGCGCGGCACCAACGACGCCGAAATACTGCCCATGGCCAGTTATTTCCGAAACACAGGCGTGGTGCTGCGTTTCATTGAATACATGGACGTGGGCGCCACCAACGGCTGGCGCATGGACGAGGTGCTGCCCTCGCAGCAAGTTGTGGAACGCATCAGCCAGGCGTTCGAGCTCAGCGCCATAGACGCGAACTACAGCGGTGAAACCGCGCAGCGCTGGCGTTATGCGGACGGCGCAGGCGAGATTGGCGTGATCAGCAGCGTGACCCAGGCGTTTTGCAGCGATTGCAACCGGGCCAGGCTGTCGACAGAAGGCAAGCTGTTTTTATGCCTGTTTGCGAGTCAGGGCCATGATTTGCGCACGCTGCTGCGCGGCAACTATGCCGACGAACAAATCACAGCCGCGATAGGCCACATCTGGCAGGCGCGCAGCGACCGGTATTCCGAACTTCGCGCCGCACTGCCGGCAGACACCAGCCCTTTGGGCGATAGTCAAAAGCGCGTTGAAATGAGCTACATCGGCGGGTGAGGATGGCCCCCACGCTTGTCGCTTCGCGTACTGCGCTGCCCCCCGAGGGGGCTGTCCCGCCTAAGGGCGGCCTGTCGGCGGGACGCTGGCCCCCACGCTTGTCGCTTCGCGTACTGCGCTGCCCCCCGAGGGGGCTGAACTTGCTCGGGGCGGCCCTTCGCTGCATTCGCTGGCCCCTACGCTTGTCGCTTCGCGTACTGCGCCGCCCCCCGAGGGGGCTGAACTTGCTCGGGGCGGCCCTTCGCCGCGTTCGATGGCCCCCACGCTTGTCGCTTCGCGTACTGCGCTGCCCCCCGAGGGGGCTGAACTTACTCTGGCCGATATGCCGAAAATTTACAGATTGAATGGAGACTACTTTGCCGAATACCGAGATTTTTGAGCCGCTGCATGCCAAAGCCATCACCGGCGTGATTCTGGCTGGCGGCCGGGGTTCGCGCATGGGCGGTGCCGACAAAGGTATGCAGAATTTCAACGGCGTTCCGCTGGCCCTGCACACCCTGCTCAGGCTGAGCCCGCAGGTCGGCGACATCATGATCAATGCCAACCGTAACCTGTCGGCCTACGAGTCATTTGGCGTGCCGGTCTGGCCGGACAGCACATCGCTGGGTGAATTCGCCGGCCCGCTGGCGGGCTTCATGACCGGGCTCGAGCGTTGCGAAACGCCCTATCTGCTAACGGTGCCTTGCGACACCCCGCTGTTCCCGCACGACCTGGTGGCGCGTATGGCGCAGGCTTTTGCCCAGGCCGATGCCGACTTCGCAGTTGCTGCAGCGCCTGAAGAAGACGGCCAGCTCAGACCGCAGCCGGTCTTTTGCCTGATGCGCTGCGGCATGCTTGAAAGCCTGATTCGGTTCACCAAAGAAGGCGGCCGCAAGATCGACGCCTGGACCGCGCAGCACAAAACCGTCGTCGTACCCTTTGACCGCGCCGGCGACGATGCCCGTGGGTTTTTCAACGCCAACACGCTGGCCGAACTGCATCAGCTCGAATCGCGCCTGCCGTGAAGACGCTGGACCAAATTGCCGCCGAACTGCAGGGCTACGACCCGCAGGCCATGAGCGCCGCAGATGTGCTGTCGTTTTTAGGCAAGCTGGTGAGCCCGGTGCAGCAAACCCTTGAATTGCCGCTGTTTGAAGCCTTTGGCCGAGTCCTGGCGGCCGACGTGATCTCACCTTTCGATGTGCCGCCGCATGACAACTCCGCCATGGACGGCTATGCCTTTGCCGGCTCCGAGCTGGCCGCCGGCACCAGCACCAGCCTGCGCGTGCTGGGCACGGCGCTGGCGGGCAAGGCCTGGCAGGGTACGGTGTCGGCCGGTCAGTGTGTGAAGATCATGACCGGCGCCATCATGCCGGCCGGGCTGGACACCGTGGTGCCGCAAGAGTTTGTGCAGGTTGACGCCGACCGCATCACCATTCCGGCCAAGCTGCTGACGGCAGGCGACAACCGCCGGCTACGCGGCGAAGACCTCATGCAAGGCAAGCCGGCGCTATTAAAAGGCGAGCTGCTCTCGCCCGCCAGGCTTGGTCTGGCAGCCTCTTTGGGCCTTGAAACCGTGACCTGCGTACGCCCGCTCCGGGTGGCTTATTTTTCTACCGGCGACGAAATCCTGTCGCTGGGCGAGGCACCCCGTGAAGGCGCGGTTTACGACAGCAACCGCTACACCGTCTTTGGCCTGCTCAAGCGCATGGGTTGCGACATGATTGACATGGGTGTGGTGCGCGACGACCCTGCCCTGCTGGAAGCCGCGTTCACCCGCGCCGCCAGCCAGGCGGACGTCATCATCACCTCAGGTGGGGTCAGCGTCGGAGAAGCCGACCATACCAAGGCGATGATGAAAAAGCTGGGCGACGTCGCCTTCTGGCGCATCGCCATGCGACCCGGCCGACCCATGGCTGTGGGACGTTTGCCAGCGCCAGAATCAAGCATCAAATCAGCCTCCCGCGAACAAGCAGCGGGCGCTAAATGCTATGAAATAAATAGCAAAAACAACGGCACCATCTTGTTTGGCTTGCCAGGCAATCCGGTGGCCGTGATGGTGACCTTTCTGGCTTTTGTGCGTCCAGCCCTGCTGCAGATGATGGGCGCCAGCGCCAGCGCTCCGCCCATGCTCAAGGCGCGCAGCCTGGAGCCGATTCGCAAAAAGCCTGGTCGCACCGAATACCAGCGCGGCACCGTCAGCAGCGCAGCCGACGGCTCGCTGCAGGTCAGAACCACAGGCAACCAGGGCTCGGGCGTGCTGAGCTCCATGGCCCAGGCCAACGGCCTGATGGTCTTGCATCACAACCAGGGCAATGTGGCGATAGGCGAAGAAGTCGATGTGCTGATGTTTGATGGGGTGATATAGCTGACCCCCACGCTCGCCCACTGTGTGTGGCTCTCTGCCCCCCGAGGGGGCTGTCCCGCCTAAGGGCGGCCTGTCGGAGGGACGTGGCCCCCACGCTTGCTCGCTGCGCGTAGCGCCCTGCCCCCCGAGGGGGCCGTTGCGCCTGCGGTCTGGCAAAGCCAGTCCCGCGGCCCATGCTTGAATGGGAACACATCCCCACCCTTGCCTAGCCTAGATTCCGTTCGTCCTGAGCTTGGCTAAGGATGGCCCACCAAAGGGCTGATTTCCCTGGGCCCCTGGTCGCGCGGTATGGGGCCTGCCTATTTCGCCACGTATTCCGGCTGCACCGGGTGCTCGCCATGGTGATCCGCATGCTCTTTGGCCACGGCGTTGTTGGCGCCGGGAATCGCCTTGCGGGCGAACAGGGTGTACATGGTGGGCACGACAAATACCGTGAGCAAAGTTCCTAGCGACATGCCGCCCACGATCACCCAGCCGATCTGGGTGCGGCTCTCAGCGCCAGCGCCGTGCGCAAAGGCCAGAGGAATCGCGCCCAGCACCATTGCGCCGGTCGTCATCAGGATGGGCCGCAAACGCTGGGCTGAAGCCTTGACCAGCGCATCGACCATCTCCATGCCTTGCGCGCGCAACTGGTTGGTGAACTCGACTATCAAAATACCGTGCTTGGTAATCAGTCCAACCAGCGTGATCAGACCAATCTGCGAGTACACGTTGAGCGAGCCGCCCGACCATTTGAGCGCCAGCAGCGCACCAATCATGGACAGCGGCACCGACAGCATGATGACCAGCGGATCAATAAAGCTTTCAAACTGCGCCGCCAGCACCAAAAAGATGAACAGGAGCGACAGGCCAAACACAATGATGAGCGAGCCTTGTGAGTTTTTAAACTCCCGGGATGTGCCGTTCAAATCAGTTGTGTAACCTGGCTTGAGCAATTTGTTGGCGGTACCGTCCAGAAAGTCCAGCGCCTGGCCCAGCGAATAGTCAGCCGCCAGATTGGCGGTGATTGACACTGAACGGCGCTGGCTGAAGTGATTTAACTCGCGCGGGGCAACCGATTCACGTACCTTGACGAGACTGGCCAATGGAATCATGGCGTCATTGCGGCCACGCACAAAAATCTTCTCAATATCATCGGGCGTATCGCGACCCGTAGCGGCGGTTTGCACAATCACATCGAACTGCTCGCCCTCACGTTTGTAGCGCGTCACTTGCCTTCCACCAAGCATGGTTTCAACGGCACGGGCGACCACGTCAACAGGTACGCCCAAGTCAGCGGCTTTATCGCGATCGACGTCAATTTTGAGCTCAGGCTTGTTGAGTCGCAGGTCAATATCAGCCGATACTATGCCTGGATTTTTGGCGATTTCCTCCATAAACCGGCGCGTCACCGCTGCCAGGTTTTGGTAACTCTCGGTCGTCACGATCACAAAATTGACTGGCCGTTCACGAAAGCCCTGTCCTAGCGATGGCGGGGTGATGGGGAAAGCCGTCACCCCAGGCAATCCTGCCAGCTTGGGCTGCAACTCGCGCGCCATCTCCAGCGTAGACCGAGTGCGCTTGTCCCAATCGACCGCACGGAAAAACACATTGGCCTGCGACACCGTGGGGTTGCCGGACGATACAAAAATCCTGTCGAATTCTTTATATGGCGCGCCCAGCTTCTCAATCGCATCAACATAGCGATCGGTATAGCCCAGCGTCGCACCGTCAGGCGCGGTCACAACCGCGAGCACCTGACCGCGGTCTTCAAGGGGCGACAGTTCACGTTTCATGCTCGGCAACACCCAGGCGAGGGCAAGGGCGCAAACAAACATTACCGCCACCACAATCCACCGCGTGTTCAGAACAACCCGCTTGACCGCGTTAACGAACCCGCGCTGTTGGTGTTGGCGGTCATAGCCTGTGCTCACCAGCCAGGTCAACATGGCCTGGTACCGTGAGGTCAATCGAGTGAGCAGCTTCTCCATGGTGCGGTCAAACCAGCTGGGCGTTGGGTTGTGCTTGAGCAGCAGTGAACACATCATGGGTGACAGGGTCAGCGCGATAAAGCCTGACACCACTACAGCCCCGGCCAGTGCCAAGGCAAACTCAATGAACAGGCGGCCCGTTCGGCCCGGCGTGAAGGCAAGCGGTGCGTAAACCGCCGCCAGCGTGATCGTCATCGCAATAACCGCAAAACTCACCTCCCGTGCACCTTTAATGGATGCCGAGAACGGGTCTAGCCCTTCTTCAATATGGCGGTAAATATTTTCGAGCACCACAATGGCGTCATCAACCACCAAGCCGATCGCCAGCACCAAGGCCAGCAAAGTCAATGTGTTGATGCTGAAGCCGGCCAGTGCCATTAGCGCGAAGGTGCCGATCAGACACACTGGAATCGTGATGATCGGAATGATTGAGGCTCGCAGCGTGCGCAGGAAAACAAAAATCACCAACGCAACCAGAACAATTGCTTCGATGATGGTTCTGAAAACGCTGTCAATAGACTTGGCGATGAAGACCGAGTTGTCGTTGGCAATGTCAATTTGAACGCTGGGCGGCAAGTCGGCTCTGAGCTTGGGAATCATGGCCCGCACGCCATTGCTCAATTCAAGCGGATTGGCTGTCGCTTGCCGAATCACACCAGCCGTGATTGATGACCTGCCGTTCAGACGTGAGCCGCTGCGTTCATCGGCGGCAGCTTCTTCCACACGGCCCACATCACGAATGCGTACCGGGAATCCATTCGCATTTTTAATGATGATGTCTGAAAACTGCGACGGCCGGGACAGGTCGGTCTGCGACGTGACGCTGAACTCACGCTGCGTTGACTCGATCCGGCCGGCTGGCACTTCAAGGTTGCTGCGCCGTATGGCGTCCTCAGCGTCTTGCGTGGTTAGTTTGTAGGCGGCCAGTTTGTCGGGGTCGAGCCAGACGCGCATGGCGTATTTACGTTCGCCAAAAATACGTACATCGGCAGCGCCAGTAACCGTTTGCAGGCGCGGCTTGACGATGCGGTTGACCAGGTCGTTGATCTCCAGCGGGTTCAAGGTTTCGCTGTTGAAGGAAAGCCAGATGACTGGAAAGGCATCAGCCTCTACTTTGGCAATCACAGGTTCTTCGACAGCTTGCGGCAAGCGGTTGCGCACGCGTGATGTTCTGTCGCGTACCTCGGCGGCGGCAGTATCCGCGTCTTTTTCAAGTCGAAAACGAACTGTGATTTGCGTTTGCTCGGCGCGGCTGATGGAGGTAATCACATCCACCGCGTCAATACCCGCGATTGAGTCCTCCAGCGGTTTGCTGACTTGAGACTCCATGACCTCAGCTGATGCGCCTGCATACTTGACACTGACGGTAACGACGGGCTCGTCGATCTTGGGGTACTCACGCACCGACAGCTTGGTAAAGCTGACAGCACCAACAAGCAGCACAAGCAAAGATAGAACGGTGGCAAACACCGGGCGTCGAATGGAAATTTCAGCTAGTTGCATGGTGTGCCAGTGAAGAAAGTGCGATCACACGAAGTTGGCAATATCAGGACGCAGTCGGCGTCGGCGCGGGCTTTTTCCCGGACTTTTTATCCAGTTTGCCCGCAGCATCCAGACCCTGAAGGCAAGGGTTGGGGCCAGCAGACAAATTGGCCATCTTGCCGGGGGCCGCGACAGGCTTGACAGCGATCGCCGACATGGCTGCTGGTGCTGACGCAGCAAGCGATGCGGCGGGCGGGCCCGCGGCATCGTCTGGTTTGCCGCCGCGGGCTGACAAGTCTAGCAAATTTACCAGGGTGCCGTCTTTTTGAATACGCTGTTGGCCGTTGGCCACCACGGTGTCGGTCGGCTTCAAGCCATCCAGAATTTCAACCTTGCCAGGGCGGCGTAATCCAACCTTGACTTCTACACGTTGGGTGATCCGGTTATTTTCATTCGTGCCTGGCAACAGTTTGATAACAAAAACTTTTTGACCTTGGGGAATGATGGCTTCTTCGGGGATCACCATGGCGGTCTCTCGCACGCCAAAAACAGTGTTGACCCGCGCAAACATGCCGGGACGCAGCTGCAGCTGGCGGTTATCAATACAGCCGCGCACACCCACAGAGCGACCGTTGGCATCAATCAAAGGGTCAATCGCCTGAATATGGGCAACGAACTTGCGGCCTGGCAAGGCATCAATATCGATATTAGCGGTTTGGCCAGTCTTGACTTTGGCTTGGAAGCGCTCAGGCAGCCGGAAATCGACAAAAATCGCGTCAATGTCTTCGATGTTGACAACGTCCGCGCCGTCCTTCAAATAGTCACCTACGTTGACAGACCGGATTCCCACGATGCCATCAAACGGCGCAATGATCTTCAAACGTTCAGCCGTGGCTTTGGACAAGGCCAGCTTGGCCTGCGCAACCTCAAGGTTGGCGGCGCTTTCATCCAGCGAGCGCTGGCTGATGAAATTTTGCGCCACCAGCTCCTGGTTGCGTTTTTGATTGGCTTGGGCAATGGACAACTCAGCCTGGCTTTGCTGTACCTGAGCCAGTTGCAGCTGGTCGTCAAATTGCACCAGCACCTGGCCTTTGCGCACGCGCTGACCATCAGTAAAGTTGAGCTGGGTGATGCGGCCACTGATCTCTGGCCTGAGAACCACGCCACGGCGCGAACGCAAACTGCCCACGGCCTGTGTGTCATCGCTGAGCCTGGCGACTTCTACCTTGGCGACCTCAACCGTGGGTGGCTTGCCGCTGGCGCCCTGCGCCGAGGCGGTGGCTGGCGCCGTTGAGGACGCCTTACCAGACATGGCATCACCAGTCGCAGGTTTCTGGAACCACCAGGCAGCGCCCGATGCAGCCGCAATACCCGCTGCCGCGACCACTGTGTAAATTGCTTTTGATGCCATGGGAAAAATGACTTATGGTGAAAAGTAAGGAAGCTTCAAGCTGTCAGCATGCGCCCGTTCAGCGGCGATGGTAAGCATGCGTATGGTACGCACTTTTGCGGCTGCTCGTATGCCGGTCTCAGAGACGTCCCAGAGCGCGCTCGACGCCCTTGTTGGCCAAGCCGTCAGCGCGCTCGTTGCCTGGGTCGCCCGCATGGCCCTTGACCCAGCGCCAATCTATCTTGTGACCACTGCTCGCCACCAGCGCGTCCAGCCGCTGCCACAAGTCGACATTTTTTACCGGCGCCTTGGCTGCAGTGCGCCAGCCACGGGCTTTCCAGCCGTGAATCCACTCGGTAATGCCTTTGCGCACATATTCACTGTCAAGGTAGAGGGTGACGGCGCAGGGGCGTTTGAGCGCCGACAGCGCCTCAATCACCGCCATGATTTCCATGCGGTTGTTGGTGGTTCCCAGCTCGCCGCCGAAAAGCTCTTTTTCACTGCTGCTGGTCGTCAGTACTGCACCCCAGCCGCCTGGGCCGGGGTTGCCCTTGCAGGCGCCATCGGTATAAATCACCACGTGCTGAGGCGCGCTGTCATTATTTTTATCTTTATCTGTATGCGAAGCGGTCATGGATAGCTTGAAATTTCCGTTGGGTAGGGGAACAAAAAAGGCGCTCGGTCGCTATGTCTGTTTGCGGGCGCTGGGCGCCTTGTTGGCGATGACGGCTGGAGCCGGGGCGGCCTGCTTGCGTGACTTCCAGGCCGGCTCCAGCAGGCGCACACCACGCACGCGCTTGACCGCCACCAGAAAATACACGGCACCAAAAATCGGCCACCAGCGCGCGCCTGTGCTGTCCATCCAGTCAAATCGCTCCAGCCATTGCTGGCTGGTGAGTGCCGGACGGTAGCAGCCAAAGCGACCCGACTCTACCTCAAAGCTGAGCAATCTGAACCAGTCGCGCAAACGCCAGTAACCAATAAATTCGCCAGTCTCGGGCAAAAACGAATCCTCATAGCCCAGGCGCTGGTAAAAATGTGCGCGGCGCTGGCGCATGCCCCACAAGCTGGTGGGGTTGAAGCCGCTGATCACCACCCGTCCTTCTGGCACCAGCACGCGCTCGACCTCGCGCAGACTGGCATGCGGGTCGCGGCTCAGCTCAAGCGTGTGCGGCATCACCACGAGATCAAGACTGTTTTCGGCAAATGGCAAAGCACCCGAGTCCGTCACCAGCGCCGCGCGCGGTCGGCAGGCCGCGACGGGGCTTGCTGCCGAGGTCAAGACAGTGACTGAATTGATATTGACTGCTGCGCCGCTTGAAGTTGTAGACTCGACCTGCCCGGCGAGCCAACGGTGCGGCATGCGGTTGCATCTCAAGGTATCGAGCTCGGGCAAGCACAATTGCAGCGCGTGAAAGCCAAAAATATCGCCAACGGCCTGATCGAATTGCGCCTGCTCCCAAGCCAGCAGATAGGCACCGGGCGGGGTTGCGAGCCAGTCTGTCAAACTTATAATTTTCGAGTTCATCAGGACCACTGCATGTTGAAATTGATTCCCATCCCGGCGTTTGCCGACAACTACCTCTGGATGCTGCATGACGGCCAGCGGGCGCTGGTGGTGGATCCTGGCGACGCCGCTCCTGTGCTGCAGGTGCTCAAGGACCAGGCCCTGCAATTGGAGTCGATTCTAGTCACCCATCACCACATGGACCACACAGGCGGCGTTGCTGCGCTGCGTGAAGCCACCGGCGCCCAGGTTTATGGCCCGGCCAGCGAGAAAATTCCCGCGCCCTACCAGCCGCTGCGCGAAGGCGACGTGGTCAGGTCCATGAATCTGGATTTCACGGTGCTTGAAGTTCCGGGACACACGGCGGGACACATTGCGTTTTATGCGCCCGAGATGAATGGCCGGCCCCTGCTGTTTTGCGGTGACACCTTGTTTTCTGGCGGCTGCGGTCGGCTGTTTGAGGGCACGCCCGCACAGATGCTGGCCTCGCTGGACAAGCTCGCAGCACTTCCCGGTCAAACCTGCGTCTGCTGCACACATGAGTACACCCTGAGCAATCTGCGCTTTGCACTGGCCGTCGAGCCCGACAACGCCGATCTCGTGGACTACCATGCAGAATGCGTAAAATTGCGTATGCATGAGCAGCCAACGCTGCCGACTTCCATCGCCCGAGAACTGCTGATCAACCCATTTTTGCGTACCAGGCAGGCCACGGTTAAACAGGCTGCCAGGCATTTTGATGCAGCGGCCCATGACGACATTTCTGTATTTGCCGCGATCAGGCAGTGGAAAAACCAATTTAAATGACGCCCCATCAACGGCCTGACAACTTGCTTTCCCGACTTAGGTCACGACTGCGCGATAGCCATCGCATGACGAGCCGCATGACTTTTTCTGCGCTGCTGCTGGGCGCTGCCCTGCTTGCAGCTTGCGCAAGCCAACCCGGCATGCCGGGCGACCCCGTGCTCAAGACCGCAGCAGTCCCGGAGGCGGCAGGCCCGCAGGCGCGCTCACCTCGCGGCCCGGCGGGCGCGCCGCTGCAAAGCATCACGCCCGGTCAAGTGGGCGGGCTGAAGATTTTTTCGACTGAGCCACCCAAGGAATTGTGGGACCGCATACGGCGCGGCTTTGCGATGCCTGATCTGGAAAGCGATCTGGTCACAGACCGCGAGCAGTGGTATTCCAGCCGGCCCGACTACATGCTGCGCATGACAGAGCGCTCCAGCAAATACCTGTTTCATATCGTCGAAGAGCTGGAGCGTCGTCAGATGCCGACCGAGCTGGCCTTGCTGCCCTTCATAGAAAGCGCGTTCAACCCGCAGGCGGTCTCCAGCGCCAAGGCTGCCGGAATGTGGCAATTCATGCCGGCAACAGGAAAGTACTTTGACCTCAAGCAAAACGCCTTCAGGGATGACAGGCGCGATGTGCTGGCATCGACCCGCGCCGCGCTGGATTACCTGCAAAAACTCTATGGCATGTTCGGCGACTGGCATCTCGCGCTGGCGGCCTACAACTGGGGTGAAGGCAGCGTCAGCCGCGCCATCGCGCGTAACCAGAAGGCAGGCCTTGGCACGGGCTATCTGGATCTGAACATGCCAGCGGAGACGCGGCTGTATGTACCCAAACTGCAGGCTGTCAAAAACATCGTGGCCAATCCACTGGGCTTTCGCACAGAGCTGCCGCTGATTGAAAACCACCCCTATTTCCAGCAAGTGCAACTTGGCCGGGACATTGACGTGGCGCTTGCAGCCAAGCTCGCCGATGTGAAGCTGGAAGATTTCAAAGCCTTGAACCCTTCGGCGCACAGACCTGTGATCATTGCCGCGGGTACCCCCCAGATCCTGCTGCCCTGGGACAATGCAACCGTCTTTCAACGCAATTTTGACGCCTACAGCCAGGGCCAGTTCGCCAGCTGGATGGCCTGGGTCGCACCGTCCACGCTAAGCCCTGGCGAAGCCGCCAGACGCACGGGCATGAGCGAGTTTGACCTGCGCGCTGTCAACAACATTCCACCGCGCATGCTGATCAAGGCTGGCTCCACGCTGCTGGTGCCACGCCCGGCCAAGGTAGAAACCGACGTCGGCAGCCAGGTCGCAGATAACGCGCAAATGAGTCTGGCCCCCGAGATCGTCACCCGCCGCACCACCGTCAAGGCGCGCAAAGGTGAAACGGTTGCCGGCATTGCCAAACGTTTTGGCTTGAGTGCTGCCAGCGTGGCCGAATGGAACAGCGTCAGCGCCACGACGGCTTTCAAACTGGGCCATCAGGTGGTGGTTTTTCTGCCCCTCAAGACCCGGATCGGCCCCACCACCGACAGGAGCCGAACTTCCCCAAAAACGACGAGCAAGCCGGCCAGCAAGGCGGTCGTCAGGGCGCCAGCCAAAGCAGTCGTGAAAAAGAAAAGACCGTCATAGAGCTGCTGAGAAAAGCACACGGAGCTTCACCATTCCAAGGCCGGCACTCAGGCTTTGAAATGCTCTTTTGCACGTCGGGCGAACTCGTTGGTATAGGTCTTGGACAGATCTATCCTGTCCATCCTGATTGATGGGTCAAAGCTGGCCAGCGCCTTGAGCGCTGTGCGCGCACTGTCCTCGGCCATCATGCCGTCAAGTGAGATAGCCTCGCGCACCTTGGTGAAAGACGCCAGGAACAAGGCGCGGTCGCCCAATAGATAGCTTTCCGGCACGGTCTTGATGATGTCGCCCGGACCGGCGGTCTGCAGCCATTTGAGGCCGCGCACGATGGCATTGGCCAGCGCCTGACATGTACGGGGATTTTTCTGGACGAAGTCCTCGCTCGCATACAGGCAGGCCGCCGGCATGACGCCGCCAAAGACTTCTGTCGTGCCCTTGAGCGTACGCGCGTCGCTGATGATTTTGACATCGCCCTTTTGCTCGAGCATGGTCATCACCGGGTCGCTATAGCTGATCGCATCGACCTGCCCCGTACGCAGCGCCGTCAGCGCAGAAGCCAACGAGCCAAGCTCGACAAAGCTCACATCAGCGGCCTGCAAGCCACCACGCAACAAGACCATGTTCGCGAGCACATGGCCCGAGAAGCTGAGCTCGGACACGCCAATTCTTTTGCCCTTGAGCTCAGCAATTGATTTGTAGTCCTGCAGCGTCCTGGTCGACACACCAAAGGCGATTTGCGGCGCCCGCCCCTGCAGCACAAAAGCCCTGAACATCTGGTTTTTTGCCTGCAGCCTGATGGTGTGCTCAAAGGCACCCGAGCACACGTCGACAGCGCCACCCACCACCGCCTGCAGGGCGCGCCCGCCGCCGGCGAAATCAAGAACTTCAAGCTCCAGGCCCTCGGCCTTGAAATAACCCAGCTGCTCGGAAATCGTGAGCGGCAAATAATGAAACGCGGCCTTACCCCCGACAGCCAGGGTGATTTTTGTCTGCTCCGGCTTGCCCTGGGCGCGCAGTCCAGGCAAGACCAGCGAGGCCAACGAGAAGACGGCGCCAGCGGCCATACGACGACGCAACATGCTGACGGGTGCCTTCATTCGGGGGTGTACTCACGGTTGACTGGTGACACCCCAAGCCTAGCAAGACGAAAAAAAGCCCGCATCGGGGTCATCCCGTGCGGGTTATTACCAAAAGCCTTGGCGCGGCATAGCTGATGCTGCGAAAGCCAGCTATGTGCAGCTATGCGCAGTTGCTTGCCGGGATCGCCGCCCGGCAGCTACGGATCAGCGGTAGCCGGAAAAAAGAATGCCGACGTTGACCAGCAAGGCCAGCGCCCAGATGCTGCTTCTGGTCTTGGCCATGTCAGCCACATACATCATGATGTAGGCGATGCGCAGCACCACAAACAAAAAGGCCAGGATATCCAGCCCGGCCTGCCCTGCTTGCAGCTGGTGCGCAATGATGACTGCGGCGAAAAAAAATGGCAGCGCTTCAAAGGTGTTGGCCTGGGCTGCGTTGGCCCGGGCGCGCCAGTCGGTTTGCCGGGCCAGCCAGACGCGCGGATTGTTGTTGTCGTAACCACCTTCGCGCCTGGGCGTGTTCATCATGCCGTACTTGGCAATGCCGGCACAGACAATGGGCAGGATGGCAGCAATCAAAACGCACCAATAAGCAACTGTAAAACGGGCAAACGTCATTTTCTTATTACCTTTTCTTGGGTCAGTTAATCTGTCATCAGCGCCTGTCCACCAGCGCATGCGCAATGGTGCCGAGGTCAACGTATTCAAGCTCGCTGCCAACAGGCACGCCGCGCGCCAGCCGCGTGACCTGCATGCCACGGCTTTTGAGCGCCTGGGCAATCACATGTGCGGTGGCTTCGCCTTCCGCGGTGAAGTTGGTGGCCAGAATCACCTCCTGCACCTCACGTGCTTCGGCGGGCAAGGGCTGGCCGCTGTCGTCCTTGGGAACGGCGCGGTCAAAGAGTTTTTGCAGGCCGATGTCGTGCGGGCCTATGCCGTCAAGCGGATTGAGCTTGCCCATCAACACGAAGTACAGGCCTTTGTAGGCTCGCGTGCGCTCCAGCGCCGCCTGGTCGGCGGGCGTTTCAACCACACACAGTTTGCTGCGGTCGCGCTGGGCATTGGCGCAGGTGCCGCAAATCTCCTGCTCTGTCAAGGTGTTGCACAGCGCGCAGTGCTTGATGCTGTTGACCGCATGCTCAAGCGCACGCGCAATCTGCAAGGCGCCGGGTTTGTCGTGCTGCAGCAGGTGAAACGCCATGCGTGCAGCAGACTTGACCCCCACGCCGGGCAGCTTGCGTAGCGCCTGGGTCAGGCCTTCTAGAGCGGTGGAAGTGGGCATCAATGGCTAGTGGCGGAAAGCGGCAAGGAATGAGGTAAGAAAAAACAGGAACTGGCGCAAACGGGTGTGGCGCCCAGCCCTGGCGCCATCAGAATGGGAACTTCATGCCACCTGGCAAGGCGGGCATGCCGGCTGTGAGCTTGCCCATTTTTTCCTGGCTCAAATCCTCGGCCTTGCGCACTGCAGCGTTGAATGCTGCTGCCACCAGGTCTTCCAGCATGTCCTTGTCTTCGCTCAGGAGGCTGGGGTCAATTTCCACACGTTTGACATCATGCTTGCAGGTCATGGTGACCTTGACCAGACCGGCACCGGCTTCAGCCGTGACTTCTATGAATGCCAGCTCATCCTGAGCCTTTTTCATGTTGTCCTGCATGGCTTGCGCCTGCTTCATCAGGCCAGCGAGTTGTCCTTTGTTGAACATGTTGAATTCCTTTAAAAACGAAGACTAGAAGTGGGGGTAGAGCTTGGCAATCGCTGGCATTTTCGAATGCCGGCCATGGTTGTTGGCACCGATCATATCGGCTTGCTGCTGGCCAGTGCGCCGGCCTTGGCCAGGCCTGCAGCGGCAGGCAGAATCGGTTTGATGCTTCCAGGCACGACGCGGGCGCCCCAGTTGCGCATCAGGTCCTGCACAAACGGATCGCTCTGGATGATTTCTTCGGCCTGGCGCTGGCGCGCCTGCTGCGCCGCCGTGTTGCGGCGTGCCGGTGTGTCGGTGACGGCGCCGATTTCAACAACGAGTTTGATAGCCGATGCGGCATCAGGCCCGCCCAAGGCGGCTTGCAAGGCGAGCTGGAGTTTCTCGCAAGCGGCGGGCTGGTTCAGGGACTGGCGCTCAACGCGCAAGGTCCAGACAGCATCCTCCTGGGAGCGCAGCTCCGACTGCAGCGCCAGCTCGCGCACCAGCGCACCTATGGCCTCGGCGCTGACCATCTGGCCCACCAACTGGCTCCAGCGGTCACCCAGCGGCGTTTTGACAAATTCAAGCGCAGCCGATGGCAAAGAGGGGGACGGCGGCGGCATGGTCGCGGCGGGTCGTTCTGAAGCGGCGGGCGGCGATGGCTCTGGCTCTGGCTCTGGATCTGGCGCCGATGATGTAGCTACTGGCATTGGTGCAGCCGGGGCTTCATCCTCCCAGGGCGGCACGCGCTGCGGCTGGGCCGCCGCGGCTGGAGCAGTGGCAAGCGGTACAGGCTCTGGCGTCGGGCTGGCTTGAGGAACAGCTTTTGCTACATAATCAGGAGCTACCAGCGCTCGCTCCTCGGGCGCCACAAGCGGATTTGCCTTGTAAAGCACCGGCGACACAGACGCCGCCGCGACCTTGACTGACTCAGGCTGCGGCTTTTTTCCTGGCTCGGCGGCGCTCCCGCTTTCGGCTGTTGCCGCGACAGCGACCCGCGCTTGCGCCGGTTTGAAAGCCAGCAGGCGCAGCAAGACCATGGTCAGCGCCGCGTATTCGTCAGGCGCCAGACCCAGCTCGCCGCGGCCATGCAGGCACAGGCTGTAAAGCAGCTGGGTTTCGTCCGCTGGCAGGGTTTGCGCCAGTCGCGCGGTCTCGGTCGCCTCGGGGTCGGCATCATCGTCGCCAGCGCCCTCGGTGGCTTTTGCCATCATGTCGGGAACCGCCTGCAGCACCGCCATGCGTTGCAAGATGGTGGTCATTTCTTCGAGCGTAGAAGCCGCGCTCAGACCATGCAGGCGCAGGGCCTCGGAGGTCTCGACCACGGTTTTACCGTCGCTGCGCGCCAGCGCGTCGAGCAGACGGAACACATAGCTGCGATCCACACTGCCCAGCATCAGGCGAACGCTGGCTTCGAGCAGTTCGCCCGACCCAAAGGCGATGGCCTGATCGGTCAGCGACAAGGCGTCACGCATGGAGCCGCGCGCAGCCCGCGCCAGCAGTCGCAGGGCCTGCTGCTCGGCCGGCACGTTTTCAATCGCCAGCACATGGCTCAGGTGCTCCAGCACGGTCTCAGGCGCCATAGGGCGCAAATTGAACTGCAGGCATCGCGACAGCACGGTCGCCGGCACTTTTTGCGGGTCTGTGGTGGCCAGCACAAACTTGAGGTATTCGGGCGGCTCTTCCAGCGTCTTGAGCATGGCGTTAAACGCCGTGTTCGTGAGCATGTGAACCTCGTCAATCATGAAGACCTTGAAGCGGCCAACCACGGGCTTGTAGACCGCCTGCTCGAGCAACTGGGCGATTTCGTCCACACCGCGGTTGGAGGCGGCATCAAGCTCGGTGTAATCGACAAAGCGGCCGCTGTCGATGTCGCAGCAAGCCTGGCACACGCCGCACGGCTTAGCGGTGATGCCGCCCTGCCCGTCCGCGCCCAGGCAATTGAGCGACTTGGCCAGAATCCGCGAAATGGTGGTCTTGCCGACACCGCGCGTGCCCGTGAAGATGTAGGCATGGTGCAAGCGCTGTGTTGTGAGCGCATTGCCCAGCGCCTGCACCACATGCGACTGCCCCACCATTTCCGAGAAATTTTTAGGACGGTATTTGCGGGCGAGCACGAGATAAGACATGCTTCGATTCTAAGGTGCAGCCCAGGTGGTTTTTCTGCCCCCTGAGGTTGAAGACGCCATCGCTGCCCTTACAATAACAACTGACGGGCCTCCTCGCATGGTGAAGCGGCCAACCGGGTCAGGTGGGGAACCAAGCAGCCCTAACTGTGGAGCCAGTGCCGGGGTAAGGCTCGTCAACCTCATTTATCGCGTTTGATGCTCAAGTCTCTGAGTTTCAAGCGCCGCCAGAACCAGTAATCACAGCCGCTATTTGCCGGCTTCTGCAATCGCCTCTTCCACAGCCTCTGTCGTTTGCAAGGCATGCAAGGCAATCTGGTCCAGGACCAGCGCCAGAGAAGCCAACGGGTAAGTGCCGCTGATGATGCCCTTGTAGGCAATTTCGACCGCTACGGCGTCACTGCCCAGACCCTCGGTCGCGGCAACGATGCAGTCTTCTATGCTTTCGAGCCCGACGTCGGAATACAGGTCCTCACCCTCGTAAGTCACGCGGTAGTCGAACTGCTCTTGCATACTCAGGTCAATGTTGAATCGAACGATCATGTCGACCTCTTTCGTGTTGGTGGTGTGAAATAGTTGCCCGCAGGCGGGCAGCGCTAGCAAATATATAGCTGGCTGCGCACGTTCTATGGGCGTCAGAGCATGAATCCATAGACCAAATGCCCCGCTTGAGGTGCAGGCTTCTAGTTTGGCGCCGACGAATACAGATCGTAGGCGCCAGCTTTGACCTGCAGCCGCAAAATGGCTTTGAGTTCGGGCGGTAGCTCTTGCACCTGCGCCGGTGTCAGCGCCAGAAATACCGGCCCCTGGGCCAGACGCTTGGCCAGCTCGGCATGGCCGGCAAGTGCCTTGGCCTTACCCTGGCTGTAAAACGAGGCGGAATACGGCAGGTCGCCAATAAAAAGCAGGGGCTGATCGGCAGCACGTGCAGGATAGGCCTGATAGGCCAGCACGGCAGTTTTGGCCGTCTTCCAGCTGTCGGCCAGCTGCTGATTGACGAAGAAGCCAGCCACGATCAGCGCCATTGCGAGCACGCCCACAGACACCACGCGGTCAACCAGGCGACCCCGCACATCGGCCGCCAGCCAGCCGGCCGCCAGCACGGCCAGCGCAGGCAGCGCCGGCAACACATAAGTCCACAGGATATTGCCCGCGACGGTGAAGAACAGGCAAGGCGCCACGGCCCAGGCCAGCAGGTAGATTCGCCACTGCCGCTGAACGGACGCCATCGTCGGGTTCGGTGTTGAAACATCCAGCTTGCGTCGCTTGATCGCCAGCAGCGGCAGCAACACGGTCCAGGGCAGGCAGGCCGCGACGGCGTAGAGCCAGATGGCGCCGCGTGCCGTGGCGTGCGCCGTGCCATATTTGTCGCCAGCCCAGCCCGTGACCGTGAAGCGCTTCCAGTGCTCGCCTATAAAGAAATAATCCCAATAGCCCGGCGTGCGGATCTCAGCCATCCAGTACCAGGGCACAGCAATGGCCAGCATCAAGAGGCTGCCGCGAATCCAGGGCAGCTTCTTCCAGCTGTTGGCGATGTTGCCGGTCAGCAGCGCCCAGATGGCGATGGGCAGGCCCGTCAGCACCACGGCGATAGGCCCTTTTGCCAGCAAGCCAATGCCGAGGCCGACAAACAGCAACCAGACTTCTCGCGACCTGGCCGCTTGCTCGGTGGCAAACGCGGCCCAAAACCCGCGCATGGCCAGCGTCGTGCCCAACACCAGGGCCAAATCGGTCATGACGGCGGCCGAGGCGACCAGATACAGCAGACTGCCACTGAGCAAGGCCACGGTCAGCAAGGCCTGGCGCCTGGACTGGCGCGCGAACCAGTCCCAGACCAGCCAGGCGATCAGCACGGCGAGCAGAAAATACGGCAGCCGCGCGGCGAATTCATTGATGCCGAACAGCTTGAGGCTGATGGCTGTCAGCCAGGTGGACAGGGGCGGCTTGGCCCAAAAAGGCACGCCGTAGTCATACCAGGGCGTGATCCAGTCGCCCAGCTCAACCATCTTGCGCGCCACTTCGGCATAGCGCGCCTCGGTGGTGTCGGTCAGCGGGTAAAGGCCCATGGTCAAAAGCCGCAGCAGCCCAACGATGGCCAAGGTCCAGACCAACAGCCTGCCGGCACCCGATTCGTTTTTCATGCTCATGCGCTGGTTGCCGTCTGATTGGTCGGCACAGTTGCAGCCAAAGCCGCGGGCTGGTACTCGTCAAGCAGATACAGCGGCCTGCGTTTGCTTTCCATGAAGAGCTTGCCCAGGTACTCGCCAATAATGCCCGTGGCCATCAGCTGCAGGCCACCCATGAGCAAAATTGTGACGATCAGGGTAGGAAAGCCCTTGACTGAATCGCCGAAGATCATGGTCTTGACAAGAAACACCAGCGCGTAGAGGAATGAGCCCAGCGCTGTGATGAAGCCGGCATAGCTGGCCAGGCGCAGCGGCACCACAGAAAAGCTGGTGATGCCTTCAATGGCGAAGTTCAAGAGTTTGAAATAAGGCCACTTGGTCTCGCCCGCCGCACGCGCATGGCGGTCGTACTCTATGGTCATCTGCCGATAGCCGATCCAGGCAAACAGGCCTTTCATAAAGCGGCTGCTCTCGGGCAGCTGGTTCAGCGCCTGAACAGCGCGACGACTGAGCAAGCGAAAATCACCCACGTCCTCCGGAATAGGCACCTCGGACAACCAATTGATGGCGCGGTAAAAACCATGCGCCGAGGCCTTCTTGAACCAGGTCTCGCCCTGCCGGCTGCGCCGCCGCATGTTGACCATATCAGCGCCCTCATGCCAGGCCTGGACCATTTGCGGAATCAATTCGGGCGGATCTTGCAGGTCGGCATCAATCAGGATCACCGCGCTGCCGCGTGCCAGTTGCAAGCCGGCGCTCATGGCAGCTTCCTTGCCAAAATTCCGGCTCAGCGAAGCCAGGCTCACAACGGCTGGGGCGGCCAGCTGCATCGCCTTGAGAATCCCCAGCGAGCTGTCCTTGCTGCCATCGTTGACATAAACGACTTCCCAGCCGCCTGCCAAGCCAGCCAAGGCCGATGTCAGCCGCGCATGAAAAATCGGCAGCACGTCCTCTTCGTTATAGACCGGCACGATGACGGACAGCGCGCAAGTCGCAGCGGGGCTTGCGATGGCAAGCGTTTGAATGTTCTGAGGGTTCACGCGAAGGTCCAGGAACGGTTAAGACGGTAGCTCAGGCCAAGCACAACAATCGTTGCCAAGGCCTGCGCCAGAAGGTAATGCCAGGCCAGCAGATGCACACCGGCCCACACCATGCCGCCATTGAGCGCAGCACCGGCGGCTGCCACCAGCAAGAAGCGGATCACGGCCAATCGATGACCCACAACAGTGCCAGGAAAGGTCAGGCGCCGGTTGAGAAGGTAGGAAACCGCAGCGCCACACAGGGCGCCCAAAACAGCAGACAGCGCGGGCGACAAGTCAAACAATTCCACCAGCACCACCAGCACGATGTAATGCACGGCAGTCGCCATGCCTCCGGCCAGTGTGTACCAAATAAAAGTCATTGCACTCCGCAAATTTGTTTCAAGCCGCATTTTAACCAGGCCAGACCGCGCGCTGACGAGCAGGCAAGCCAGAGCCAAAGGCCCTTGTGACAACTGCGTGTCTATCTGGGTTATATTGACAGCATGTTTGAAGTTCTGGTGTACGTTTACGAAAATTACTGGCAAGGCGATGCCTGCCCTGAAGCGCATCAGCTGAGTCGAAAACTTACCGCCGTCGGCTTTGAAGCCGAAGAAATCCAGGCCGCGCTGGAGTGGCTCGAAGGCCTAAACATCGCCGCGCAAAGCACCCAGATTTGCCTGCCGCGGTCGGGCAGCGACATGTTGCCGGCCGGTCAGCTTGCACAACCCGCGATTCAGGCCCAGTCGCAAAACAGCCTGCGCGTTTACTCCATTACCGAACAGGAACATCTGGGCCGTGAAGCACTGGGTTTTGTGAGTTTTCTGGAGTCCTCGGGTGTGCTGCCGCCGCACATGCGAGAAATTGCCATTGACCGCGCAATGGCCGCGCCCGGCAACCCGGTGACGCTGGACGACCTGAAAATCATCGTGCTGATGGTTTACTGGAGCTTTGGCGAAGAACCCGAGGCGCTGGTGCTCGACGAATTGTGCGATGACACGCAGTTGCGAATCGCACACTAAAACCACCAACCTTGCCATCTGACCATGGCAATCTCACAAACTCAACCCAGCAGGCGCTCGGGATTGGCATCGAGCTTGGCCAGCGCGTCGCGGGTCGCGCGAACCGTCAGGGCCTCGTCTTCAGTAGGCACCAGCAAACCGGCCTGCAGATAAGCGGCCAGGCGCCGCGCCTGGATCAGGATGTTGCGCCCGTCCGCGGATGCGAACAAATGAAGCTGCTTGCGCTCGCTACGCCATGCAAACTGGACATGACTCACGCGCCCGCCATGGTCCAGCGTGAACCAGGCGCCCAGCTGCAACTCCTGCGCCCAGGCGCGCATCGCTTCAGTCGGCTGGCTTCCGCCATCGGTGATGACCTCGATATCGGACGCATCAATGCCTATCATCATGACCAGGCTGTCCGTGTCCAGAGGCAAGTCACCAACATCTGCATCGGTAAGGTAGTCCTCGAGGTTCGCCAGCCGCTTGGCCATGGTGTCTATACGTTCCACGGAAATCGCGTCGGTCTTGGACAAAAAGGCATCGGCCAGCGTGTCGCTGATGACCTTGATGTGCTGATCCTGCGTTTTGCCGTTCATGTTCAGCATGCCCATACCCAGACGCATCAGCTGCAGCAACTTGGGCAGATCAGCAATCACCTTGGCGCGGTCTATGCGATTGGGCTTGGCACTTGCCGCCCAGACCAGGTCTGCTGCGGCCTGCTTGAGCGTGATGGTCTCCTTGTGCTGCGGCCCGTTGCGCATGGCCGAAATCGCCAACACCTCGGCCCACACCTTGAACAGGAATTCACGTATCTCATCGCGTACAGGCATGTCGTTAAGCATGTTGCGCATCTCTATGGTGAACTGAATCACCATGGTTTCTTTTTGCTCAACCTGCTGAGCAATGCTCACCACGCGCGCTGCACTGCCCTGCTCGGACAGGAACTTGGACAGAAACTTCTGGAATTCGTCATATACCAGCTGAAATACGCGGCGACCGGTCTCGGGGTATTGCTCAATCACCTGCACCACACGCTTGATCTCTGCCTCCATGGCACCGCCCGACACGTCGGCGTCAAAGCCAAGCACGCAGGAACCCATGCGATCAATCAGGCGACGCGCCGGATGCTGCAGGGAACCGAAAAACTCGGGTTCGGCCAGCGCCACCCGCAACACCGGCATCTGCAGGCGCGCAAACCACACGCGTACCGCAGTCGGGATGCGGTCTTCGGCCAAAATACTTTGGAACATCAGCGCGACGATTTCAATCGTCGCTTTTTCGGCGGAAGTTCCGGCTGCGCGCTTGAGGCTGCTGGTCTGCTGGCGCAAGGATGCGGAAGCCCGCTCGATATGCGCGGGTCCATAAATCTGGCCAGGTTCGTCCGCCAGCCAGGTGTCGTCACCACGGCCGCCCGCCATGCCGGCCAGAGCCTGCGCCAGTTGCGGCGAAGCTGGTGCCGCGTTGGTATCGTCAAAACCAGCAGCCTGATTGGTAAGCAGCCGTTTAAGCCGCCCCATCACGCCTTGTGCGCGCATGCGCGCCCTTGCCAACGGCGTGGTCGCAGACTGCATCCGTGTCTCGTCGGCCGGGCCATAGACCACTGATGTAGCCGGGGATGCAGCTGCAGATGAAGCAGTAGATGAGACCGAATTGGCGCCGCCCTGGGCCATCTCGCTAACCAGTGCACCTGTCTGCTGCGACTTCAAGACGGAAGACTCGCTGCGTTTGACCTGCCGCTTGAGATCGATCTCTGCCATCACGCCGCGTTGAATCAGGAACTCATTGGCCGCTTGATAACACACCAGCAGGTGTTCGGCAAAACGCGCTTGAATCAGATCCTGAACCATCATCCAGACATCGCGCGAGAGGTTGGCCGCCATCCACTGCTCCACAAGTCTGTGGGCCAGCACTTCGGGCAGCAATATGTCGTCTTTATGCAACTCCGAAACGCCGTCCAGACGCTGAACGCGCAGTCGCAAATCATTGAGCTCCCAGCTTGACAGATCCAGCAGACCCAAGGCCAGCCGCGAGGCGAGAATTCTGTTCTCCATCACCTCGTTGTCCATCAACTCGAATTTGCCGCTTTCGTAGACGGAGCGCCCGGTTGGTAAAGCAGCGCCAGGCTCAGGCGCCCTGCCCCATGATTTGAGGGTTTCGCTGACCCAGAGCGAACTGCCGGCTTGAAAAGCCAGCCAGGCATCGCGCCTGTCTTGCGTCTCACGCGCCGTACCAGGCTGATCCAGCAGCGTAGAAAAGCGCTCCTGCAGGGCCTTGGCCAAATCGGGCAAAAAGCGCCCGACATGCTCGGTGAACAGCTCACGAGCCTGCGACGCTAAAAGATTATCTTTATTTTTATTTATTGCCACAAACGGTATGAATGGTTAGACCCAAGCTTACACCGTAGCGCCTGCGTTGGGGTCATTCGGATCTTCATCTTTTTTGACGCCTGACTTGACCAGATCTTCCCGCTTGATCCCCAGCCACATCGCAATCGCGGCGGCAACGAACACCGAGGAATAAATGCCGAACAAGATACCAATGGTCAGGGCCAGCGCAAAGTAAAACAGGGTCGGGCCACCAAACAGCAGCATGGACAAGACCATGATCTGGGTCGAACCGTGGGTGATGATGGTCCGGCTGATGGTCGAGGTGATGGCGTTGTCAATGATCTGCACCGTGTTCATCTTGCGGTAGCGCCGGAAGTTTTCACGAATACGGTCAAAGATCACCACCGACTCATTGACCGAGTAGCCCAGCACCGCCAGCACGGCGGCCAGCACCGAGAGCGAGAACTCCCACTGGAAAAAGGCGAAAAACCCCAAAATGATGACCACGTCGTGCAAGTTGGCGATGATGGCGGCGACCGCATACTTCCACTCAAAGCGAAAAGCCAGATAAACCATGATGCCCAGCACCACCATGCCCAGGGCCTTCAGGCCATCTTGGGCCAGCTCTTCACCAACCTGGGGACCGACAAACTCGGTCCGGCGCAAAGCCACTTCAGGGTCTGCAGCCTTGAGCGCTGCCATCACCTTGTCGCTTTGCTGCGCGGTGCTCACGCCTTTTTGCGCCGGCAATCGGATCATCACGTCTCTGGATGTGCCGAAGTTCTGCACCTGCACATCGGAAAAACCCAGACCCGACACCGAAGCACGGATCTTTTCAACCTCGGCGGGTTGGGAGTAGCTGACCTCCATGACCGTGCCGCCAGTGAATTCCACCGACAGGTGCAAGCCACGGGAAAACAGAAAAAACACGGCCAGCGCAAACGTGATGAAGGAGATCGCGTTAAAGACCAGTGCATGCCGCATGAACGGAATGTCTTTGCGAATCTTGAAAAATTCCATGGCTTTGTTACCTGCTTATCTCGGTTATCTCAATTGGACGATGCAGCGTTTTTACGCTCGGCCAGGCCGTTGGCCTGCGGCGCGCGCCAGACGGTGCCAATCGACACCGATTTGAGTTTTTTCTGCCGGCCATACCAGAGGTTGACCAGGCCGCGCGAGAAAAATACCGCAGAAAACATGCTGGTCAAGATGCCTATGCAATGCACGACGGCGAAACCGCGTACCGGCCCGGAGCCGAAGGCCAGCAAGGCCAGGCCGGCAATCAGCGTGCTGATGTTGGAATCCAGAATCGTGGCCCAGGCGCGTTCGTAACCGGCATGAATCGCGGCCTGCGGCGAGGCGCCGTTGCGCAGCTCCTCACGCACGCGCTCGTTGATCAGCACATTCGAATCGATCGCCATGCCCAGCGCCAGCGCCATCGCCGCCATGCCTGGCAAGGTCAATGTCGCCTGCAGCATGGAAAGCACCGCCACCAGCAGCAGCAAGTTGACTGCCAGCGCGATGCCGGAAATCATGCCGAACAGCATGTAGTAAGCGGCCATGAACACCACGATCACTGCAAAACCCCAGGTCACGCTGTGAAAGCCCTTGGCGATATTTTCTGCACCCAGCGTCGGGCCTATGGTGCGTTCCTCGATGATTTCCATGGGCGCGGCCAGTGAACCGGCGCGCAGCAGCAAGGCCAGGTCATTGGCCTCGGTCACGCTCATGGTGCCGGAGATCTGGAAACGGTTGCCAAGCTCGCCCTGAATCACGGGCGCTGTCAACACCTCGCCACGGCCTTTTTCAAACAGCAAGATGGCCATGCGCTTTTTCAGATTTTCGCGGCTGGTGTCGCGCATGATGCGTCCGCCCTTGGCGTCCACCGTCAGGTCCACTTTGGGTTGCTGGTTCTGCGAGTCAAAGCCGGGTTGCGCATCGGTCAGGTTTTCACCGGTGATGATGACCTGCTTTTTGACGATCACGGCGCGTCCGTCGCGCTCGAGGAAGCGCTCGTCACCAAACGGCACGGGGCCGGAGTTGTTCTCTGCGGCACGGGCTTCAATGCTGTCGTCGACCAGGCGCATTTCCAGCGTCGCGGTGCGGCCCAGAATGTCCTTGGCTTTGGCGGTGTCCTGCACGCCTGGCAACTGCACCACGATGCGGTCAATACCTTGCTGCTGTATCACCGGCTCGGCAACGCCAAGCTCGTTGATGCGGTTATGCAGCGTGACCATGTTCTGCTTGAGCGCCTGGTCCTGGATCAGACGGGCGGCCTGCGGCTTGATGCTGGCGGTCAACTTGTAGTCCGTGCCGTCGGCCGCATCCACTGTTTGCAGATCGGGGAACTGGTCCTGGATCAGGTTTTTAGCAGCGCTCAGCGCCTGGGTGTCGCGAAACCGGATGTCTACCGTCTGTGCCGTGCGGCTGATGCCGGCGTGGCGTATGTTCTTTTCACGCAGCGACAGGCGCAGGTCGCCAGCGAGTGACTCGGCTTTTTTGGTCAATGCCGCCTGCATGTCCACTTGCAGCATGAAATGCACGCCGCCACGCAGGTCCAGACCCAGGTACATTGGCGCGGCATGCAGCGAGCTGAGCCAGACCGGTGAACGCGACAAGAGGTTGAGCGCCACGATGTAAGGCGAGTCGCCAGCATCAGGACTCAAGGCTTTTTGAATCGTGTCCTTGGCCTTGAGCTGGGTCTCGGTATCGTTAAAACGTGCCTTGACGGAATTACCATCGAAATTGACCGCATCGGCCTGGATGCCGGCATCCTTGAGCGCCTGCTCGACCCGGGTCACCGTGCCGCCATCGACCTTGATGGACGATTTGCTGCTCGACACCTGCACGGCAGGCGCCTCACCGAACAGATTGGGTAATGTGTACAGGATGGCGACCAACAAGGCGGCCACAATGACGACGTACTTCCAGACCGGATAACGATTCATGGGAATGCTGTTCCTGGTGAACTAAAGGCTAATAGGAAAGGCCAAGGGGCGAGAAAGTGGCCTATCCACAATGCTGCCGGGCCGAACACGCGGCCTGGGCGCGCAGGGCAAGCAGGCGTTTGTGCGCCCTGCTTGATGCCCCCTGCTCTATGCTTTACTTGGTGATGCTGATCGCGCCCTTGGGCAAAACCTGAACAATGGCGCTGCGCTGCAACTGGACTTCAACGCCTGGCGTGAGTTCCAGCGTCAGGTAGGCATCGCCCAACTTCGTGACTTTGCCAAGCAGACCACCGGCGGTGGCGACTTCGTCGCCCTTGGCCAGCGCTTCAATCATGGTCTTGTGCTCTTTTTGCTTTTTCATCTGTGGACGAATCATCACGAAATAAAGCACCACGAACATCAGCACCAGTGGCAGCATGCCCGTCAGCGACGACATCATGTCACCGCCTGAGGCAGCGGCGGCGGGGGCGGTTTGGGCAATAGCAGAAGAAATAAACACGGCAAACTCCACAAGAAGGGGAAACAACTCAAAACCGGACTGGCAGCATTCGCCAGCCCTCACTTGGCGTGATTGTATGCGGCGAAAGCCAGCCTAAAAAGTCGCCGTAACATGGGCCCACGGCTTTCAAAACACGCGGGCCAGGCGCCGGACAAGCTTAAGCCGCAGCCGCCTCGGCAAACCCCAGATGGCGCAGCACACCGGCGCCGGCAGCCCGGCCGCTGGCCATGCTGGCCGTCAGCAGGTAGCCACCGGTGGGCGCTTCCCAGTCCAGCATTTCACCGGCGCAAAACAGCGCCTGCTTTTCAGCGCTGCCAGCCATAAACTGCAAATGCGCGTCCAGGGCTTCAAATTTCACGCCGCCGGCGCTGCTGATGGCTTCGTCAATCGGCCGGGCAGCGACTAGCTTCACAGGCAGCGCCTTGATGGCCTGCGCCAGCTGGGCGGGCTTGTTGATCGTTTCCTTGTCCAGCAACTCATACAGCATGGCCGCCTTGATGCCATCCAGGTTCAGCCGGCTTTTGAGGTGGCTGGACAAGGAGCGCGAGCCGCGCGGATGCTTGACCTCGGCCAGCACCTGCTCGGGCGACTTGTCAGGCAGCAGGTCCAGCATGAAAGTCGCGCTGCCCTTGGCCGCAATTTCATCGCGCAGCAAACCGGATGCAGCGTAAATCAGGCTGCCTTCAACGCCGCCCTTGGTGGCGACAAACTCGCCCTTGCGGCCAAAGCTTTGGCCTTGCGAGTCGGTAAAGCTGATGGCTACGGACTTGAAAGGCTGGCCGGCAAAGCGGCTGGAGAAATGTTCGGTCCAGCCGGCCACATCAAAGCCGCAGTTCGACGGCTGCAAGGGTGCGAGCGCCACGCCGCGCTCGGCAAGCAAGGGCACCCAGGCGCCGTCCGAGCCCAGGCGCGACCAGCTGGCGCCGCCCAGGGCCAGCACCACCGCGTCGGCCTGCACCAACAGCTCACCATGGGGCGTTGCAAACTTCAGCGCACCGTCCCCGGACCATCCCAGCCAGCGGTGGCGCATGAAAAACTGCACGCCAGAAGCGCGCAGACGGTGCAGCCAGGCACGCAGCAAGGGCGCGGCCTTCATGTCCTTGGGAAAGACCCGGCCGGAACTACCGACAAATGTCGGTACGCCCAGCGCTTCGGCCCAGGCGCACAGCTGCGGCGCGCCAAAAGCCTTCAACACGGGCGCCAGGCTGCCGCTGCGCTCGCCGAACCGGCTCAAAAAGGGCTCGGCGTCTTCCGAATGCGTGAGGTTGAGCCCGCCCTTGCCGGCAAGCAGGAACTTGCGGCCAACCGAAGGCATGGCGTCATAGACCTGCACCTGAATCGGCAAGGCTGAAGCCAAGGCGGCGTCGGCCAGCACTTCGGCAGCCATCAGGCCGGCCGGACCGCCGCCAATGACGACCACGCGCAGGGGATGGGACGGGGAATGAGCGTTGTTCAAGGGGAATTCCATCTGTGCAAACCTGGCCGCAGTGACCATTTCGCTCTGTTTTTAATAGCTGCTTGCGCCCGTCAATAGTGGGCTGCAATGCAAAAAGGCCTGGAGTTTGCGCTGGCGGGGCAAACTTCAAGCCTGTAGCCTGCCGGACGCTGGCAGGCCTTGATTATTGCAGGCTTGCCGGCCAAGCCCTGGCAATGTTTACATCGGCGGCGCAAAACCGTTGCGGCCAACGATCACGCGCAGCGCGGTGGGTTTGCCGTCGCGCTCCTGTGCGGTGACCATGACTTTCGCACCGGGGACTATCAGCGCCTGTTCATCGGCCTTGCCGGGCTTGAAGGTGACCACCGGCGCACCAGGCGGCACCAGAATGGTTTTTTCGCCGTCCTTGTATTTGAGCGTGAGTTTTTGTCCGCCCGGCACCACGCTGGGCGCCTGCGCCAGGTCGGCGACAGTCGCATTGGTCATGGTGCTTTGGGCCTGCAGATCCCAAGGTCGGTGGCCTTCTCCGGTGCCACGCGCGGCTTCAGGAAACACCAGCACCTCCAGCGCCAACTGGCTGCCGTCGGCCTGCGGCATGGCGGCCGTGCCTATATAACTGCCCACCTTGATATCGGCCAGCGTGATCGGATAGACCTCGGCCACATCCATGTCGGCCGGACGCACCAGCACGATCACCTCGCCGCTGCGCTCCCTGATGGTGAGGCTGCCTGGCTCGACTTTTTCAATCGTCGCGCGCAAGCGCAGCGTGGGCGCCGCAGCGCCCTGGGCAAATACAGCGGCCGTGCAGGCCAGCAGGATCAGGGGAAGGACACGGGAAACAGCGACATGTGCCAGGCGTTTAAACATGTTGGACTCCTTGTGGGTTTGGATTGCGCAATAAAGGCGGCCTTGATTGGCAAGTGTCAGGCAAAACAGCTGCCGGCGGTATCAAGGCCGGCGGCAGCGCCAGTTGTAGAGCCTTGAGCCGGAAAATAGTTGCAGCAAATAGTTGCAGCGGACAGCTTCATCAGCCAACTTCCAGCAAGGCGCCCTGCGCCGTCAAAAATGCCGCCCTGACCGGCTCGCCGGGGTAAATCGCCGCCAACGCGGCTTTGTAGGCCTGCAACTGTGCGACCAGCTCTGGCTGGCGCTGTGGCGTGCTGGCCGATTTGTAGTCAAGCACCCACCACTGCCCCGCGTGTGCGGCGTCGCGGCGCTGCACCAGGCGGTCCAGCCTCAGGGTCTGGCCGGCGTAAACCAGTTCGACCTCATTGCCCTGCCAGCCGACCACCTGGCTGTCCCAGGCCCAGGCCGCCTCGCCAAAACGTATGCCTTTGGCCATCGCCAGCGCCTGCGCAGCTTGCGACGGGTTCAGGCCAAACTCGCGCGCCACGGCGGCGCTTGCAGCGGTCAGCTGGGTATGCGGCATCACCCAGATGGCACCCCACTCCAGCAAGCGGTGCATGGCTTTGCCGACACGCGCGCTGGCCGAATCAGAATCAGGCGGCTCAGGCATGACGGGCTGTGCCAGCTGCGCTGATGCAGGCAAGTCGGGCAGCTCGGCCAGATCAAAATGCGTGCGCTCCACGGCATCTCCAGCTGCCGAGCTATCGCCGGCCAGCACGGGCACTTCGGTGGCCAGAGGGTAAAGCCGTTGCCACCAGCTGCTGTTGGTTTCGCGGTGCGGCTCAATCGACGACAGCGCCAGTGTGTGGCGCGCACGTGTGAGCGCCACGTAAAGGGCGTTGAGTTCCTCACGCAGGCGTGCCGCCTGTTCAAGCTCAAGCGCGGCGCGCGCGCAAGCCGGCGGCTGGCTTTCGCTGACCAGAAAGACGAATTTCTGCGGCACCGCCTGCTCGCCCGGCCAATCTACCAGCACGCTCATGCTCTCGGCGTTGCGCTCCACCGTGTCGGTGTCCAGCAGCAGCACGGTGTGCGCCTCCAGCCCTTTGGCGCCATGAATCGTCAGCAGGCGCACGGCCTGCGGGTCAACCGCTGCGGGCGCCTGCAGGCCGCCAGCCTTGAGCGCGCGCACAAAGGCGTAAGGCGTGGCATAGCGACCGCCGTCGAGCTGAAGCGCGACGCCCAGCAAGGCGCGCAGATTGGCCAGCACCGCGTTGCGGCTCGACGCCGGTGCGGCGGCCGCAAAGCGCGCCAGCACATCGGCATCGTGGTAGATCGCCTGCAGTGCATCGTGTGGCGGCAAGCTGTCAACCAGCCCTTTATACTTTGTCAAAGTGGCCGCCAAGCCAGACAAATCGGGCGCGAGCAGCTCCGCTTTTTGTAGCACTTCAAACCACGACAGTTGGCTGTCGCCTTTGGCCAGCACGATCTGCAGCAAGGCTGCATCGCTCAAACCGAACAGCGGCGAGCGCAAAGCCCTGGCCAGCGAAAGATCATGCTGCGGCGACACCAGCACGTCGAGCAAGGCCACAATGTCCAGCACCTCGCAGCAGGCGATCAACTCGGTTTTTTCGCCTATCTGCGCGGGGATATGCAAGGCCCGCAGCTCATCCTGCAGCGGCATCAAGCCGGCGCGCTTGCGCGACAAGACCATCACGTCGGAAGGCCGCAATGTTTTTCCGCCGGGACGCCCCAAGGAAAAATGCGCCCCCTCGGGGTGCAGCGAGGACACGTCAGTGCCGAGCGTGGGGGTCAACACTCGTTTTATCCAGGCCGCAGCCTGCCGCGCCTCCAGCGTGCGCCGGGTTTCTTCGGGCAACTCGCGCGGCGTGGTCAAGCTGTCACGCCAGCCGGCGTCCACGGGCGAGTCTTCATCAACAGTCCCGCGCGAAATCGGCGGCAGCCTGACCACGCAACCGGCCGCGTCAGACGCCGAGCTGTGCTCACGAAAGCCCTCGTAAGCATCATGCGCGCGTGCGTTGGCCATCACGGCATTGACGCAATCGATCACGGCTACGCTGTTGCGGCGCGTGTGGTCGCAACTGAGCAAATCCCCGCCCAGGCCGTCACGCACAAAAGCCTGCGCAGCAATAAAGACCTGCGGCTCGGCGCGGCGAAAACGGTAAATGCTTTGCTTGGGGTCGCCGACGATGAAAACGCTGGGCGCACGGCCCGCGCCGCCATAGCTGCTCAGCCAGGCATGCAGCGATTGCCACTGCAGCGGGTTGGTATCCTGAAACTCGTCAATCATCAGGTGGCGTATGCGCGCGTCGAGCCGCTCCTGCACCCAACCCGACAGCAGTTCGTCGCTGAGCATGAGCTGGGCGGCGCGCTCCACGTCGTTCATGTCAACCCAGCCGCGTTCGCGCTTCAATGCGGTGAATTCGGCCAGCAGCAGGCGCGCCAGACGCGCCATGCGCTGCTGGTAATCCCAGGCCTGGTGCTGGACTCTGGCCTCGCTCAGGCGCAGCGCCAGCGCCTGAGCTTCGCGCACCGTGGCAATGCCGACGATTTTTTCGCCAAATTTACGCGGCGTTCCCTTGTCCGTCAGCAGTGCGGCCAGCGCCAGCGTGACATTGCCGGCCGTCAAGGCCTTTTCCAACTCCACACCCTTGGCCGAAAAAGTCGGGGCGGCGGCACGCCCGAGCAAGCCCGCAGCGTCCATCAGCAGCTGGCGGCTGGCGGCATGGGTGTCCAGCAGTTGGTCCGGATGGCTGAGCCCGGAAAACTCTAAAAATTGCATGCTGAAGTGCTGCACCGAACTGTCGACCACACCGTGCGCATCGGCCAGCGCAAACTCGGTGCGTTTGTCGAGCGCGCCCTGCAAGGCTTTGTCGGCCTGAAAGCGGCCATAGGCCAGCACCACAGCTTCGAAGTCAGCCTTGAGTGCAGGGTCTTGCACCAGCGCCGCATAAAAGCGCCGCCAGACCAGCGCCTTGGCCGGGCCATCGTCTTCAAGCAGCTCATAGTTGATCGGCAGGTCCAGCTGCTGCAACACCGCCAGCGGCGCGCTGCGCAGCAAGGCCGCAAACCAGCTGTGAAAGGTACGTATCTGCACACCCCGGCCGCCGGCGAGAATGCGGCGGTATAAATTTGATAGCTGCTGGCGCATGTGGGGCGGGGACTGCGGGCTTGTTTGACTTAAAACGCCACGAATCACCAGTTCCTGACGCAAGCGCTCGTCATCGGCGTGGCTGAACTCTTCAAGCCATTCATAAAGTCGCTCGCGCATCTCGCCAGCGGCTTTTTTGGTGAACGTGATCGCCAGAATTTCATGCGGCTGAACCTGCGCCTGCCCGGAAGCTGCCTCATCGCCCTCCAGCAGCGCCCGCAGCATGCGAGACACCAGCATCCAGGTTTTTCCAGCACCAGCGCAGGCCTCGACCGCAACGCTGCGACGCGGGTCGCAGGCAATCGCATAAAAAGCCTCGGCCGAAACCGGCTGGCCGTTGTGTTCGTAAGCTGCGGTCACCAGAAATCCTTGCGGCACAGGCCGCGTGCTGAGCAGTAATCACAGGCTTTGCCTTCGCCAAGCGCCGGCAAAGGTGCGGCCTCGGCAATGCGTGTCATATCGCTCAGGATGCCGTGTATCAGTTCATCGCGCAGCTCGACAATGTCGGCTTGCTCGTAGGTACGGGTGGGCTCTTTCTCGCCCAGGTTCACATAGGCAGCAGCCAGCGTATCGTCGGCCAGCAAGGCCGCATAAAACGCCAGTTGCGTGTCTTCCTCGGCGTCCTTGATGCGCTCTTGGGTGACGCTGCGCGCCTCGGTTTTGTAGTCCATCACGAGCCGGCCGCCGTCTGGCAACTGGTCAATCCGGTCAACTTTTCCAAACAGTGTGATGTCGCCGTATGTCATGTCTTTCCAGACCTCGCCCTCGGCAAACTGCGCGCCGCTAGCTTCGTGCCCGCTCAGCCATTGCAGATAGCCGTCACGCACGCGGGGCCAGCTCGCGGCAAATGGCAGGAACTCACTGTCAGACAGACTCAGATCGTTGGCGGCCTGCTCGGCTGCTACGTTAATCATAGCTACCCGCACCTTTCCATCGGGCGTTGGCGTGGCTTTTAGTGCTTTATGAAAGTGCCACAGCAAGGTGTGAAGCCAGTTGCCAAAGTCGCGCTTTCCGAGCTCGCTTTCGAGCTCGTCGGACTCCTGCAACTTGAGCTGGCGCAGCGCAAAAAAGCGGTAGGGGCAACGGCGCAGATCTTCGTAAGCGCTGGCCGAAAGGCGTTTGACGGGCAGCGCCTGGCCGGTGGGCAGCGGCCGCGGCGTGGCCTGCACGCGCAGACTGCGTTGGCTGCGCGGATCGGGACTGAGCGCCAGCACACCGGCGCTGGCCTGCGCCAGCAGGACTTCCTGCACAAAACCGCTGGGCATCAGGCGCTCGCCCGCTTCGCTGGTGCGCCAAAGCACATCCATGTGCGGCATGCCCAAGGCGTGCTGCCAGGCGCTGCGCGCGGCAAGAGCCAACTCCTGGCGCGACGGCAGGCCCAGCGCCGCGCGCTGGGATGGCGTCCACATGCCGGGCGGCTCGGGCGAGGCGGCCAGGCGAATTTCATCGCAACCGGGCATCACCACGGCCTGCATGGGTCGGCCCAACAGCTGACTGACAGGCAGAATCACCACTTGCGCCTCGGGCGGGTGAACGGGCGAAAAACTGGCCGCTTCAAGCGTCTGGTTAACCCAGCTGGTGAAGTCGCGCAAGCTCATGCGTACCGACGTCGGAAACACCGGCTCGGCGGCCTCGTAAAGCCGCAGCGCCTCAATCACAGCAGCGCCCGCGGTGTCGGCCACCAGCGGCGTCCACTGGCCGGCGTGCTGCAGCGCGCCACGCAGGTCACGCAGCCAGTCGACCAGCGAACGGGTTTGCTGCAAGCCATCGCGCAGGGTTTGAATCTGCGCTGCCAGGTCTCGCAGCACTTGCAGCTCGGCCCGCCCAGGTGCAGGCGCAGACCAGGCGCGCCACAAGCGCACGCCGGCTTTGCGCAACTCAATTTCCAGACCGGTCACGGCAGCGGCATCAAAGGCCGGCGCGTTTTTTAGCCAGTCCAGCAAGTCGTCGCTTGACACGTCCCAGGGCATGGCGCGCAAAAGGCCCATCAAGGTCGCCGCCGCACGCGTGGTTGAAAGCTTCCAGCCGGTTTCGTCGCGCAAGGCCAGCCCGCGCTCGCTGAGCATGCTGCGAATGCGACGTGTCAAGACCCGGTCCTGGGCGATCAGCGCGACGGGGCTGCGGCCCTCACTCAGGTGCGCCAGCACGCAGGCAGCGGCGCGGTGCGCTTCATCTTCTGCATCTTGTGCGGCGTGCAAGGCCAGCGCGCCTGGCTGATCTACGGGGATCAGGCTAAGCGTGACCGCACGTTCACCGAAGCGGGCTTTGAGCGCTTCGGCAAGTGGCTCGGATTGAAAACCCTGCAGCACGACCAGCAGTTCAACTTCGGCTGAAAACAAGGCGTCCGTGGGGTAGCTTGATGCAGCGGCCCAGGCCAGCGCAATGCGGGCCAAAGCCAACTCAAGCGCCAGCACCGGCGACTCCAGCCCGACGCCCAGCGCTTCGCTCAGCGCCAGGCCCCAGGCTGCGCGCCGTTCTGGCGGCTGCGCTGCGGCCACGCGCGCCAGCGACCAGGCCGCTTCCATCAGTCGCCCCGCCAGCGCATTTTGCTGCGCTGCCAGGCCAGCACGACCCAACAAGGCGGCTGCGGTCAGAACATCAATTGCGGCATCGAGCTGGATGTCTTGCTCAGACGCCACAAAGCCACCCGTGCCTGCGGCCAGGCTGCTGGCCCAGTTCATGGTGGTTTCAAAGCGCGGCACGAAAGACGCCAGCGCCCCGCTGCGCGCGGCATGGGCAGACCAGGCACTGCGCGCCTGCTGCATCAGCTGCGCATAGGGCACCAGCACCAGCACGCGCGAAGGATGAACAGCGCTTTGCCGCAGCAGGCCATCGAGCCCGGCCATGAACTCCCGCCAGCTCATATCGCTGGGGTGATCTATAAATATGCTTGTGGATGTGGTTGACAAAAATCGGCTTTCGGCGGCCTCGGGCTGCTGGGCTATGACGCGCATAGTGGGTGTGAAGAATAGCGGCGCCGACAAAGGCACTTTCTTTCTGACACAATGCCCACAACTTTAGCCGTATCCTGCAACCCCTTCTAAAGGAGCCTTCATGGCCAGCGAATTGATTAAACACACCACCGATGCAACGTTTGAAGCCGATGTCCTTAAATCGACCACACCGGTGCTGGTGGACTACTGGGCAGAATGGTGTGGCCCGTGCAAAATGATTGCCCCCATTCTTGACGAAGTTGCCAGCGGCTATGAAGGCAAACTGCAGATCGCCAAAATGAATGTCGATGAAAACCGCGACATTCCAGCCAAATTCGGCATACGCGGCATTCCAACCCTGATGATCTTCAAGGGCGGCGAACTGGCAGCCACCAAAGTCGGCGCCATGAGCAAGGCCCAACTCACCGCTTTCATCGACCAGCAACTGGTCTGAAGCTGGCTGCGACCTGCGGCTCCGGCAAACGCTGGAGCGCAGCTCACTTGTTCATCACTTGTAACGTACGGCGCAATGCCGGGGTTTTCAGGGTCAGGCCGGGCAAAGCAGGTTCAGAACTGGCAGCTTTCAAGGCAGATTGAAGCCCCGGATTTTCCTGTCATAATGTGCAACATTCACCAGCCGGTCATTGCCAGCTGGTTCGAGATCCCGGTTTTGTGAAGCCTCCCGCCTCCCAGTGGCTTCCACTCAGACCTCCCCCGTTTCTTCCAAAATGAACTCCGCAAGGAGTCATCGTTTCACGCAATCAAAGCAGGTACATCCATGCACTTAAACGAACTCAAGGCACTGCACGTGTCTGAAGTCCTCAAGCAGGCCGAAGAACTCGAGATTGAAAACACCGGTCGCATGCGCAAGCAGGAGCTGATGTTTGCCATCATCAAAAAGCGCTCCAAAACCGGCGAAACCATAGTCGCTGACGGTGTACTGGAAGTTTTGCCTGACGGTTTCGGCTTTCTGCGCGCCCCGGACTCCAGCTACACCGCCAGCACCGACGACATCTACATCAGCCCGAGCCAGATCCGACGCTTCAATCTGCACACCGGCGACATGATTGAAGGCGAAGTGCGCACACCCAAGGATGGCGAGCGCTACTTCGCGCTGAACAAGCTCGACAAGGTCAATGACGGTGCGCCAGAAGCCAACAAGCACAAGGTGATGTTCGAGAATCTGACGCCGCTGTTCCCGCGCGAGCAGTTCAAGCTCGAGCGCGACATCAAGGGCGAAGAAAACCTGACCAGCCGCATCATTGACATCATCGCGCCCATAGGCAAAGGCCAACGCGCCCTGCTGGTCGCACCGCCCAAGTCCGGCAAGACCGTGATGATGCAGCACATTGCGCACGCGATAACCGCCAACTATCCTGAAGTCGTCATGATGGTTCTGCTGGTCGATGAGCGCCCTGAAGAAGTGACCGAAATGCAGCGCAGCGTGCGCGGCGAAGTGATTTCGTCAACCTTTGACGAGCCCGCAGCCCGCCACGTGCACGTCGCCGAAATGGTGATCGAGCGCGCCAAGCGCCTGGTCGAACTCGGCAAGGACGTGGTGATTTTGCTGGACTCGATTACCCGTCTGGCCCGCGCCTACAACAACGTCTTGCCTTCATCGGGCAAAGTGTTGACCGGCGGCGTCGATGCCAACGCACTGCAGCGCCCAAAACGATTCTTTGGCGCGGCGCGCAAGATTGAAGAAGGCGGCAGCCTGACCATCATAGGCACGGCCCTGGTGGATACCGGCAGCCGCATGGACGAAGTGATCTTTGAAGAGTTCAAGGGCACCGGCAATTGCGAAATCCACCTGGACCGCCGCCTGTATGAAAAACGCGTGTTCCCGGCGATTCACCTGAACCGCAGTGGCACCCGCAAGGAAGAGTTGCTGCTGGCGCCGGAAATCCTGCAGAAGTCACGCATCCTGCGTCAATTCATGTACAACATGGACGAAATCGAGTCCATGGAGCTGATGCTCAAGAACATGAAAGCCACCAAGAACAACCACGAGTTCTTTGACATGATGCGAAGGGGTGGCTAACTGGCCCCCACGGTCGCTCACTTCGTGTAGCTTCCTGCCCCCCGAAGGGGCCGCTGCGCCTGCGGACTGGCAAAGCCAGATCCGCGGCCCCGGCTGGTTCAATACCTCACAAGCTCTCATTTTCGTGCGATAATAATTGGCTTCACGGAAAGTGCTCGAAATGGTTTTGAGTGGCTCCCGAAACGAATAAGGAAAGATTATGAAAGAAGGCATTCACCCCAACTACCGCGAAGTTTGTTTTATGGACTTGTCCAACAACTTCAAATTCGTCACACGCTCATGCGTGAACACCAAAGAAATGGTGAAGATGGATGACGGTCGCGAGTTGCCACTGTACAAACTGGATACGTCCAGCGAATCGCACCCCTTCTACACCGGTACACAGAAATCTGTGGACAACATGGGTGGTCGCGTTGAGAAATTCCGCAACCGCTTTGGCAAAACAGCTGCCAAAGAAGCAGCACCTGAAGCTGAAGCCGCAGCAGCGAGCTAAGCTGCACGACAAGCCGCCACAAAGCGTTTGCTTGTCGGCAAAAAAGCAGCCTGAACTTCAGGCTGCTTTTTTTTCGTCCAAATAAGCTAAGGTAGCGCTGTCGTGGCAAAAATGTCATGCCCGCGCCGCGACCAGGCTCGAAGTCAATTTTTATTACGATCCCAGCAGTTTTGAACAAGCCCTCCCCCGCCATCATTGCCCAGTCCGCAGTCCGCCGATTACCGCGGCTTGCGCTGCTGCTGTTCTGTGTGGCTTATGTGCTGCCCGGCTTCTTTGGTCGGGCACCCTGGAAAACTGAAGACATGGCGGCCTTTGGCGTCATGCGCGAATTGGCCACAAGCGCCGCGAACTGGTTTGCGCCACAGCTGCTGGGACAAGTCACCGGCTTTGACGCACTGATGCCCTACTGGCTGGGTGCGATCGCCATCAAATGCCTGCCCTTTCTGGACCCGGCTGTTGCCGTGCGCATTCCCTACGTCATGCTGCTGGTCCTGACACTGCTGGCCACCTGGTACGCCATTTACTACCTGGCGCGCAGCCCTCAGGCCCAGCCTGTGGCCTTCGCGTTTGGCGGCGAAGCCAGACCAGTGGACTATGCCCGCGCCATCGCCGATGCGGGATTGCTGGCGCTGATGGCCTGTCTCGGCCTGGCACAGCTGTCGCATGAAACGACCCCGGCGTTGGCACAACTGGGCTTTAGCGCCTTGAGCTTTTACGCCATGGCGGCCAGCCCGTACCGCCGTGCAACAAAAATCCTCGGCCCCGCTTTAGGCTTGTTGATTGGCCTGTCGGGATTGGCGCTGAGCGGCGCGCCCACGCTGGCCTTGCTGTTCGGTCTGGGTGGCGCGCTGGTCGAATGGACACACATGCACTGGGGCAGCGGCTCCAGAGCCGGCCAGCTCAATGCAGAGGGTAGGCAGCAATCATGGCATTGGGTGGTGTTGATTGTCAGCATCACACTGCTGGTCTGCCTGCAGGCTTTCATGCTTGACCTGTGGCGCTGGCGTATTGAATTGCCAGGCGCTGACGGTCAAACCAACTGGAACGCCTGGCGAAAGCTGGGGCGTTTATTGCTCTGGTTCACCTGGCCGGCATGGCCACTGGCGCTCTGGACGCTCTGGCGCTGGCGCAGACAGCTGGCCAGCCGTCACGTTGCCCTGCCGCTTTGGTTTGCCGCAATGGCCATAGGCGCCACGCTGACCACTGCAGCGGCTGATCGCAGTCTTTTGCTGAGTCTGCCTGCGCTTGCCACGCTGGCCGCATTTGCCTTGCCCACGCTCAAGCGCAGCGTCGCTTCGCTGATTGACTGGTTCACACTGCTATTTTTCACCAGCTGCGCGCTCATCATCTGGGTCGTCTGGATCGCCATGCAAACGGGCGTGCCGCAACAGCCGGCAGCCAATGTGGCCAAGCTGGCGCCTGGCTTTGAGCCCAGTTTTTCATGGTTCGCTTTTTTAGCCGCAGCCTGCGCCACGCTGGCCTGGGCCTGGCTGGTTCGCTGGCGCGCAGGTGCGCATCGCGCCGCCGTCTGGAAATCGCTGGTTCTGCCTGCGGGCGGTGCGACGTTGTGCTGGCTGCTGCTAATGACACTCTGGCTGCCACTGCTGGATTACGCGCGCAGCTATGCGCCACTGTCACGCCAGATTGCCAAGCTGGTTGACAGGGCCGCATGCGTGGAAATCCACGGCTTGAGCAGCGCGCAGGCTGCGGCACTGCAATACCACGGCCGTTTGCAATTGCGGCCGGCCGGCAACAGCGCCGTCTGTCCTTTCCTCATCGTGGACGCAGATGCCCAGTCAAGTCTGAGCAATACCGTCAAACTGCCAGACTGGGCATTTCAGGCCACGGTGCGCAGGCCGACGGACAAAAACGAGAATCTGCTCATGTACAAACGGGTCAGCCTGGACCGGCAGTCGGAAACCGCGCAGCCGGCCAGTACAGCACGCCAACGGTGAGCGAGCTCAAGATCATCAGCCAGCACGCGGGCACCGTGCTGGTAGGGCAGCTCGCCGTGATGGCCTTCGGCGTGGCTGACACCATGATTGCCGGGCGCTACAGCGACGCAGCGCTGGCGGCCTTGTCGGTAGGCTCCGCGCTTTACATCAGTGTCTATGTCGGGCTCATAGGCATCGTGCAGGCCCTGCTGCCCATCTGGGCCGAGATGCTGGGCGCACGCCAGCACCAGGCGGTCGGGCGTTCACTGCGCCAAAGCCTTTATCTGTGCGGCTTCATCACCGCTGCCGGCATGGCTGCCCTGCTGTTTCCTGGGCCGCTGCTGCATTGGGCGCAGGTTCCCGAGCGCATGCTCGGTGAAGTGCAGCACTACCTGAGCGTGCTGGCTTTTGCCTTTGCGCCTTCGCTGCTGTTTCGCATTTACAGCAGCTTTAACCAGGCCCTGGGTAAACCACTGCTGGTCACCTGGCTGCAAGTCGGTGCGCTGATGCTCAAAATTCCGCTGTCCGTATGGCTGGTTGCGGGCGGCGCTGGCATCGAGCCCATGGGAGCGGTTGGCTGCGCTTGGGCCACACTGGTCGTCAATTACCTGCTGCTCGCCGTGGCCATCGCGATGCTGCGCACGCAAGCCCTGTACCGGCCATTTCATATCTGGCAAGCCATGGAGCGGCCAGACTGGTCGCAGATCGCCAACTTCGCGCGTCTGGGCATTCCGGGCGGACTGGCCTATCTGGTGGAGGTCACATCCTTCACCTTGCTGGCGCTGTTTATCGCGCGACTGGGTACCGTAGCCTCGGCAAGCCATCAGATCGCAGCCAGCGTAGCAGCCGTCCTTTACATGATGCCGCTGTCCATGGGCATTGCCTGCAGCGCCCGCGTCTCTTTCTGGCTGGGAGCGGGCAGACCGGACCATGCCAGACGCGTCGTCGTCATGGGCTTTAGGCTTACAGCCCTCTTGGCGATGGCGCTGGCAGCTATCGTTTCAGTAGCAGGAAACATGCTGGCCGGATGGTACTCCGGCAACCCGCAGATCATCGCGCTGGCCTCGTCCTTGCTGGTTTGGGTGGCGTTCTACCATGTGGCTGACGCCATCCAGGCGCTTTGCGCCTTCTTGCTGCGCAGCTACCGCATCACCCTGACACCGCTGGTGCTGTACGGCGTTTTACTGTGGGGCCTGGGACTTTATGGCGGTTATCGGCTGACCTATGCCGGTATTGGACAAGTTGAGCCTACTTATTCAGCCGCCAGTTTCTGGGCCGCCAGCACGGTCGCCATTGGCCTGGTCGCCGCCTGCCTACTCGGATTGCTCTGGTACGTGGTGCGCGAGAGCCAGAACAACAGGCCCAGGGCAAGTCATGCCGCCTGAATCAGCCTGACCCGGGCAGCTGGAAAAGTAATAGAAAAGCAGGAGCCCTGCCCCGGCTGGCTTTCGATGAGCAACTCCGCACCGTGGCGCTGGGCCACGTGCTTGACAATCGCCAGACCCAATCCGGTTCCGCCGGTTTCACGTGAGCGGCTGCGGTCAATCCGGTAAAAACGCTCTGTCAGACGCGGCAAGTGCTCAGGTGCAATGCCCGGTCCGCTGTCCCTGACCTTGAACTGACCATGTCCGTCAGCGAGCAGGCTCCAGCTGACATGCACGCTGCCGCCTTCGGGCGTGTAGCGTACCGCGTTGTTCACCAGATTGGACATCGCGCTATAGAGCTCCGCCTGCACACCGGCTATTTCACAGGCCGGCCCCGATTCGAACTCAATTTTTTGACCGTGAGGCGCAAGCAATGCTGACAAGGCCCTGGCTTCCTGCTCGCACTGCGCGAGCAGCGCGCTGGTTGTCGCCCAGTCACTGATGTGGGGAAATGGACTGCCTTCTAGGCGTGACAGCGTCAGTAAATCATTGACCAGGGTTTGCATGCGCTGGGACTGTTGCGCCATCAACGCCAGGTAACGCACACGGTCGGCATCCTTGAGTGTCAGTGTCTGCAAGGTTTCAATGAAACCCGACAGAACCGTCAGTGGCGTGCGGATCTCGTGCGACACGTTGGCGACGAAATCGCGACGCATCGCTTCTGCAAGTTCAACGGCGGTGATGTCTCGCGATAGCAGCAGCTTGCGGTTTTTGCCGTAGGAATGCAGATGTACCGATAATTTGACCGGTCGTGCCGGCGTACTGGCGCTGCCAGGGATTGACACATCGCCTGAGAAATCATTTAACGCAACATAGGACTTGAATGCAGGATCCCTGACCAGATTGGCAATATGCTGCATGACGTCGCGCTGGGCATCGAAACCAAAATGTTCGGAAGCCGTCTGGTTGCACCACTCGATCCGGCCCTGTGCATCAAGAAGCACCACACCGCTTGGCGAGGCCTGAATGGCCGCTAGGAATTCGTCCAGGCGCGCCTGCCCTTCCAGCCATTGGTGATCGCGGTTCTTAAGCAGTCTGCGCGTTCTGTCGGCAACCTCTCCCCAGACACCGGGCAGCTTGGGCATGGGGCTGATCATGACGCCGGGCGTCTCATTGCTTTGCTCAACACGCAACCAACGCAAAAGATGAGCAAGCCAGAAGCTGTCGAAGACCAACCAGATGAAGGAGCCCAGCGCCAAACCAAGCGCCAGACCGGTTCTTAGCCCGACCAGAGATCCCAGACCACCACCGACAAGCATGCAGGTGATGAAAACCAGCCAGCGATTAATCATGCGCCGGCGTTCGCCGCAGCTGGACGTGCACTGAGCATGGCCGCATTCGAGGTCAAACGGTAGCCGGCGCCGCGAACCGTTTCTATCATGCAACCGGCTACACCCAGCGATTCCCTCAGGCGTTTGACATGCACATCCACGGTACGCTCTTCAATAAAGACATGGTCACCCCAGACCTTGTCAAGCAGCGAGCTGCGGCTGTGAACGCGTTCGGCGTGCGTCATCAGGTAATGCAGCAACTTGAACTCGGTCGGGCCCAGCTTGAGCTCCTGAGCCTGAAAAGTAGTGCGGTGGGTAGAGGCGTCCAGCACCAGCGCCCCCACGGCCACACGGTCACTGGCGGCTTCGGGTGCGCGCCTGCGCAGCACCGCGCGAATACGCGCCAGCAATTCCTGTGTGGAAAATGGCTTGGTGATGTAGTCGTCAGCACCGGCGTCGAGCCCGGCAACTTTGTCAGGCTCATCGCCCCTGGCCGTCAACATCAAAATGGGGATGGATTTGCTTCGCTCCTGCTTGCGCCAATTGCGGGCCAGGGAAAGCCCGCTTTGACCAGGCAGCATCCAGTCGAGCAAGATCACATCAGGCAAGACCGCCTCAAGTTCGCGCTGCGCGCTCACGCTGTCCTGCGCCAACACAACGTCAAAACCGCCATGCTGCAAGTTGACGGCGATCAGCTCCGCAATCGAAGGCTCGTCTTCAACAATCAATACCAATGGCCGGTGTTTCATTCTTGTATCTGACTCAGCAATTACTTGACGACGGATTCAATTTGCGCCATCGGCGTGTGCCTGACGTCCGCACCTTTGACAACATAAATGATGAATTCCGCTATGTTTTTGGCATGATCGCCAACGCGCTCGATGGCTTTGGCGATGAACAGCAGGTCAAGGCTGGCAGATATGGTGCGCGGGTCTTCCATCATGTAAGTGATGAGCTTGCGCACAAAGCCATCAAACTCCTGGTCAATCAGGTCGTCTTCCTTGAGAATGGATACTGCTGCGGTGGTGTCAAGCCGCGCAAAAGCGTCTAGCGCCTTGCGCAGCAAACCACTGGCAAGTTCCGAGGCAACGCGCAGGTCTGAAGAAGGCAAGGACCGAGCAGAACCACTTTCAATGATGGACTTCACCATGCGGGCGATCTTCTCTGCCTCATCACCGGCCCGTTCAAGGTTGGCCGTAGTTTTGGAAATCGCAATCAACAGGCGCAAGTCACGTGCCGTGGGCTGGCGACGTGCAATGATGGACGACAACTCTCGGTCAATGTCGACCTCCATGGTGTTGACCTGCGCCTCGGTTTCAATCACCTGATTGGCGCTATCGGAGCTGAACTGCGACAGGGCATAAATAGCCAGACGAATCTGGGACTCCACCAGACCACCCAATTCCATCACGCGCGAGGACACGCCATTGAGTTCGCTGTCAAACTGGGTGGACAAATGTTTATCTGGCATTGCGTTCTTTCGGGTCAGTTAAGTCAGAGTCAGGTCTCCGGACGGAGAATACTTATTAGCCAAATCGTCCGGTGATGTAGTCCTCGGTCTCTTTGCGCTTGGGCTTGAAGAAAATATCCTCAGTCACGCCAAACTCCACAAGATCACCCAAGTACATGTAAGCCGTGTAATCGCTGCAACGGGCGGCTTGCTGCATGTTGTGGGTCACGATGACCACGGTGTAATCGTCTTTGAGTTCTGTGATCAACTCTTCAATTTTCGCCGTGGAGATCGGATCCAGCGCCGAACATGGCTCGTCGAGCAGCAACACCTCTGGTTTGATGGCGATGCCGCGCGCGATACACAAGCGCTGCTGCTGGCCGCCAGAAAGACTGGAACCGCTCTGGTTAAGTTTGTCTTTGACCTCAGTCCAAAGCGCCGCCTTGCGCAATGCCCACTCAACACGTTCGTCCATGTCAGAGCGACTGAGGTTTTCAAACAACTTGACGCCAAAGGCAATGTTGTCATAAATGGACATCGGAAACGGCGTGGGCTTTTGAAAAACCATACCGACCTTGGAGCGAATCAAGGCGACGTCTTTCTTGGACGTCAGCAAGTTCTCGCCCTCAAACATGATTTCGCCTTCTGCCCTTTGCTCTGGGTAGAGCTCGTACATGCGGTTGAAAACACGCAAAAGCGTGGATTTTCCGCAACCAGAGGGACCAATGAAGGAGGTCACTTTTTTCTCGGGAATCTCGAGATTGATATTTTTTAGCGCATGAAATTTGCCGTAGTAAAAATCAAGATTCTTGACAGATATCTTTGACTTTTCAAGCAACTTTTCACGCGAGGCGCTGATAGTTTCCATGAGTTATTTCTCTTGTCTTTTTGAGTGGACTAAGGACTGGGCCGAGGGCAATCAGATTTTCGTGCGCGTCAAAATACGCGCCAATATATTGAGTCCCAGCACCGCCATGGTGATTAAAAATACGCCCGCCCAAGCAAGTTTTTGCCAGTTTTCATAGGGACTCATGGCGAACTTGAAAATCGTCACGGGCAAGCTGGCCATGGGTTCGGAAAGACTTGAGGTCCAGAACTGGTTGCTCAATGCGGTAAACAACAAGGGGGCGGTTTCGCCGGCGACGCGGGCAATAGCCAACATGACACCCGTGACCACGCCGGCCCTGGCGGCTTTCAAGGTGATGCTCAGTATCACTTTCCACTTGGGCGCACCCAGCGCATATGCGGCCTCGCGCAGTCCGGGTGGCACCAGTTGCAGCATGTTTTCGGTCGTGCGTATCACCACCGGAATCACGATCAGGGCCAGCGAAACCACGCCTGCCCAGCCCGAAAAAGACTTGAAGCGCGACACCACTACCGCGTAAACAAAGAGCCCGATAACAATCGATGGCGCAGACAGGAGAATGTCGTTCACAAACCGGGTCACGACTGCGAGCCAGCCCTTGGTATCGAACTCGGCCAGGTAAATGCCTGCCATGATCCCAATGGGCGTGCCGACAAAAGCCGCCAGAAGAACCATCAGAAAGGAACCATAAATAGCGTTGGCCAAACCGCCCGCCTCATTCGGTGGAGGCGTCATTTCTGTCAGCGTGGCCAGCGTCAGTCCGTCCACGCCCTGGCGGACGGTTTCGAACAATATCCAGAACAACCAGAACAGGCCAAAAGCCATAGCCGCCATCGCGAGCGCAATCGCCACCCGATTGACGAACTTGCGCCGTGCGTATTTGGATTCACGAACATCACGCATGACGGCGCTCATGTCTTAACTCCTTCATTTTTCTTCAATTGGGCCAACAGGATTTTGGACAAGGCCAAGACCACAAAGGTAATAAAGAACAAGACCAGCCCGAGGTACATCAAGGCGCCTTGATGCAAGCCCTCGCCGGCTTCAGCAAACTCGTTGGCCAAAGCCGAAGTGATGCTGTTCGCGGCCTCAAAAAGGCTCAGCGAATTGAGTTGGTTGAAATTACCAATCACGAAGGTGATGGCCATGGTCTCACCAATCGCTCGCCCCAGGCCAAGCATGATGCCGCCAACAACACCGGCTTTTGTGTAGGGCAACACAACAGTTGAAACAACTTCCCAGGTCGTCGCTCCAAGCCCATAAGCGGACTCCTTGAGCAAGGTCGGCGTAACCTCAAAAACGTCACGCATGACAGACGCGATAAAGGGAATGATCATGATGGCCAGGATGATGCCGGCCGACAAAATACCTATGCCCACCGGTGCACCCGAAAAAAGGGAGCCTAAAAGCGGAACATCTCCAAAAGCTTTTTGCAAGGGCTGCTGCACATAGGTGGACAAGACAGGACTGAACACCAACAAACCCCACATACCGTAGACGATGGACGGCACAGCTGCCAAGAGCTCAATTGCCGTGCCCAACGGACGCTTGAGCCATGCCGGAGACAGCTCGGTCAAGAACAAGGCAATGCCAAAACTCACAGGAACTGCGATCAAAAGCGCAATAGCCGAGGTCATGACCGTACCGTAAATCATGACCAGGCCACCAAAGTCTTCCTTGACCGGATCCCAGGTGGTGCTGGTCAAAAAGCCCAAGCCAAACTTATTGATTGCAGGCCAGGCACTCATGGTGAGTGAGGCCAGGATTGCAATCAACACGACCAGCGTGAACAGCGCCGCACCTTTGGCTACCCAGCCAAAGATACGGTCAGCCAACGGGCCGGAACGGGCAGATTTCGAAGGAGGTGGATTAGTCATAACGCGTCCGGAAGACCTGACAGACTGGTTTAAAGGCATCTTGCTTGCCGGAAGTGTAGACGACACGTTTTGCTCCTCGCGAATGGGATCAGACTTGCTGATCCCATTGTTTTTTACTTGATGGCTACTGGCTTGCCCGACATGTCGGTCACTTTGTTCCAGGCTTTTTCTATGGAGCCAATCACGCCATCAGGCATAGGAACGTAATCCAGTGCCGCTGCTGTTTTGTCGCCATTTTTGTAGGCCCAGCTGAAGAATTTGAATACTTCAGTAGCAGCCGCAGGCTTTTCCTGCTTGAGGTGCATCAATATAAAGGTCGCTGTGGTGATGGGCCATGCGTTCTTGCCGGGCTGATCCGTGATCAACTGGTAAAACGATTTATTCCAGTCGGCACCAGCCGCTGCAGCAGCGAATGAAGTTTCATCCGGCGTCACAAAAACACCGTCGCGGTTTTTGAGCAGCGTGTACGTCATTTTGTTTTGCTTGACATACGAATACTCGACATAGCCGATCGAATTAGGCAGACGATTGACAAACGCAGCAACACCTTCGTTGCCCTTGCCGCCCGCGCCCACAGGCCAGTTCACTGCAGTGCCTTCACCTACCTTTGTTTTCCATTCCGGATGCACGCGGCTCAGATAGTTCGTGAAGTTGAAGGTGGTGCCGGATCCGTCTGCACGGCGTACAGGCGCGATCGCAGCATCAGGCAAGGCCAGGCCAGGATTGAGCGCCTTGATGGCAGCGTCGTTCCACTTCGTGATCTTGCCAAGGTAGATGTCGCCAAGCACCTGACCGTCAAGCTTCATTTGACCTGGGGCGATGCCCTTGACATTGATTACAGGCACTGTTCCGCCAATCACGGCAGGAAACTGTATCTGACCTTTTTTGGCCAGAACTTCGTCGGTTTGTGGCATGTCGGATGCGCCAAAATCAACGGTCTTGGAGTCGATCTGTTTGATGCCGGCACCAGAGCCAACGGATTGGTAGTTCACCTTGACACCGGTGGCCTTGTTGTAATCAGACGCCCACTTCGAGTAAATAGGTGCAGGGAAAGTCGCGCCAGCACCGGTGATTTCCTGAGCCAAAGCAGCGCAAGACATGGTCATGGCAGCCGCGCCAAAAGCGCTGACCAGAGACAATTTAAAACTCATTTTCATGAAAACACCTCGTAGGTTGATTAACGATTGCTGGACTTTAAAACCCTTGTATGACAAAGGCGTGACAAACGGCCATGAACAGACTCAAACAAGCGCTGTCACAAAAGCTTCAAATTTAAGTCACACAACCGTCATCAATAAATCCTACGCTCACGACTGTTTTAACAAGGAGAATTTTCATGCTGAATCGCCGTCTTGTGTTCTTGGCTGCCACTATCGCCACCCTCGCTGGCTGCGCCACCCATCCAGGCCCGGTATCTGTGGCAGATACCATTGCCACTACACCCCAACTGAGCACGCTTTCTGGCCTGGTCACCAAAGCAGGCCTGAGCGAAACCCTCAAAAGCACTGGCCCCTTCACTGTATTTGCGCCTACCAACGAGGCCTTCGCCAAGGTCCCCGCCAAGACCATGGATGCCTTGGCCGCCGACCCAGTCAAGCTCAAAGCCGTGCTGACCTACCACGTGGTGCCCGGCAAAGTCATGGCAGCGGATGTCAAAAATGGCAATGTCAAGACCGTCAATGGCGCCAATATTGCGCTGTCCAAGGCCGGCGAATACGTCACCGTTGAAGATGCGATGGTGCAAAGAGCCGACATTGCTGCCACCAATGGCGTGGTGCATGTAGTGGACAGTGTGCTGATTCCAGCTGGACATTGATATCGAGGCGCTGGACCCAGAAATCTGGGCAACCCGGCGTCAATTCGCAGGAATGCTTAGAAAAGGCCAGTGCATCCTCTGAGGATTGCACTGGTTTTTTTATGCGCATCAAAACCTGATGGTTTTAGTGTGAACAAAGCCCAAGCTGTTGGTGAGCCAATGCTATGCTGGTCGCGACAACAGAAAATCAGACATGCAAAACGGAACCTTATTGGCTGCAGTGGACCTCGGGTCCAACAGCTTTCGCCTCGAAATTGGTCGCTTTGCCCACGGACAAATCAACCGCACCGAATACCTCAAGGAAACCGTCCGTCAAGGCAACGGACTGGACGCGGACCGCAACCTGACACTGGACGCCATGCAACGCGGCTGGGACTGCCTGGCACGGTTTGGCGAACGTCTGGCGGGCTTTAAGCGAAGCCAGGTACGGGCCGTTGCAACCCAAACCTTGCGCGAAGCCCGCAACCGCGATGAGTTCCTCGCGCGCGCCCACAAAATTCTCGGCTTCCCAATTGACGTCGTCTCCGGACATGAAGAAGCACGACTGATTTATCAAGGCGTGGCGCATATGCTGCCGCAATCGACAGAAAGACGACTGGTCGTCGATATTGGTGGCCGCTCCACGGAAATGATCGTCGGTCAAGGTCTGAACGCGCGCGTCATGGAGTCTTATCGGGTCGGCAGCGTCGCCTGGTCAATGAAGTATTTTCCCACTGGACAATTCAACGCGCGTGCTTTTGAAATCGCTGAAATTGCGGCCAAGGCGGTGCTTGACGAAGCTGTCAATACCTACCGGGCAGACGCCTGGGACGTCGCTTACGGCTCCTCTGGAACCATAGGCGCCGTCAGCGATGTGCTGAGCGTAGCGGGTTGGGAGCCTGGCCTCATCACCAGAGAAGGCCTGGATTGGCTACTCGACCGCCTTGTAAAGGCACAAAGCGCAGATAGGCTGAAGATCGAAGGCATGAGAGAAGACCGGCGCGCGGTTCTTGGCGGTGGTGTAAGTATTCTCAGAGCCGTATTTGATCTCTTGGGCATAGAGCAGATGCAGGCCGCACAAGGTGCCTTAAGACATGGCGTGCTTTACGACTTGATTGACCGTGAGCAGGATTTGACAGATTTGCGCGCCACCACCGTGCAACGCCTGGCGACGAAATTTGATGCCGACAAGGCCCAGGCGCAACGCGTCAGCAAGGTATCACAGCATCTTTTCATGATGGTACGCACAGGGATGTCGTCCGCCGAATCGGATCGCTTCAGGCGCAAGCTGGAATGGGCAGCCCAGCTGCATGAAATCGGCAGCCAGATATCGCACAGCGACTATCACAAGCATGGCGCCTACATTCTGGACAACGCGGACGCACCCGGCTTTGCGCTGACCGAACTCCACCGGCTTGGCCTGCTGGTCCTTGGCCACAGAGGAAAATTGCGCAAACTTGAAGTCGATTTTGACGACAGACTTTTTATCCAGCAGCTCTTGTGCCTGCGCATGGCCGTCATTTTGTGCCACGCAAGGCGCGATCCCGATCTTGAAGGATTGAAACTCGAGGCCAGCGCGGAGCCCGGCAATATTTTTGTCCTCAATTACAGATCTGGATGGGCCCAGGCATTTCCGCAATCGGCACATCTCTTGCGCGAAGAGGTCCTGGCTTGGCAAAAAACGCCCTGGAGCCTTATTGTTTCAGGCGTCTGAGGCAAACGCAAAGACAAGCTGCTTGACGGTTCTTTTGCTAACGATATAAACTATATACACAGTTTATTTTTTGTATCAAAGGAAATTCCATGACCACAGCCAATCAGGCATCTCCTGCCACCTCGACCCACGCCGCCCAAGCAGCGGCTGTACCGACAGCTGCAGCGCCAAAGCCCGTCGCCGTCAAGCGTAAAGCCAAGCCGCTAGCGCCTAAGTCTGCGGCCAAAAAGCCTGCACCCAAGTCCGTAGCTCCAGTCAAAGCTGCTGCCAAGAAACCCCTGCCAAGCACCACCAGTGCCAAAAAGGCAGCGCTGAAAAAAGCGCCAGTCAAGACGCCTTTGTCAAAAGCGTTTGCCAACGCAAAACTTGAAAAAGTTGCAAAAGTAGCCAACGACAAGAGCCCAGAAAAAGCAAAAAAACCCAAGCTTGTGCGTGACAGCTTCACGATCCCAAAAGCAGAGTATCTTGTGCTAGACGAGCTCAAACAAAGGGCAACAAAATTGACCCGCCCAGCAAAGAAAAGCGAGCTTTTGCGCGCGGGCATCAAGGCGCTGGCGGCACTGTCGGATGCCGCCTTTTTGACGGCGCTGCAACAGGTTCCCGCCATCAAGACGGGCCGCCCAACACTCACCAAATAAGCAGGTTCTAGCGCTGCTTCAAAGCATCTCAGGCGACTGCACCGTGACAACGAGCGTTTGATCCAAACCGTCTCGGTCACGGTTTCTGAGCCACCAGACCGCGCCTTTTTTTACCGCGCAGTCAAGGTCGCTCAAGCCCACCAGCAGGGCAATCGTCTGGCCCAGTGTGGGCTGGTGGCCTATCACCAGAATCGGGTATTTGCTCGCAGGCCAGTGCGCCAGTTCCAACAGCTGCGCCGATGTTGCGTCCGGCGCCAGCTCTGGCCGAATCTTGTATTTACGTCCCAACGCCGCTGCGGTTTGTTGACAGCGACGCGCCGGACTAACGAGAATACGCGTAGCCTCAGGCAGCTGCCGGTCAAGCCAGATGGCCATGCGTGCAGCCTGCTTTTCACCGCGCGGCGTCAGCGGACGTTCCAGATCAGCGCTGGCGAGCGCTTCGCTTGCCAGACCATCCTCGGCCTCCGCATGACGCCACAAGATCAGGTCCATGGTTTATTTTTCGCGACGTTGGGGGTCCGAGTAACGTGCCATCAACGCGGCCTGCGCACCATGCCGTAGATCGCCTTTACGTGCGTTCAGGTCTGAACTGACGCGTTTATAGGTGCCGTCAGGCTGCAAGTCCCAGGCGTCGAGTCCATCATGCAGATAGGCCACCAGGCATTCGTCGATGATGCGCTGGCGAATGACCGGGTCTGTCACCGGCCAGGCCAGCTCGATCCGGCGCAGCATGTTGCGATTCATCCAGTCAGCGCTGGAAAGATAAAGCTCTTCTTCTGCGCCGCAGCGGAAATAAAACACCCGCGAATGCTCCAGAAACCGGCCTATGACTGATCGAACCCGAATGTTGTCCGTCACGCCCGGAACCTGGGCCGGCAACATGCAAGCGCCGCGCACAATCAGATCAATCTTCACGCCGCGCTGCCCTGCCCTGACCAGCGCCAGCATCAGGCCTTCATCGGTCAAGGCGTTCATCTTGGCAACAAGGCGGCTGTCTTTTCCTTGCTGCGCAGCCTCGCCAAGCGCATCAATTTTTTCGATGAGCTTGCGCTGCAGTTGAAACGGCGCAAGCAAGAGCTGGTTCAGTTTGGGCAATCGGCTCTGGCTCGCAAGATGCACAAACACATTGTGAATATCAGCAGTCAGGGGCGCCGACGCGGTGAGGTAACTCACGTCGGTATACAAGCGCGCAGTGCGCGGGTTGTAGTTGCCGGTGGACACATGCGCGTAACGCACCAGGTTTCGACCTTCGCGCCGCGTCACCAACAGCATCTTGGCGTGGGTTTTCAAACCCACCACGCCATAAACCACCTGAGCGCCAATCGACTCCAGCATTTCGGCCCAATTGATATTGGCTTCTTCATCAAACCGCGCCTTGAGCTCCACCACCACGGTGACTTCCTTGCCCTGCCGGACGGCTTCGCGCAGCAAGACCATCAACTCCGAGTCACTGCCGGTACGGTAAATGGTCTGCTTGATCGCCAGCACTTGCGGGTCATGGACAGCTTCACGCAAAAAGGCCAAAACGCCGTCGAAGCTCTCAAACGGCTGGTGAATCGAGACATCACCTTGCTTGAGGCGCTCAAAAAAAGATTGGCCGTGCAGCAGTTGCGTGGGGTAGCAGGCGCTGTAGACCGGGAAAAACAGCTTGGGGTCATCGACCAGATCAACCAGCTGCGTCAGCCGCACCAGGTTCACAGGGCCATGCACGCGGTACAGCGACAGCGCCGGCAAATTGAACTGTTGAAGCAAAAAACCCGACAGGTATTCGGAGCAGCTCGATGACACTTCCAGGCGCACCGCCTGGCCGTAGTGACGCTGCTCCAGACCCTGACGCAAGGCGGTACGCAGGTTTTGCACATCGTCTTCATCGACCGCAAGGTCCGAGTGGCGGGTCACGCGGAACTGGGAAAACTGCTCGACCACCCGGCCCGGAAACAGCTCAGCCAAATGGGCACGAATCACGCTGGAAAGGGATAAAAACAGCATGCCCTTGCCAGAACCTTGCGCAGGCATGGCAATAAAGCGTGGCAGCACCCGCGGCACCTTGACGATGGCGATTTCGTTCTCTCGACCAAATGCATCCAGACCGCTCAGCCGCACAATAAAGTTCAAGGACTTGTTGGCCACCTGCGGAAACGGATGCGAAGGATCCAGCCCAACCGGAATCAGCAAGGGCCGGACTTCGCGCTCGAAGTAGGACTTGACCCAGCGCCGTTGGTCCGCATCGCGCTCACCATGCGAGATGATGCGAATGCCGCGTCGCGCGAACTCGGGCAGCAACTCATCGTTGTAAAGCGCGTATTGGCGCGCCACCATGTCGTGCGCCACAGCTGAAAGCGCCTTGAAAGACGCCTTGGTGTACAAACCCTTTTGCTCGTTGCCTTGCTCTGCCGTCAAATGCGGTGCGGCCCGCACTTCAAAAAACTCATCGAGGTTGGACGACACGATGCACAAAAAGCGCAGGCGCTCCAGCAAGGGCACGTCGGCTCGCTTGGCCCAGTCGAGCACTCGCTCATTGAAGGCAAGAATGCTGTGGTCACGGTCGAGAAACTGAACCGGGGGCGTAGCGACAGGCGCGATAACGGGCAGTTCAGCAAAAGCGGAAGTTGGGGGTGCAGAAGATAAAGAAGGCAATGAAGGCATCAACAGCACTTGTTTCGTAGTCAAAATTATTTACTGAGTGTTTACTACTTTGATGACAGTGGCGTGACAGTGGCGTAACGACTGCAAAACGCTGATTGCTAGGATACCGCACCGTCACGATTCGCAACATCGGCAGATTCAATACTGTGCGTTTTATGCGAAGCAACCAGATGGTCCTCAAAAACCTGCGCAGCCTGGGCCCAGCTGAACTCCAGCGCACGCTTTCTGGCCTCGTGGCGCGGAACGGCCAGTGCGCGCTGACAAGCCTGCTGCAAGTCAGCATGCATCACCCCGCCCTGACCGCTGGCTTCAAGCGCAGCCGATCCACCCAGCACCTCCAGCGGCCCATCGACAGGATAAGCCGCTACCGGCGTTCCGCTGGCCATGGCTTCGAGCATCACCAGACCAAAGGTTTCTGACCGACTTGGAAACACAAAGACGTCTGCCGCCGCATACACCTTGGCCAGTGCGGACCGATCCAACACGCCCATCCAGCGCACCTCTGGGTAGCGTTGCTTGAGGCTGGCTTCCAACGGTCCGACGCCGCAGACAACTTTGCTGCCCGGCAGATCCAGCTTCAAAAACGCGTCGATATTTTTTTCATACGACACACGCCCGACAAACAAGGACACCGGACGCGCGAGCGCTTCCATAGACGCATGCGGGAACGCTTCCGCATGAAAGGCAAACAGCGCAGTGTCAACGCCGTGGGTCCAGCTGCGAAGCCGGGAAAAACCGCGTTGCTCCAGCATGCGGAGCACGCCCTCTGTGGGCACCATCACGCCCGAGGAATGCTTGTGAAAATGGCGAAACAGCGCGTAACCCCAGGACAGCGGAATCTTCAAGGCCGCATGCAGGATTTCCGGAAACTTGGTGTGAAACGCCGTCGTAAAACGCAGCCCGCGCTTGACGCAGTAGCCGCGTGCGGCCCAGCCCAGCGGTCCCTCGGTCGCGATGTGTATGGCCTCGGGCGCAAACGCCGAAAGCTTTTCCGAGACGCCCTTCTTTGGACTGACCGCCAGATCGATGCCCGCGTAGCCAGGGCATGGCCGGGTCTTGAACAAGCCAGGGTGAATCACCTCGACTTCATGGCCCCGCTGCTCTAGCTCGCGTACCAGTTCAACCAGCGTGGTGACAACGCCATTGACCTGGGGTAACCAGGCATCGGTGATCAGCGCGAGTCTCATGCGGTCACCCCTTCTGTCAGTTGCGGCGCGGCGGCGGCGTGCGCGCGATTAGGCACTTCATTGCCTGGGGACCAGTGCACAAGCTCCAGCGTGCCATCGAAATGTTCAACCAAGGCGGTACGGCTTTCCACCCAGTCGCCATCGTTGCAGTACAGGATGCCATTGATGTCGCGCATTTCAGCCCGGTGAATATGACCACAAACCACGCCCTGGTGACCACGACGACGGGCTTCGCTGGCAACCGCCACCTCAAAGTCGGTCACGTAGTTGAGCGCGCTCTTGACCTTGTGCTTGAGGTAGGCTGACAGTGACCAATACGGCAAGCCCAGACGAGCACGCAGGCTATTGAGGTAGCGGTTGAGTTTGAGTGTAAACTCATATAGGTTGTCACCTACATAGGCAAGCCAGCGGGCGCACTGCACCACCGCGTCAAAGTAGTCGCCGTGTATGACCCACAACTGGCGACCATCGGCCGTCGTGTGAACCGCTTCACTGACAACCTCGATGCCGCCAAACTGGTGACCGATAAATTCACGCGCAAACTCATCATGGTTTCCAGGCACATAAATCACCTGGCAGCCTTTGCGCGCCCGACGCAAAAGCTTTTGCACCACGTCGTTGTGCGATTGCGGCCAGAACCACCTGCGGCGCAGCTGCCAGCCATCGACCATATCGCCGACCAGGTAAAGCTTGTCGCTGGGGTGAGCGCGCAGAAAATCAAGCAAGGCCGCAGCCTGACAGCCTGGTGTACCAAGGTGCACATCCGATATAAAAATTGTGCGGTAACGTTGCTGCGCGCCATCGTCACTGTCCGGATCCGCATCCGGGGTTGCGGACAACAGGCTTTTGGTGAGCATACCCGTGGCATCAAACATGGTGCGCATCACGCTGAGGCAACCCGGCCTGAAGCTGCCGCCGAAAAATGCTTGAGAAAGCGTGGCGGCAAGTCTGCAATGCGCATCATCATGGGCAAGTCGGCCGAGTTGAAGTCTGGATCCCACGCTGGCGCGCCCAGCACTTTGGCGCCCAGACGCAGATAGCCCTTGATCAACGCAGGCGGCTCAACTTGAAGCGAGTCATCCAGCTGCTCTACCGGCAAAGCCAGCCGCGGTGTCACGCGGTACTCAATGGCCGCCAGATGCGTTTGCCGCAGCTGGCGCCAGATGCTGGCCGCCGCCTGACCGCTGGACACGCCCTGGTGCTGCATGGGAATGCTGGCGCAGCCAATCATGGTATCGAGCTGGTTTCGGCCCATGAATTCAGCCAGCGCGCCCCAAAGCGCCAGTATCACACCGCCATGGCGATGGTCTGCATGCACGCAGCTGCGACCAAGCTCTACCATACGTCCACGCAGGGACCGCAAACGCGTGAGGTCAAACTCGGTGTCGCTGTAAGTGCTGCCGACCCGCTTGGCCTGGGTCGGGGTGAGGACACGGTAAGTGCCTATGACGGCATGGCTTTGCGCGTCACGCACCAGCAGGTGCTCGCAGTAGTCGTCAAAAAGGTCAATGTCGTGGCCAGGCACGATCGTTGAAAGCGTGGCACCCATCTCGAGCGCAAACACCTGATACCTCAGCCGCTGCGCCTGCCGAACCTCGTCCTGGTGCCTGGCCCACTGAACGAGGATTTTTCCCGCGCCAGGCCCTTGAACAGCGGCTGCACTGACAGCATGAGAGCTTTGATGAAGTAACCCCCGTGAAAAAGGGCTTGAGACGATTTGCGACAGCGCAAAGGTCGGATTGGGCAGTTCTTTCATGGCTATCTCCTTTTATTCATGGAAACTCAAAAAACACACAAAACTTGGGCCGTAAAAAAGCCCCGGTAGGGGGCTCATGAAACGAAACAGACTTTCAATGCCGGGAAATCGGCAAACACGCCGGCGGGTGTTGGTGGCTTCTGGTCTGCTTGCCGGCAGCGGGCGAACCGACATCGGCAAGGCCGTCCAGCCATGGCCGTGTGCCAGCGCGAAAGCGCAGGCCACCAGGACTGCTGACCATGGACCGCGCCGTGCAACGCAAAATGCGCAGGCACTGCAGACTCAAATCGTGCACGCCGCCTGCCTTGATCGAATTCAACTCTGATTCCATGCGTCATCCCCTGGTGTTTGACATGGGGAGATTCTGAAAGCCTGTGGTGACGTGCTCGTGTCAGTTGGGTGGCAGTTTGATGACAAGCCGCCAGCGGCTGCAATTGCTACTAATTACATAGCTGCTTGCGTTCTATGGATATGGGCTGCAAGGACATTTGACCAAAAATTCCGTCCGAGAACTGCATGCCGCGGTATCTGCTGCGCAGATGCACCATGCAATTGATCCAACTCAAGTGCGTCATGCCCGCCGACGGTATGCTCAAGCCGCAACCTACCCACAGCACAACAAGCCTTCACCATGACCGAAATCGCCCCTATAAAAATGCAATTTGATGTGGTGGCGCAACGCCTGAGCGCGCATGCGAGCCGGGCCAGTTGCAAGCAGGCAAGCATCACGCTGGATACCGACATGGCAGGCAATCCGCAAGCCTTTAATCCCGCCGAGCTGCTGCTGGCCGCCCTGTCGGCCTGCATGATCAAAGGCATAGAGCGTGTGATGCCGATACTGAAGTTCAATTTGCGCGGCGTCGAGGTGCACGTGCATGGCGTGCGCCAGGACGTGCCGCCGCGCATGGAATCCATCAGCTACGAACTCGTGGTCGATACAGACGAGCCCGACAGGCGGCTGGACCTGCTGCACGAAAACGTCAAGAAATACGGCACGGTGTTCAACACGGTCGCACCGGGAACTGCGTTGACCGGCTCCATACGTCGCAAGGCGTAAGCGAGACGTGAGAACGGCTTGCTTTTTTTGGCGTACATAGATGTGCCGGTCAAATATCCAGCGCCGTACAGAGTACAAACGCTTGCTTGGCGAGTCGAAGTTGATTCATGGGTGTGTGGTCTCACTTAAAAACAGGCAGCGACCAACGCCAAGTGCGCACGAAGCGCGCAGACGCACCTGGGCATCCGTGTCGATCGACTTGTTAGACCGAGCTTGCGCCATCCGTCGCCTCTTTCTCCGGAAAGATTGTGTAACTATATCGACTGGTTTGCGGAATCACATGCGCGAGCGCCTACAGTGCTTGCACTGTAGCCTTGACGTCGAGAACGTTATCTGAGTTGGGTACGGTTTTACATTTTCTGGCATGGGCGTAAGGGGCAAGTGCGGTATCCATGCAATGTCGGGACAGCGAGGACTGTGGCCTTTTCCAACATGCGCCACCAAACACAAAGTTTCCGCGTCACACAAGCAGGCGTTGAGTGACTTTTGCAAATATTGCCGCTACGCATGCTAAGGCCACAAATAGAAGAGAAATAAGCGCACCCCCACACGCTACTAATTCAATAGCTGCTAGCGCCCGCCAGAAAATCGCCAGCGGCCAATTCGGCTCACAAACTGCGCTGATTCACACGCTTGGACAGCGCCTCTTCGCTTTCCACACGCTCGCTGTAGCGGTCGGTCAGCCACGCCGACGCATCGCGCGTGAGCAGCGTGAACTTGACGAGTTCTTCCATCACGTCGACCACGCGGTCGTAATAGGCGGAGGGTTTCATGCGCCCGGCTTCGTCAAACTCCAGAAATGCCTTGGCGATCGACGACTGGTTGGGAATAGTCAGCATGCGCATCCAGCGGCCCAGCACGCGCATCTGGTTGACGGCGTTGAAAGACTGCGAGCCGCCGCTGACCTGCATCAGCGCCAGCGCCTTGCCCTGGGTGGGCCGCACGGCGCCCAGCGCCAGCGGAATCCAGTCGATCTGCGATTTCATGATGCCGGTCATGGCGCCGTGGCGTTCGGGCGAGCACCAGACCATGGCCTCGGACCACTCGGCAAGTTGGCGCAGCTCCTGCACCCTGGGATGCGACTCGGGCGCATCGTCGGGCAGAGGCAAACCGCTGGGGTTGAAGGTTCTGGTCTCAGCGCCCATGGCCTGCAGCAGCCGTGCAGCTTCTTCGCTGGCCAGGCGACTGTAGGAGCGCTCACGCACCGAGCCGTAGAGCAGCAGGATGCGCGGCGCATGGGTGCTGCGCGGCGGCAGCTGTTGCAGCCCGTCAGCAGGCTGTTTGAACAGATCTGCGGCAAGGTTAGGCAGACCGGCCTCAAGCAGATCAGCGCCCGGCAACGCGTTCTCCAATGTCATTGATGACCGGCTCGCCGTCTTCCTTGCTGAAGGCTGCGCGCTGCGGCAGCGGCAGGATGTCGAGCACCACCTCGGAGGGCCGGCACAGGCGCGTGGCCAGCGGCGTCACCACCACCGGGCGGTTCATGAGGATGGGGTGCGCCAGCATGGCGTCCAGCAATTGCGCATCGCTCAAACTGGCGTCGTCCAGGCCCAGTTCGTCATAGGGCGTGCCCTTGCGGCGCAGCAGCTCACGCACCGGCATGGCCATCTGCGCCAGCAGTTCCACAAGCTTTTCGCGTGTGGGCGGCGTCACCAGGTACTCAATGAGCTCAGGCTCCACGCCGGTGTTGCGTATCAGCGCGAGCACGTTGCGCGAGGTGCTGCACTTGGGGTTGTGATAAATCGTGATGCCAGACATGGCCTGCTCCTTGAATGCCAGGAAACCCTGACGCCATAAACAAAATCTTGATTCAATTCAATAGTTCAATTATATTTGAACAATGGAATCAACCTTGAGCCACCCTGCAGCAACACTGGCCGAATCAGCCGCCGTCAAGGCGCTGGCTGCGCTGGCGCAGGCACAACGCTTGCGCGCCTTTCGGGCCCTGGTCGTGGCCGGCCCAGAGGGGCTGACGCCGGGCGCGATGGCCGAGCAACTGGGTAGTGCGCCCAGCGCGCTGTCTTTTCACCTCAAGGAGTTGCTGCATGCCGGCCTGGTCAGCAGCGAAGCGCGTGGCCGCAACCTGATCTACCGCGCCAGCTTTAGCCAGATGAATGCGCTGCTGGGCTACCTGACCGAGCACTGCTGCGAGGGCCAGCCCTGCGAAGCCACCCCTGGCGCTGACTGCACGAGCTGCTAAATCGCGTCCAGCCGTCTGGGCCACCTGACAAGCTATTTCATGCGTTTCTTACATATCATTTAAGCCCGTAGCGCTCACCAGACAAGCGCAAGCAGCTCCTTATTTAGTAGCAAACAGACGCACCTTCCACTTCAAACCCACAAAGCCTGCAAACACCATGACCGAAAAAACCATCAACGTTCTGTTTTTATGCACGCATAACTCGGCGCGCAGCATTTTGGCCGACGCCATTCTCAACCAAATAGGCAAGGGTCGCTTCAAGGCCTATTCAGCCGGCAGTAGCCCGCGCGAGAACCAGCAACCCAACCCGCTGGCGCTGCAGGTGCTTGATGCCGCGGGCATACCGACAGAGGGGCTACACAGTAAAAGCTGGGACGAGTTTGGCAAGCCTGATGCAAGCGCAGCCCCCTCGGAGGGCAGCGCATTACACGAAGTAAAAAGCGTGGCGGCTGGACCCATCATGGACCTGGTGATTACGGTCTGCGACAACGCCGCCGGCGAGGTCTGCCCGTTCTGGCCAGGCCAGCCCGCCACCGCGCATTGGGGCTACGCGGACCCGTCGGCGATAGATGGCAGCGACAAGCAAAAGCTGGAAGCCTTTCGACAGACACTGCATCAAATCAAGCGCCGACTGGATTTGCTTGTGAATTTACCGGCCGCGAGCGTAGACCGGCTGATGCTGCAAACCGCAGCGCGTGATCTCGCGAAGTCCTGAGTCCGCACCAGACCTCCCCGCCATGGACTTCTCGTGCCGCCCTGTTGGCCACGAGAAACGCTTGTAAAAAAACAAAGGAACGCTGTGCTTGTCGCCCTGTTGATATTTTTCGCCACAATTACCCTGGTCATCTGGCAACCCCGCGGTCTGGGCATAGGCTGGAGCGCCTCCCTGGGCGCCGGTCTGGCACTGCTGCTCGGCGTCGTCAGTGTGGCCGACATTGCGGCCGTCTGGCACATCGTCTGGAACGCCACCGCCACA
>CANEXF010000003.1 GCA_947443645.1 Comamonadaceae bacterium | reverse complement strand
GTGCATTTGCTCTTGCCGTTTTCAAGCGTGCAGCTGAAAACGGCTTCGCCCTCGATGTCATATTCGGTCAGCAACCAGCGGCTGTGACCTGCTGCGCTGATTTTGTCCAGCGTGGCAAAGCCGTAAGCGGCGGTCGCTGCATAGTCTTCGATGATCGCTGTGCGGTGCAATTTCTCGCCTGACGTGAAGCTGGTTGGCAAGCCTGCCTCGTTGGCTGATCCGGAGTTGCCCATGACCAGCGATGCGGGGTGTGGAGTTTTAAAACTGATGGCTTCGAAAAAATGCAGGTGGCCATGCATGCTGGCGTCCACGCCTTCAGGCAACAGGCGCTGGGGATACAGGGGCTCAAAGGCCGACAGCAGGCCTGCATTGCCGCCGTCCTTGAGCTGACGCGTGTTACGCGATGGTGCGACGGCCAGCAGGGGGTGGTGGCTCAAGAAAAAACTCTGCGGCTTTTGCAGGGCCAGCTGCTGCACCGTCTGCAGCTGGGCCTGGTACTTGGCATAAGCCGGGTCTTTGGGGCCGAAAGGCTTGCCGCTGGTTTTTGCCGAGTCAAACACCAGCAGTTGGGTTTGCGGGCTGATAGCCACTGCGTACGGCTCGCTGTAATCGGCCTCTGCGTCCAGCGCGGGTTGATTGCACGAACGCGCTTCGCTCCAGGGCTGGGCGTCGAGAAAGCGGAACCAGCCCTGACCGGCCCGAAAGCAGGCCTCGTGATTGCCGCGTATAAACACCCAGGGCGCAGCGGCCAGAAGCGGTGCGGCGGGTTTGAAAAAATCTGCCTGCCAGGCGTCATAGCCATAGCCCCATGCAGCGCCTGCGCAGCCGGCATTGCCGGCAGGGCAGGGGCTTTCGCGGTAGTGAACGTCGCCGATGTGAATCACCAGGTCCGGGTTTTTTGCTGCAGCGCTCTGCGCCACTTGTGCAAACGGCCACTTTGCCAAGTCATTGCATTCCTGGAAGGCATTCTCCGAGCCCTTCATGCGGCAACCGGTATCGGCAATGATGACGATGCGTTGGATGTCAGGCGCTGGCGCTTTCAGTTCCTTGCCTGCAATACTGGCTTTTTTCGCATTTGCGGGCCAGGCGGCCTCGCAGGTCTGGACACCAAACACTGCCGGCTTGCTGTCGGTTTGACTGGCGTCGGCGCGCGCCGCAATCGTCTGCGCCGGGGCGCGCAGCGCCATGGTTTGCGCTGGCTTGTCGTCCCAGGTAATGTCAGGGCAGCGCCCGGCGTGGGTCAGGGCGCGAACCCATGCGTGCTGGCCATCGACTTGCACGCTGAAGACGGCGTCGGGCGCGGTGATCGCTGCTGTTTGTGCATCAGCGAGGGCGGCAAACGTGAGCGATGCCAAGGCTGCGAGCCCAGCGCGGAAAATAATCGTTGAAGTGTTCATGGCGCTTTTGATTCTTTGCACGTGATGGGTGCGATGCGGGGCGCTGGGCAGGCTTGATGCGACGCTACGGCACCATCTCATGTGTCACCCAGATCTGGTAGCTGAGCTCTTTGCCTTGCAAACTCGCAGGCGGTTGCGGATAGGCTGCCTGCTGCACCGCCTTCATGGCCGCTCTATCCATCGCGCCCAGTCCGCTGGACTGAACGATGTGAATCGCTGAAGGCAGGGCGTCGCGCAGGCTGAAGGCAACGCGCGCGCGACCCTTGAAGCCCAAAGCCGTCACAGCGCCAGGAACTTCAAATGCAGCTTGTGCCGCTGCCGTGAGCCTGGCGTTGTAGGCCAGCGCCGGATCGACAACACTGTTTGTGGCAACGGCGGGCTGCGCTGGTGCGGGCGATGCCGCAGCAGCGGTTGCCACTGCAGAAGGCGCGGGTGAGGGCGTTGGTGTGGCTGCAGCGACCACGGCTGGCGTGGGTTGCGGTGCTGCCACCGGTGGGGTCACTGCGCGCAATACTGGCTTGAGCAAAGGCGGCAGCACGGGCAAGGGCTTGGCTTTTTCTGGCTCGGGCAGCTTGTCCGGCGCCGGCGCGACTATCGATTCGATGCTCAGTGGCACAACGGGTTCTGGCGGCTGCGTTGGGTGACTTGCGAGCCAGGCGATCAGCACGCCTATGACTGCAGCTTCAAGGCCCAGGGCTGAGCCAAAGGCCTGCCACTGTCTGCGGCCGGGATGGCGGGGCAGCGCCATCCCCATGACGGCCGTGCTCACCGCGCAGTCTGACGCGCGGCCAGTCCGATCTGGGTTGCACCACCATTGCGGACGGCGTCGATCACGCCCATCACCTGTTGCAGCGAGGCATCCTCGCCGCCTGCGATGGTGACAGCCAGCTTGGCCGGGTCACGGCTGCGCACCAGCGCGCTGATGCGGTCTGGCGTCACGGCCTGACCATCGGCAAAGAGTTGACCGCCGGCATGAATTTCAACCATCAGCTTAGGTGGGGCCATGGTGGTGGCGGTCGAGCTGGTCGGCAGTTTCGATACCTGGCCGGTGGAGGGAATCATGCGCAGCGTCATCATGGCAAAAAATACCAGCAGGAACAGCATGATGTCGATCATGGGAATGATCTCTATGCGGGCCTTGCGGGTTTCAAAGTAACGCATCTTCAGGCTACCTTCAGACCGGCTCGCATGCCTGCGACTGGACTGGCGCCAAAGCGGCGGTTCAGCAGCATCAGCTTGATGGTCTCCATCTGATGCACGATGCTGCGCACCTTGGTGTTGAGCCAGTTGAAGAAGACCAGTCCTATCATGGCGATCAGCAGGCCTGACGCAGTGGCGATCAGGGCTTCGGCGATGCCGCCTGTGACCTGGCCGGCACCGTTTTGCACATCACCGAGTACCGCAAACGCGCCAAACATGCCGATGATGGTGCCGAACAGGCCCAGCAGCGGCGCCAGCGTGATCACCGTGTCCAGCACCCAAAGTGAGCGGTCCAGCGTTGGCACTTCGTGCATCACCGCCTCTTCGAGGTGGCCGGCACAATTTTCTCGCTGGGCATCTGACGGCTCTATCAGTGCCGCCGTGAACAGGCTCACATGCGGCAGCCGCTCGTGCTTTTGCAGTGCCTGCTGCGTCACCTCGGCATGCAGCGGTACGCCGGTATTGAGCAGGGCGATCAGATCGACGCCGCCTTGCTGCATTCTGGACAGGTAGAGGCTGCGCTCAATGATCACGGTGAGTGCCGCCAGCAGCAGCAAGCACATCAGGTAGAGCGTGCCGCCCGAATGGTTGGCCAGCTCAAGCAGTTTGGACAGCGTCATTTAGAAATCTGCCTTGAGTGACAGCTGAATGCTGCGCGGTGCCTGGTAGATGTAGGTGTCCAATGCTGAGCCCGTGCTGCTGCTGGATTTGGCGGTGATGGCCGTGACCTGCTGGCTGTTGGTCAGGTTAAACACGTTCAATTGCAGCTTCAGTGACTTGGTGAAAGTGCTGACATTCTTCATGGTGTAAGACACGCCCAGATCCAGATTGCCGTATGCCGCCACGTTGTAGTAGTCGTAGTAGGCCATCGAGTTGCTGTAGTCTTTTTGACGTGTGGCGCCCGTGAGTTTGTAGATCAGCGAGCCAGCCCATTGGCCCTGGTTGTACAGGCCGCCCAGTGCTGCCGTCATGAGTGGCGCGCCTGAGATCTGCTTGCCGGTTTCATTGCTTTTGGCGCTGTTGATGGAACCATTGGTATAGGCAGAAAAGCCGCCACCAATGATGTAGGCCATCTGGGCTTCCATGCCCTGGTACCTGGCACCGCCGATATTGACAAAGCCTGCATCTGCGCCCGTCAGGCCATTGGCCACCAGCTTGTTGGTGAAGTCGATGCGGTAGAGATCCGCGTCCCAGGTCATACGGTCACTTTTGCCAACGATGCCGACTTGGTAGTTGGTCGATTTCTGCGGCGCTGTGCTGTTCTTGGTCGGGTCGGCGACGTAAAAGGTCTTCAGGTCGGGGATTTGAAAGCCCTGGGCATATTGCGCATAGGCGGCCAGACCCGGCTGGAGTTGCTGGTTGACGGTCAGGTAGGGCAGCGCCGCCTTGTAGGTCAGTGAGGACACGTGGTTAAGTTCGCGGGTGGTCGCTTCAACGGCCGAATTCACCGAACGCGTGATGCTTGCATATTTCAGGCCAGGCGTGATGGTTGTGCCCTTGGCTGCAGCCCATTCAAATTCAGCGAAAGGCTGAACCGATTTGATCTTGGACTGCTGGTCAAACAGCACGCTGTCTATTGGTCGGTTGGTGCCTGGCAGGAAGTTCGCATTGGCCGTGGTTTCGATGCGGTTGTAGGCGCCGGTCGTCAAGTCCATGTCGTACTGGTGGCGGTCGGTGGACGAAGTCTCATACCAGACGCCCACACGCGCAAGACCGGACTCGATTTTCTTGGTGGCCTTGAAAATATCGCCATAGACGCGGTACTTGTTCTGCTTGTCTATGCCCGGGATGTCGCCATTGGCCGTGACCGTGCGTGTGCCATCCGACGCTGTTTTACGCGGGTCAGCACCAACGCCTGTGCCCGACGATCCGGTCCAGGTCGGGTCGGTCGATGATTTCGTCTGGTTGTTGTAGGCGTAGGTGTAGGCCTGGTTGTCGGTCTGCCAGCCGTTGCCGAGCTCGCTGCGCAGGCGGATGTAGCTGAAGTCGGTGTCTTTTGTGGTGGCGTTAAAGCCTGCAAAGTTCATGCTCGTGGGGTCGTTGTTGAGCTGAAAATTCTTGCCAAAGGCAGCCGCTTGCGTGAGCGTCACGCCCTTGTTGCTGTCTGGCTGTGCGTAATTGATGTGGTTGACCGAGCTGAACACCGTCAGCAGTGAGGCGTCGCCCACTGGACGCTCAAATTTGAGCGTGAAGTTCTGGCTCTTGACCGGGCTGGCCGTCAGGTAGCCGTCGGATGACAGGCTCTGGTAGTTCAATTGCAGCGTTGCGTCGCCGTAGTTGGCCAGGCGGCCGCTCTCGTAAGACACGCCGTAAAGCTGGGTGTTCCAGCTGCCCATCGAGGTGAAGACGCTGGTCACAGGCTCCTGCGACGGCTTCTTGGATGACAGGTTGATGGAGCCGCCAAAAGTGGCGTAGCCCAGATTGCTGGCATTGCCGGGGCCGCGTTCAACGACTGCGCCGCCAATTGTGGAGGCTGGGAAAAACGAGGTCGAGTGGTGTGCCGGGTTGTTGGTGTCGCCCCATGGGATACCGTCAAAAGTGATGTTGTACTGGTCATCCGAGAAACCGCGCAGCGTGGTTTTTGTCTCGCTCAGTCCCGGGCCGTTGGCCGAGTCGCCTGACAGGCTGGGCGCGATGTTGACGATGCGGCTGTATTCAGCCGTGGGTGCAACAGACAGATCCATGAACTCGCGCGTGATGATGGACTGTGGCTGCGTGGCGAACAAACTGGACTGCGTGGGCGCTATCGCCGAGGCCGTGCCTTTGATCGCGTCTTCCGAGCGGTATGCGCCGGCCGCCGTGGTGGCGCCAATGCTGCCCAGATCGACCGGTGCGGCGGTTTGTGCAAGTGCATAAGGGCTGGCCAGCGAAAGCATTGCCAGCGAGACGAGGTGAACAATTGTTTTTGGCTCAAAGGCCGTTGTTTTTTTCATGAGAACTCTTGTTGAAGTGGAGACAGGAAGACAGGTGATGTGAAGCAGAAATCAGCTAAGCAAAATACAAAGGACAGATAGGAAAAAGAAAAGACGTCAATAGGTCGGGGTGGCTCATGCAACAAGCACGAGTAAAAAAGTAATAGGCGCGATGGTAGAAACCCTGTGTGACTCGGCCAAGTCATTGGCGTGTCAGTTTTGTGACGTGGTGTGGCGGCTGCAAATACAGCGGCCGCCTGTGCCTCGCTCCAAAGCGCGCTGGTCGCTAAGATGTGCGAAGCTGCATAGCGTGTCCTTGCCTCACATCCACAGGAGAGCTCCATGTCCAAAGCCTTCGCATCCCAGTCAGACCTGACGGACAAGACCATCACCTTCGAGCAGCTCAGCGCGCATTGCTGGGCTTACACCGCCGAGGGTGATCCGAATTCTGGCGTCATCATTGGCGACAAGTTCATCATGGTGAGCGACGCCACGGCCACGCCGGTGATGGCGCAGGACCTGATTGCGCGCATACGAGCCATCAGCGACAAACCCATCAAGTACGTGCTGCTCACGCACTACCATGCGGTGCGTGTGCTGGGCGCCAGCGCCTACCTGGCTGAAGGCGCGACCGAGGTGATTGCCAGCCAGGGTACTTACGAGCTGATCGTCGAGCGTGGTGCGCAGGACATGCAAAGCGAGATGGAGCGCTTTCCGCGCCTGTTTCGCAACGCCGAAAGCGTGCCTGGCCTGACCTGGCCAACGCTGGTGATCGCCGGCGGTGATCCTGCCAAGGGCGAGCCCCCCGGCAAGCTGGTGCTTGACCTGGGCGGCGTCAAGGTTCAGGTCTGGCACCCCGGTCCGGGCCATACGCGTGGCGACACTGTCGCCTGGGTGGAAGAAGAAAAAGTGCTGTTTTCAGGCGATCTGGTCGAGTACAACGCCGGCGTTTACACCGGGGACGCGCAACTCGAGGAATGGCCCGCCACGCTGGAAGCCCTGCGAGCGCTGCAGGCACTGGCCATAGTCCCGGGGCGCGGCGAGGCCATGAAGGGCGCAGCCAATGTCAACAAGGCGATCGACTACACCAAGCGCTGGGTTGAAACGCTGTACCAGGCCGGCAAGGAGGCGGCTGCAGCAGGCATGAGCCTGAAGGCCGCCATGGCGCATACGCGCAAGAGCATGGACCCGGTGTTCGGCCAGGTCTTCATCTACGAGCATTGCCTGCCCTTTGACGTGAGCCGCGCTTTCGATGAAGCCAGCGGCATCAAGAACCCGCGCATCTGGACCGCCGCGCGTGACCAGGAGATGTGGGCCGCGCTGCAAAGCTGAAGCGGCCCAGGCCCCCGGAACAAGGCAAACCCTGATGGTGGGTGCCAAAAAGCTTGGCAGAATTGGCATGCTAACCAACCACCTACTTGCTCTGGAGCCTTGCCATGCATAAGCGTTTTTTCACCAACAGCTGGGCGCTCGCGCTGTCCGTACTGATGCTGGGCATGGCCCTTCCTGCGGGCGCGCAAACCGCAGCTGCTGCCAACGGCAAGACCGAGCTGCTCTGGCTGGGTCAGGCCAGCTTTCGTATCAAGTCGCCAGGCGGCAAGGTCATCGTGATTGATCCCTGGCTCAGTGGCGGCCCGAAAGCGCCTGCACCGTACAAGACCGATCTGTCGGCTCTGGGCAAGGTCGATGTGCTGCTGGTGACCCATGCGCACGGCGACCATATCGGTGATGCGCCGGCGATTGCCAAACTCAACAACACCAAGCTCTACGGCCCGGGCGACATGATCACGCCCCTGGTCACGCTTGGCATCTTGCCTGCCGAGCTCACGCACCGCTTCAACAAGACCGGCAGCGTCAAACCGCTGCCCGGCATCAAGGTCACTGCAGTTGCAGCTGAACATTCTTCGCTGCTGGTGTGGAACAACCCCGCGACCAACAAGAACGAGTCCCATCCTGCGGGCGAGGCTGTGGGCTACATCATTGAGCTGGAAAACGGTTTCAAGATCTGGCACATGGGCGATACCGGTCTGTTTGGCGACATGAAGTTCATCAGCGACTACTACAAGCCGGATCTCGTGCTGATGCCGATTGGTGGCAACTTCACCATGGGCCCGGATGATGCGGCTTTTGCGGCGCGCACCTGGATCAACTCAAAATATGTGATTGCCATGCATTACAACTCCAACCCGTTGGCGACCGGCACGCTGGTCGATTTCCAGGCCGCCATGAAAGGCGGCACCAGCAAGGTTGTGCCCATGACGGAAGGCCAGAGCGTTGAATTCTGAGCCAGCTGTGCGGCTGGCCTAATCGCTCAGGCGTACAGGTCCAGCGTCGGCAGCAAGGCTGTCAGGGCGTCCAGCGCCTCCTGGCCTCTGAGCAGCGCCAGCTGGCTCAGCACATCGGGGTCTTCGACCTCGGCATAGCCCATGCTGAAGTTCGAAAAGCGCCTGTTGTTGAGCGCGCCATGGTGCAGGATTTCAAACTTGATGTGGCGTGGGTCGTGTCTGACCCTATCAATGAGCGCCACGATGTCTTTTTTCGCCCCCTCGACCTGTTCACAAAAGCGCAAGCCGTCAAAAATCAGCAGGCCCGAGATGTTTCTCGCTGCATTGCCTTCGCGTGCCTTGCGCGTGATGTCTGCGACCACGCTGACAGATACATCTGGCGCAAGCGTGCTCAGGTAAATCACTTCATACAGGTCTGTAGTGGCCTTCATATCGGGTTGAGACAGGAGTTTAGAAATTTTTAGGCGCTTAACAAATGTGCTGACATTCTGCACCATTCTTGTGCGCATCTTTTCTGTAGGTAGCTGCTGACAGCAAGCCACCAGTCGGGATGACAGGGCCTGCCCTGCGTGCTTCCTAAGCTAAGGCCTCGTTGCCACAGTTTCAATCCAGGCGTTTGTCACGCACGACCGATCGCCCGCAGACCAGGCGCAAGTCAGGCGTCAGTTCGGCCAAGACCTGTGGACCAGAGGCCACCAGGAGATCAACATGACCACCGCTTATGCAAGCTCTAATAGCCTGCCAAGACAGCAGCAACAGCAACCGCTGCGAACGATGAACCGCCAGCAGCAGCAAAGTGGCTCACATGACTTCCAGCCGCCGCAGCCGTCTCAGCCGCAAACGCCTCAGCGGCAGCGCGGCAGCGAACAAGCCATCACAAAGGACGACAAGCGTGCACCGGCAGAGCAGGCTGGTTTTTGATGTCCAGCACCAATGTTCATTTTTGTGCGGCCAGCGCTTGCAATAGCTGCTGGTAGCCCTTGAGGGTTTCAATCGCCTTGCCGCGTTGCGCAGGCGTGCTGCTGTTGTGCAAGTCAGCAAAACCCTGACAGTTGTCCTGCGTGACAAGGTCTGCATAAGCCCGGTAAGGCATGCTTGGTGAGTCAAAGGCGCGCGCTACCAAGGCGTGCATGCTGGCGCGGGTTTTTTCCGGCGCGTCCAGCCCGACCAGTCGCTGGGTGGTGATCGCGCGCAGGCTACTCAGGGCGTCGGCCTGGCGGCGCAAGCGCTCGGTGTAGGCCAGGCCGGGATCAAAACGCGACTGTGCAAGGCTTTGCCTGATGAGTGCCCGCTGCGGCTCGCTCAGCGCGCCGTAAAGCATTTCCGCGCGGCCCACGGCCCGCTTGTAGCGCCTGGCCTGCATCGCTTTGGGCGAGCCATCCAGATAGTCTTCACGGTAGTCGGCGTCGCCCTCGGCGAATTTGCGCTCCAGCTGTTCGAGCTGGCCGGCCTGCAGTGTCAGCGCCAGCGCCGCCATGGCCGGCTCGGCCTGATGGCTAAGCGCCATCAGTTTGACGCGCAGGTCGGCATAGGCCGCGCAGGCGTCTTGCGCGCTGACGTCGCCCGCCAGCTGTAGCTGCAGTTTTTCCAGCGTTTGCACATACGCCGGCAATTGCGTTTGCCGGTGCCAGGCCTGCAGCCGCGCCAACTCTTTCCTGAGTTGCAGGCTTTGCGCCTCGGTGAAATTCAGGTAGCGGTCCAGGTACCAATAGGCCAGTTCCGGCGCCTGGTTGTAGGCCAACTTGACCGTGCTGCAGGCTGTCAGCAGCGCCGCCAGCGCCAGCAAGCTGATAATTCGGGTGACAAGTCGCCTTGCTGCCGAGAATGTATTTGCGGTAGCCGGCTTAAATCTGAAAAAATTCACAGGAACTCTCATGGCACTTCCGATTGATGTCGTCATCATGGCCGCGGGCAAAGGCACGCGCATGAAAAGCAAATTGCCCAAAGTGTTGCACCGATTGGGCGGCCGTGCCCTGCTCGCGCATGTGGTGGACTGTGCCGGCCGGTTATCGGCGCGTCAGGCAGTTGTGATCAGCGGCCATGGTGCTATGGAAGTTGAAGCGGCTTGCGCCCGAATGACGGGGGCTGCAGGCGGTTTAGGCTTGAAGTTCGCGCGCCAGGAGCCGCAGCTGGGCACCGGTCATGCGGTGCAGCAGGCGCTGCCGTTGCTGGCCGACGATGGCGTGACGCTGGTGCTGTCTGGTGATGTGCCGCTCACGCAGGCAGACACCTTGCAGGCGCTGCTGGACTTGTGCGATGGCCAGCGCCTGGCGTTGCTCACGTTACGTATGGCTGACCCGACCGGTTATGGCCGCATTGTGCGCGCCGGCGAGCAGGCCTCGGCACAGGTGCGCGCCATTGTTGAGCACAAGGACGCGACTGCCGAGCAGCGCAAGATCAGCGAAATCTACAGCGGCATCATGGCCGTGCCGACGCGTCTGCTGCGCAGCTGGCTGGCCCGGCTGGACAACAAGAATGCCCAGAGCGAGTACTACCTGACCGACATCGTGAAGTTCGCGGTGCAGGACGGTGTGGCCGTGGTCGCGCACCAGATCAGCGATGCGGCCCAGGTCGCGGGCGTCAACAGCCCCGTGCAGCTCGCCGAGCTCGAACGCGTCTACCAAAGCCGCGTTGCTGCGGCACTGATGGCCGAGGGCGTGCGGCTGGCGGACCCGGCGCGTCTGGATGTGCGCGGCACGCTCGCCTGCGGTCAGGATGTCGAGATCGACGTGAACTGCGTGTTTGAGGGCGTGGTGTCTCTGGGCGATGACGTGCGCGTGGGGGCCAACTGCGTGATCGCCAATTGCACGATTGCCGCTGGCGCGGTGATTCACCCTTTCACACACATTGATGGCGAAAAACTCGGCGTGCAGGTCGGCGAGGGCGCGCTGATCGGCCCGTTTGCGCGGCTGCGGCCAGGCGCGCAGCTGGGCGCCGAAGTGCATATCGGCAATTTTGTCGAGGTCAAGAATTCCACGCTGGCCAAAGGCGCCAAGGCCAACCACCTGGCTTACCTGGGTGACGCCACGGTGGGCGAGCGCGTCAATTTTGGCGCAGGCAGCATCACCGCCAACTACGACGGCGCGAACAAGCACCGCACGGTGATCGAAGCCGATGTGCACATAGGCAGCAATTGCGTGCTGGTGGCACCGGTGACGATAGGCGCGGGCGGCACCGTGGGCGGCGGCTCCACGATCACCAAAAGCACGCCGCCTGGCGCCCTGAGCGTGGCGCGCGGCAAGCAGATCAGCTTGAGTGGCTGGACGCGGCCGGTCAAGCCGGCCAAAGCCTAGGTTTCATGGCTAAAAAAGCGTTTGAGCAATAGGCACGGGCGCGAGCAGCTTCTGATTTCATAGCGCTGAGCTTGACGGCTTCAAGCTGTCAGTCAGCGCCGGGGAATGCGGCGATGGCTGCCGCGACCGTCTCCAGCTCCCCGCGCAGCCAGCGGTGGGCCGCGTCGTGCTGGTGCCGCATGTGCCAGATCATGTACATCGGCATGCGCGGGCAGGGCAGCGGGACTTTGGCGCTGGCCAGGCCGCGCAGCAGTTCTGACTGCAGCAAACCGGGCACGGTGGCCAGCAATTCGCTGCCGTGTATGAAGGCCGGCAGGCCGGCAAAGCCCGGCACCATGATGCGAAATTTGCGCTGCACACCGTGTGCGGCCAGCCACTGGTCCAGGTCCAGCGCGCGCTTGGGCTCATAGAGCACGGTGATGTGCTCGGCGGCCAGGTAGTCAGCCCGGCTGGCCGGTGCTGCGCGCATGGCGGCGTCGTAAAAAACCCGGTAGTCGTCCTCAAACAGGCGCTTTTGCAGGATGTCCGCGCCGTCCGGCGGACGCGGGCTGATGGCCAGCTGGCACTGCTCGTTGCGCAGCATCTCCAGACTGGGAATGCCCGACGGGATGACGCGTAGCGCCACGCCCGGCGCCTGGCGGCGCAGCCTGGCCATCAGCGGCGGCAGCAGCACGTCGCGCTGGAAGTCGTTGGCCGCCACCGTGAAGGTGGTTTGCCAGCGCGCCGGGTCAAACTCGCCCGACATCGCAAAGCGCGCCATGCCCGACAGCAGCTCGCGCGCCTGTGCGGCCAGCGCCTCGGCCCGAGCGGTGGCGACAATGCCGCGGCCGGATTTGACGAACAGCGGGTCGCCGGTGATGCTGCGCAGCTTGTCCAGCAGGTGGCTCACGGCGGACTGCGTCACGCCCAGGCGCTGCGCCGCACCGGTCACGGAGCCGGCTTCAAGCACGGCCAGCAGCAGTTGCAGCAAGCGGCCGTCGAGGTCTGAATAATCGAATTTGCTCATGCGTTCCATCATGAATCATGTGTTTATCTTTGGCAATGCAGGCGCAATACTGCAGTTTGACGATGGTCAAGAGACCATCAAACACAGGAGATCAACCATGGCTTTCCCCACCCCAATGCCTGCGATTGCGGGCACCACGCCCTTCGACGGCGAGCAGGCCAAAAAAGGCTATGCGCTCAACAAGATGTGCTTTTCCTTCAACTCGGCCGACAAGCGCGCCGAGTTCCTGAAGGATGAAGAGGCCTATATGCGGCAGTACGGACTCAATGACGCGCAGGCCTCGGCGATTCGCGCGCGTAATGTGCTGGCGCTGATTGCCGCAGGTGGCAATGCCTATTACCTGGCCAAGTTTGCCGGCGTCTTCGGTCTGGACATGCAGGACATAGGTGCCCAGCAGACCGGCATGAGCAAAGAACAATTCAAGGCCCGGCTTGTCGCCGCCGGCCAGTAAACCAGGAAGAACAGACATGGCAAAACTCATAGGCGGCATAGGCACCTCACATATTCCGGCCATAGGCGGCGCGATTCACAAGGGCCAGCAACAGGAGCCCTACTGGAAACCGTTTTTTGACGGCTACTTGCCGGTGCATGACTGGCTGGGCAAAGCCCGCCCTGACGTGGTGGTTGTCTTCTACAACGACCACGGCCTGAATTTTTTCCTCGACAAGATGCCTACTTTTGCCGTCGGTGCCGCGCCCCAGTACAACAACGCCGATGAAGGCTGGGGCATTCCCACCTTGCCGCCTTTCAAGGGCGAGCTGGACCTGTCCTGGCACATCATCAACACGCTGGTCGAAAAAGAATTTGACATCACCAGCTGCCAGGAAATGCTGGTGGACCATGCGTGCACGCTGCCGCTCAAGCTGCTCTGGCCGGAGGGCGATTGCCCGGTCACCGTGGTGCCCATTTGCATCAACACCGTGCAGTTCCCGCTGCCTTCAGCCAAGCGCGTCTATGCGCTGGGCAAGGCCGTCGGCGAAGCCATCGCTTCCTGGGACAGCGACAAAAAAGTGGCGGTGATCGCCTCGGGTGGCTTGTCGCATCAGCTCGATGGCGAGCGCGCCGGCTTCATCAACAAGAAGTTCGACCTGGAGTTCATGGAGAGCTTGCTGAGCAACCCTGAGTGGGCGACGCAGTTCAGCGTGCACGAACTGGTCGAAAAAGCCGGCACGCAAGGCATAGAGCTGCTGATGTGGCTGGCCATGCGCGCGGCGCTGACGAGCGGGCCTGGCGCTGGCGTGCGCAAGGTGCACAGCAATTACCACATCCCGATTTCCAACACCGCAACGGGTTTGCTGGCCTTGGAAAAAATCGATTAGCCACGCGCTTGAATGCCAGGCCGGGTCCTAGAATCGCCAGATGAATAGCTTGCCTGCACTGTCCGATCTGTCATGGATCAAACTGGCAGTGGCGCTTGGCATTGGCCTGCTGATAGGGCTGGAGCGCGAGCGGCGCAAGGGCGATGGTGTAAGCCGTGGTCCGGCCGGCATTCGAACCTTCGCGCTGGTGTCGCTGCTGGGCGCCGTCAGTGCGGCGATCAGCATCTGGCTGGTCGCGGCCGCACTGCTGGCGGTTGCCAGCCTGGCCGTGGCGGCCTATCTGCGCAGCCAGTCGAGCGACCCTGGCCTGACCAGCGAGGTCAGCTTGCTGCTGACGCTGGTGCTGGGCGCCTGGGCCATGCAGGCGCCAGGCTGGGCTGCCGCGCTGGCCGTGGTGGCTGCCGTGTTGCTGGTCGCACGCGAGCCGCTGCACCGCTTCGTCAGACAGGTGTTGACCGAAGAAGAGCTCAAGCATTTGCTGGTGCTGGCCGTGGCAACGCTTTTGGTGTTGCCCTTGATGCCCGAAGCCCCGGTCGGGCCCTATCAGGCGCTTCACCCGCGTGCGCTCTGGCTGGTGGTGGTACTGGTGATGTCGATTTCTGCCGCTGGCCATGTCGCCTTGAGGCTGCTGGGAAGCCGTTGGGGCTTGCCGCTGGTCGGTCTGCTGGGCGGCTTTGTGTCGAGCACCGCCACCATAGGCGCCATGGGTTCCCGGGCCCGCCGCGCGCCAGCGGTGCTTCAGCCGGCCGTCGCGGCAGCTGTGCTGTCAACACTGGCGACCCTGCTGCAGATGGCCATGGTGCTGGCAGTGACCAGTATGGCGACTTTGCGCGCCATGACACTGCCACTGCTTTTGGGCGGCGGCATGGCGCTGGTTTATGGCTTGCTGGTGACCTGGCGAAGCTGGCATGAGCCGGCGGATGCACCTGCTGATCTGGGCCAGGCCTTCAGTCTCAAGGCGGCCTTGCTGCTGGCAGGGGTGCTGGCGCTGGTGTCTGTGGTTTCTGCCGGTGTCAGCCAGGTTTATGGGGCGGCCGGATTGGCCGCCACAGCCGCGCTGGCGGGGTTTGCCGACACCCACGCGCCAGCGGTTTCTGTTGCGGCATTGGTCAGTTCGGGGGCGATTGTGGTCGACAACGCGAGCCTGCCAATTTTGCTGGCACTCACGAGCAACACACTTTCAAAATGTGTTGTTGCCGTGTCTGCTGGCAGTCAGCGTTTTGCGCTCAGGGTAGTGCCTGGGCTGCTACTGGTTGTGGTCGCTACCTGGGCCGGCTGGTGGCTGGGCTGGCCTCCTCTGGCGCAGTGAGCGCCTTACTCGGGAAAGCGCGCCTCCCACTGCTCGACTTCAGGCATGCCCAGAAAGTCGTTGTACTCGCTTGAACTCAGCATGCGCGGCCTGACGGCAACGGTGCTGCCGTCCTTTTTCAGGTGCTGCAGCGCATCGCGCATGGCAAAGCCCAGCGCATTGCGTATCAGGCCCGGATAAATCGCCATCGCAATGCCGTGGCTGTGCAGCTGATCGCTGTGCAGCGCAGCCAGCGGACCACCCGCGTCAATATTGACCATGCATGGAATCGACACGGCATCGGCGATGCGGCGTATGTCGTCCAGGATGCCCGCATGCGCCTTGAGTTCCACGAACACGGCGGCAGCGCCAACGCGCTCGAAGGCCTGCGCCCGCAGTATGGCCTCGGCCAAGCCGCATGACGCAGCGCTGTCGGTGCGCGCGATGACCAGAAAGTCCGGGTCACCGCAGGCGGCAACAGCGGCTTCTATCTTGGCCACGGCGGTCTTGAATGGCAAGACCTCGCGTGCGCCCGGCATCTGCGCGCAGCGCTTGGGCGAGATCTGGTCTTCGATGTGAATGCCAGCGACGCCCGCAGCTTCAAATTCTTCCACCGTGCGGCGCACGCCTACGACGCCGCCATAGCCGGTGTCTGCATCGCAGACCAGCGGCAAGTCCATGCAGGCCGCGACATTGCGCGCGTGGCCGGCCATCAGTGACAGGTCTATCAGCCCGACGTCCGGTCGTCCCAGCAGGCAGGCTGAAACGCCATTGCCCGTCATATAGACCGCCTCAAAGCCGGCCTGGGCCACCATGCGTGCGCCATAGCCGTCGTAAATGCCGGGCGCGACCAGCGCAGTTCCGCCCTGCATGGCCTGAGCCAGGCGTAGTCGCAAGGCCTGGCGCAAGCGGCTGGCGCGGCTGATGTGTGTTGGCTGTTTTGGGTTGCTGGCGTTCATGCTGTGACTTCCCAGTCGGGGTATTTGCGCAGAAAGGGAATCAGACCGCCTTCGCGCAGCAGCGCGCGTATGGCGGCGGGCAAGGTGCGCAGCGGCCGCGTGATGTCGCGGCCCGGCAGGCTCAGGGTATGCGCGTCGAGGTCCAGCGTCAGCAAGTCGCCGTCGGCAATCGCGGTGGTGTCGCACTCCAGCACAGGCAGGCCGTTGTTGATGGCGTTGCGAAAGAACTGGCGGCCAAATGACGGTGCCACGATGGCGGCCACGCCCATGCGGCGCAGTATGTGCACCGCCTGCTCACGCGAGGAGTTGATGCCAAAGTGGGTGCCGGCCACGATCACGCCACCGGCGCTAAAGCGGGCAGCGAAGCCCGGCGACACGGCTTCGAATGCCTGCGCAGCGATAAATGCCTCGTCCTTGCCGGGCAGGTATTTGCCGGAACAATTCAGGTCGGTGTTGACGTCGTCGCCGAGCCGGAATACAGCGCCCGCGATGCGGTCTTGCGCCTTGTCATTGATGTGATCAGTCATGTGATGCTTCCCATTGCCCGCCCGGCACAGTGCGCGGGTCGGTGATGTAGCCGGTCAGTGCCGATGCGGCTACGGTGGCGGCTGAACCCAGCCAGATTTCTGCGTCGTGGTTGCCCAGCCGGCCCTTGAAGTTGCGGTTGGCGCTGGAGATCACGACCTCGCGGTCGCCTGGAATCAGGTGGTTGGTGATGCCCACGCAGGTGCCGCAGCCCGCCGCCTCCACCGAAGCGCCGGCTTCTGTCAGCGCCTCGAACAGGCCCTCGCGCATCGCGGCCAGATAGATCTGGCGTGAGGCGGGCGTGATGATCATGCGCACGCCCTTGGCCAGGCGCTTGCCTTTCAAGATCGCTGCGGCCTGGCGGATGTCGTCAAGCCGTCCATTGGTGCAAGTGCCAATCAGCGCAAAGTTGATTTTCTGGCCTATCACTTCGCATGCGGCTACCACGTCATCGACTGAATGCCGGCGCGCGACCTGCGGCTTGAGCGCCGAGGCGTCAATGACGATGCGCTCTGCATAGACGGCATCCGCATCGGCTTTGACGGGCTGCGGCGCACGTGCGCCGTGCGCTGCCAGCCAGGCGATGGTCTTGTCATCAGCCTCCAGCAGGGCCGCCTTGGCGCCCAGCTCTGCCGCGTGGTTGGCCAGCGTCATGCGGTCGTCGATTTCCATCGCGCTGACGGCTGACCCAACATATTCGATGGCACGGTAGTTCAGGCCTTCGGCGCCAAAACGTCCCAGCATGTGCAGCGTGAGGTCCTTGGCCCAGACGCCGGCTTGCAGGCGACCGTCGAGCTGCACGCGCACCGATTCGGGCACGCGCAACCAGACCTTGCCGGTCGACATGACGGCGGTCACGTCGGTGCCTTCTATGCCTGTGCCAAAGGCGTTGAAGGCGCCATAAGTGGTGGAGTGGGTGTCGGTGCCAACGATGAGGTCGCCACAAGTCAGGTGGCCGCCTTCAGGCAGCACCTGGTGACAAATGCCGTCACCAATGTCATACAGAACGCTGTCGTGTTCCTCGGCAAAGCGCCGCATGGCGCTGTGCGTTTGCGCCGCTTCCAGTGTGGGCGGCGGTGAATAGTGGTCCAGCACCCAGGCGGTTTTTTGTGCAAAGGGCAGGCGTTGGGCGCCCATCTTGTCGACCATGCGTATGGTGTTGGGCGCGCGCGCGTCGTGGACCATGGCGAAGTCGACCTTGGCAATGACAATGTCACCGGCCTTGACCTGGTCAAGACCCGCATGCCTGGCCAGGATTTTTTCTGCAATCGTTGCGTTCATGAGCGACTTCATTCCTTCATTTCAGATTGTTCACGGCTGTGAATTTCGTTCCGGCTGGCTTGGCTTATTCGCCCTTGATGCCGGCCTTGCGCACCAGCGCGCCCCATTTGTCGCTTTCCTTGCGCATGAAGCGCGCTGTTTCGTCTGGCGTGGTGGCTAAAGGGTCCAGGCCCAGCTTGCGCAGCTGCGCGACCACACCGGCTTCATGCAAGGCGCTGACGATGGCTGCATTGAGTTTTTGCACAATCTCGGGCGGCGTGCGCAGTGGCGCGGTAAAGGCGTACCAGTTGGTGGCTTCAAATCCGGGATAGCCAGCCTCTGCAATCGTCGGCAGCTGCGGCATCGCCTCGAGCCGCTTGCTGCCGGTGGTGGCAATGGCGCGCAGTTTGCCGGCCTGTATGAACTGCAGTGCATCGGTGGGGCTTGAGAATATCGACGGCAAGACATCGCCCAGCAAGTCGTTCATGGCTGGCGCACCACCGCGGTAAGCCACGTGCTGGTTGTTCAGACCGGCAGCGGACTTGAGCAGCTCACCGGCCAGGTGGCCGCTGCTGCCTATGCCCGATGAGCCAAATGACAGCGTTGAGTTGGGCATTTTGCCCAGTCGCACATAGTCGTCCAGCGTGCGGATGTTGCTGTTGGCATTGACCACCAGAATATTCGTGAACACCACGGCCATCGACAAGGGCGCCATGTCGGTGATCGGGTTGTAGCTGAGCTTGTTCAGGTGCTGGTTGACCGCAAGCGACCCTATGGTGCCAAGCATCACGGTGTAGCCATCGGCAGGCGCCTTGATCAGGTAATCCGAGGCGATGTTGCCGCCGGCGCCAGGCCGGTTGTCAATCACCACGCTTTGCTTGAGCAGCTCGGCCAGGCGCGGCGCCAGGATGCGCGCGACCGTATCAGAGCTTCCGCCCGGGGCAAAGCCAACTACCAGTTTGATGGGGCGGCTCGGGTAGTTGTCGGCCTCGGCTGCCGATGCCGTCAGGCAGGCTAGCGAAATGAGGCCGCAAAGCAATGCGGCAAGGTGGCGCTGTAGGGTCATGAGGGGGCGTCTCCGGTTCTTGTCGTGTCTGGCGCAAATGGCTTGCGCCTGCAGGGGCTGAGCGACAGGTGTGTCGCTTGGGGCATATTGCCGTGGGGAAAATTGTACGTTTTAAAAGCGCCGAAAAACGGGTGTTGTCCGCCATGCCGCTTGTTGCGCTGTCTGCAAATCAGCGCACTGGCTCTGGCCGCTTCGGTTTGAGCGAAAATCAGCGCACTGATTCACGCTCCCAATCACCCGATTCGACTCCCTCATGCACACCTCAGCCCTTGTTTTATTCTCCGGTGGTCAGGACTCCACCACTTGCCTGGCGCAAGCGCTGTCCAAATACCAGCGCGTTGAAACGGTGGCCTTTGACTACGGCCAGCGGCATATCGTCGAGCTGCAGGCGCGGCTCAATGTGCTGCGTGAAATCAAGGCCAGCTTTCCGCAATGGGCCCACAAGCTCGGCGAAGACCATCTGCTGGACCTGGCGGTGCTGGGCCAGGTCAGTGACACCTCGCTCACGCGTGACGTGGCTTTCAAGATGGAAAGCTCTGGCCTGCCCAACACCTTTGTGCCCGGCCGCAACCTGCTGTTCCTGACGCTGGCCGCGGCGCTGGCTTACAGGCGCGACCTGCAGGTGCTGGTCACCGGTGTTTGCGAGACCGATTTTTCAGGTTACCCCGACTGCCGCGATGACACCATCAAGGCCATGCAACTGGCACTGTCGCTGGGCATGGACAAGCGCTTCCTGATCGAGACGCCCTTGATGTGGATTGACAAGGCCGACACCTGGCGTCTGGCGCACACCCTGGGTGGCGAGGCGCTGGTGGCCTTGATCGTCGAGCACACCCATACCTGCTACATGGGTGACCGCGTGCACCGCCACGCCTGGGGCTATGGCTGCGCGAGCTGCCCGGCCTGCGAGCTGCGGGCCCGTGGCTACGAGCGCTATCAGCAGGGCGACAAAGTCAAATAGCAGCTGCCATGATCTCCATTAATTGGGGTCAGGGTCTTGGTTCCAAACGGTTGAAGTCGGCTTTGATTTGAGCGCCTTGTGCTGTGCTTTGCTGGCCGGGGGTTGCCCGGCGGCAAGTCACTTTATTTTGCTTCGCCAAAATAAAGTAACCAAACAAAAGGCGACCCCACAGTCTGCGTCCCCTGCGCTTCGCTACGGGGCATCTTGCGGTGCTCAGTCCAGCCGGGGTCTCGCTAGCACTCTCCCGGCTCAGACAATCGCGAGCCCTGATCCGTCTGGCCTTGTGCTCCTCAGCGCAGCCAGAAGGGGTTGGGGAGGCAAAAAAATACGGGGGTTATTGGGGTCAGACACCAATTTCACTGCAGTGCACAGCACTGCAGCTTTTGGGCGAGCCATAAGCTCGGTGAATTTGGGCTCTGACCCCAATAACCCTGCCCTGCGCTGCTCGATTACGGCGGCGGTCCAAACAACTCGCCTTCGGCTCAAACAAGTTTGGCTCGACTTTCCGCCTCCATCTGCGCAGCTCGGCCCAGCCAGGACGGGCTTAGAAGAAAAAGCGAAATCCGAATCTGCGAGCATCTAAGCGCAAAACCCTTGGAGAGGAGGCGAGGAGCGCAGGGCAAAGCGGATCAGGGCTCGCGATTGTCTGAGCCGGGAGAGTGCTAGCGAGACCCCGCTTTGACCGCGCACCGCAGTGTGCCCGTAGCGCAGCCTAGGGATGACGAACAGGGTCGCCTTTTCTTTTGCTTACTTTGCTTTTGGCGAAGCAAAAGAAAAGTGAGTAGCCGCCGGGCTACCCCCGGCAGCGTCGTGAACGCCAAGCCACCACAGAACCCAAACAAGCCCCAAAGACCTCCGGTCCTAGACCCGCGCCCCACCCTCAACCACACAGCGGTGAACCTGTGGTGGCGCATCGCCAAGGTGAAAAGCCAGCTTGCGCTCGCGCAGCGCGACGTCGCTGGCCGTGACGCGGTCAAAACGCCGCAGGTGCTCGGTCCATGACTCGTCGGTGATCTGTTCGAGGTAGCGGCCCGGCTGGCTGATGTCGCGCAGCAGCGCCCACTCGAGCGCGCCCTGGCGCAGGCGGCTGCGCCGGCTTTCCTGCATCAGCGTGCGAAAGTCGTCGGCGCGCTGCGGGTCTATCAAGTACTCGATCGTCACCACCACATGGCCCGCGCCCGGCGGTGCATTCACCGGTACCTTGAATTCGCGTGAAGGCGTCAGGTCTTCTTCAATGCTCAGGTCCATCCCGCCACGCATGGCCAGCAGCATGCAGACCGTGCCGCTGACGGCGGCCACCAGCAGGCCGGTGCTCACGCTGGTCAGCGTGGCGATCTGGCCCCATAGCGCCGCGCCCAGGGCGCTGGCACCCATGATGGACATCTGGTACATCGACATGCCGCGCGCGCGCACCCAGTCCGGCAGCGACAGCTGTGCCGACACGCTGAGCGAGTTGGCACAGGTGATCCAGGCCATGCCATTGAGCACCATGGCCGGCACGGCGATCCAGGCGTTGGGCGCAATCGCCATCACGGCGGTTGAGGCCGACTGCAGCATGGTCGCGCGCAGCACCAGGGTATCGCGCGTCATCATGTGCCGCAGGCGCGGCAAATACAGCGCGGCAACAATCGCGCCCGTGCCCATGGACGCCAGCAGCAGCGTGAAGGTGCCTGCGTCCCCGCCATGCAGGCGACGCGCCAGCAAGGGCAGCAGCGCCAGCAAGGCGGTTGAGTGGAAAAAGAACAGCGATATCCGCAGCAAGATGGCGCGCAGGCGGCTGGACTCGCGCACGAACTGCAGTCCCACACGCATGGCGCTGAGCAGGCGTTCCCGGCCCAGCGGGCTGGGCTTGTGCTCGCGGCGCCAGCGCATGATGACAAAGCCCGAGATCAGCGACAGCACGGCGTTGAGCACAAACACATACTCGGTGCCAGCGCTGGCGATCAGCGCGCCGGCCACCAGCGGGCCGACGATGCGCGATGCATTCATGGCCACGCCGTTCAGGGCCAGCGCCGCCGGCAGCTGCTTGCGCGGCACCAGTTCAGGCACGATGGCGGCAAACACCGGCCAGCGCATGGCCAGGCCAATGCCATTGGCAAAGGTCAGGGCCAGCAGCAGCGGCGGCGTCATCACGCCCGAGATCACCGTGATGCACAGCAGCGTCGCGACCACAGCGACCCAGAACTGGGTCATGATGAAGTAGCGCCTGCGGTCCAGGATGTCGGCCAGCGCGCCGCTGGGCAGGCCGAGCAAGAACACCGGCAGCGTGGATGCCGACTGCACCAGCGCCACCCACAGCGGCGTGGTGGTCATGGAGGTCATCATCCAGGCTGCCGCGACATCGTTCATCCACATGCAGATATTGGCCGTCAGCCAGGTGGCCCAGAGCATGCGAAACACCGGCCGCTTGATAGGCTCCCAAGGTGACAAATCAATTTCCACCTTGGCCTCGGCTTGCGCCCTGGCTTGGGCTAGCGGGAGTTCCTCGGGCATTCAGTGACTTTCCGAAGGGGTTGTGGGCAGGGCGGTGCCCTGCAGCGTGCTTTCCTGCAGGCTGTAAGGCGCGTTCGCCCCCTGGGCTTGCCGCACCAGCTCCCAGAGCTTGTTGTGAAAAGCCGCCACCGTGGGGCGGTGCGCAATCGACACCATGCCGCCGCGCACGGACAGGATGTGCGCCTGCAGCTTCTGGTAAATTGCGCGCTCACTGTCCTCATCAAGCGCGCCCGTGGCTTCGTCGGCAAAAATCCAGCTGGGTTTTTTCAACAACACTCGCGCAATCGCCAGGCGTTGCTGCTCGCCGCCCGAAAGTTTTTGGCTCCAGGCGTCCTCATCGTCCAGCCGCACGCACAGCTGCGGCAGCAGCGCATCATTGAGTGCCTGCGTCAAAGCCGCATCGCTGTAAAGCGCGGCCGACTCCGGGTAGGCCAGCGCGTCACGCAACCGGCCATCTGGAAAGTAGGGGCGCTGCGGAATGAACATGCTGCCCTCGGGCAAATGCGTTTGCCCGGCAGAGAAGGGCCAGATCCCGGCAAAAGTCCTGAACAGCGTTGACTTGCCGCTGCCCGATGCGCCCTTGAACAGCACGCTGTCGCCCGGGCTGGCTGCGAGCGAAACATCCTGCATCAGCGTCTGGCCGGTAGGCAGACGAATCGTCAGTGCCGTGCCTGAAAGGCTGTCAGCGCGCGTGTCTGGACGATCGGTGTTAGCTATCGAATCAGTAGCTGCCTGCGACCGCACCTGTTGCGCTGCAGCCGTTATATTGTCTTCAAAGCTGGTCAGGCGGTCGGTTGTGGCGCGCCAAGCGGCCAGGCTGCTGTAGTTGTCCACCAGCCAGCTCAGCGAGTCCTGCACGCGGCCAAAAGCCGATGAAATCTGCATCAGCTCGCCGAGCTGGATCGCGCCGCTGAAAAACCTGGGCGCCGCCACAATGAAAGGAAACACCACGGCGGCCTGGCCAAAAAAGTTGGTGAACCAGACCAGGTTCTTTTGCTTTTTGATCAGCAGCAGGTAGTTGGCCAGCACCGCGGCAAAGCGCGTGTCCAGATGGGCGCGTTCGACTGTTTCACCCTTGTCCAGCGCAATCGATTCGCTGTATTCGCGCACCCTGACCATGTGGTGGCGAAAGTCGGCTTCAACGCGCTGCTGCTGGAAGTTGAGCCTGATCTGCGGCCGTCCAATGTAGTGGGTGATGATGCTGCCCACCGCGCAGTAAAGCACCGCCATCCAGACCATGAAGCCCGGAATCGTGTAGCTGCTGCCGCCCAGCGTGAAGGCAAAGGCGCCTGAGAGCGACCACAAGATGCCGACAAAACTCAGCAGTGTCACCACCGCGTTGAGCAGACCCATGCTCAGGGAGATGCTGTAGCTGGTGAACAGGTTGATGTCTTCCTGAATGCGCTGGTCGGGGTTGTCGGCGGCGGCCTTGTCTGTGCCTGAAAAACGTGCCAGCTCCAGCGTGTAAAAAGCGTGGTCAGCCAGCCAGCGCTGCAGGTAATGCGTGGTCATCCAGGCGCGCCAGCGCACCTCCAGCAATTGCGTCAGGTAAAAACGGTAAACCGCGATGATGATGAAGGCAAACGCCAGGTAGCTAAAGCGCGCCAGCTGCGTCCAGAACACGGCCGCGTCCTTGTTTTGCAGCGCGTCGTAAAACACCCGGTTCCAGTCGTTGATCAGCACCAGCATGTAGACCGCGGCCAGGTTCAGCACGACGATGGCCAGCAGCAGGCCGCGCGCCTTCCATTTTTCCTCGGACTTGAAGTAGGGCGCGGACAGCGCCCAGACCCGCACGCAGAACTGCCTGAAGGCGCGCAGCTTGCCGACCGCGACTGGCGCGGTCATGGCTTGTCCGCTGCTGGCAGCTGGTTGGACACGCCGCTGGCCACGTGGCCGGCCGGTACATGCTGGGCGGCGGCGTTGACATGGCCGGTCTGGTCGTCAAAGAAAAAGTCGGGCTCGAACTCGCGCAGAAACTCACCCTTGGCCAGACCGCCCAGAAACATGGCTTCATCGACCTCGATGTTCCAGTTCATCAGCGTGCGTATGGCGCGCTCATGTGCCGGCGCGCTTCTGGCCGTGACCAGCGCCGTGCGTATGCGCATGCGCGGCGTGCCGGCTTGCTGCAGGCGGTGCAGCGCAATCAGCAGGGGTTTGAAGGGGCCGTCGGGCAGCGGCTGCACGGCCTTGTCGCGCTCATGCTGCTGAAAGGCCGGCAAGCCCTGGCGCTGGAACACCTGCTCGGCTTCGTCCGAAAACAGCACGGCGTCGCCGTCAAAGGCAATCCGCACTTCATTCGGGTAGTTGTCTCTGGCTCTAACCGAATGCGTGGCGACAGTAGCTGCCGGAAAACCCATCAGCAGCGCCGCCAGCACGTCGTCCGGATTGGCCGACAAAAACAGATTCGCCTGCAGCGGCGACAAATAGCGCCAGGGTTCGCGGCCGCGCGTGAACACGCCGCGCGCCACGCTCAGCTCATGGCTTTGCACCGAGCGGAACACGCGCAGGCCGGACACCGGGTCGTTGCGCGACAAAATCACCACCTCCACGCGCTGGCTGCCTTCTTCATTGAAGGCCAGCAGCTTTTTAACCAGTGAAAACGCCACGCCTGGCTTGGCTGGCTGCTCCAGGCGGTCGAGCTGCACCTTCATGTAGGCGCGGTCATCCGATTGCTCGAAAACGCTGTTTTCTTCCTCAAGGTCAAACAGCGCGCGTGATGAGATCGCGACGACCAGTTGTCCGTCCAGATTGGTTGCCATGGCTTGCTTTATTCAGGATGCGGTGTTGCTTGGGGCGATGCGCCCCAAGTGTTCAAGTGGCGGAGTTTGCACCATTTTGCAGGCAAGCCGGCGCAATCAGTCACCCTGAAGGGCAATGGCCGCCGCAAGGCAGGCCGGGCACAGGCAACTGGCCGGGCTCGCAGCGTCCGGCACGGCCAGCACCTGCGGCAGGCTGAAACACCAGCACAGGCTGTCGCCCGCTGCCATGCCGCATGTGAATGCCGCGCCACAACTCGCGCAAAGCGAGGGGGCAGGTGCCGGCAATGCGCTCATGCGCGCCTTCAGCTTTGCAAAAACAGCTGGTAGACCGGATTGTTGGTTTCTTCCACATGCGGGTAGCCCACGCTGTCCAAAAATGCCTTGAAGGCCTTGTCGTCGGCCTTGGGCACCTGCAGCCCGACCAGAATCCGGCCATAGTCCGCGCCCTGGTTGCGGTAGTGGAACAGCGAGATATTCCAGCCCGGCTGCATGCTGGACAGAAATTTCATCAGTGCGCCCGGACGCTCCGGAAACACAAAGCGCAGCACGCGCTCATCTTTTGATAGCTGGCTGTGCCCGCCCACCATGTGCCGGATGTGTTCTTTGGCCAATTCGTCATGAGTCAGGTCAAGCGCTGAAAAGCCGTGACGCGAAAAATTCGCTGCAATCTTCGTGCTTTCGCCCTTGCTGGAAGTGGTCAGGCCGACGAAGACATGGGCTTTGGCACCATCGTTGATGCGGTAGTTGAACTCGGTGACCGAGCGTGGACCGCCCGGCAATTGGCCAATCAGCTCGCAAAAACGCCGGAAGCTGCCGCGCTCTTCGGGAATCGTCACCGCAAACAGCGCCTCGCGCTCCTCGCCGACTTCTGCCCGCTCGGCGACAAAGCGCAGCCGGTCAAAGTTCATATTGGCGCCGCACAGGATGGCGGCGTAGGTTTCGCCCTGCTTTTTGTGCAGCGCGACATATTTTTTAATCGCCGCCACCGCCAATGCGCCAGCAGGCTCGACGATGCTGCGCGTGTCTACAAACACGTCCTTGATGGCCGCGCAGACCGCGTCGGTGTCCACGGTGATGAACTCGTCGACCAGCTCGCGGCTGATGCGAAATGTCTCCTCGCCAACCAGCTTGACCGCTGTGCCGTCTGAAAACAGACCCACGTCATTGAGCGTCAGGCGTTTTTTGGCCTTCACCGACTGCATCATGGCGTCGGAGTCGTTCATTTGCACGCCTATGACCTTGATCTCGGGCCGCACCGCCTTGATGTAGTTGGCCACACCGGAGATCAGGCCGCCACCGCCGATGGCGACAAACACCGCGTCCAGCCTGCTGGAGCTCAGGGTTTGCAGCTGGCGCAGGATTTCCATCGCAATCGTGCCCTGACCGGCAATCACATCCGGGTCATCGAAGGGGTGGACAAAGGTCAGGCCGCGCTTTTTCTCCAGCAGCAGCGCGTGTTTGTGCGCGTCAGAGTAGCTCTCGCCGTAAAGCACCACCTCGACTGCGTTCTGGCCCCAGCCTTTGACGGCATCCACCTTGACTTGCGGCGTGGTCGTCGGCATCACGATCACGGCGCGGGTGGCTAGCTTTTGCGCGCTCATGGCCACGCCCTGCGCGTGGTTGCCGGCCGAGGCGCAGATCACGCCTTTTTTCAGCTGCGCCTGGCTCAGGTGGGCCATCTTGTTGTAAGCCCCGCGCAGCTTGAAGCTGAACACCGGTTGCTGGTCTTCGCGCTTGAGCAGTACCGTGTTTTTCAGCCGCAGGCTCAGGTTTTTGGCCGGTTCCAGCGCCGACTCCACCGCCACGTCATAGACCCGGGCCGTGAGGATTTTCTTCAGGTAATCGGCGGGTTTCAGGCTTTTTGCGGCAGCTCTGGGCTTGGCTTTTGCAGGCGCTTGAGCTGAAGCACTTGCCGATGGTTTTGCCGACGGTTTCGCGGCAGTGCGGGAGGCTGGTTTGGTAGTTGCGGTCATGGTGTTCTCTTAGCCACCAATGATACGGCGCTCTTCCTCTCCAGCTTTGGCCCAGAAAAAAGACAAAAAAAAGGTCCAGATCTTGCGATCCGGACCTATGAATCCACCCTTTGAGGAGGTGGAGGAGACAACCAGTGCAAAAATACCAGGAAGGTACTTATGCGATGGTTTAATTATAGCGATGCCATGCTGCGCTGCACAATAATTTGCCTATCAAATGCGTGTTTCGGTGAAGTTTTTGTGGTTTTCGCCATCAATGTTTTGAATAAGGAATATGGTTTATGGAATGCACAGTGAGTTGGACAGGTTTGAGCGCCAGCACGGGATCAAGCTCGGGCATGACGTTTTTGGCTGAAACCGGCAGTGGCCACACCTTGGTGATGGACGGCGCGCCAGACGAAGCCAAGCCTGAAAACGGCGGCGCCAACCTGGCACCGCGGCCCATGGAAACCGTGCTGGCCGGCACCGGCGGCTGCACGGCCTACGACGTGGTGTTGATTCTCAAGCGCGGCCGCCACGACGTGCGCGGTTGCTCGGTCAAGCTGAGCTCTGAAAGAGCCGCCCAAGACCCCAAGGTGTTCACCAAAATCCACATGCACTTCGTGCTCACCGGCAAGGACCTGGCCGCCGGCGCGGTAGAACGCGCCATCGCCATGAGCCACGACAAGTATTGCTCGGCCACCATCATGCTGGGCAAGACGGCAGAAATCACGACCAGTTTTGAGTTGCTGGAGATTTAAGGTAAATTTCGCCCATGGCTACCATCACCTTTGACTCACTCAAGCTTTCAGATCGGCTCAAGACCGCTGGATTCACGGCTGAGCAGGCCGAGGCCGTTGTGCGTGCGATTGCAGAGTCGCAGGATGAGCTGGTGACCAAGAAAGACCTTGAAATCTCACTCGCGCCGCTTAAAGCCGACATTCATTTACTCAAATGGATGATGGGTTTTGTGTTGGCTGGCGTGGTGGGTATTTTGCTCAAACTGGTTGCCGGCTGAGCAGGTTGCGCGGGGCGTGCGGGCCTAAACCCGGTGCGCCACCGTCGTCATGACCTTGGCGGCCAGGCCCATCAGGCGCTTGACGGGCGTGGGCAGCTCAATGGCGCCGGCCTGGCTGGCTTCCAGTGCGTGGCGCGCCTCGTCGTCCTTCATCTGCGCCACGATGGCGCGCGACTCATGGTCGCCCTCGGGTAGCTTTTCGAGGTGTGAGGCCAGGTGGGCTTCGACCTGACGTTCTGTTTCGACCACAAAGCCCAGGCTGAGCTTGTCGCCGAGTTGGCCCGCGACCAGGCCAAGCCCGAAGGCGCCGGCATACCACAGGGGGTTGAGCAGTGAAGGCCGCGCGCCCAGCTCGTCGAGCCGCTCACGCGTCCAGGCCAGATGGTCGCCTTCTTCGCGGCTGGCCGCTTCAAAATGCAGGCGCAACGCCGCGTCACGCGTGCTCAGGGCCTGGGCCGCATAAAGCGCCTGCGCGCATACCTCACCGACATGGTTCACCCGCATCAGCGCGCCAGCCAGCGTTTTTTCTGCAGCACTCAAGGTCGTGCTTTGCTCTGCGAGCGTCGGGCAGGGGCGGCTGGCGTGCGGTTTGGCAAACAGGGTGCGCAAGGCCTTGTCTGTGGCGTTGATAACGGTGTCCATGGCGATCCTGGTGGTTTCTATGTCTGTCGAGGCTGAATTAAGGCAAATGAATAGGACGAGTCTAGCGAATCTACCCATGGGCCACAGGCCTGCTGGGGTGGCCGCTTCACGTCATGCGCTGCAAATTGGCGTGACAACTTGTTGCAATAGTGCAACGGAATGATCTTTTTTGGGCAATTTCTGTCTAATTTCTTTGCCTTGGGGTCTGCGCTCTGGTGCAATACATACAACTTCCTAAACGGAGGTTGGCCCGGGGATCCAAAGTCCTGGAGCCCTATGTTTAACCTTGGAGAAATTCTCAAATGAAAAAATCACTGATCGCCTTGGCTGCACTCGCAGCTGTTAGCGCCGCTTCCGCTCAATCTTCCGTAACTCTGTCTGGCAACCTTGACCAGTCCGTGTACCGCACCACGCAAAACAGCAAAGCTGTTTTCACTTCAGGCTCCAACAACAACACCACCTCGCTGTGGTCCATGAATGGTGTTGAAGATCTGGGCAACGGCCTGAAAGCCAAGTTCAACCTGACTTCAGAAATCACCCTGCTGACCGGCCAAACTGGTTCCACCACCACGGGCTTGGCTGCTGCTTCTACCGCTGCCCCATCCGATGGCCAAAAGCCAACCTTGTTCAGCCGTGCTGCCAACATCGAACTGGAATCAGCTTCCTTCGGTACGCTGACCATCGGTCGTCAAGCTGACCTGTGGTTTGCTGCTTCAGGTACTGTGAACAATTCGGGTTCCAACTCGTTCGGCATGAACAACGCCACTGCTCAGATGAGCAACACGGCTGCCTTCTCCTATCTGTCTGGTGTTGCTGCTTCTGGCCTGGCCTACGGTGGCCAGTACACCGTTGCAAACCCAACCTTGGTTGGTACCGCTATTCCCTTCATGGGCGGCGTTGCTTACAAAACACCGTCTTTCATGGGCTTCCAGGCTGCTATCCAGACCTCGTTGGGTAAATCCAGCATGGCTCCTGGCTATTCGTCAGCTTCTGACAATGGCCTGGCTTACGCTCTGAGCTACAACCAGGGTCCTATCGCCGCTACGGTTGCACGTACGGTCAAGAATGACGCCAACGGTGACAAAGCTTGGACCAACACCATCATCGGTGGTAGCTACAAGTGGGATGCTTTCACCTTCATCGCCGCCAACAACAAGACCAAATTCGCTGGTCTGGCTGCTGCTAACCACAACATGACCGCCAACGGCCTGGGCGTGAACTACGCGTTCAACCCAACCGTGGACATGAATGTGTCTTACACCACGTTGAAGGACGATCTGGTAACGGCTAACAAGTTCTCGCAAACTGCTGTGACCGCTCGCTACAAGTTCTCCAAGCGTACGTCTGCCTATGCTGGTCTGGGCATGGCTAAAAACGAAGGTGCTTCACGCTTCACGTCAGTCTACGCTGGCGCTCCTACCACCGCTGCTGATGTCGCTACCAACGCCAACACCGTCATGGTTGGTCTGCGTCACGCTTTCTGATCTAACGCTGGCTTAGCCAGTTAAGGATTTAAAAGTCTAAGACCCCGTAGCTCGCAAGAGTTGCGGGGTTTTTTCATGATTTTCAATATTCAATCAAGGTCGTGTCCGTGCCTCAATCTCTGGTTTTTTCTGCTGCAAAAGCGCTGCTGCTGTGTGCCTTGCTCTGCTTGCAGGCCTGCACGTCCCTGACACCCGGCTTCACGGAATCTGCCACGTCTGCGCCAGCGCCAAGACCTGTCGCATCCAGCCCCTGGACACGTGCCTGCACCCAGCACAGCCATGCGTCTGCGTGGCAGGATTTCAAGCTGCCGGGCAAGCCCGCCAGCCAGTTCAGTTATGCGCGTGAAGACGGTCGCGACGCGATGGCTGTAACGGCCAGGTCATCGGCCAGCATGTGGCGCCAGCTGGTGCGCATAGAGCCCGCCGAGCTGGGGCGCGTGAAGTTTTCCTGGAAGGTGCCCGAGCTGATTGCGCAGGCTGACATGGCCTTGCGCGAGTCCGATGACTCGCCGGTTCGACTCGTGCTGGCTTTTGACGGCGACCGAGCCAAGTTTTCAGCCAAAAACGCCATGCTGTCCGAGCTGGCGCAGGTGCTGACTGGTGAGGAGCTGCCCTACGCGACCTTGATGTATGTGTGGTGCAACAGCTGCAAGCCGGACTCGGTGATCATCAATCCGCGCACAGACCGCATCCGCAAGCTGGTGCTGGAGTCTGGCCCTGGCAAGCTCAAGCAGTGGGTTGACTATGAGCGGACGATTCGCGCCGACTATGAAAAGGCCTTTGGCGAAGCGCCAGGCGCCTTGATCAGCATCGCGCTCATGACGGACAGCGACAATACCCAGAGCACCACACGGGCCTGGTACGGCCCGATCACATTGTTGCCGGCCGACAATTAGTCGAGCCCGTCATTGAGGATTTGGCTTTGTTGGATACTCGATGCCAAGCCACTTGGCTTTTGCGTTCAAGCTCAATTCTTCATGCTTTCTGGCAAGTAAATATGGCATAAGATGGCCAATATTGATACCCCAGGAGCTGCCATGTCCTTCAATATTTCATTGCCTATAGAGCTTGAAAATCGTGTCCGCGAGCATGTGGCCTCGGGCATGTACAGCTCGACCAGCGAAGTCATTGGTGAAGCCCTGCGTGTGTTTGAGGCCTACCAGTCTGCCCAGGCCACAAAGTTGGACGCGCTCAAAGCCGATATTGCGCAAGGTCTGCTTGACGTTCAAGCCGGGCGCGTGACTGCAGTGAGCATGGATGCGATCAAGGCTCAAGGCCGAGCAGATCGGAAGTCACCAGGTCATGCCTAGTGGCGCAGGTTTTATTTTCTCAGTCTGCGCAAACCGACTTGCTTCAAGCCTGGTTGTTTATTGCGCAAGAAAACCAGGCAGCAGCTGACCGCGTATTGGACGCCATTGAGCGCGAAGCGCAAACGCTTGCACGACAACCGTTGATGGGCCGACCAAGGCCTGAGCTCGCGAATGCTGTGCGCAGCTGGCCGACTTCGACGCCCTACATCTTGTTTTATGTGCCGCATGGTGATGGCATCACTGTGCTTCGTGTGTTGCACCATGCACGAGACATAAAGCCTATTTCTGTGCGCTGAGTGCTGCCGGGCCAAGCTTGGCTAGCACTCTTCCGTCCAGCAATACCCGTCGCGCGCAATCATGGCGCTGGACGCGCTGGGCCCCCAGGTGCCTGCGGCATAAGGTCTGGGCCCTTCGGCGTCGGCTTTCCAGCTGTTCATGATGGGTTCCACCCAGCGCCAGGCTTCTTCCTGCTCGTCGCTGCGCACAAAGAGGTTGAGACGGCCGTCTATCACGTCAAGTAGCAGGCGTTCGTAGGCGCCGACGCGCTCGGTGCCAAAGCGTTTGTCGAAGTCGAGGTCCAGCTGCACCGGCGCCAGCGTTTGGCCCGCGAGGCTCGATGCTGGGCTGGCAAGCGCATCCCTGCGGTTTTGCTGACCTTGGGCCAGCAGATGCAGCTCCAGCCCGTCCTTGGGTTGCAAGTGAATCACCAGCCGGTTTGCCGCGCCGTTGGGGGTGTTGAAGATGGCATGGGGCGCAGGCCTGAAGTTGACCTCGATATAGGCGCAGCGGCCGCTCAGGCGCTTGCCGGTGCGTATGTAAAAAGGCACGCCAGCCCAGCGCCAGCTGGCAATTTCTGTGCGCAGCGCGACAAAGGTTTCGGTGTGGCTACCCTGTCCAACGCCGGCTTCCTGGCGGTAGGCCGCAACTGGTGCGCCATCAATCGTGCCGCTGCCATATTGGCCTCTGACCACATGCTGGCGCAATGTCTCGGGCGTCCAGGCCTTGAGCGAGCGCAGCACTTTCAACTTTTCGTCGCGTATGGCGTCTGCATGCGCGTTGATGGGCGGCTCCATGGCAATGGCGCAGAGCAACTGCAGCGCGTGGTTCTGCACCATGTCGCGCAAGGCGCCGGTGCTGTCGTAAAAGGTGCCGCGTTTTTCAACGCCCAGTTCTTCGGCAATCGTGATCTGGATATTGGCGATGTTTTCGCGTCGCCATATCGGCTCGAACAGCGCATTGCCGAAACGCAGCGCAAACAGGTTTTGTACCGACGGCTTGCCAAGGTAGTGGTCAATGCGAAAAATCTGGCGTTCGCTGAAGACCCGGCGCACGCTTTCGTTGATGGCGCGGTTCGATGCCAGGTCTTGGCCCAGGGGCTTTTCGAGCACCACACGCATCTGTGGGCCATTGAGTCCGGCCACGGCAATCTGTTCGCAAAAAGTTGTGAACAGGCCGGGCGCTGTTGCAAGATACATTACCACCGTATCCGCAGAATGCTCTTGCAGTTTGGCGGCCAGTCGTGGATAGTCCGCCGGGCTGGACAGATCCATGCGCAGGTAAAAAAGCAGGTCGGAAAAGCGCGAGAACTCCTCGTCGCTGGGGCGCTTGGCGAGCTCAACATCATCAAAGCGTGACTTGATCAGGGCCCGGTATTGCGCATCGCTCAAGTCGTCACGCGCCACACCGACGATGCGCCCGCCTTCGGGCAGTGAGCCGTGGCGAAAAGCCTGAAACAGTGCCGGCAAAAGTTTTCGCCACACCAGATCGCCCGTGCCACCAAACAAAATCAGATCAAAACTCATCGTGGTCTTTCCCGGTTTTCAAGTCATCAACTGCCGTGCGTGCTTGTCATAATGGCAAGCAGCTGTATTTGCACGCGGTGCAAAAAACGGGCAACTGCCTGACAGACTACAGCAAGCTTGCAGAATACACTTTAGCCATGACCCAACTCGACGCGCTCAAACAGTTCACGACCGTGGTGGCCGATACCGGCGACTTCAAACAACTCGCGCAGTTCAAGCCGCAGGATGCGACGACCAACCCTTCGCTTATTCTCAAGGCGGTGCAAAAGCCCGATTACGCGCCGCTGCTCAGCGCGACGGTCGCCCGCTTCAAGGGGCGCGCCATGGACGAAGTCATGGACCGGCTGCTGGTGCGTTTTGGCTGTGAAATCCTGTCCATCGTGCCGGGCCGGGTGTCCACCGAGGTCGACGCGCGCCTGAGTTTTGATGCCGCGGCTACCTATAGCCGAGGCGAACGCATCATTGAGCTGTACCAGGCCGAAGGCGTGAACATCGACCGCGTGCTGATCAAGGTGGCCGCGACCTGGGAAGGCATTCAGGCGGCGCAAAAGCTGGAGCAGCGCGGCATTCACACCAACTTGACGCTGCTGTTCTCGTTTTGCCAGGCGGTGGCCTGCGGTCAGGCCAAGGTGCAGCTGATATCGCCTTTTGTTGGCCGTATTTATGACTGGTACAAAAAATCGGCTGGCGCGTCCTGGGTCGAGGCCGACAATGCCGGCGCCAACGACCCGGGCGTGAAGTCGGTGCGGGAGATTTACAACCATTACAAGCACTTTGGCATTGCCACCGAAGTCATGGGTGCGAGTTTTCGCAACCTTGGCCAGATCACGGCTCTGGCCGGTTGCGACCTGCTGACCATCAGTCCGGAGTTGCTGGCGCAGCTGGCAGGCAGCGATGCGCCGCTGGTCCGGGCGCTGGACGCCACCGCGGCCAAGGCGCTGGATTTGCCGGCCGTGAATTTTGATGAAGCTGGTTTTCGCTATGCCCTGAACCAGGATGCCATGGCGACAGAAAAGCTCGCTGAAGGCATACGCGCATTCGCCGCCGACGCCGTCAAGCTTGAGCAGTTGATGCTGGCGGCCGCTTGAGGCCAGCGCAGCGTCCCCGCCTGAGCGCCATAGTGCAAGGGCCAGTCGTGCAAACAGGATGGAGCTTATGAACCGTACGCGTTGCGACCAGACGCCCGCCTGGGCCGCGTTGCAGGCCCTGTATGACCAGTCGGGCAAGGCGTTTGACCTGCGCGATGCGTTTGCCGCTGATCCCCAGCGCTTTGCACGCTTTAGCCAGGACGCGCCGCATGTCTTTGCCGACCTGTCGAAAAACCTGCTGGATTCCGCGACCGAGTCGCTGCTGTTTGAGCTGGCGCGCCAGTGCGGGCTGGAGCAGCACCGCGATGCGATGTTTGCTGGTGCGCATGTCAACACCACCGAGCAGCGCGCCGTGATGCATTTCCTGTTGAGGAATCCGGCTGCGCCTCAATACCATCCAGCGCGAGCAGCTATAAATAAAATAGCGGACTTGCAAGCCGAGGTGCATGCGACGCTGGACGCCATGCTGGCCTATGCGGAGCAGGTGCGGGCCGACGAGGCCATCACCGACATCGTCAACATCGGCATAGGCGGCTCGGACCTGGGGCCGCAAATGGCGGTGCTGGCACTCAATGCCTTTGCCGTCTTGGGCAAGCGCTTTCACTTTGTCTCCAACGTCGACGCCGCCGAGTTGTCTGGCGTGTTGGCGCAGCTGAAACCCAAAAATACGCTGTTCCTGATTGCTTCCAAGACCTTCACGACAGCTGAAACCATGCTCAACGCGCGGTCGGCGCGGCACTGGTTTGAAGCACAAGGCGGCAGCGATATTGGCCGGCACTTCGCGGCCTTGACGAGCAATGTGCAAGCCGCCAGCGCTTTTGGCATCAGCACCACGTTTGGCTTTTGGGATTGGGTGGGCGGCCGCTATTCGCTCTGGTCGGCAATTGGCCTGCCGATCGCGATAGCCATAGGCGCTGAGGGCTTTCGTGCGCTGCTGGCCGGCGCGCATGCCATGGACGAACACTTTCGCACGGCGCCGCTGGCGCAAAACCTGCCAATTCGGCTGGGTCTGCTCGACGTTTGGTACCGGAATTTTCACGGCTTTAGCAGCCGCAGCATTGCGCCCTACAGCAGCGGCCTGCGCCGCCTGCCAGCGTATCTGCAGCAGCTTGAAATGGAGAGCAATGGCAAGCGTGTGGACAGCCAGGGCCAGGCTTTGCCGTTTGACACCGCGCCTGTGCTCTGGGGCGAGCCCGGCACTAACGGCCAGCACGCTTATTTTCAGTTGCTGCACCAGGGCACCAGCGTGGTTCCAGCTGAATTTATCGCGGTCAAAAAGGCCTCTTATCAGCTGGCCGGCCACCAGGAAAAGCTGCTGGCCAATGTGCTGGCGCAGGCACAAGCGCTGATGCAGGGAAAAGTGGATGTGGGCGGCCACAAGCATTTCCCCGGCAACCGGCCCAGCAGTTTCTTGCTGCTAGATCAGCTCACACCGACCAGCTTGGGCGCGCTGCTGGCACTGCAAGAGCACCGCGTGTTTGTCAGCGGTGCGATCTGGGGCATCAACAGCTTTGACCAATGGGGCGTCGAGCTTGGCAAGATGCTGGCGCAGGATATTGAGCCACGCTTGCAAAGTGGTGAGCTGGCAGGGCTGGATGCCTCCACGGCGGGCTTGTTGCAGCGCTTGCTGTAGTCACTGACGCCTGCGTGCGGGCAGGGCTTTCCGGGCGATGCCGGATAATCGTTTCCACATCAATAACTATGTAGGAGACTGTTTATGCATCGTCGTTTTTTCTCGGCTGCAGCTGCGTTTGCGGCTGTTTTCATTGCGGGCTGCGCCACGGCGCCTGCGCCCGCTACCCTGCGCGTCAATGTGTTTCCGGGCTCCAGCAATCTCCCGCTACTGGCTGCGATAGACAAAGGATTTTTCACCAGGCGCGGTCTGACGATTGAGGTGCAAAACACGCCCAACTCCGATGCCCAGCGCGCCGGGTTGCCGGCCGGGCGGTTTGAGATCGCGATTGCAGCGGTTGATAACGCGGTGGCCATGGTCGAAGTGGCTAAAGATGACGTGATCATTGTGATGGGTGGTGACTCTGGCATGAATGAGTTCATGGTCAGACCCGAGATCGCGTCCTTCGCCGACATCCGCGGCAAATCACTTGCGGTGGATGCACCGAACACCGCCTACGCGCTGGTTGCCAAGAAGATCCTCAAAAATAATGGTCTGCTCGAAGGTCGCGACTACAGCCTCAAGCTCGCCGGTGGTACCCAGGGGCGTTCAGCCGCCATGGTGAGCAACCCCGAACTGGTCGCCAGCATGGTGAACCCACCGTTTTCTTTCACTGTGCGTGAGCGCGGCATCAAGAGCCTGGGTCGCGCCACGGATCTGGCTGGCCCCTACCAGGCCCAGGGTGCGTTTGTGATGAGAACTTGGGCGAGCGCCAATGCTTCTGCGCTGGAGCGCTACATGGCCGCCTATATTGAAGGCTCGCGCTACGCCATGGATCCGGCAAATCGCGCTGAGATGATCAAGTTGCTCGAAGACCGTTTCAAGCTGCCGCCGACTGTGGCGGCGCAAAGCTACGAAGCCCTGACCACACCGGGTTTCGGTTTGGCCGTGGATGCGCGCTTCAGTCTTGAGGGCTTTCGTAACGTGCTCGCGATGCGCGCTGAAATGGAAGGGCAATGGGGCGGACGTGCGCCGGACCCGGCCAAATACCTGGACCTGTCCTATTACGACAAGGCTTTGGGAATGGCCGAAAAATAAGGCTTTCATGCCGAGTTCGCTATAAATTTGCTAGCTTAAACAGCAAGTATTTAAAGCGCTATAAGCAGTTTCGGCATATTTTTCGACGCATAAAAAAAGGGCCACAGCGCTTTCGCGCTGTGGCCCTTTGGGCTTTTGAACGCAGATCAGGCTGCGTCCCCGGAAATTACATGCCCATGCCGCCCATGCCGCCCATACCACCCATGTCGCCGCCGCCCATGCCGCCGCCAGCAGCTTCGTCTTTTGGAGCTTCAGCAATCATGGCTTCGGTCGTCAGCATCAGGGATGCGACGGAGGCTGCGTTTTGCAGTGCGGTGCGGGTCACTTTCGTTGGGTCCAGGATACCCATTTCGATCATGTCACCGTAGGTGTCGTTGGCTGCATTGAAGCCAAAGTTGCCTTTGCCGGCCAGCACGGCGTTCACCACCACAGAGGCTTCGCCGCCTGCGTTGTAAACGATCTCGCGCAAAGGCGCTTCGATGGCCTTGAGCACCAGCTTGATGCCGGCGTCCTGGTCAGCGTTGTCGCCCTTGATGACGCCAGCGGTTTGCTTGGCACGCAGCAGAGCCACGCCGCCGCCAGCCACAATGCCTTCTTCCACAGCAGCGCGCGTAGCGTGCAGTGCGTCTTCAACACGGGCTTTCTTTTCTTTCATTTCGACTTCGGTGGCAGCGCCAACCTTGATCACGGCAACACCGCCGGCCAGCTTGGCCACGCGCTCTTGCAGTTTTTCACGGTCGTAGTCGCTGGTCGCTTCTTCGATCTGGACGCGCACTTGTTTGACGCGGGCTTCGATGTCAGCAGCAGCACCGGAACCGTCGATGATGATGGTGTTTTCCTTGCCGACTTCGATGCGCTTGGCCTGGCCGAGGTCAGCCAGCGTGGCTTTTTCAAGCGACATGCCAACTTCTTCAGCGATGACCTTGCCGCCGGTCAGGCAGGCGATGTCTTCGAGCATGGCTTTGCGGCGATCGCCGAAGCCTGGAGCCTTGACAGCCACCACTTTCAAAATGCCGCGCAGGGTGTTGACCACCAGCGTTGCCAGAGCTTCGCCATCAACTTCTTCAGCGATGATCAACAGTGGACGGCCAGCCTTGGCGACTTGTTCCAGCGTAGGAAGCAGGTCACGGATGTTGCTGATTTTCTTGTCGTAGAGCAGGACAAACGGGTTGTCCAGGATCGCCGACTGCTTTTCAGGGTTGTTGATGAAGTAAGGCGACAGGTAGCCGCGGTCAAACTGCATGCCTTCAACCACGTCGAGCTCGGACTCAAGTGATTTGCCGTCTTCAACAGTGATGACGCCTTCTTTGCCGACTTTGTCCATTGCATCAGCAATGATCTTGCCGATGGTTTCGTCAGAATTGGCAGAGATCGAGCCGACCTGTGCGATTTCTTTCGAAGTGGTGGTGGCTTTGGAAGCTTTCTTCAGTTCTTCGACCAGAGCCGTGACAGCCTTGTCGATACCGCGCTTCAGGTCCATCGGGTTCATGCCGGCGGCAACGTACTTCATGCCTTCGTGAACGATGGCTTGTGCCAGCACGGTAGCGGTCGTGGTGCCGTCACCAGCGATGTCGGAGGTCTTGGAAGCGACTTCCTTGACCATCTGCGCGCCCATATTCTGCAGCTTGTCTTTGAGTTCGATTTCCTTGGCGACGGAGACACCGTCCTTGGTCACCGTAGGGGCGCCGAAAGAGCGCTCGAGCACCACGTTACGGCCTTTAGGGCCCAGGGTTACCTTGACGGCGTTGGCCAGGATGTTGACACCCTCGACCATGCGTGCGCGGGCTTCGCCGCCGAAAATTACGTCTTTTGCTGCCATGTGTGGCTCCTAAAAAGGGTTAAATAAGGGTCATTTAAGCCGCTAGCCCAATAAATACGGGCGCAAGCAGCTATTAATTTAATAGTGACTGAAGGTCGCCTGAGAATTACTTCTCGACAACAGCAAACAGGTCGTCTTCTTTCATGACCAGCAATTCGTCGCCATCGACCTTGACGGTCTGGCCACTGTATTTGCCGAACAGGACGCGATCGCCGACCTTGACGGCCATGGCGCTGATTTCGCCCTTGTCATTCTTTTTGCCAGGACCGACAGCCAGAACTTCGCCTTGATCAGGCTTTTCAGCAGCGCTGTCAGGAATGACGATGCCGGAGGCGGTTTTGGTTTCGTTTTCCACGCGTTTGACGATCACGCGGTCGTGCAAAGGACGAAGTTTCATGAGAGCTCCTTGTTTTAAAACAATGGGTTTAAAAATCAAAAGCACCAACTAATGCAGCTGGCGCCTGGCATTGCGCGGTTTGAGCAGGGCTTGTTAGCACTCAATACCGTCGAGTGCTAATCATAGGAGCATTTGTGACCGTTTTCAAGGGTCCAGAATAAGGACGCGGTATTTTCTATGCCTTGCTGGCGCTACGTTCGGGCAAAGCTTGCGCTGCGTCAATGCCGGCAGCAGCTTGCTGCCTAAGATCCAAATGCGTCTTGCAGGCTTTTGGGGCATACCTTGAATCTTCAGTTTTTGGGTGCGACAGGCACCGTCACCGGCTCCAAATACCTGCTGCAGCATGAGGGCGCAAAGCTCTTGGTCGACTGCGGCCTGTTTCAGGGCTACAAACAGCTGCGTCTGCGTAACTGGGCGGCGCTGCCGGTTCCGGCCAGCGACATCGATGCCGTGGTTCTCACGCATGCCCATATTGACCACAGCGGTTATGTCCCGCTGCTGGTACGGCAAGGGTTTAGAGGCACGGTGTATTGCACGGAGGCGGCTCTTGACCTGTGCAGCATCTTGCTGCCGGACAGCGGGTATCTGCAGGAGGAAGAGGCGAACTACGCCAACCGGCACGGGTTCTCCAAGCATCAGCCGGCATTGCCGCTGTACACGCGCGCCGATGCCGAGCGCTGCTTGCGGCAGTTCAAGGGGGTCGCTTTTCATCAGGACTTCAGTCCCGTAGCGGGCTTGACCGCAAGCTTGACGCCGTCGGGTCACATGCTGGGCTCAGCCTTTGTGCATATTCGCAGCGATAAACGCTCGATACTGTTCTCCGGCGATATTGGCCGACCCCAGGATCTGGTGCTGGCCGCGCCGCAGGTGCCGCCGCCAGCCGACTACCTGGTGGTCGAGTCGACTTATGGCAACCGCCTGCATGAAAAGGACGACCCGCTGGACAAACTGGCGGACGTGATCAAGCGCACGTCGGCGCGTGGCGGCGCCGTGATCATTCCGGCGTTTGCAGTGGGGCGGGCGCAAAGCCTTCTGTACTGCATGCATTTGCTGAAAAGCAAAGGGGCGATCGCGGATCTGCCGATTTACCTGAACAGTCCCATGGCCGCCAATGCGACCGAGCTCTACCGGACCTACCGCACAGAACACCGGCTGTCGTTCAGCGAGTGCGAGGCCATGTGCAGCGCCGCGCACATTGTCAACAGTCCGGAGGAATCCGAGGCGCTGAATAAAAAGCGCGGCCCCATGGTGATCATTGCGGCCAGCGGCATGGCGACGGGCGGGCGTGTGGTACACCATCTGAAGGCTTTTTTGCCACATGAGCGCAACACCATTTTGTTTGCCGGCTACCAGGCGGGCGGCACGCGCGGCGCGGCCATGCTTGCAGGCGCCCAGACCATACGCATTCACGGCACGGATGTACCGGTGCGCGCCGAGGTACAAGCGCTCACAACGCTTTCGGCGCATGCCGATGGGGCAGAGATTGTTCAGTGGCTGCGCGCTTTTGAGCGGACTCCGAGGCGGACCTTCATCACGCACGGTGAGCCGGATGCGGCCGACGCCATGCGCCAACGCATAGAGCGCGAACTGCATTGGACTTGCAGCGTGCCGGATTACCTCGAGTTGGTTGCGCTCGATTAGACCGCGCGAACTTTCGCGCTTGGGCTGGGCGCCGGCACTCTTTTTTCTTTGTTGTTGAGCCTTGTCAAGGCTTGCTGCATGCGCCGCGATCACACTAAAAGCCGTAGCCGGCAAATTCGCCGAACGCATCAATGGAGTTGATCATGTACAAGCAAATTCTGGTGCCCGTGGACGGCAGTCCCACTTCCAACCGTGGTCTGAACGAGGCCATCAAACTGGCCAAACTCACAGGCGCACGCCTGAAGCTGCTGCACTTTGTCGATCCTTTTGCCTACATAGGCGGCTTTGAATCGCCTGCAGTATTTGTCAGCGACCTGCTGCCCGTGCTGCGCGAAGAGGGGCAAAAAATCCTGAAACAGTGTCAGGACACGGCTGCGGCCGGCGGCGTCAGCGCAGAAACAATGCTTATAGACGACGGTAGCGGCCGCTTGTGTGATGCTGTCGTGGCACAGGCGCTGAGTTGGCCGGCTGAACTGATTGTCATAGGCACGCATGGCCGGCGCGGCTTTCGACGGGTTTTCGTGGGCAGTGACGCCGAGCAGATATTGCGTCTTTCGCCAGTTCCGGTGCTGCTGGTGCGCGGCTCCGAAGACGCCGAAGGTGCTGGCGGAGCAACAGCCTAGCTTTCTATGGCTGCAGGCTGTTTGGGCGGGCTGGTTGGCCGGCCCGAGAAGTCCGTCCAGCATTGCTTTTCAAAATCGTAGAGCTTGCAGCGCTTGGCGGTCTCGAAATACCAGGCCCATGAAAAACGCTGGACCACGATGGCACCCGGCATTTTTTCTTCCAGCAAGGCCTGCGCTTGTTTGAGGCGGTAAAGCGGCACACCCATGTCTACATGGTGCGCCGTATGTTCCATGATGTGATGCAGGGCCGCGCCCAGGCCGGCGCCAAAGCGCAGGTGCACGGTGGTCGACACAAAGGGGCTGGCGGCGGACCATTCTTTTTTGTTGTTGTACCAGGCGACGCTGGTGTGCGTGTGGTGAACGTAGACGACGAAACCGATCAATGCGTTCCAGACAAACAGCGGCAACACAAAGGCAGAACCCAGCACCCAGGCCACGGATTGGCCGGAAGCCCGCGCCGCGTAGACCAGCGCTGCGACCCACACGGCTGCTACCGCCGTGACGAGTACGCAATCAGCCATGAAAATAAAGCGGCGTGTAGGCATGACTTTCCTCGATGGAAAGTACATGCGTTTCCACCAGATCTCCACCAGGTAGTAGAGCCAAGGCGCCCAGCCGCTTCGGTACAGCCGCTCCAGCGCCTGGCGCCAGGCTGGCATCTCGGCATAAGCTTGCTGGGCGTGTGGCTGCCAGACAAAGTCGAAGTCCTTGAGGTTGGTATAACCGTGATGGACCACGTTGTGGCCAACATCCCAGAGGCTGTAAGGCGTGAGCGAGGGCATGAAGACCAGACGCCCCAGCCAACGGTTGAGTCGTCGGTGCTCGGTCAGGCTTTGGTGGCAGGCGTCGTGGCCCAGGATGAATAGCCGGCCAATCACCAGGCCGCTGAGGATTCCGGCCAGGACTTTCAGCGCTGGCTGTGTCAAAAGCACGGCCGCGGTGAGCAGCAGGGCGAACAGCGCCAGGTCGACCAGCACCAGGCACAAGGCCCAGGCGGTGTTTTTGTTGGAAATCGGCGCCAGCCAGGAACGTATGACTTTGCGATGTGGAATGGCTGGCGTGAGCGCTTGGAGAGGAGCTTGGGGCAGAGCAAGATTCATAGTGGGGGTGTAGCTGCTGGGCATCGGTGATTTACCGGCGCTGGACGGCTGAAATGAGTCGAATACGCAGAGCTTATGGAGTCTGGCCCTGGGCGTATTGATGCACGTCAAGATTCAAGGGGCTACCGTTTAGCTGACCTGACTTTGCCCGCTTGCGGATATCATGAAAAGACGGCAAGCCGCCGACACAACCTTGTTACAACCGGAGGCGCCATGTTGAAATATTTGGGTATCTACCTCACCGTGTTTCTGTGCATGTTTTTGGTGGACATGCTTTGGCTTCGCGTGATCGCTGTGTCGTGGTACCAGCAAGGCATGGGCAGCTTGCTCACGGATTCCCCCAATTTACTGGCCGCTGCCGCTTTTTATCTGCTGTTTCCTGTGGGCTTGCTGGTTTTTGCCGTGTTACCCGGCGAAACCGGAAGCAGCGTGCTGCGGGTGGCGGGCATGGGCGCCTTGTTTGGCTTTTTTGCCTATGCCACCTATGACCTGACCAACCTCGCGGTGATCAAGAACTGGCCGGTGGGCTTGACACTGCTGGACATGGCCTGGGGCTCTGCTGTGAGTGGCCTGGCGGCTGCGGCGGGCAAGCTCAGTCTGGACTATCTGAAGCCATGATGCGCTGCTGTTGTGCCGAGGCTTGGACGAAAAAAAGCCACCTGCAGTTAAGTCAGGTGGCTTTTTGATTTGCTGGCTCTGATTTAGAGGCCCGCAGCCGCTCGCAGCGCAGCTGCCTTGTCCGTCTTTTGGTCTGCGTTCACATTCGCTACGCGAATATGAACTTCGCCCGCATCCCAATACCGCGCGATGCGCGGCGGCTTTTACAAGCCGGCTGCAGCCCGGAGGGCCGCAGCTTTATCGGTACGCTCCCAGGTGAATTCTGGTTCGTCGCGACCGAAGTGGCCGTAGGCTGCGGTCTTTTCATAGATGGGGCGCAGCAGATCGAGCATCTGGATGATGCCTTTTGGCCGCAGGTCAAAGTGTTCCTGCACCAGCGCCGAGAGTTTTTCGTCAGAAATCACGCCCGTGCCTTCGGTGTACACCGTCACGTTCATGGGCTTGGCCACGCCAATCGCATACGCCACCTGAATCTGGCATTGCTTGGCCAGGCCGGCTGCCACGATGTTTTTTGCAACATAGCGCGCTGCATAGGCGGCTGAACGGTCAACCTTGCTCGGATCCTTGCCGCTGAAGGCGCCGCCGCCGTGCGGGCAGGCACCGCCGTAGGTGTCCACAATGATCTTGCGACCGGTCAGGCCGCAATCGCCTTGCGGGCCGCCTATGACAAAACGGCCGGTCGGGTTGATCAGGTAGCGGGTGTCCTTGGTCAGCATGCCCTTGGGCAGCACCGGCTTGATGATTTCTTCGATGATGGCTTCGATGAACGAGGCCTTCATCTTGTGCGGGGTTTCGCTCTGGTCCGGGCTGTGCTGGGTCGACAGCACCACTGTGTCAATGCTGTGCGGCTTGCCATCGACGTAGCGCATGGTGACCTGGCTTTTCGCGTCAGGGCGCAGGAAAGGCAGGCGGCCGTCCTTGCGCAGCTGGGCCTGGCGCTCGACCAGGCGGTGCGCATAATAAATTGGTGCAGGCATCAGCTCTGGTGTTTCGTCGCAGGCGTAGCCAAACATCAGGCCCTGGTCGCCAGCGCCCGTGTTCAGGTGGTCGTCTGACGCATGGTCTACGCCCTGGGCGATGTCGTTGGACTGCTTGTCATAGCAGACCATGACCGCGCAGCCCTTGTAGTCAATGCCGTATTCGGTGTTGTCGTAGCCAATGCGCTTGATGGTGTCGCGTGCCACCTGGATGTAATCCACATGGGCGTTGGTGGTGATTTCACCCGCCAGAACCACCAATCCGGTGTTGGTCAGGGTTTCGGCGGCCACGCGTGACAGCGGGTCTTGTTTGAAGATGGCATCCAGAATGGCATCGGAAATCTGGTCGGCGACCTTGTCCGGGTGGCCTTCAGAGACGGATTCAGAGGTAAAGAGAAAATCGTTCGCCATTTTGTACACTCCATTAAAGTTAGTTGGCGCGTTGCCAGCTTGGAATGCCTCGGCGAACGCTTTAGCAGTTTGGTTTAATGTCGCTCTGCAAGTTGTTCAGTAACTCAGCGACAGGCCCGATTATAAGACGCCACGTCAGACCCTGCTTTTTGCCCGCTGTTTCATTTTTTCACCGCCCCCTCTTTACTTTTTTTGATCGCCTGGATGCTCTGGTTATTTCGTTTTTTGTCTGTCTGGCCTCTGGCCGTATTGCACGCTCTGGGCGGCGTTTTGGGGTGGCTGGTGTGGGCCGCCAGTCCCCGCTACCGTGCGCAGTTTCGCGCCAATGTGGCGCAGGCCGGCTTGCCTTTTGAACTTGCCCGGCCAGCGATTGCCGAGGCCGGGCGTTTTGTCGCGGAGTTGCCAAAACTCTGGCTCAGGCCGCAAAGAGAATCATGCCTGGACAAGGTCCGGTTTGAAGGCCAGGCCCATGCGTCGCAGGCCTTTGCAGAGGGCAAAGGGGTCATTTTTTTTGGACCTCATTGCGGCAGTTTTGAGCTCGGCCCGCAGGCTTTGGCCGAGTTGTATGGCCCGATAACGGCGATTTACCGGCCTGCCCGTAAGTCCTGGCTCGCCTCTTTGGAGCAAGCGAGCCGGCAGCGGCCGCAGTTGACGGTGGTCCCGGCCAGCCTGAGCGGCATACGCCTGATGCATAAAGCCCTCAAGGCCAACCAGGCCGTCGCGCTGCTGACCGACCAGGTTCCGCCCGAAGGACTCGGGCTGTGGGCGCCGTTTTTTGGCAAACCGGCCTACACCATGACGCTGGCGGCGCGGCTGGCGCTGCAAAGTGGCGCTGTGCTGCTGCCGGTCAGCGCCGAACGACTGCCCCGTGGCCGTGGCTATGTGGTCAAAATCTGGCCGCCTGTGGTGGCTGAAGACGCGCGAGCCAGCAAGGCCGATCTGCTGACGCTGGTCACCCGGATCAACCAGGCCATAGAGGCGATTGTGCTGAGCCAGCCTGGCCAGTATTTGTGGGGTTATGGGCGCTACAAGTCGCCGCGAAAGGATGCGGCTTGAAAACGTTTCACCAGATGCTCAGGCAGGTATTGACCCGCGCGGGCATTTTGCTCATGCAATCGCTTGCAGTCTTGCCACTGTCCTGGGTTCGCGGCTTGGGCTTTCTGCTGGGTTGGGCGCTGTATGCGCTGGTCGCATCCCGCCGGCGTGTGGTGGCTGTCAATCTGGCGCTGTGCTTCCCGACACTGTCTGAGCTTGAGCGGCGCAAACTGACGCAGCTGACCTTTATCTATTTCGCCCAGGCCTGGCTGGACCGCGCGTGGTTGTGGCATGCGCCGACAGCGCGGGTGCGCCAGCGGGTGCGGCTGAGCGGTGCGGTGGACGAGTTGGCGGGGACCGATCCGACCGTGATATTTCTGCCGCATTTTTTCGGGCTCGATGCGGCATGGGCTGCGGTGGCCTTGCAGATTCCGCGGCCTTCGACCACCATTTACACGGACCAGTCGAACAAGCTGGTCGACAGATGGATACTGCGCGGCCGCCAGCGCTTTGGCAACCTGCGTCTGTTTGGGCGCATAGACGGCATCAAACCCATAGTCGCAGCGCTGCGACAGGGCCAGCCGCTTTACCTGCTGCCTGACATGGACTTCGGTCCTGAGGATTCGGTGTTCGTGCCATTTTTTGGTCTGCCGACAGCCACAGTGCCGTCGCTATCGCGCTTTGCCAAACTTGGACGGGCCAAGGTGCTGCCCCTGATTCCACGCATCACGCCAGACGGTTACGAGGTCGAGGTGATGGCGCCCTGGCCCAACTTTCCGAGTGATGACGCGGTCGCCGATACCGCCTTGATGAATACCCGTCTGCAGGGCTACATCACGCGCTATCCGGCGCAGTATTACTGGGTTCACAAACGCTTCAAGACCCGACCAGCAGGCCAGCCCTCGTTTTATTGAGCCGGCATCGCCGGGAAGCCCCGGAGAAGACCGGATTCAAGCATTAAAAGTTGCTTGAACCCAATGGCTACGGGTGCGAGCAGCTATATATTTTGTAGCGACTCATGCCGCCTGCAAGCAGCCAGAGTTGCCTTGCGCGCTTGCTCAGTCGGCTGCTGGCGCCTGCGGCTCGTCGGCTTCCTCGTCGCCATCAGTAGCTGCGGCTGGTGCCAGCTTGATTTTTTTCGCCGGCTTTTCAACCGGATGCGCCCAGTCCCACAAATGCTGCGCGACCTCTTCCACGCCCTGGCGCTTGAGTGCGGAAAAGAGCTTGACGTCGCCGCCACCGGCCTGCAGCTTGACGATGGACAGCGCCTTGGCGGCGTCGGTCTTGTTGAGCTTGTCGGACTTGGTCAGCAGCACCAGAAACTTCAGGCCTTCGACCACCCGGGGCCGGATCACATCCAGCAAAATTTCGTCGAGCTCGGTCAGGCCCAGGCGCGGGTCACACAACAGCACCACGGCCTTGAGGTTGTCACGCGTCTGCAGGTAATTGCCCATGACCTGTTGCCAACGGTATTTGGCTTCCTTGGGCACCGCCGCATAGCCGTAGCCCGGCAAGTCGGCCAGCACTGCATCGGTCACGCCCTGCTTGCCGAGGGTGAACAAGTTGATGCTTTGCGTGCGGCCCGGCGTTTTTGATGCATAAGCGAGCCGGTGTTGCTGGGTCAGCGTGTTGATGCAGGTGGACTTACCCGCGTTGGAGCGGCCCACGAAAGCGATTTCGGGCACATCCACTCGAGGCAGATGTTTGAGCTCGGGCGCCGTGGTCAAAAATTTAGCCGTGTGCAGCCAACCCATGGCGATCTTGGGATCAACACCCGCTGGCAGTTGGGCCTTGGGGGTCTTGGTAGTCGCGGCGGCGGTTGGATTGGAGCTGGTGTCGGTCATGGTGGGGCGGTCCCTGAAAATGTGGCGCCAAAAATCGGCTGGGTCTGCGGGCTAGGGGGCTGGAGGCTGAGCCCGTGCACCGGTCCAGGAGGCGGGGGGCGGTATGGGCGGCGGTTTGGCGCTGAAATACCTCAATATTGGGGCATGCTCAGAAGCCATTGTAAAATCAGAAAGTTCTAAGTTCTGTGCGACAACCCATTAAAACACCCCCTCCGATATGAAGCTGTTCGTTACTTCCCTCCTGGCCGCCCTCCTTGTCGTGCCCGCCATGTCGTCGTTTGCAGCTGGCGAAGCCGCCGCTGAACACGCCAAGACCGAAGCTGCTGCACCCGCCAAAGTGAGCAAACCCGACCTTGTCAAAGGCGAAGCCAGCTTTAACGCCGTGTGCGTGAGCTGTCACGGCGTCGATGGCAACTCCGGCACGCCCGCCAACCCCAAGCTGGCGCAGCAACACCCCGAGTACCTTGTCAAGCAATTGCAGGAATTCAAGTCCGGCAAACGCAAGAACGCCATCATGCAGGGCTTCGCATCGACGCTGTCCGATGACGACATGAAGAATATCGCTTACTGGGCGGCTTCGAAAAAGGCCAAGGCCGGTTTTGCCAAAGACAAAGAGCTGGTGGCCTTGGGCGAGCGGATTTACCGCGGCGGCGTGTCTGATCGCCAGATCGCCGCCTGCGCCGGCTGCCACAGCCCGACCGGTGCCGGCATTCCTGCCCAGTACCCACGTCTGGCCGGCCAGCATGGTGAGTATGTTGCCGCCCAACTGACGTCTTTCCGTGACGGCGTGCGCAAAAACAGCCTGCAAATGAACCAGGTCGCCGCCAAGCTCAATGACCGTGAGATTCGCGCGCTGTCTGACTACATCGCCGGCTTGCGCTAAATCAGGCCAGGTTGGCTGACCGGGCAAGGCTTGTCATTTTGCTGAGAATTCACGCAGATTGACGGGCTGATTGAACCGAGTCGCGCAAAACCAGTCCTATCCGAGGCGGTCTTTCTGACGAAAGTCCGCCTTTTTGTTTGTTGTTCCCGCCTTTCTGCTGGTCGCCCCGTTTTTCCCCGGACCGCAGACGCACATCAACCCAAGATTGCTTGCATGACAGTTTCCACACAAGGCATGAAAGTCAACTGGGGCTCTCGCACCCTGAGGGCATTGGTCGAGTTGCTGTCATCGATGCGCTTCTCGATTTCGCTGCTGACGGTGATTTGCATCGCCTCGGTAATTGGCACCGTGCTCAAGCAGCAGGAGCCGCTGGGCAATTATGTGAACCAGTTCGGACCGTTCTGGGCTCAGGTCTTCAGCCTGACCAGCCTGAACACGGTCTACAGCGCCTGGTGGTTTTTGCTGATTCTGGCTTTTCTGGTGACCTCCACCTCTTTGTGCATTGCCCGCAACGCGCCAAAAATTCTTTTGGACCTGAACCAGCTCAAGGAAAACCTGCGCGAGCAAAGCTTGAAGGCTTTTGGTCACCGCGCTGAAAGCCTGCTGGCCGAGCCAGCCGAGGTGGCGGCCCGTCGTATCGGGCAGACGCTGGTGCAAGGCGGCTGGAAGGTCAAGCTGCAGCAGCGTAAGTTGTCGGATGAACCCTCAGCCGCTTCGGGCTGGATGGTGGCGGCCAAAAAAGGATCGGCCAACAAGCTCGGCTATATCGCGGCGCACAGCGCCATCGTGCTGGTCTGCGTGGGTGGTTTGCTTGATGGCGACATGATTGTGCGCGCGCAAATGCTGCTGCATGGCAAGTCGACTTACACCGGCGGCGGCCTGATTGCCGATGTGCCGCTGCAGCACCGCCTGAGCGACAGCAACCCGACGTTTCGTGCCAACTTGCTGGTTTCCGAAGGCGCGCAGTCCAGCACAGCCATCTTGAACCAGCCGGGCGGTGTGCTCTTGCAGGAGTTGCCGTTTTCGATCGAACTTAAAAAGTTCATCGTCGAGTACTACTCCACCGGCATGCCCAAGCTGTTCGCCAGTGACATCGTCATTCACGACAAGGAAAGCGGCGCGGCCGTACCGGCGCGGGTCGAGGTCAACCACCCGGCCAGCTACAAGGGCGTGGAGATTTACCAGTCCAGCTTTGATGACGGCGGCTCCAGCGTCACGCTCAAGGCCGTGCCCATGGCCGCAGCCAGCAAGCCCTTTGAAATTCAGGGCACGATTGGCAGCAGCAGCACCCTGACCAATGGCCAGGGCGAAGGCGCGGAAAAACTCACGCTTGAATACACCGCGCTGCGCGTCATCAATGTCGAGAACTTCGCCTCTGGCAGCAGCATGGGTGCGGCGGGTGTCGATGTTCGCAAGGTGGACTTGCGCCAGGCCATTGATGCGCGCCTGGGGTCTGCGCACAAGACCGTGACGCAAAAAGAATTGCGCAACGTCGGCCCAAGTGTGAGCTACAAGCTGCGTGACGCGGCCGGGCAGGCCAGGGAATACCAGAACTACATGCTGCCGATCAAGATGGATTCGGTCGCTGACAGTTCCGCGCCTGCGGTTTTCCTGATGGGCGTGCGTGAAAATCCGGCCGAAGCTTTTCAGTACCTGCGCGTTCCGGTGGACCTGGAAGGCGGCATGGACACCTTTTTGCGTGTGCGCGCCGCCCTGGCAGACCCGGCCCAGCGCGAGCTGGCGGTCAGCCGCTACGCGCGCCAGGCGATTGGCGCCGCACGTCCCGAGCTGGTGCAGCAACTCACGGCATCGGCCTCAAGGGCGCTGGCGCTGTTTGCCGGCCAGGGGCCTGAGGGCGCAGTGACTGCTGGCAAGCCTGCCCCGGTGGCGGGCCTGCAGGCGATTTCTGATTTCATGGAGGTCAATGTGCCCGAGGCTGAGCGCAACCGAGCCGGTGAGGTGCTGATCCGCATCCTGAACGGCGTGCTGTACGAGCTGACGCAGAGCACGCGCACGCAAGCCGGTCTCAAGCCCTTGGCGCAGGACGAAAAAAACCAGGCCTTCATGTCCCAGATGGTGCTTAGCCTGTCGGACGCCTACCACTACCCTGCGCCTATGGCGTTTCAGCTCAAGGACTTCACGCAGGTTCAGGCCAGCGTGTTTCAGGTCGCGCGGGCGCCGGGCAAGACCATTGTTTATCTGGGCTGCGCCTTTTTGATTCTGGGTGTGTTCGCCATGCTTTATGTGCGAGAGCGCCGGGTCTGGGTCTGGTTGTCGCCGCGCATGGGGCAATTTGACCAGTCGGGTCATTCGGACCCTGACAGCGCTTTGACGCGTTCGGTGCCAGAATCTGCCGAAAGCAGCCATGCCACCATGGCGCTGTCGACCAACCGCAAGACCATGGACGGTGACAAAGAGTTCGAGATGTTGAAAATAAAACTGTTGCAGGCGCCTTTATGACTACTTCTTCCAGCTCTGTGGCCGCGCGGCCAGGCGACGCGATCACGACCACCCTGAGCGCTGAGAAAAACGCTTCGGGCAGCACACTGAGCCTGAACCAAAGCTACTTTTCCAAGCGCAATGCGCTGGACTGGGCTTTTGCCGTGCTGGTCATCGTGGGCGGCTTGTTCGCCTTTGGGCGCTACAACGCCTTCATGGACGTGTACGAAAAAGGCATCTTGCTGGCGGCCATGCCTGCGGCGATTGCGATGGGCTGGTTCTGGCGGCCACTGCGCGTGCTCATGGTGGTGGTCACCGGTTTCGCGCTGCTCGGTATAGCGTCCTACCAGGGGGATCTGGCACGGGCCGACCAGGTGTTCTGGCTCAAGTATTTCCTGTCCAGCCAGTCGGCCATCCTCTGGATGAGCGTGCTGTTTTTCATGAGTACCATTTTTTACTGGCTGGGCATGTTCGCCGGCCGCGAGGCATCGAGCCAGAGTGAGGCGCTCGAGTCACTGGGCTCGAAAATCGCCTGGGTGGCCGTCAGCATGGCGCTGATAGGCACGCTGGTGCGCTGGTACGAAAGCTACCTGATAGGCGCTGATATCGGTCATATACCTGTCAGCAATCTGTATGAGGTGTTTGTGCTGTTCTGCTGGTTGACCGCCACCTTTTACCTTTACTTTGAAGCGCAGTACAAGACCCGCGCATTGGGCGCGTTTGTGATGCTGGTGGTCAGCGCCGCGGTGGGCTTTTTGCTCTGGTACACCGTGGTACGCGAAGCCCACGAAATCCAGCCGCTGGTGCCGGCGCTCAAGAGCTGGTGGATGAAGCTGCATGTGCCGGCCAACTTCATCGGCTACGGCATGTTCTCGTTGGCCGCCATGGTGTCGCTGGCTTACCTGATCAAGCAACAGGCCAGCGAGACGCGCTGGTACAAATTGACGCCCTTATGGTTGCTTGGCGTGGTGCTGTGCTTTGTGCCGATTGTTTTTCGCAAGGCGCCGCTGGAGGCAGGCGGCAGCAATTACTGGGTCGGCTACCTGATCGTCTCGGGTCTGATCGCGTCCGGTATTTTGCTCGGACGCCAGCGCATTGCAGCGCGCCTGCCCAGCTTTGAGGTGCTGGACGACGTGATGTACAAGGCCATTGCGGTGGGCTTTGCCTTCTTCACGATTGCCACGGTGCTGGGCGCCTTGTGGGCCGCCGAGGCCTGGGGTGGTTACTGGAGCTGGGACCCGAAAGAGACCTGGGCGCTGATTGTCTGGCTGAATTACGCGGCTTGGCTGCACATGCGGCTGATGAAAGGCCTGCGCGGCACGGTGGCAGCCTGGTGGGCGCTGACGGGTCTGGCCGTGACCTCATTTGCCTTTTTGGGCGTCAACATGTTTTTGTCGGGACTGCACAGCTACGGCACTTTGTAAACCGGCTGCGCAGCGCGCGTGCCGCCACTGAAATTTTCAGCGACCTCAAGGATTCACCATGCTCATCAAGACCAGTTCCAGTGGGTTTGACCACAGCGTCCCCAGCGAGATCACGGCCCAGTCCGCTTACCAGAGCCGCCGCGAGCTGATCAAGTTGATGGCCACGGGCGCGGCCGGCGCGGCGCTGGCCAGCTGGGCCGGGCGCGAAGCCCTGGCGCAAGCAGTCCAGCGGCCGGGCAAGCTGGCGGCACTGGCGGGCGGTAAATCTGCTGTAGCCGGCGCGCTGAGCATGGACAAGATCACCGATTACAAGGACAGCACCTCGTACAACAATTTCTACGAGTTCGGCACCGACAAGGCGGACCCGGCCAAAAATGCCCACACGCTGGTGACCAAACCCTGGTCCGTGGCGATTGAAGGCCTGGTCAAGCAGCCCAGAAGCTACACCCTTGAAGAGCTGCTCAAGCTCAGTCCGCAGGAAGAGCGGATTTACCGCCTGCGCTGCGTCGAGGGCTGGTCCATGGTGATTCCCTGGGTTGGCTACTCGCTGTCGGAGCTGATCAAGAAGGTCGAGCCCCTGGGCAGCGCCAAATACGTGGAGTTCATCTCGCAGGCCGACCCCAAGACCATGCCATTTGTCGGCTCGCGCGTGCTGGACTGGCCTTATGTTGAGGCGCTGCGCATGGACGAAGCCATGCACCCGCTGGCCCTGCTGAGCTTTGGCATGTATGGCGAGGTCCTGCCGAACCAGAACGGCGCGCCGGTACGCATGGTCTTGCCCTGGAAGTACGGCTTCAAGAGCGGCAAGAGCATTGTCAAGATCCGTTTTACCGACAAGGAGCCGCGCACCGCCTGGAACAAGGCGGCTGCGCAGGAGTATGGCTTTTACTCCAACGTCAACCCGAACGTGGACCACCCGCGCTGGAGCCAGGCCACCGAGCGCCGCATAGGCGAAGACGGCCTGTTTGCGAAAAAGCGCAAGACGCTGATGTTCAATGGCTATGAGGCCCAGGTCGGCCAGCTTTACGCCGGCATGGACTTGAACAAGTATTTTTGAACGATGCTGGCCTCGACGCTCGTCACTGACGGGTACGCACAGCCCGCCGAGCGGGCGCCAACCGTTTTGGAACAGCGCTGCGGCGCTTTCTTCCCATGAATTCCCCTCAGAAGTGGCTGCTGCACCCAGCGGCAAAGCCCATTGTTTTCATGGTCTGCCTGCTGCCCTTTGCCTGGCTGTTTTACGGCGCACTGACCAATCAGCTTGGCGCCAATCCGGCCGAGGCGCTGGTTCGTGCGACCGGCGACTGGACGCTGCGTTTTGTCTGCATCGTGCTTGCCGTCACGCCCTTGCGGGTGATCAGCGGCACGCCGGCGCTGGCGCGTTTCAGGCGCATGCTGGGGCTGTTCAGCTATTTCTATGTCGTCATGCACTTGCTGAGCTACAGCTGGTTTGACATGGGTTTCGAGCTCGCCGATATCGCCAAAGACATCGCCAAGCGACCTTTTATTCTGGTCGGTTTTTCGGCTTTTCTGCTGCTCACGCCGCTGGCGGCCACGTCCTTCAATGCGGCGATCAAGGCCATGGGCGCCAGGCGCTGGCAACAGCTGCACAAGCTGCTGTATCTGATTGCCGGCCTGGGCTTGCTGCATTTTTTCTGGATGCGGGCGGGCAAGAACAACTTCGCCGAGGTGTTTGTTTATGCCGCCATCATCGCCGTGCTGCTGGGCTGGCGCGTGCTGAATTATTTACGTAAAAAGAGGCTGCAGCGCCCGTCAGTCGGGCGTGAGCAGCTACTGAATAAGTAGCGCTACAGCGCTGCCTGAAGCCGCGGATCTCAGTCTGTGACCAGCCGTTCGTGGCGCATCTGGTCCTGCGCGCTCTCACGCTCGCGTATCAGGTGCACGGTCGAGCCATCGACCAGGAGTTCTGCGGCCCGGCCCCGGGTGTTGTAGTTGCTCGCCATGCTCATGCAGTAGGCGCCAGCCGACAGCACCGCCAGATGGTCCCCAGGCGCGACCAGCAACGGGCGGTCACGGCCTAGCCAGTCGCCGCTTTCACAGATCGGGCCGACCACGTCAAACGTTGCCGCAACCGCGTCCGGGCCAGCTGCCGCGATCGGCACAATGGCGTGAAAGGCCTGGTACATCGCAGGACGCGGCAAGTCGTTCATGGCTGCATCGACGATGCAGAAGTTCTTCTGCTCGCCTGGCTTGACGTAGAGCACCTCTGTCAGGCACACGCCGGCGTTTCCGACCAGCGAGCGTCCGGGCTCTATCATCAGCTTCTTGTGGCCATAGCCGCGCGCGTCCAGTTTGGCCAGCAACAGCTGCCACAGCGCATCGGCTTCTGGCGGCGTGTCGTGGTTGTAGTTGATGCCGAGTCCGCCGCCGAAGTCAATGTGCTCGAGCGTGATGCCCACGCCTTCAATGGCCGCAACCAGCTCCAGCACGCGGTCCATGGCATCAAGGTAGGGTGTGGTGTCGGTGATTTGCGAGCCGATGTGGCAATCTATGCCGACCACCTTCAGACCCTTGAGCTTCGCTGCGTGCTGGTAGATGCGCAGTGCATCTTCATGCGCCACGCCAAATTTGTTGCCTTTGAGCCCGGTCGATATATACGGGTGTGTCTTGGGGTCGACATTCGGGTTCACGCGTATGCTGACCGGCGCTTTCAGGCCCATTTGCGAAGCCACGTCTGAAAGCACGTCGAGCTCGGATGCGCTCTCCACATTGAAGCAGCCTATGCCAACAGACAGCGCCTGGCGCATTTCGGCGCGGGTTTTCCCAACGCCGGAAAAAATGATCTTTTGCGCATCGCCGCCCGCAGCCAGCACCCTCTCGAGTTCGCCGCCCGAGACTATGTCAAAGCCGCAACCGGCCTTGGCAAAGACCTGCAGCACGCCGAGCGAGGAGTTGGCTTTCATGGCGTAGCAGATCTGCGCCTGCCGACCCGCAAAGCCGCGCTGGTAGGCGCCCAGCGCCGCCAGCATGGCTGCCTTGGAGTAAACAAACAGCGGCGTGCCGTATTGGCCGGCCAGCGCCTTGAGTGCGACGTCTTCCACATGGAGCGCGTCGCCGCGGTAGGCGACAAAGGGCTGACCGGGCAGCTGCGCGAGTTCGTCCCTGTCAGCTAATGCATGGCTACCGGTGCTCATGGTGCGGCCGATGCAGGAAGGGTGGGCGGTGTCACGGCTGGCGTGGCGACGGCGCCGGCCTGAACCGGGCGGGGTGGCACAGGCAGAAAGAGCGGGCCTTTTTGACCACAGGCGGCAAGGCTGGAAAGACCAGACAGCACCAGCACGGTGGCGACAAGCCCATGACGCGAGGAGGTGCCGCGCGCACGGCCTAAAATTTGGAAAGAAAAAACCATGATGGGATTGTAATGACCGACCTTGAATATCTGCAGCACGCTGAGGCCGCCCTGGCGGCAGTAGAGCTCGCCTGCGACCGCATCAACGATGAGACCGATGCCGACATCGACAACCAGCGTACCGGCGGCATGATCACGCTGAGCTTTGCCAACCGCAGCCAGATCATCATCAACCTGCAAAAACCGCTGCAGGAAATCTGGATGGCCGCCAAGGCGGGCGGGTTTCACTACAAATTCAATAGCGGCCAGTGGACGGATACCAAGGACGCGACAGAGTTTTTCAGCAGCCTTTCGCGCTATGCGAGTCAGCAGTCAGGGCAGGGCTTGAGCTTCAAGCCACTGCCTTGAGCCGAGAGCCAGCAGTTTTCAGTTCTTGAACAAGTCAAGAATCCGCTTCTTTTCATCGGCCGGCGGCAAGACTGAAATCGGTGCGGTGGCCGCAGCCGGCGCGCCGCCTGGCGGACTGCCATTGACCGGTGCGGCGTCATGCAGGCCAACACTGCTGACGCCAGCGCCTTTGGCGTATTCGTCGTAATACCACTCGCCAGCCACGTTGACCACGCCTGCAGGCACCGGCGGTTCGCTGACTGGTACGCCCTTGAGCGCATAGCCCATGAAGTCAATCCAGATTGGCAGGCTCAAGCCGCCGCCGGTCTCGCGGTCGCCGAGCTTTTTGGGTGTGTCGTAACCCATCCAGACCGCCGCGGCCAGCGTTGGCTGAAAGCCGACAAACCAGGTGTCTATGGAGTCATTGGTGGTGCCGGTTTTTCCGTAGATGTCTGGCCGTTTCAAGGTCGCCTGGGCTTTCGCGGCCGTGCCTGAGCGTGCCACTTCTTGCAACAGGCTGGACATGATGAAGGCATTGCGGGCGTCAATTCCGCGCACTGACTCGTCCAGCACCGGCGCCTTGCTCTCTATCAGCACCTTGCCTTTCTGGTCGGTGATTTTGGTGATCAGATAAGGATTGATGCGGTAGCCGCCGTTGGCAAACACCGAATAGGCGGTGGCCATCTGCATCGGTGTGACCGAGCCGGCGCCCAGCGCCATGGTCAGATAAGCAGGGTGTTTTTCGGCTTCAAAGCCAAAATGGGTGATCCAGTCCTGCGCGTAGTTGGCGCCTATGGCCTGCAGTATGCGGATGGAAATCATGTTTTTTGATTTCTTCAGCGCGGTACGCAAATTCATCGGACCTTCAAAGGTGCCGTCATAGTTTTTCGGCTCCCAGGGCTGGCCGCCAGTCACGCCAGCATCAAAAAACAGCGGGGCGTCGTTGACCACGGTGGCCGGGGTGAAGCCTTTTTCCAGGGCGGCAGAATAAATGAAGGGCTTGAAGCTGGAGCCGGGTTGGCGCCAGGCCTGGGTCACATGGTTGAACTTATTCTTCTGGAAGTCAAAGCCACCGACCAGTGCCCGGATCGCGCCGTCACGCGGATCCAACGCGACAAACGCACCTTCGACTTCAGGCAGCTGGGTGATTTCCCAGGTATTTTTAGCCGTTTTGACCACGCGAATCAGCGCGCCGCGGCGGATCTTGATGTTGGGTGCGGCTTTGTCCGACAAACCGGACTGGGCCGGCTTGAGGCCTTCGCCGGTGATTTCCACACTTTCGCTGTTTTGCCGCAGGGCCAGGATTCGTTTCGGATTGGCATCCAGCACCACGGCAGACATCACGTCGCCGTTGTCGGGGCTGTCGGTGAGCGCGTCGTCAATCACGTCTTCGGCATCTTTGGCATCGGCCGGCAGATCTATGAATTTTTCCGGACCGCGGTAAATCTGGCGGCGCTCATAGTCCATGATGCCTTTGCGCAGCGCCTTGTACGCTACGGCCTGATCTCCGGCGCGCAGCGTCGTGTAGACATTGAGCCCGCGTGTATAGGTCTGCTCGCCATACTGGTTGAATACCAGCTGGCGTACGGTTTCGGCGATGTATTCGGCGTGAACCCGGCCGGCATCAGGTCCGGACTTGACCGAAAGTTCTTCGGCCTTTGCTGCGGTGGCCTGGGCTTTGGTGATGAAGCCGTTGTCTTCCATGCGCTCGATGATGTAGAGCTGACGGGCGCGAGCGCGCTTGGGGTTGACGATGGGGTTGTAAGCCGATGGCGCCTTGGGCAGGCCGGCGAGCATGGCGGCTTCTGCAATCGTGATGTCCTTGAGGGGCTTGCCAAAATACGCTTCAGACGCCGCCGCAAAGCCATAGGCCCGGTTGCCCAGAAAGATCTGATTCATATAGATCTCAAGAATCTGGTCTTTGCTCAGCAGATGCTCCAGCTTGAAGGTCAGCAAGATTTCGTAGATTTTTCGGGTGTAGCTTTTTTCAGTGGACAGGTACACATTGCGCGCCACCTGCATGGTGATGGTCGAGGCCCCCTGGCTTTTTGAGCGCCCGACGTTGGCCAGGCCGGCGCGAATCACACCCAGGTAGTCGACGCCGCCGTGGGAGAAAAAGCGTGCGTCCTCTATCGCCAGCACGGCGTCTTTCATGACTTGCGGAATGTCCTGGATAGGCGTCAGGCTGCGGCGCTCCTCGCCGAACTCCCCGATCACAACGCCATCGGCGGAATAAACCCGCATCGGCAGCTTGGGCCGGTAGTCAGACAGATCAGAGATGTCCGGCAGGTTGGGATAGGCCACCGCCAATGCCACGGCGATCACCATCAAAAGGCTCAGGGCGCCCGCCAATGCCAGTCCAGCGCCCCACAAGGACAGCGTCAAGAGCCAGCCCAGCCATGGCGGGCGTGCTTTGGGGCTTGGGTTGGCGTCGGTGGAGGCGGAAGAAGAGTTAGGCAGCATGTAGTCAATCGTAACGTCGCTGAACCATTATAAAAATCACGGAAAGCCAAAAAATCATCAGCGTCTTGTTGTGCGGCGCCTGCGGCACCCCTTTTTAGCTCTGTCGCTCAGGCAAACTATGGCTTTACCTTCTGTAACAATCGTCGGCTTTTGACAACGGTAATTAGCAGTCAAATTGAAAAAATCCTTAGTCTACAAGGGGCTTGCTGCTAGTATTCAAGTAACTTCTTAAGTGTGTAAGGCTACTTATTAGCCATGATTTGGGGACCGATTTGATCTCTTTGGGGTCTTTATTTAATCGACAGGAACCAGCTTTGCTGGGCATAGATATCAGTTCATCCAGCGTCAAGCTGGTCGAATTGAGCCGTGACAAGTCCGGCAATCTCGTGCTCGACCGTTGTGCCATAGAACCGCTGGAACGCGGCTGGATTACCGATGGTAACGTCGAGAAATTCGACGAAGTGGCCGAAGCCGTCCGGCGCGTCGTCAAAAAAAGCGGCACGCGTACCAAGCAGGTGGCCATGGCCTTGCCGGCTTCCGCCGTGATTACCAAGAAAATCATTCTCCCGGGTGGCCTGAGCGAAGCCGAGCTGGAAATCCAGGTCGAGTCCGAAGCCAACCAATACATACCCTTCTCACTGGATGAAGTGAGCCTGGATTTTTGCGTGGTCGGGCCAAGCGCCAGTTCCAGCGGCGATGTGGAGGTGCTGATTGCCGCGTCCCGCAAGGAAAAAGTCCAGGACCGGCAGGGTTTGGCAGAGGCTGCTGGCCTCAAGCCTGTCGTGATCGACGTTGAATCCTATGCGTCGCGCCTTGCAACGGCGCGGTTAATAGAGAACCTGCCCAACAAGGGTCTGGACACGATGGTCGCGCTTTTTGAAGTCGGCGCGCTGACCACCAGCATGCAGGTCATCAAGAACGACGAGGTTCTTTATGAGCGTGACCAGGCTTTTGGCGGCGCCCAGCTGACCCAGCTGATCGTGCGTCAGTATGGCTTTTCCCCCGAAGAGGCTGAAAGCAAGAAGCGCAGCGGAGACCTGCCGGAAGACTACGAATCCGGCGTACTCAAGCCTTTTGTGGACAGCTTGGCCCAGGAAATTGGTCGGGCCCTGCAATTTTTCTTCACCAGCACGCCCCACAACCGGGTCGACTATGTGATGCTGGCCGGCGGTTCGTCGGCCTTGCCTGGTCTGACCGAGGCCGTTACCCAACAAACCTCTTTTGCCAGCTTGCGGGCCGATCCGTTCGAGGGCATGACGATAGGAAGCGACGTTCGCGAAAAGAAAATGCGACGTGAAGCGGCTTCCTATCTGACATCTTGCGGTCTGGCTTTGCGGAGGTTTTTGCGGTGATTCTTGTCAACCTGCTGCCCCATCGTGAGGCCGCGCGCAAGCGCAAACGCGAACTGTTTTTTACTGCACTCGGAATCGCCGCCTTGATGGGCGGACTGATTTGCGGCGCGGTGTATTCCTGGTACCAGACCCAGATATCCGGGCAACAGGATAGAAACGCGCTGCTTAAAACCGAAATCACCAAGCTGGAAGGTCAGATCAAGGACATCGCCGGCTTGCAGCAGGAAATCGCCGCGCTACGCGCCAGGCAAAACGCGGTCGAAGACTTGCAGGGCAACCGTAACCTGCCGGTTTATCTGCTCGATGAGTTGGTCAAGCAATTGCCCGAGGGTGTCTATATCAACAGTATGCGCCAGGACAACCAGACCGTATTGCTGACCGGTGTGGCGCAGTCCAACGAACGGGTATCAGAATTGCTCAGGAACCTGGGCAACAACAGTCCGTGGCTGACGCGGCCCGAGTTGATCGAGATCACCGCAGCCAGTGTCTCGCTGTCTGCGCGCGACCAGCGTCGGGTGTCCAATTTTTCAATGCGCGTGGCGCTAAAGCGCGCAAGCGAACAGGCCAAGCCCGTGGCTTCCGCTGCAGTAGCGCCGGCGCCCAAGCCGGCGCCAGCCGCTTCGGCCGCCGCAAAGGTTTGAGTCAGGACTGAGCATGGCAAAAATTCCAAAACTTAATATTGATGTCGAGGCGAGGCTTGGTGAACTGAAGGCCCAGTTCGTGGGCCTGGATCCGAACGACCCACCTTCCTGGCCGGTGCTGCCGCGCTATCTCCTGTGTTTGGCCGTGACGGTATTTGTGGTCGTCGGGCTCTGGTTTGTATGGCTCAACTCTTCCGATGAGGAATTGACTATCGAGCGCGGCAAGGAAACCGTGCTGCGTGAGGACTTCACCAAGAAGCTCGCCCAGGCGGCCAGTCTTGACGCTTTGAAAAAGCAGCGCGAGCAGGTGCAGCAATATGTCACCCAGCTTGAAAAGCAATTGCCCAGCAAAGCTGAAATGGATGCCTTGTTGTCAGACATCAATCAAGCCGGCTTGGGGCGCAGCTTGCAGTTTGAGCTGTTCCGGCCCGGCCAGGTCAGCGTTAAGGAGTACTACGCCGAGCTGCCGATTTCGGTACGCGTGACCGGGCGTTATCACGACATTGGCGCATTTGCCGCCGATATCGCGAATCTGTCCCGAATCGTCACGCTGAACAACCTGACGCTAGTGCCCGCCAACACCAAGGACGGCACTCTGACCATGGACACCACGGCCAAGACCTTCCGCTATCTGGACAATGACGAAGTGGCTTTGCAGCGTAAGAACGCGCCGGCCAAGGGAGACAAAAAATGATCGCCAGCAGGCAGATACAACTGGGCGCGCTATTGCTTGCGTTGCTGGGACTGGCCGGCTGTGGTTCATCGGGACAGGAAGAGCTGCAGCAATGGATGCAGGAGCAGCGCAATCTGACCCGGCCCAAGGTCGAGCGCATACCTGAACCCACGAAATTTTCTCCCCAGCCTTATGGCCAGGAAGGCACGGTTGATCCTTTTAGCAGCCAGAAACTGGCGCAGGCGCTCAAACGTGATTCCAATCAGGTGACGGCCAACGCGGCCTTGATTGCGCCAGAGCTGGCACGGCGAAAAGAGCCTTTGGAGGCCTCACCACTTGACACCGCTGTCATGGTGGGCAGCCTGATCAAGGCCGGCAAGCCAGTTGCATTGGTGCGCGTGGACAACTTGCTGTACCAGGTCCACGTGGGTAACTACCTGGGCCAAAACTATGGCCGCATCACCAAGGTGACTGAAACCGGCTTGACCCTGCGCGAAATCGTGCAGGACGCCGCTGGCGAATGGATTGAGCGAACGGCAACTTTACAGCTTCAAGAGGGATCAAAATGAACAAGCCGGCATGTATAACAAGCGCAGTTGCTGGAAGACCCGTCGTACGGAATTTGCTGGGGACTGTGATGGCTTGCGCCACCATGTCAGTTGCATTGCTGGTCGCGTCTTTCTCTTTGCCTTTGCAGGCCCAGACACAAGGCGTCAACAGCATTCAGTCTGTGACAGGTACGGTTCAAGGCGGGACTGAAATTGTCAGGATTGAGCTTGCAGAACCGCTCGCCGCGCTTCCAACCGGCTTCAGTATTCAGTCGCCGGCGCGGATTGCGCTCGACTTCCCGGGCATTGCCAATGCCATGGGGCGCTCGAATGTGGATATCAGCCTGGGCAACTTGCGTTCAGCCAATGTCGTGCAGTCCGGTGAAAGAACCCGTGTGGTGTTGAATCTCCGGGCTTCAACCGCTTACAAGGCTGAAATACAAGGCAAGGCGCTGCTGATTATTCTGGATCCGGTCATTGCTGCCGCGCCTGCGGCTGCTGCGGCTCCTGTGTTTGCCGAGAACCGCAACCGCGACATCCTGCCTCTGAAGGATCTTGACTTCAGGCGCGGTGTCGATAATTCCGGCCGCATTGTGGTCGACTTGCCAAACAACCAGGTCGGCGTCGATATTCGCCAGCAGGGCCAGACACTGGTGGTTGAATTCTTGAAAACCTCGCTGCCTGAGGGGCTGCGCCGCCGCCTTGATGTGTCCGACTTTGGCACGCCGGTGCAAAGCGTGACGACCGTACAGTCAGGCGACAAGGTCCGCATGGTGGTGGAGCCCAAAGGTTTGTGGGAGCACAGCGCCTATCAAAGCGACAGTCAGTTTGTGCTCGAAGTGCGTCCGCAAAAAGTTGACGCCAGCAAGCTGACGCAAGGCCCGGGTTATAGCGGTGAGAAGCTGTCGCTGAATTTCCAGAATATTGAAATTCGTTCACTGCTGCAGGTGATCGCCGACTTCACCAACTTCAACATCGTGACCTCCGACAGCGTGACTGGAAACGTCACGCTGCGTTTGAAGGACGTGCCCTGGGATCAGGCGCTGGACATCATTTTGCAGGCGCGCGGCCTGGGCATGCGCAAAAACGGCAACGTTCTGCTGATTGCACCCAAGGACGAACTGGCCGCCAAGGAAAAGCTGGACCTGGAGTCCAAAAATGCGATCCAGAGCCTGGAAGTGTTGCGCACCCAGGACTTCAAGCTCAATTACGCCAAGGCTGCGGATATTGCCACCAGCCTGCTTGGCCGGGGCGTGGGGTCGACCAAGATTCTGTCGGCGCGCGGCAGCGTGATAGCCGAGGCCCGAACCAACCAGCTTTTCGTGACGGACGTGTCTGCCACGCTGGAGCAGGTGCAGGCCCTGATCGCCAAACTCGACATTCCAGTGCGGCAAGTGCTGATCGAGGCGCGAATCGTTGAAGCTGCGGATTCCTTCGGTAAATCTCTTGGCGTTCGACTGGGTGGGCAGCCGTTTAACCAGAACACCAACACGGCTTTCGGTGGCTCTTACAACGCCACCGCTGCGGGCACCACCGCAGGCGAGTTTGTCAGTTTGCCTGGCGTTGGACAGAACGGTTTTCCTGCTGCGACTTTTGCAGTGTCCCTTTTCAATGCGGCCAAGACCCGCTTTCTGAATCTTGAGATTTCCGCTGCAGAAGCTGATGGCAAGGGGAAAATTGTGTCCAGTCCGCGCATCGTGACGGCCGATCAGGTCAAGGCGCTGATTGAGCAGGGCACGGAACTGCCATACCAGCAAGCGACTTCTAGCGGTGCCACTTCGATTGCCTTTCGCAAGGCCAATTTGAAGCTCGAGGTCACGCCCCAGATCACGCCCGAGGGCAGCATTATTCTGACTGTCGATGTCAACAAGGACAGCGTGGGTCGCTCGACCAGTAATGGTTTTGCCATCGACACCAAGCATATTCAAACGCAGGTACTGGTTGAAAATGGTGGAACCGTCGTGATTGGCGGCATCTATGAGCAAAACGACCGCGAAGACGAGACCAAGGTGCCGTTTTTTGGCGATTTGCCAGGCATAGGAAATTTGTTCAAGACCAAAACCCGCACCGCCACCAAAAACGAGCTGCTGGTGTTCATCACACCCAAAATGCTGACCAATGGTGCGGCGCTGCGTTGAGCCAAGCTCGACGCGCACGCTGAAATTCCCCTGTCCGACCAGTTTGGGCAGGGGTTTTTCAGTTTATGCTTTGCCACTTGTCGCCGCAGGTGGGCTCAGGGACTTGCGCCTATTGCTTTATCGCCTGCAGTTCCTGCATAGTTTTGCCGCGCTGTAAATACAAAAATTGAACGCACAACCAGTCAGAATCGCCTGCGTGGGTTTACCTGGTTCGGGTAAGTCCACGATTGGCCGGCAGCTTGCCAGACGGCTTGACGTCAAATTCATTGACTCGGACCAGGTCATTGAGCAGCGAATTGCTTGCTCGATTCGCGAATTTTTCGCGCGCGAGGGCGAGCAGGCCTTTCGTGACCTTGAGGAACAGGTGATTGACGAGCTCTCGCAAAACGGCGCTTGCGTGCTGTCCACTGGCGGCGGCGCGATTTTGCGAGCCGCCAACCGCGCGCATCTGCATCAGCGGACTCAGACGGTCTATCTTCATTCCGCGCCAGAAGAGGTGTTCAGGCGCCTGAAAAATGACCAGAGTCGGCCCTTGCTGCAGGTTCCCGATCCGCTGGCCCGTCTGAAGGAACTCTATGCCGCGCGCGATCCGCTGTACCGCGAAACCGCGCATTTTGTAGTTGAAACCGGGCGGCCCTCGGTCTCCACCCTGGTCAACACGATCCTGATGCAGCTGGAGCTGGCCGGCATCGTGCCGGCTTACCCGCGCTAGCTGCCAAGCCACAGGGGCGAGATCCGGCCCGTAATTCCTGCCTCTACACTTGAGCGCTATGCAAGAAAATTCTCATTCCGCCAGGACCCAGGTTCAGATCAGCCTGGCCGAACGCAGCTATCCGATTGTCATTGGCGCCGGCTTGCTCGGCGATGTCTCAAACTATGCGCACTTGCCTGCGGCCAGCACCGCGCTGATCGTCTCTAACACCACGGTGGCGCCGCTGTATGCGGCGCAACTCAAGGCGGCCTTGCAGTCCCGCTACGTAAAGGTGCTGCTGCTGAGCTTGCCCGACGGCGAGGGCTTCAAGGATTGGCAGACGCTGCAGCTGATTTTTGATGCGCTGTTGCGCAATGGCTGTGACCGTAAAACCGTGCTCTTTGCCCTGGGCGGCGGCGTGGTAGGTGACATGACTGGTTTTGCTGCGGCCAGTTATATGCGCGGCGTGCCTTTTGTTCAGGTTCCGACGACTTTGCTGGCCCAGGTCGACTCTTCGGTGGGCGGCAAAACCGCCATCAACCACCCGCTGGGCAAAAACATGATCGGCGCCTTTTACCAACCGCAGTTGGTCTTGTGTGATCTGGACGTGCTCAATACGCTGCCAAGCCGGGAGCTGAGCGCCGGATTGGCTGAGATCATCAAATACGGGCCTATCGCAGATCTGGCTTTTCTGGACTGGATTGAATCGAATCTGGATGCCTTGCTGGCGCGTGATCCGGCGGCGCTGGCCCATGCGATCCAGCGCAGTTGCGAAATCAAGGCCTGGGTGGTCGGGCAGGACGAGCGCGAAACCGGCTTGCGCGCCATCCTCAATTTTGGCCACACCTTCGGTCATGCGATTGAATCCGGCCTGGGGTACGGGCAATGGCTGCACGGTGAGGGCGTGGGTTGCGGCATGGTGATGGCGGCGCACCTGTCGCAGCGCCTGGGCCTGGTCGATCTGCCATTTGTCGAGCGCCTGACGCGACTCGTCGCCCGCGCCGGCTTGCCCGTGAAAGCGCCGGTGCTGCGCGCCGCAGACAACGCCGGGCGTTATCTGGAGCTGATGCGGATTGATAAAAAATCCGAGGCCGGTGAAATCCGTTTCGTGCTGCTGGACCAGCCGGGTGCGGCCAGCGTTCGCAGCGCGCCCGAGCCTCTGGTGCGCGAAGTGATTGACTTTTGCTGCCAGTAAAGAGCTGCGACGCCAGCTCTAAGTGCTATGCATCCAATAGCTGCTTGCGCTCGTATTCATTGGCTTTTAGGGCTTTTTAATGTTTGATTTATGAGTCTCGCGCGCTACGCTTGTGACCCGGCTGCATCGCGCGGCCGACGCTTTGCCGAACCCCCGGCGCCCACGCGGTCCGAGTTTCAGCGCGACCGCGACCGGATTGTTCATTCGACGGCGTTTCGACGGCTGGTCTACAAAACCCAGGTCTTTCTGAACCATGAGGGCGATTTGTTTCGCACGCGGCTGACGCATTCTCTGGAGGTGGCCCAGCTTGGCCGCTCCATCGCTCGCAGCCTGCAGCTCAACGAAGACCTGGTCGAGGCGATTGCGCTGGCCCATGATCTTGGTCACACGCCTTTTGGCCACGCCGGCCAGGACGCTCTCAATGCCTGCCTCAAAAGCCACAACCCGGCCAGCGCGGGTTTTGAGCACAACTTGCAAAGCCTGCGCGTGGTTGACGCGCTCGAAGAGCGTTATCCCGCCTACGACGGGCTGAACCTGAGTTTTGAAACCCGCGAAGGCATCCTCAAGCATTGCTCGCGGCGCAACGCCCTGCACATCGAGGCGCGTGAGCCGGGCGGCGTGGCGCGGCGCTTTGTCGAGCAGGACAAAAGCACGGCGCCCTGGCTTCAGCCCGGCCTGGAGGCTCAGCTGGCCAACCTGGCCGACGAGATTGCCTATAACGCGCACGATATTGACGACGGCGTGCGCTCGGGCTTGCTGACGCTGGAGCAGTTGCAGGAAGTTGCGCTGTTTAGCCAATACAGCAGCGAGGCGCTGGCGCAGCATGCCGGCCTGCAAGGACGCCGATGGCTGTTTGAAACCATACGGCGCATGCTGAGCGCGCAGGTTTACGACGTGATGGATGCCACGCGCGCGGCTCTGGACCAGCGTCACCCGGAGAACGTCAGCGCTGTGCGCCAGTCGGCCGCGCTGGTCTGCTTCACGCCGGAGATGGCGCGCAAGTCAGCTGACCTCAAACGGTTTTTGTTCCAGAATCTGTACCGGCATCCGCAGGTGCTGGAAACCACGCAGGCGGCGCAGCAGGTGGTGCGTGACCTGTTTGAAATTTACATGGCCGATCCGGCCCAGATGCCGCAGGCGCATATAGACCGCTTTGATGGCCTCGAGACGCCGCAGCGCGCGGGTGCGCGGCCCGAACGTGTGGTGGCCGACTATATCGCCGGCATGACAGACCGCTTTGCCAGCCGGGAACACGAGCGGCTCAAAGGGCAGACCGTTTTTCTGAGCTGAGGCCATCCTTTTTGAAGCCTGACACCGATCCCCACAAGTTCGCGGCTTATTGCGTGATCGCCGCCGGCGTGGCGGCTGCACTGCATATCGGCAAGCTGCCGCCGGCCCTGCCTGTGCTGCAGCGCACCTTGTCCATCTCCCTGCTGCAGGCAGGTTTTTTGTTGTCGCTGGTGCAGCTCGCCGGCATGTCTTTGGGGTTGTTGACCGGCCTGGCAGTGCAGCGTGCAGGGCTCAGGCGCAGCATGGCAGCGGGGCTGCTGCTGCTGGCCTGCGCCAGCGCCCTGGGCGCCTTGGCCGACAGCGCGAGCTGGCTGCTTGCCAGTCGTGCATTGGAAGGTCTTGGATTTTTATGGGTGGTGCTGCCGGCTCCCGGCCTGCTGCGCCAGCTTGTGCGGCCACAACGCATTCACCGTATGCTCGGTGTTTGGGGCACTTACATGCCCTTGGGTGCTTCGCTGGCCTTGCTGTTCGGGCCTTGGGTCATGCGCCTGGGGACAACCGATGGCGGCTGGCGTCTTTTGTGGCTCGTGTTGTCCGTGCTTTCAGGCGCCTTGGCCCTGCTGGTCTGGTGGCAGCTGCCGCCCGACCGTGTTTCGCGCGCTGACTTGATGGCTGCGAGCGCAGCGGCACACGCAGCACCGGAGGGCGACCGCGATAAAAAGCTGCTTGGCTTGACCTTGCGTTCACGGCCGGCTTGGTTGTTGGCGCTGAGCTTTGCGGTTTATTCTGGCCAGTGGCTGGCTGTGGTCGGTTTTTTGCCCAGTATTTATGTGCAAGCCGGCGTGGTCAATACGACGGCGGCCTGGCTAACCGCGCTGGCCGCTGCGGTCAATATGCTCGGCAATCTGGCAGGTGGACGTTTGCTGGAGCGCGGCATCAAGCCCACTACTTTGCTGGCCGCCGGCTTTTTGTCCATGGGGACAGGTGCCATGCTGGCTTTTACAGCACACCTTGATCCGTGGTTGCAGTACGCCGCTGTGCTCGTGTTTTCCATGGTCGGCGGCTTGGTTCCGGCAACCCTGTTCAGTCTGGCGGTCCGGCTTGCACCCAGCGCGGCTGCCGTGTCCACTACGGTGGGCTGGATGCAGCAATGGTCTGCGACGGGCCAGTTCCTCGGGCCACCCCTGGTCGCCTGGGTGGCCGTGCAGGCTGGTGGCTGGCAGTTGACGGGTTGGGTCAGCGTCGCTTGCTGCGTTGTCGGTCTGGGCCTGGCCAGCAAAATTCAAAGCGAGTTGTCGAAGTGATCAAGTAATTGGCAAGAGTAATTGGGGTCAGATTCCAATTAAACTGGAAATCCTCGCTTAAAGGATCCCACACCACATGGCCCGCTTGCCCCGCCTGACCCTGCCAGGCTATCCTCATCACGTCATTCAGCGCGGCAACAACCGCCAACCTATTTTCGCGACAACGGCTGACCGGGAATACCTGCTTGAGCTGCTGCACGAGAACGCCAAAAAATTCGAAGTGGCGATTCACGACTATGTGCTGATGAGCAACCACTTTCATTTGCTGGCCACGCCGCAGACTGACAAGGGCCTGCCTCAGATGATGCAGGCGGTGGGCCGCAGCTATGTCCGGTATTTCAATGACCTCCAAGGCCGCTCCGGCACGCTCTGGGAAGGGCGCTACCGCTCAACCCTGATCCAGACGGACCGCTACCTGCTGGCCTGCATGGCCTATATTGATCTGAATCCGGTACGTGCCGGTCTGGTGGCGCAGGCCGGTGACTATGCCTGGTCTGGCTACGGGCACTATGCGGGGCTGCGCACGGACCGGCTGATCACGCCGCATCCGCTTTACTGGTCACTGGGCAACACGCCATTTGCACGTGAAGCGGCTTACGCCGAAATGGTGCGTGCCGGTGTAAGCAGCGACCAGCAACGCGCATTGACCTCCTCTGCGCTCAGTGGTTGGGCATTGGGAGAGGATAAATTTGTTGCAGATTTGCAAAAGCAAACGGAACGTCGGGTCCACAAAGCCAGAGCAGGGCGTCCTCTGAGCAAGACTTCAGATGTTTAAGTCCTACGCAAGTTTATGATTTATTTGATATTTTTATCACTTTAATATCTGTCCCTAATTATTTTTCAGTTGCATTTTGTTGAGCTTAATTGGAGTCTGACCCCAATTATTTTGTTTGGCATTGTTGTTGCTAAGCTTTATCATCCGATTCCCGCGAAACATATTGACTAGGAGTGCGCCATGACTACGGCTGCTGAAATTAAAGATTTTCAAGACAACGGTTTGTATTCAGCTGCCAATGAGCACGACGCCTGCGGCGTTGGCTTTGTCGCGCACATCAAGGGCCACAAGTCGCATGCGATTGTTCAGCAGGGCCTGAAGATTCTTGAAAATCTCGACCATCGCGGTGCCGTAGGCGCTGACAAGCTCATGGGCGACGGCGCCGGTATCCTGATTCAGCTGCCGGATGCGCTGTATCGCGAAGAAATGGCCAAGCAGGGTGTGGAACTGCCGCCGCCAGGCGAATACGGCGTTGGCATGGTGTTTCTTCCCAAGGAACATGCCTCGCGTCTGGCTTGCGAACAGGCGCTGGAGCGCGCGGTCCGGCTGGAAGGCCAGGTTTTGCTGGGCTGGCGCGATGTGCCTGTGGATCGCGAGATGCCCATGTCGCCGACCGTGCGCGAAAAAGAGCCCATCCTGCGCCAGATCTTTATTGGCCGCGGCAACGATGTGATTGTTCAGGACGCGCTGGAGCGCAAGCTCTATGTGATCCGCAAGACGGCCAGCGCCGCGATTCAGAGCCTGCACCTGACGCACAGCAAAGAGTATTACGTGCCCAGCATGTCCAGCCGCACCGTAGTCTACAAAGGCCTGTTGCTGGCCGACCAGGTTGGTACTTACTTCCTTGATTTGAAAGACGAGCGCTGCGTCTCCGCTCTGGGCTTGGTGCACCAGCGCTTTTCGACCAACACCTTTCCCGAGTGGCCGCTGGCCCACCCGTACCGCTATGTGGCGCACAACGGTGAAATCAACACCGTCAAGGGCAACTACAACTGGATGAAGGCCCGCGAAGGCGTGATGTCCTCGCCGGTGCTGGGCGCTGACCTGCAAAAGCTCTACCCGATCAGCTTTGCCGACCAGTCCGATACTGCCACCTTTGACAACTGCCTTGAGCTGCTGACCATGTCGGGCTACCCGATCAGCCAGGCCGTGATGATGATGATTCCCGAGCCTTGGGAACAGCACACCACCATGGACGAGCGTCGCAAGGCTTTTTACGAATACCACGCGGCCATGCTCGAGCCGTGGGACGGCCCCGCATCGATTGTGTTCACCGACGGTCGCCAGATTGGTGCCACGCTGGACCGCAATGGCCTGCGTCCTTCACGCTACTGCGTGACCGATGATGACCTGGTCATCATGGCATCCGAGTCAGGCGTGTTGCCGATTCCTGAGCACAAGATTGTGCGCAAATGGCGTTTGCAGCCTGGCAAGATGTTCCTGATCGACCTGGAACAGGGCCGCATGGTCGATGATGAAGAAATCAAGGCCACGCTGGCGCACAGCAAGCCCTACAAGCAGTGGATTGAAAACCTGCGCATCAAGCTCGATGATGTGGCCGCAACCGTGGCTGTGCCGGTTCTTCCGCAGGCCGATGGCAAAAACGCCGGTCTTAGCCTGCTCGATCGCCAGCAAGCTTTTGGCTACACCCAGGAAGACATCAAGTTCCTGATGTCGCCCATGGCCGCCAACGGTGAAGAGGCAACTGGATCCATGGGCAACGACAGCCCGCTGGCCGTCCTGTCTGACAAGAACAAGCCGCTGTACAACTACTTCAAGCAGCTGTTCGCGCAGGTGACCAACCCGCCGATTGACCCGATTCGCGAAGCCATCGTGATGTCGCTGGTCTCCTTCATTGGGCCAAAGCCCAATTTGCTGGACATCAACCAGGTCAACCCGCCCATGCGGCTGGAAGTCAGCCAGCCCGTGCTGGACATGGCCGACATGCAAAAGCTGCGCGACATCGAAGCGCATACCCAGGGCAAGTTCAAGAGCTACACCCTGGACATCACTTACCCGCTGGCCTGGGGCCACGAAGGCGTGGAGGCCAAGCTGGCTTCCCTGTGCGCTGAAGCGGTCGATGCCATCAAGAGCGGCAAAAACATCCTGATCGTCAGCGATCGCGGCGTGAACGCCGGCCAGGTGGCGATTCCAGCCTTGCTGGCGCTGTCGGCCATTCACCAGCATCTGGTCAAGGAAGGCCTGCGCACCACGGCCGGCCTGGTGGTTGAGACCGGTTCGGCGCGCGAGGTGCATCACTTTGCGGTGCTGGCAGGTTACGGCGCCGAAGCGGTTCACCCCTACCTCGCGATGGAAACCCTGGCCGAATTGTCCAAAGGACTGCCGGGCGACCTCAGCACCGACAAGGCGGTCTACAACTACATCAAGGCGATCGGCAAGGGCCTGTCCAAGATCATGTCCAAGATGGGCGTGTCGACCTACATGAGCTACTGCGGTGCGCAGTTGTTTGAGGCCATTGGCCTGAGCCGTGAAACCATCGCCAAATACTTCACCGGTACTGCCAGCCAGGTCGAAGGCATGGGCGTGTTCGAGATCGCCGAAGAAGCGCTGCGCATGCACAGGGCAGCTTTCAGTGACGACCCAGTGCTGGCCAACATGCTCGACGCTGGCGGCGAATACGCCTGGCGCGCACGTGGTGAAAACCATATGTGGACGCCGGACGCGATTGCCAAACTGCAGCATTCGACACGTTCGAACAACTGGAACACCTACAAAGAATACGCGCAGCTGATCAACGACCAGAACCGTCGCCACATGACGCTGCGCGGCCTGTTCGAATTCAAGATTGACCCCGCCAAGGCCATCCCGATCGACGAGGTCGAGTCGGCCAAGGAAATCGTCAAGCGCTTTGCCACCGGGGCGATGTCGCTGGGCTCCATCAGCACCGAAGCACACGCCACGCTGGCCGTGGCCATGAACCGCATTGGCGGCAAGAGCAACACCGGTGAGGGCGGCGAAGATCCGGCACGCTACCGCCAGGAACTCAAGGGCATTCCGATCAGAAAGGGTGAAACCCTCAAAAGCGTGATCGGCGCCAAGCAAGTCGAGGTCGATCTGCCGCTTGAGGATGGCGATTCGCTGCGCTCGAAAATCAAGCAGGTGGCATCGGGCCGTTTTGGTGTGACCGCTGAATACCTGGTGTCTGCCGATCAGATCCAGATCAAGATGGCGCAGGGCGCCAAGCCCGGCGAAGGCGGCCAGCTGCCAGGCGGCAAGGTCAGCGAATACATTGGCGCGCTGCGTTACTCGGTGCCCGGTGTGGGCCTGATTTCGCCACCACCGCACCATGATATTTACTCGATCGAAGATCTGGCGCAGCTGATTCACGACTTGAAAAACGTCAATCCGCGCGCCAGCATCAGCGTCAAGCTGGTCAGTGAAGTCGGTGTCGGCACGATTGCTGCGGGTGTGGCCAAGGCCAAGTCCGATCACGTGGTGATTGCCGGTCACGACGGCGGCACGGGCGCATCGCCCTGGTCGTCCATCAAGCATGCTGGCTCGCCGTGGGAAATCGGTCTGGCTGAAACCCAGCAGACCCTGGTGCTGAACCGTTTGCGTGGCCGCATTCGTGTGCAGGCCGACGGCCAGATGAAAACCGGCCGTGACGTGGTGATTGGTGCCTTGCTGGGCGCCGATGAATTCGGCTTTGCCACTGCACCGCTGGTGGTCGAAGGCTGCATCATGATGCGCAAATGCCACCTCAACACCTGCCCGGTCGGCGTTGCGACGCAGGACCCGGTGCTGCGCCAGAAGTTCAGTGGCAAGCCCGAGCATGTGGTGAACTACTTCTTCTTCGTGGCCGAGGAAGCGCGTCAGTTGATGGCGCAGCTTGGCGTGCGCACGTTTGATGAACTGATTGGCCGCGCTGATCTGCTGGACACGCAAAAAGGCATTGAACACTGGAAAGCCAGCGGCCTGGACTTCAGCCGTCTGTTCTATCAGCCGAATGTGCCGGCCGATGTGCCGCGCATGCATGTGATGAACCAGGAACACGGTCTGGAAAAAGCGCTCGACGTGCGGCTGATTGAAAAATCAAAAGCCGCGCTCGAAAAAGGCGAGAAGGTCCAGTTCATCGAAGTGGCGCGCAACGTCAACCGCACGGTGGGCGCGATGCTCTCGGGCGAACTCACGCGTCGCCGTCCCGAAGGCCTGCCTGATGACACCTTGCGCATCCAGCTTGAAGGCACGGGCGGCCAGTCGTTTGGCGCTTTCCTGGCCAAAGGCATCACCATGTACCTGATTGGTGACGCGAACGACTATACCGGCAAGGGCCTCTCGGGCGGGCGCATCGTGGTCAGGCCAAGCATTGACTTCCGCGGTGATGCGGTGAAAAACACCATTGTTGGCAACACCGTGCTCTACGGTGCGACCACCGGTGAGGCGTTTTTCAGCGGCGTGGCTGGCGAGCGTTTTGCCGTGCGTCTGTCGGGCGCCACTGCGGTAGTCGAAGGCACGGGCGACCATGGCTGCGAATACATGACAGGCGGTACGGTGGCGGTGCTGGGCAAGACTGGACGTAACTTTGCCGCCGGCATGAGCGGCGGCGTGGCTTATGTCTATGACGAAGACGGGCAGTTCGCAACGCGTTGCAACACCTCCATGGTCTCCATGGACAAAGTGGTGACCACGGCAGAGCAGCACACCCATGACAAGTCTGACTGGCATGCCGATGAAAGCGATGAAGTTCTGCTCAAGCGCCTGCTGCAGGACCACAACCGCTGGACCGGCAGCAAGCGCGCGCGCGAACTGCTGGACAACTGGGCCGAGTCGCGCCTGAAGTTTGTCAAGGTGTTCCCTAACGAATACAAGCGGGCCTTGCTTGAACGCCAGGAGCGCAGGCTTGAAGCGTCGACGGAGACTACCAGTGCGCAAGTCGCGACCAATCAGGAAGCAGTAGCTGCGAAATAAAGACGCTACGATTTTAATAGCTGCCAGCGCCCTTTAGTAAAAGGTTGTGGCCATTAAATGCTTTTGAAAAGCATGTTATTTATCAGGATTTGATCATGGGAAAAATCACCGGTTTCATGGAGTACGAGCGTGTCGAAGAGGGCTACAAGCCCGTCGCCGAGCGCCTGAAAAACTACAAGGAATTTGTCATCGGGCTCGATGATGCGCAGGCCAGCAAGCAGGCGGCGCGCTGCATGGACTGCGGCACGCCGTTTTGCAACAGCGGCTGCCCGGTCAACAACATCATTCCTGACTTCAATGACATGGTGTTTCGTGCTGACTGGAAAAATGCGATCGAGACGCTGCACAGCACCAACAACTTCCCCGAGTTCACGGGCCGCATCTGCCCGGCACCGTGCGAAGCCGCATGTACGCTCAATGTGAACGACGACGCGGTCGGCATCAAGTCGATTGAGCACGCCATCATTGACCGTGCCTGGCACGAGGGTTGGGTCAAGCCCCAGCTGCCCAAGCACAAAACCGGCAAAAAAGTCGCGGTCGTCGGTTCCGGCCCGGCCGGTCTGGCCGCTGCCCAGCAGCTGGCACGCGTTGGTCACGATGTCACGGTGTTCGAGAAAAACGACCGCGTCGGCGGCTTGCTGCGCTACGGCATTCCCGACTTCAAGATGGAAAAAATTCATATTGATCGCCGGGTCGAACAGCTGCAGGCCGAAGGTGTGAGCTTTCGCTGCGGTGTGATGGTGGGCCATCTGCCCAAGGATTCCAAGGTCACCAACTGGGCCAAGGAAAGCATCACGCCCGAGCAACTGAAAAAAGACTTTGACGCGGTGATCCTGACCGGCGGCGCCGAGCAGTCCCGCGATCTGCCAGTGCCAGGCCGTGATCTGGACGGCGTGCATTTTGCGATGGAATTTTTGCCTACGCAAAACAAGATCAATGCCGGCGACAAGGTCAAGGGCCAGATCCGGGCCGATGGCAAACATGTGATCGTGATCGGTGGCGGTGACACTGGTTCTGACTGCGTCGGCACCAGCAACCGCCATGGCGCGGCCAGCGTGACCCAGTTCGAACTGATGCCGCAGCCACCTGAAGAAGAAAACCGGCCCATGACCTGGCCTTACTGGCCCGTCAAGCTGCGCACCTCGTCGTCCCACCAGGAAGGTTGCGAGCGCGAGTTCGCGATTTCGACCAAGGAGTTGATAGGCGAAAAAGGCAAGGTCACGGGCTTGAAGACTGTTCGCGTCGAATGGAAAGACGGCAAGATGGTTGAAGTGTCTGGCTCGGAGCAGACCCTCAAGGCTGATCTGGTGCTGCTGGCCATGGGATTTGTGTCACCGGTTGCGTCGATTCTGGAAGACTTCGGCATCGACAAGGACAACCGCGGCAATGCCAAGGCCAGCACCGACTTCACGGGCGGCTATGCCACCAACGTGCCCAAGGTGTTTGCTGCTGGTGACATCCGCCGTGGGCAGAGCCTGGTGGTGTGGGCGATTCGCGAAGGCCGCCAGGCGGCGCGCTCGGTCGATGAGTTCCTCATGGGTTACAGCGACCTGCCACGCTAAAGACCGCCACAAGTTTCGACAATCGCCCCTTGGGGGCGGTTGTCGAGTTTCTTGTGGGTGCCGCAACTGGCCAGCTCAAGCGGCTCGGGATGCTGCAAAAATGCTAGCTGCCCACGCCCGTCAGTACTGCGCTACAGCTGTTATTTGTATATAAAGCGGCGGTTTCGGTCGTTTTTGGCGGCTCGTGGGCCTGCTGGCAGAAGAGACATCGCCAATGTCTTTATCATTGGTGCATATCTTATTCAAGCCTGCTTGCACGCAGGCCTTTCAATTTTTCAATGGCCGATCTATCCACTTCCCCGCTGGTTGAGTTCAAGGACGTCACCTTTTCCTACCCGGGAACCAGTGGCGACCGTGTCATTCTCGACAAGGTCACGCTGTCGGTGCCGCGCGGCAAGGTCACGGCGCTGATGGGCGCCTCGGGCGGCGGCAAAACAACCGTGCTGAGGCTGATTGGCGGCCAGCAAAAGGCCAACAGCGGCGAAGTGCTGGTGGCAGGAAAAAACGTCGGCCAGATGACGCAGGCCGAGTTGTATGCGGCCAGGCGCCGTATGGGCATGCTGTTTCAGTTTGGCGCCTTGTTCACCGACTTGAGCGTTTTCGACAACGTGGCTTTCCCGCTGCGCGAGCACACCGGCCTGAACGCGCGCCTGATTCGCGACATCGTGCTGATGAAGCTCAATGCGGTGGGCCTGCGTGGTGCGCGCGACCTGATGCCCAGCGAGGTGTCTGGCGGCATGGCCAGGCGCGTGGCGCTGGCGCGCGCGATTGCGCTGGACCCGGAACTCATCATGTATGACGAGCCCTTTGCCGGGCTTGACCCGATCTCGCTGGGCACGGCCGCGCAACTGATTCGTCAGCTCAACGACACCATGGGCATCACCAGCATTGTGGTGTCGCACGATCTGGAAGAGACTTTCCGCATTGCCGACAAGGTCATCATCCTGGCCAATGGCGGCATTGCGGCGCAGGGCACGCCGGACGAGGTCAGGCATTCAAGCGATCCGCTGGTGCACCAGTTTGTCAACGCGCTGGCCGAAGGCCCGGTGAAGTTTCACTACCCCGGCCCCGACGTGGCCAGCGATTTCGGCAACCCGGCGCCAGCAGCCAAGGCGGAGCACTGATGCGTCAAACCCCATCCAACAGCATGACAGCTTTCATCGCCGGCATAGGCTTTGCCCTGCGCAGCCAGCTGGCGCATCTGGGCTATGCAACACGCCTGCTGCTGCGGCTGCTGGCCATGAGCCCTCAGGCCTTGCGCCGTTTTTCTCTGGTGCGTGACCAGATTTTCTTTCTTGGCAATTACTCGCTGGCCATCATTTCGGTGTCCGGCCTGTTTGTCGGCTTTGTGCTGGGTTTGCAGGGCTATTACACGCTGCAGCGCTATGGCTCATCGTCGGCGTTGGGCTTGCTGGTGGCGCTCAGCCTCGTGCGGGAACTCGGTCCTGTGATCACGGCGCTGTTGTTTGCGGGCCGCGCGGGCACCGCGCTGACGGCTGAAATTGGCTTGATGAAAGCTGGCGAGCAGTTGTCGGCGATGGAAATGATGGCGGTGGACCCAGTGCAGCGCATACTTGCGCCGCGTTTTTGGGGCGGCATCATCGCCATGCCGCTGCTGGCTGCGGTGTTCAGCGCCGTGGGGGTCATGGGCGGCTGGTTTGTCGGCGTGGTGATGATTGGCATTGATTCGGGCTCCTTCTGGAGCCAGATGCAGTCTGGCGTCGAGGTCTGGGCCGATGTCGGCAACGGCATCATCAAAAGTTTTGTGTTTGGCGTGACCGTGACCTTTGTGGCGCTCTACCAGGGCTTTGAAGCCCAGCCTACGCCCGAGGGCGTGTCGCGCGCCACCACACGCACTGTAGTGGTCGCCTCGCTGGCGGTGCTGGGCCTGGACTTCCTGCTCACCACTTTGATGTTCAGCCTCTAAAGCCCGTGATCTTCATGGCTGCAGGCGGTTTGAAACCGGCCATGCGAAAATCTGTTTAATTATTGGCGTCCTTCTCGACCGACGCCAGTGCACTGAAGGTAATAGACATGCAACGCTCTAAAAATGATCTGTGGGTTGGACTGTTTGTCCTGATAGGCGGCGCAGCCATTTTGTTTCTGGCGCTCAAATCGGCCAATTTGCTGACCCTGAGCTTTGACGCCGCGTACCGGGTCACGGCCAAGTTCGACAATATCGGCGGACTCAAGCCACGCGCCGCCGTCAAGAGCGCCGGTGTGGTGGTGGGGCGGGTCGAAAACATCTCGTTCGACGACAAGTCCTATCAGGCCAGCGTCAATCTGGCGATGGAAAGCCGCTATGTCTTCCCCAAAGACAGCTCGCTGAAAATTCTGACCAGCGGTCTGCTGGGTGAGCAGTACATCGGTGTGGAGCCTGGTGCCAGCGAAAAAAACATGGCCGCTGGCGATGTGATCAAGCAGACGCAATCTGCCGTGGTGCTTGAAAGCCTGATCAGCCAGTTTTTATTCAGCAAGGCGGCGGACAGCAGTTCCCCATCATCCGCAGCAGCGACCCCAGGGACTGCGAAATAAATATGTTCTCACGACTCAATCTCACCACACCGCTGCGGCTGGCCGCGGCCGGCCTGATGCTGGCTTTGCTGCAGGGCTGCGCAACCGGGCCCAACGCCAACCCGGCTGATCCGCTGGAGCCCTTTAACCGCACAGTGTTCAATTTCAATGATGGCGTTGACCGCGTCGTCCTTAAGCCGGTAGCCACGGTCTACCGCGACGCGCTGCCGTCCCAGGTGCGAACCGGTGTGACTAATTTCTTCGGCAATATCTCTGACGTCTGGTCGCTGGTGAACAACGTGTTGCAGCTCAAACCCAAAGAGGCGGTCGAAACCCTGGCCCGCGTGGGCGTCAACACGATCATTGGTCTGGGTGGCGTGCTGGATGTGGCCACTGACCTGAACCTGCCCAAGCACAAGCAGGATTTCGGTCTGACCCTCGGCTACTGGGGTGTGGGCTCGGGGGCTTACATTGTCTTGCCGCTGCTTGGGCCGTCCTCGGTGCGCGACACGCTGGGCACGGTCGTTGACTTCAAGGGTGATCTGGTCAGCAGCAGCAACAACGTGCCAGTGCGCAACACCTTGGGCACTCTGCGAATTGTGAACCGGCGCAGTGAGCTGCTGGGGCCTGCGGAAGTGCTGGAGCAGGCGGCGCTGGACAAATACAGTTTCACCCGTGATGTCTATTTGCAGCGCAGGCGCAGTCAGACCAATGGCGGCAAACCAGAAGTGGAAGAGCGTTATGACCTGCCTGAAGATGCAACGGCGCCCCAGGCAGTTGTGCCGCCCGCGCCACCGGCTGAAAAATAGTCACCTTGGCTGACAAGGTTTACCTGTCAGCGGTACAAGGTAAACACTTCTGTCCGGTTCAAACTGGACAATTGCCGGGAAACCCCCGGGTTTTAAGCGACATCGGCAGGTCGAGTGCACCCAAGCCTTGGTGGAGCGCGATCGACGGATGCCTGTCGCTACTGAAAGAAAAATATGCTGCGTAGAACTCTGAGCCATTTGATTCCTGCCTTTCTTGGTCTGGCCATGCTGGGCGCTGCACTGCCTTCGCAAGCGGCGGAAGAAAGCCCTGACGCGATGATCAAGCGGGTGTCTTCCGAAGTGCTGGACAACATCAAATCGGATAAAGCCGTGCAGGCCGGCGACATGACCAAGGTCATCGCGCTGGTTGAAAGCCAGATCATGCCTAACGTGAACTTCACGCGAATGACCGCTTCAGCGGTCGGACGCAACTGGCGACAGGCCACACCTGAGCAGCAAAAGCGTTTGCAGGAAGAGTTCAAGATACTGCTGGTTCGCACTTATTCAGGCGCCTTGGCCCAGGTCAAGGATCAGGTCGTCAATGTCAAACCCTTGCGCGCAGCCGCCGGTGACACCGAAGTCGTGGTGCGTTCTGAAGTTCTGGGCCGGGGTGAGCCGGTGCAGCTGGACTATCGTCTGGAAAAAGCCTCGAGCGGCTGGAAGATTTATGACCTGAATGTGCTTGGCGTCTGGCTGGTGGAAACCTACCGCACGCAGTTCTCCCAGGAAATCAACGCCAAGGGTATTGATGGCCTGATCGCTTCAATGGCCCAGCGTAACAAGACCAACGCGGGCGAACGCAAGTCCTGATGGCGCTATCTGCTGCGGCCAACACCATGCTGACACTACCTGCTGTCTTGACCCATGCCGTCGCGGCCGAGTTCACCCGCGAGCTGCAGCCGCTGGTGGCTGTGCAGCCCGCGCAAGTGGTGGCAGACGCCAGTGCGCTCGAGGAGTTTGACTCTTCCGCCCTGGCGGTGTTGCTGGCCTGCAGGCGCGCGGCGCTGGCCGCCGGCAAGTCCTTTTCGGTCCTCGGTTTGCCTGTGCGCCTGCGGCAACTGGCCGGCCTTTACGGCGTTGCCGACCTGCTGCCTGCCAGCGTCTGAGCCCAGACCAGCGCCAGTTTTCAACAACCCTGCGGTGTTTCTTCTGCGAGGACTTCGGGGGACTTGTTCAAGCCCCGCCGAAAAAGGCGCCGTGAGCCCGTAAAATACGCAGCTCATGCCAGCCATCTCATTCCAGTCCGTCTCCAAAATCTATTCCCCCACGCGAAAACAGACCGGCCCTGTGGTCAGGGCGCTCGATGGGGTGAGCTTTGACATCCAGCAAGGCGAGTTTTTCGGCTTGCTTGGTCCCAACGGCGCGGGCAAGACCTCGCTGATCAGTATTCTTGCCGGTCTGTCACGCGCCAGCAGCGGGCGGGTCCTGGTGCATGGCAGCGATGTCGTGACCGACTACGCCAACGCCAGGCGCAAGCTCGGCGTGGTGCCGCAAGAGCTGGTGTTTGACCCGTTTTTCACTGTGCGTGAGGCCTTGCGCATCCAGTCGGGTTATTTCGGCATCAAGAAAAACGACGCCTGGATTGACGAGCTGCTGGACAGCCTGGGGCTGGCCGACAAGGCCAATGCCAATATGCGCCAGCTTTCAGGCGGCATGAAGCGGCGCGTGCTGGTCGCGCAGGCGCTGGTGCACAAACCGCAGGTCATCGTGCTGGATGAGCCGACTGCAGGCGTCGACGTGGAACTGCGTCAGACCTTGTGGCAGTTCATTGCCAAACTCAACAAACAGGGCAGCACCGTGCTGCTGACCACGCATTACCTCGAAGAAGCCGAAGCCCTTTGCAGCCGTATCGCCATGCTCAAGCAGGGGCGCATGGTGGCGCTGGCACAAACCTCGGAGTTGCTCAAGGCGGCTTCGTCCAACGTGCTGCGCTTCAAGATCGACAGCGACTTGCCCGCGCATCTTGCCGCCAAGGCACGCATCACGGGCCGTATCGTGCAGTTTCCCGCGCATAACGCGCATGAAATCGAGCAATACCTGGTCGCCGTTCGCGAGGCCGGGCTGGTGGCCGAGGACGTGGAAATTCGAAAGGCCGATCTCGAAGACGTGTTTCTTGAGGTCATGGCTGAAAAAGTCGGTACAAGCCAGTTTTTTGACGGCGCATCGCCGGAGAGTTCCGCCCCTGCCGGGCAAAGCGCAGCGCGCGAAACGACAAGCGTAGGGAGCGCAGCATCATGATCGGTTGGCAAACTCTGTTTTACAAGGAAGTGCTGCGCTTTTGGAAGGTTGGCTTCCAGACCGTAGGCGCGCCTGTGCTCACGGCCGTGATGTACATGCTGATTTTTGGCCATGTGCTGCAAGACCAGGTCAAGGTCTACGGCCAGGTCAGCTACACCGCTTTTCTGGTGCCTGGCCTGGTGATGATGAGCGTGCTGCAAAACGCCTTTGCGAACAGCTCGTCGTCACTGATACAAAGCAAGATCATGGGCAGCCTGGTGTTTGTGCTGCTCACGCCGCTGACGCACTGGCACTGGTTTTTTGCCTATGTGGGTGCCTCAATTGCGCGCGGCCTGCTGGTCGGCGCAGGGGTCTTTGCCGTGACCGTTTTTTTTGGCCAGCCCGGCTTTGTTGCCCCGCTGTGGATTTTTGTTTTCGCGATTCTGGGCGCGGCCATGCTGGGCGCACTCGGCGTGATTGCCGGCTTGTGGTCGGACAAATTTGACCAGATGGCGGCGTTTCAAAACTTCGTCATCATGCCCATGACGTTTTTGAGCGGCGTGTTTTACTCGATTCATTCACTGCCGCCGTTCTGGCAAAAGGTCAGCCACCTGAATCCCTTCTTTTACATGATTGACGGCTTTCGCTACGGTTTCTTTGGCGTCAGTGATGTCTCGCCGTGGCTCAGCCTGGCGATTGTCGGCTCGGCCCTGCTGATCGTCAGCGCTGTGGCCGTCAATATGCTGCGCACCGGCTACAAAATACGACACTAGATATATGGCCCCCACGTTCGCGCACTGCGTGTCGCTCTCCGCCCCCCCGAGGGGGCGCATTTTTCCTTGGGGCGGCCCTGCGGAAAAATATGGCCCCCACGTTCGCGCACTGCGTGTCGCTCTCTGCCCCACTAGGGGGCGCTGCGCCTGCGGACTGGCAGAGCCAGTTCCGCGGCCCCTGCTTGCGAAGACACTCGTCGCGTGCACCAATAGGTAAGTTATGACCAGCGAAGAACTCCAAACCATCATTAGCGCAGGCCTGCCTTGCGAACACCTCGAGCTGTCCGGCGATGGCCGGCACTGGTATGCGACCATCGTGTCCAGCGCTTTTGAGGGCCAGCGGCTGATACAGCGCCACCAACGCGTCTACGCCACGCTGGGTGGCCGCATGCAGTCGGACGAGGTGCACGCGCTGTCCATGAAGACCTTCACGCCCACCGAGTGGCTCGCCCAAGCCAAGTCATAAGCAGAACAACAAAAAATGGACAAATTACGCATCAAGGGCGGCAAGCCGCTGGCCGGAACGGTCACGATCTCCGGTGCCAAGAACGCGGCGCTGCCCGAACTCTGCGCTGCGCTGTTGACGGCAGAGCCGGTGACGCTGGAAAACGTGCCGCGCCTACAGGACGTCAGCACCATGCTCAAGCTGATACAGAACATGGGTGTGAGCGTCGCGCGCAGTCCTGATCTGCCAAGCACGGTCACGCTCAATGCCGGCGGCCTGGACAAACCTGAAGCGCCTTACGAGCTGGTCAAGACCATGCGCGCTTCGGTGCTGGCGCTGGGCCCCTTGCTCGCGCGTTTTGGCCACGCCACGGTGTCCTTGCCTGGTGGCTGCGCGATTGGCTCGCGGCCGGTTGACCAGCACATCAAGGGCATGCAGGCCATGGGCGCAGAGATCACGGTTGAGCACGGCTACATGCTGGCCAAGCTGCCGGCCGGCGCCAAGCGTCTGAAGGGCTGCAGCATCACCACCGACATGGTGACCGTCACCGGTACCGAAAACTTCCTGATGGCCGCCACGCTGGCCGAAGGCGAGACGATTCTCGAAAACGCGGCGCAAGAGCCAGAGATCGGCGACCTCGCCGAGATGCTGATCAAGATGGGCGCGAAGATTGAAGGCCATGGCACGCGCCGCATCCGCATTCAGGGCGTGGAGCGCCTGCATGGCTGCCGCCACCAGGTTGTGGCCGACCGGATTGAGACCGGCACATTTCTTTGCGCCGTAGCGGCTGCTGGTGGCGACGTGGTGCTTGAGCATGGCCGCGCCGACCACCTCGATGCCGTCATAGACAAGCTGCGCGAAGCCGGCGCCGTCATCACCGCCGGTAGCGGCTTTATCCGCATTCACTCGCAAGGCCGTTTGAAGGCCCAGTCCTTTCGCACCACCGAGTACCCGGGTTTTCCGACCGACATGCAGGCGCAGTTCATGGCGCTGAACGCGATTTCGCTCGGCTCGAGTACCGTGACAGAGACAATTTTTGAAAACCGTTTCATGCATGTTAACGAGATGGTGCGCCTGGGCGCGAAGATCCAGATCGAAGGCAAGGTCGCCGTCATTGAAGGGGTTGAAAAGCTCTCTGGCGCCACTGTCATGGCGACCGACCTGCGCGCCTCCGCCAGCCTGGTGATTGCCGGCCTGGTGGCCGAGGGCGAAACACTGGTGGACCGCATCTACCACCTGGACCGCGGCTACGACCAGATGGAAGCCAAACTGCGCGGCATTGGCGCTGATATTGAAAGAGTCCGATGAATCCCCACGCTCCCCACTTCGTGTGGTTCGCTGCCCCCCGAGGAGGCCGCCCGCCTGCAGTCCGGCAAAGCCGGTCCTGCGACTTGAGCCGGGCAAGACGGGTCGCTGTCGTAGTCCTCGGGCGCCTCTGCGCCCCCATACTTTGAAAGCATCACCTTGATAACGCTCGCTCTATCCAAAGGCCGCATCTTCGACGACATCCTGCCGCTGCTGCGTACCGTGGGCATAGAGGTGCTCGATGATCCGGACAAATCGCGCAAGCTGATTCTGGACACCAACCAGCCCGACGTGCGTGTGGTGCTGGTGCGCGCCACCGACGTGCCGACTTATGTGCAATATGGCGGCGCCGACATCGGCGTGGTCGGCAAGGACACCTTGCTCGAATCCGGCAACCAGGGCCTGTACTTGCCGCTGGATCTGCAAATCGCCAAATGCCGCATCAGCGTGGCGGTGCGCGACGGTTTTGACTACGCCACGGCCGTCAAGCAGGGCTCGCGCCTGACCGTGGCGACCAAGTACGTCGCGATTGCCAAGGACTTTTTTGCCTCCAAGGGCGTGCACGTGGACCTGATCAAGCTCTACGGCAGCATGGAGCTGGCGCCGCTGACCGGCCTGGCCGATGCGATCGTGGACCTGGTGTCCACTGGCAACACGCTCAGGGCCAACCACCTGGTAGAAGTCGAGCGCATCATGGACATCAGCTCACACTTGGTGGTGAACCAGACTGCACTCAAGCTCAAGCAGGCGCCAATCCGCAGAATCATTGATGCCTTCTCGGCTGCAGTCAACAAGTAACACCACCGCAAATGCTATGAAAATGGTAGCTACTCCCGCCCGTCTTTCAACCGCCTCAAGCACTTTTGATGCTGATTTCAAGGCCCGCCTGCACTGGTCGGCCGACACCGACACGGCCATAGAGCTGCGCGTGGCCGAGATTCTGGCCGATGTGCAGCTTCGCGGCGACGCTGCGGTGCTTGAATACACTGCGCGTTTTGATGGTCTGGACGTCGCTGCCATGGCTGCGCTTGAACTCACGCAGGCCGAACTCAAAGCCGCGTTTGAAGCGCTTCCTGCCGTCCAGCGTGAGGCCTTGCAGGCAGCCGCCCGCCGCGTACGCACCTACCACGAGGCCCAGAAAAAGGCCAACGGCGAGAGCTGGAGCTACCGCGACGAGGATGGCACCTTGCTGGGCCAGAAAGTCACGCCGCTGGACCGCGTCGGCATTTACGTGCCTGGCGGCAAGGCCGCTTACCCGTCATCGGTGCTGATGAACGCCATCCCGGCCCACGTGGCCGGCGTCGCTGAAATCATCATGGTGGTGCCCACGCCCAAGGGCGAGAAAAATGCCCTGGTGCTGGCCGCTGCCTATGTGGCTGGCGTCACGCGCGCCTTCACGATTGGCGGCGCGCAGGCGGTCGCTGCGCTGGCTTATGGCACGCAAACCGTGCCCAAGGTCGACAAGATCACTGGTCCCGGCAACGCCTATGTTGCAAGCGCCAAAAAACGTGTTTTTGGCACCGTTGGCATAGACATGATCGCCGGGCCTTCAGAGATCCTGGTGCTGGCGGATGGCACAACGCCGGCCGACTGGGTGGCGATGGACTTGTTCAGCCAGGCCGAGCACGACGAGCTCGCGCAAAGTATTTTGCTGTGCCCAGATGCGGCCTATATCGATGCGGTGCAGGAGGCGATTGACCGCCTGCTGCCAACCATGCCGCGCGCCAACATCATTGCGAAATCATTGAACGGCCGTGGTGCGCTGATCCTCACCCGCAGCATGGAAGAGGCCTGCGAGATCAGCAACCAGATTGCGCCCGAGCATCTTGAGGTGTCCAGCCGCGACCCGCACCAGTGGGAGCCGCTGCTCAGGCACGCCGGCGCGATTTTCCTGGGCGCTTACACCAGCGAGTCCCTGGGCGACTACTGCGCCGGCCCTAACCATGTGCTGCCTACCAGCGGTACCGCGCGCTTTTCCAGCCCGCTGGGCGTTTACGACTTTCAAAAGCGCAGCAGCATCATTGAAGTCAGCGAAGCCGGCGCGCAGGTGCTGGGCAAGATCGCAGCCGAACTGGCTTACGGCGAAGGCCTGCAGGCGCATGCGCGTGCCGCCGAAATGCGTCTGAAGACCGTGCCCGACATGAGAACCCCCAAATGACTGTGCCCGAAACCCTGGACCCCAAAATCAAGAAACTGATACGCCAGGATGTGCAATCGATGCACGCCTATGCGATCCAGGACTCGGCTGGCATGGTCAAGCTCGACGCGATGGAAAATCCGCACCGTCTGCCGCCCGCGCTGCAAGCCGAGCTCGGTCAGCGACTGGGCGCGCTGGCGCTGAACCGTTATCCGGACGGGCGTGTCAATGACCTGCGCCAGGCCCTGGCCGACTACGCCGGCATGCCTGAAGGCTTTGACATCATGCTGGGCAATGGCTCGGATGAGCTGATCTCGCTGCTGGCCCTGGCTTGCGCTGTGCCCGGCGGCTCCGTCCTGGCGCCCTTGCCGGGCTTTGTGATGTACGGCATGAGCGCCCAGTTGCAGGGCCTGAAGTTCATTGGCGTGCCCTTGACGGCCGACTTCGAGCTCGATGAAGCCGCCATGCTGGCAGCGATTGACCAACACCAGCCGTCCATCATTTACCTGGCTTACCCGAACAATCCGACGGCCAATTTGTGGGACGACGCGGTGATTGAGAAAATCATTTTTGCAGCGCCCGGCCTGGTTGTGATGGACGAGGCCTACCAGCCGTTTTCAAGCAAGAGCTACCTGGACCGCATGGCCAGGCACAGCCACGTGCTGCTGATGCGCACCCTGAGCAAGTTCGGCCTGGCCGGCGTGCGCCTGGGATACATGATGGGGCCCAAGGCCCTGATCGCCGAGATCGACAAGGTGCGCCCGCCCTACAACATCAGCGTGCTCAATTACGAGTGCGCGCTGTTTGCGCTCGAGCACAGGCAGGTGTTTGCCGCACAGGCCAGTGAACTGGTCGCGCAGCGCACGGTTTTGCTGGCAGCGCTGCAGGCCATGGCTGGCGTCAAGGCCTGGAACAGCGATGCCAACATGATCCTGATTCGCGTGCCCGATGCGGGCAAAACCTTCGAAGGCATGAAGGCCCGCAAGGTGCTGGTCAAAAACGTTTCTAAAATGCACCCATTGCTGGCCAATTGTTTGCGACTCACCGTGGGTACTGCGGCTGAAAACCTGCAAATGCTGGCGGCACTTGAAGAATCACTATGACCACACCGAACGCTTTAGTCCTGCCTGCGCCGCGCACCGCCGAGGTGACGCGCAACACCGCTGAAACCAAAATCACCGTCAAGCTCAACCTCGACGGCACGGGCCAGTCCAGCTTGTCGACCGGCATCGGTTTTTTCGACCACATGCTGGACCAGATCGCCCGCCACGGCCTGATCGATCTGGACATCCATGCCGAGGGCGATCTGCACATCGACGGCCACCACACGGTTGAAGACGTGGGCATCACGCTGGGCCAGGCGGTTGCCAAGGCTGTGGGCGACAAGAAGGGCCTGCGCCGTTACGGCCACGCCTACGTGCCGCTCGACGAGGCCCTGAGCCGCGTGGTGGTTGATTTTTCCGGTCGCCCGGGTCTCGAAATGCACGTGCCTTTCAAGAGCGGCATGATCGGCACCTTTGACAGCCAGCTGGCTTATGAATTTTTTCAGGGCTTTGTGAACCACGCCTTCGTGACCCTGCACATCGACAATCTCAAGGGCGAGAACTCGCACCATCAGGCCGAAACCGTGTTCAAGGCCTTTGCCAGGGCTTTGCGCATGGCGCTTGAAATTGACCCGCGCGCCGCCGGCATCATTCCCTCGACCAAGGGTTCGCTTTGAACCGGTCCGGTCAAACAAGCTGTTCTTCAGTATGATTTCACGCGCTAAAGCCCTGAAATCGTGCGTGACCAGCTATAAGTTCAATAGCAATTACAGCAATATTTCAAGCGCTTAAGTCCGGTTTTATGGCAAAACTCAAAACAGTCGCCGTGGTCGATTACGGTATGGGCAACCTGCGTTCTGTGTCGCAGGCGGTCCAGCATGTGGCGCAGGGCAGCGGCTTCGAAGTGGTCGTCACCTCCCGCGCCGAAGACGTGATGAACGCCGAACGTGTGGTGCTGCCCGGTCAGGGTGCGATTGCCGACTGCATGCATGAGCTTGGCGCCTCTGGCATGCTGCCGGCTGTGCTGCACGCAGCGGCCAACAAGCCGCTGTTCGGCGTCTGTGTCGGCATGCAGATGCTGCTCACGCACAGCCAGGAGGGCCGCCCGGGCGCCGATGGTGTGACGGCGGGCACGCTGGGGCTGAATCTGATTCCCGGCGAGGTCCTGAAGTTCGAGCTTGCGGGCCGCACGCAAGCCGACGGCAGCCGCTACAAGGTGCCGCAAATGGGCTGGAACCAGGTCTACCAGTCGCAGGCGTCGCATCCGATCTGGGCTGGCGTGCCCGATGCGGCCTACTTTTACTTCGTGCACAGCTTTTACGCCCGTCCGTCTGATGCGCGCCATACTGCGGGCGAAGCCGACTATGGCGCGCGCTTTTCGGCGGCGATTGCACGCGATAATATTTTCGCAACCCAGTTTCACCCTGAAAAGAGCGCTGACCACGGCCTGGCGCTGTACCGCAATTTTCTGCACTGGAACCCCTGATTCCCGGCCAACTCTGTGACCGCATCGCCCGTTTTTTTCGCTTGCCTTTTCGTTTAACTTTTCGCTCAACCTCCTCGTTTTCCTCAACGCACCATGCTACTTATTCCCGCGATTGACCTCAAAGACGGCCACTGTGTACGCCTTAAACAAGGTGACATGGATCAATCCACTGTGTTCAGTGATGACCCGGCCGCCATGGCCAGATCCTGGGTGAACAAAGGCGCACGCCGCCTGCACCTGGTGGATTTGAACGGCGCCTTTGCCGGCAAGCCCAAGAACGAGGCCGCGATCAGGAAGATATTGCTTGAAGTCGGCAGCGAAATCGACGTGCAGCTGGGCGGCGGCATACGCGACCTGGACACCATAGAGCGCTACCTGGATGCCGGTCTGCGCTACGTCATCATTGGCACGGCAGCGGTGAAAAACCCCGGCTTTCTGCAGGACGCGTGCACCGCGTTTGGCGGCCACATCATCGTCGGTCTGGACGCCAAGGACGGCAAGGTTGCCACCGATGGCTGGAGCAAGCTCACCGGACATGAAGTGATTGACCTGGGCAAAAAATTCCAGGACTACGGCGTCGAATCCATCATCTACACCGACATTGGCCGCGACGGCATGCTCAGCGGCATCAACATGGAAGCCACTGTCAAGCTGGCCCAGGCGCTGACAATTCCCGTCATCGCCTCGGGCGGTCTGTCCAGCATGGCCGATATAGAAGCGCTGTGCGTGGTCGAGGACGAAGGCGTTGAAGGCGTGATCTGCGGCCGCTCGATTTACAGCGGTGACCTGGATTTTGCGGCGGCACAAGCCCGCGCCGACGAACTAAACGGCTAGAGGTTCCCATAAATCCGATTCTCGGGCGCATGGCGGCGTTGCGCGGTGCTCGGAATCCTCATGCACCTGGGTGCATTCCGGTTCCTGCGCGCCGTGCGCCTTGCCCTGCATCCCGATAATCGAATTTCTAGCAACCTCTACAGTCCGCTACCCTTCAACTAACCCCACATGCTCGCGAAAAGAATAATCCCATGTCTTGATGTCACTGGCGGCCGCGTCGTCAAGGGTGTCAATTTTGTCGAACTGCGTGACGCCGGCGATCCGGTTGAAATCGCGGCGCGCTACAACGACCAGGGCGCTGACGAGCTGACCTTTCTTGACATTACCGCCACCAGCGATGGGCGCGACCTGATTTTGCACATCATCGAGGCCGTGGCCTCGCAGGTGTTTATTCCGCTGACGGTGGGCGGCGGCGTGCGCACGGTTGAAGATGTGCGGCGCCTGCTCAATGCCGGCGCTGACAAGACCAGCTTCAACTCCGCAGCGCTGGCCAACCCGCAGATCATTGACGAGGTCTCGGCCAGGTATGGCGCGCAATGCATCGTGGTGGCGATTGACGCCAAGCGACGCTCCGACGAGGAAGCCGTTACGCGCGGCGCGGGTTGGGACGTTTACAGCCACGGTGGGCGCAAAAACACTGGCCTGGACGCCGTGGCCTGGGCCAGCGAGATGGCGCGCCGGGGCGCCGGCGAGATCTTGCTGACCAGCATGGATCGTGATGGCACCAAATCCGGCTTTGACCTGGCGCTCACGCGCGCCGTGAGCGACGCGGTCAGCGTGCCGGTGATTGCTTCGGGTGGCGTCGGCAATTTGGACCATCTGGCAGACGGCATCCAGCTGGGCGGCGCAGACGCGGTGCTGGCGGCCAGCATCTTTCACTATGGCGAGTACACCGTGCAGCAGGCCAAACGACACATGGCCGCCCGCGGCATCCCGGTACGTTTGTAACCCCCGTCGAATGGGTTGCAACCCCTGCCTGCCGCTCACTGCGTGCAGCGCCTCCCCCCCCCTGCTGGGGCGATATCTGCGGTCCGGCGGAGCCGGTTCCGCGATATCCTTGCCAGGAGAGTTGGCCTCGTGATGCGCCGCAGTTTTTAAATCCATGACAATTGGCGCATGACTCAAAATTGGTTGGACAATGTCCGGTGGGACGACAAGGGCCTGGTGCCCGTGATTGCGCAGGAAGCCGCCAGCGGCGACGTGCTGATGTTTGCCTGGATGAACCGCGAGGCGCTGGAAAAAACCGCCGCCCTCGGCCAGGCCGTGTATTTCAGCCGCTCGCGCAGCCGGCTCTGGCACAAGGGTGAAGAATCGGGAAATTTCCAGCTCGTGCATGAAATTCGCATCGACTGCGACCAGGACGTGATCCTGCTCAAGGTCACGCAGCTCGGGCACGAAGCCGGCCAGGCAGGCATCGCTTGCCACACCGGGCGTCACAGCTGCTTTTTCAGCGTCTACAAGGATGGCCAGTGGCTGGTCACCGAGCCGGTCCTGAAAGACCCGCAAAGCATGTACAAACAGCCTTAACAAGAACCCAAGCATGACCACCAACGACTCCCTGCAGCGCCTGGCGCAAATCATTGAAAGCCGCAAAGTGGCCAACGGTGGCGATCCTGACAAGAGCTATGTCGCCCGCCTTTTGCACAAGGGCCCGGACGCCTTCCTGAAAAAAATCGGCGAAGAGGCCACTGAAACCGTGATGGCGGCCAAGGACATCGACTATGGCGGCGCGACCCTGGAGCTCAAGGACAAGCTGGTCGGCGAGGTCGCGGATTTGTGGTTTCATTCCATGATTGCGCTGGCCCATTACGGTCTCAGCCCTGCCGACGTGATCGCCGAGCTGGAGCGCCGCGAAGGCACCAGCGGCATTGAAGAAAAAGCGCTGCGCAAGGCGCAGGGCCGCGATGCGGCTGAACAGCGTGCTGTCTGAACGCAAGGCCTGAAGCTGGGAGAACTGGCCCATGAATCCAACCGATTTGTCCGCCTTCGAGATGAAAACCCCTGGCGAGCGCAATCTGATGCAGCTGCTCTACGGCCTGCACACGCTGGCCTGGTTCAGCGGCGGCGCGTTTGCGGTGATCGCGCTGATCATGAACTACATCCGGCGTGCAGACGAGGTCGATGCGCTCTACCTGGACCACCACAACTACATGATCCGCACCTTCTGGTGGACCCTGTTCTGGCTGGTGCTGCTGTCGCCGCTGTGGCTGCTGCTGATTCTGCCTGGCGCCATCGCTTACGGCCTGGTCTGGCTCTGGTACTTGTACCGCTGTATTCGGGGCTGGATGCGCTTTAACAGCCAGCTGCCGGCTCAAATCGTCTGAACTTAGTTACCCACCAATGAATCACAACGAAAACTGCATTTTTTGCAAGATTGCCGCCGGGGTCATTCCCAGCCGCAAGGTCTATGAAGACGACGAGATCTTCGCTTTTCATGACATCAACCCATGGGCGCCGGTGCATTTTCTGATGATTCCCAAGGCGCACATTGCCTCCATGGCGCAGGTTGGTCCGGAGCATGAGTCGCTTCTGGGCCGCATGCTGACACTGGCGCCCCAACTGGCGCTGGCGCAGGGCTGCAAGCCCTACCCCGAGGGCGGTTTCCGGATATTGACCAACACCGGCGCCGAGGGCGGGCAGGAGGTGCATCATCTGCACCTGCACGTGATGGGCGGGCCGCGACCCTGGTTGAGGGGTTGACCCCGGAGGGTTGCTCGCTTCGCGTGGCGCCCTGCGCCCCAGATGAACCTCCTGCTCACGGGGATGGTCAATACAAGGCTATTCGGTCATAGCGGGGCGCAAGGCCTTTAGAATCATCAGAGTTATCTGCAAAACTTGCAATTAAGGCTTAGGAGCAAAACATGGGTTCATTTTCCATCTGGCACTGGTTGATCGTGCTGTTGATCGTCGTCATGGTGTTTGGCACCAAAAAGCTCAAGAACATGGGCAGCGACCTGGGCGGCGCCGTCAAGGGCTTCAAGGACGGCATGAAAGACGGCAGCCAGCCGGCAGCTGAAGACAAGCCTGCTGCACCAGCGGGCCAGGTCACCAACGCCCAGGCCGCCGATAAAACCACCATCGACGTCGAAGCGCGGCAAAAGTCTTGAAGACCATGCCGGTTTCCATGCTTGATCCTTCGCATGATGGCTTGTCATGATTGATCTGGGCGTCTCCAAAATCGCACTGATAGGCGCTGTCGCATTGATCGTGATCGGGCCAGAAAAGTTGCCGCGCGTGGCGCGCACGGTAGGCACCTTGCTCGGCAAGGCGCAGCGCTATGTGGCCGACGTCAAGCAAGAGGTCAACCGCTCCATGGAGCTGGACGAACTCAAGAAGATGAAGGACACGGTCGAGGAAGCGGCGCGTGACGTTGAAAACTCAATACAGACCAATGCCAGCGATTTTGAAAAATCCTGGAGCGACGCGACCGGTCTGGCGGGCAGCAGCCACACCGACTTGTCTGGCGAGCAGCAGTTCCCACAGTACAAGCACCCGAAAAAGAAATGGCGCCTGAAAACTGCCGCCACGCCGCAGTGGTACAAGGCCAGGTCCGGCGTGCGCACGCGCAGCCAATCGGGCGCGGCGCGCGTGGCGCGCTTTCGGCCACCCAAGCCCAACTGAAGACCGCCCTTGCCGCGCAAGTCCAGCATGAGGTCTTCAGTCCCTGTCATGTATCCAGGCTGAGTCTGCCTACACGCTGCCAAGCCATCCAGGCCCTTGAAGTCCCTCAGGGCCAAACTCAACAGATTTTCGTACACCTTCATGTCTGACTCCAACACCGACAAGCCCGACGAACTCGCAGGCACCGAGCAGCCTTTTGTGCAGCATCTGATGGAGCTGCGCGACCGGATGATCAAGGCGGTGATCGCCGTTGGTGTGGCTGCGGCTGTGCTGGCGGTGTTTCCGGGCGCCAGCGCGCTTTATGACCTGATGGCCGCGCCGCTGGTGGCCACCCTGCCCAAGGGCGCGACGCTGATCGCCATCAGCGTGATCACGCCATTTGTCGTGCCCATCAAGATCTTGTTCATGGCGGCCTTCATGATTGCGCTGCCCGTCGTGCTCTACCAGGTCTGGGCCTTTGTTGCGCCTGGTCTTTACTCGCACGAAAAAAAGCTGGTCATGCCGCTGGTGGTTTCCAGCACGCTGCTGTTTTTTACAGGCGTGGCTTTTTGCTACTACTTCGTGTTTGGCCAGGTGTTTGCGTTCATCCAGAGCTTTGCCCCCAAGTCGATCACGGCGACGCCCGACATTGAGGAATACCTGAACTTCGTTCTGGGCATGTTTTTGGCGTTTGGTCTGGCTTTTGAAGTTCCCATCGCCGTGATCTTGCTGGTGCGCATGGGCGTTCTCAGCGTTGCCCAGCTGCGCCAGTACCGTGGTTATTTCTGGGTCATTGCAGCGATTGGCACCGCCCTGGTCACGCCGCCCGACGCGGGCTCCATGATCATGCTGCTGCTGGTGGTCGGCGGTCTCTATGAGGTCGGCATTGTGGCGGCCCAGTTGTTTGTCAAGCACACCAAGGCGCCAGACGCCGACGCCGAAAGCGCCTGAGCTGGCGCTGGCTTGAAGCCGGGCCGCTCGCCAGTCGCCGGTTTCAGCGCTGCGCAGCCGCGGCAGGCCGCTGGCGTTTGCCTGGCGTGACCGCGATCTCGCTCAGCGTGTCCTTGCGCAGCACCGTCAGCGGCGCGGGAATGCCCGGCTTGAGCCCGGCGACCGCGCCCAGCAGTTCGCTGACATTGCTCACGGCCTTGCCGTCTACTGCCGTGATGATGTCGCCTGGTCGAATGCCGGCTTGTGCGGCCGGGCCGTTTTGCAGCACGCCGGTGATGATGACCCCGCCTTTTTGCGCAGCGCTCGGCTTGACGTTAAAGGTTTCGGCCAGTTCGGCATTGAGTTCCTGCGGCTCCACGCCAATCCAGCCGCGCGTGACCTGGCCGTCTTTGACGATGCTATCGAGCACCTGCCTGGCGGTGGATACCGGAATCGCAAAACCAATGCCCATGGAGCCGCCGGAGCGCGAGTAAATCGCGGTGTTGATGCCCATCAGCGCGCCGTTCACATCGACCAGCGCGCCGCCCGAATTGCCTGGATTGATGGCCGCGTCGGTCTGGATGAAATTCTCGAAGGTGTTGATACCCAGCTTGTTGCGCCCCAGTGCGCTGACGATGCCACCGGTCACGGTCTGGCCCACACCAAAGGGGTTGCCAATGGCCAGCACCGGGTCGCCGACCTGCAGCGCGTCGGAGTTGCCCAGAACAATCACGGGAAGTTTGTCGAGCTCTATCTTCAGGATCGCCAGATCGGTGTCGGGGTCCGTGCCTATGACCTTGGCCTTGGCCTTGCGGCTGTCATTGAGGATGACCTCGATTTCATCGGCGCTTTCCACCACATGGTTGTTGGTCAGTATGTAGCCGCTGCTGCTGATGATGACGCCGCTGCCCAGGCCGCTTTGCGGCTCGCCGCTGTCCTGGTCGCCAAAGAAGAACTTGAACCATGGGTCCTGAGCATGTGGGTTTTTTGCAGCTGCCTTGCTGGTGTTGATGCTGACCACCGCTGGCGAGGCGATCTTGGCCGCAGAGCTGAAACTGCCGACCGGCCCGGCGCCGCGCTGGACGGCGCCGTCAGGCGCTTGCAGCACTGGCAGCGCGCCCCAGGACGGTTGGCGCTCCAGCCACTGCGGCTTGAGGGTGGCGACCACGAAGTAGGCCGCCAGCAACACCGTCGCGGATTGGGAGAACAAGAGCCAGAATTTACGCATGGTTGGATTTCGGTTTGGCAGTCAGGAGCGACGTCAGGCGAATATGGGTCTGTGAGGCGCAAAACCCAAGGCGCTTGCCGGGTGTGATTTTCATCCAGTTTGGTGACTGAACTGCTGCGGCTCGCAGATAGCCGTGAAAAGCGATAATTTGTGCCAGATCACTTTGTCGTTTGACCTCCAGGAGATTGTCATGAAAGCTTCCAGCGTCCTCGCCACGATTGGCAACACACCGCATATCCGCGTCAACCGGCTGTTTGGCGCGGCTTGCCAGACCCACCATATCTACATCAAGTCAGAACGCAGCAACCCGGGCGGCTCCATCAAGGACCGCATAGCGCTGGCGATGATCGAAGCGGCCGAGCAGTCGGGCGCCTTGCAGCCGGGCGCTACCATCATCGAGCCGACCTCGGGCAATACCGGCGTCGGGCTGGCCATGGTGGCTGCCGTCAAGGGCTACAAGCTGGTGCTGGTCATGCCAGACAGCATGAGCATTGAGCGGCGTCGCCTGATGCTGGCTTACGGCGCCAGTTTTGACCTGACGCCGCGTGAAAAAGGCATGAATGGCGCGATTGCCCGTGCCAAGGAGCTGGTGGCCCAGACACCGGGTGCCTGGATGCCGCAGCAGTTTGAAAACCCGGCCAATATCGAGGTCCATGCGCGCACCACGGCCGCCGAAATCCTGGCTGATTTCCCCAACGGCGTGGACTACCTGATCACCGGTGTCGGCACCGGCGGCCACCTGACGGGCGTGGCCCAGGTGCTGAAAGCCAGGTTTCCCAATACCAAGGTGTTCGCCGTCGAGCCCGCAGCGTCTCCGGTCATCAGCGGCGGCAAGCCCTCGCCACACCCGATACAGGGTATAGGCGCAGGCTTCATCCCGGCCAATCTGCACACGGACTTGCTTGACGGCGTGATCCAGGTCGAAGGCGATGCCGCCAAAGACTACGCGCGCCGCAGCGCCACGCAGGAAGGCCTGCTGGTCGGCATCTCGTCGGGTGCCACGCTGGCCGCCATTGCCCAGAAGCTGCCCGAGATTCCGGCTGGCAGCACGGTGCTGGGTTTTAACTACGACACCGGCGAGCGCTACCTTTCGGTGGAAGGCTTTCTGCCTTGAAGGGTATGGCCCCCACGCTCGGCACTGGAGTGCCTTCGCTGCCCCCCGAGGGGGCTGCCCCGCCTAAGGGCGGCCTGTCGGCGGAGCTGGCGCCCAGGCTCGGCACTGGCGTGTCTTCGCTGACCCCCGAGGGGGCGCTACGCCTGAGGCCCGGCAAAGCCGGTTCCGCGGCCCCGGCTGCTGAAGAGGAAACCCCCACGCTTGTCGCTTCGCGTGCTGAACTGCTCTTGGCCTTTGACCAGCTGCTTCAGCCCGAGCGCTTCAAGGACTACGGCCCCAATGGCCTGCAGGTTGAAGGCAAGGCCGAGGTGCGCAAGATCGTCTCTGGCGTCACCGCCAGCCTGGCGCTGATAGAGGCGGCTGTTGCCGCGCAGGCTGACGCGATTTTTGTTCATCACGGCCTGTTCTGGCGCGGCCAGGACGGCCGGGTGACGGGCTGGATGAAGCAGCGTCTGGCGCTGCTGCTGGCGCATGACATCAATCTTTACGCCTACCATTTGCCGCTGGACGCGCATGCGGAGCTGGGCAACAACGCGCAGCTGGGGCTGCAGCTCGGTCTTGTGGCGCATGCGGCCGAGGCCGGGCGTTTTGGCGAGCAGGGGCTGGGTTTTATCGGCAGCCGAGTGGATGGCGGCAGCTTTGCATCAGCCGACGAACTCGCCGATACCCTGAAAATGGCATTGAACAGGCCTGTGGTGCTTGTGGGACGGGCGCAAGTAGCTATAAAAAATGTAGCATGGTGCAGCGGTGGCGCGCAGGGCTACTTCGAGGCGGCGATTGCCGCCGGTGCCGATGCCTTCATCACTGGCGAAATTTCGGAGCCGCAAGCCCACTACGCGCGCGAAATGGGCGTGCCCTTTTTCGCCTGCGGACACCATGCGTCCGAGCGCTACGGCGCGCCGGCTGTGGCCGCGCAAGTGGCTGCGCAGCTGGGTCTGGCGCACGAATTCATTGAAATTGACAACCCCGCATGAACAAACCGCTGCTGATCACCATGGGCGATGCCGCTGGCATTGGCCCGGAAATCATCGCCAAGGCATTTCGCCAGGCGCCTGGCGAGCTGGCCGGCTGCGTGGTGGTGGGCGATGTGGCCACGCTGCGCCGTGCTGCCGCGCTGACCTGTCCTGTCGGTGAGCCGCATTTGCCGTTTGCAGTCGCCCAGCTTGAGTCTGTCGCGCAAATCGCCCAGGTGCCGCCGCGCTGCCTTCCGGTGCTGCAAAAATGCGAGCTGCCTGCGCCCGTCCCATTTGGCCTGGTCAGCGGTTTAGCCGGAAAAGCAGCGGCTGACTGCATTGTCTGGGCCGCGCGTGCTGTGCTGGCCGGCGAGGCGTCTGCCATGGTGACCGCGCCGATTCACAAGGAAGCGCTGGCCGCAGCCGGCGCAGGGCTGGCGCGTTTTCCGGGCCACACCGAGATGCTGCAGGCCGAGGCGGCGGCGTTTTGCGGCAAGGCCCTGGCCGACATGCCGGTACGCATGATGCTGGCCAATCCAGAACTCAGTACCGTGTTGGTGAGCATTCACATGGCACTGCGCGCGGCTCTGGACGCCGTGACTTTTGACAATGTGCTGCAGACACTGCGCATCACGCACAGCGCGCTGAGCGCCAGCCTGGGCCGTCCGCCGCGTATGGGCATCGCCGGACTGAACCCGCACGCGGGCGAGGGCGGTTTGTTTGGCACTGAAGAGCAGGCCGTTATTGCGCCGGCCATTGCGGCCGCTTGCGCTGAAGGTCTGGATGCCCGCGGGCCGTTCGCGCCCGACACGGTGTTCATGCGGGCCCGCAACACGCCGGCCAAGCCCGGCGAGTTTGACGTCGTGGTCGCGATGTACCACGACCAGGGCCTGATTCCCGTCAAATACCTGGGCGTGGAGCAGGGCGTCAACGTGACGCTGGGCTTGCCGCTGGTGCGCACCAGCCCTGACCACGGCACTGCTTTCGACATTGCTGGAAAAGGCATTGCCGACGCCTCCAGCCTGCTGGCGGCCATACGCATGGCGCGAAAACTCGCCTCGTTACAGGCATAAAATTTCTGCAAGCCAATATTGGCGGGTGCAACCAGCTACAAAATAGATAGCGATTGCCATGTCCTCGCAAGTGGGGCCGCGGATCTGGCTTGGCCAATCCGCAGGCGCCGCCCCTGGAAGGGGGAAGGCGCTACACGCAGTGAGCGTCCGACAGGGTGAACTTATTTTTTCAGACTGTCCCGAATTTCGCGCAGCAGCAGCACGTCTTCGGCGGGTGCTGCAGGTGCGGCGGCTGGCTGGTCTTTTTTCAGTCGGTTGATCTGCTTGACCATGATGAAGATGATGAAAGCCAGTATCGCGAAGTTGACCGCCACCGTGATGAAGCTGCCGTAGGCGAGCACTGGCACGCCGGCTTTTTTCAGCGCATCCAGCGTCATCGCCGTGCCGGGCGGGACGGAGCCCAGCACCACGAACAGGCTGGAAAAATCAAGTTTTCCGAAGACGGCGCCAGCCAGCGGCATGATCAGGTCGCCGACGACCGATTCGACGATCTTGCCGAAGGCCCCGCCTATGATCACGCCAACGGCCAGATCTATCACATTGCCCTTGATGGCAAAGGCCTTGAATTCCTGCATCATTCCCATGGAGATCTCCTGTGTTTGCCAGATGATGGACGCCTGCCTAGCGCTGCCGGCTCATGCCATTTTGCCGGTGTCAGCTGCCATGCAGATTATGAATGTCGCTCAAGTGGCCCAGGCCTGCAGTCGGAGGCAAGGGCTAGGCTTGAAAAGCCGGTTCTGCCTCCGCTACAATCCTGGGTTACTCTCCAACGCCTTTTTCAAGCCAGTTCTTGAAGGACTCTCATGACCCAAGCAAGCGTGAACAGTGCGCCCCAAGGCGCGCCTTTAGATAAAGATAAAAGAAACTGGATCGTCGCGACGGCTGTCGTAGGCGGTGCTGGTGTTGCCGCAGTTGCCGTGCCTTTTGTCAGTACTTTTCAGCCTTCGGAGCGCGCCAAAGCGGCCGGCGCTGCGGTTGAAGTCGATATTTCCGCGATCAAGCCTGGTGAGAAAATCACCGTTGAGTGGCGCGGCAAGCCGGTCTGGATTGTCAAACGTACGCCAGAGCAGCTCGCAAAATTGCCCACCATTGATGGTCTGTTGGCTGATCCCAACTCCAAACGCAAGCAGGACGAACTCACGCCCGTGTACGCGCGCAACGAGAACCGCTCCATCAAGCCGGAAACGCTGGTGGTGGTCGGCATTTGCACGCACCTGGGCTGCTCGCCCTCGGACAAGTTCCAGCCTGGCGCACAGCCTTCGCTGCCTGATGACTGGGCTGGCGGTTTCCTCTGCCCATGCCATGGCTCGACTTTTGACCTTGCCGGACGCGTCTACAAGAACAAGCCTGCACCGGACAATCTGGAGGTGCCACCGCATATGTACCTGTCAGATACCCGCCTGCTGATTGGTGAAGATACAAAAGCCTGAAGGCACCCAAGCCGCACGCTGTAAAAAAAACTCTGCCCAAAACGCTGAACCAGCTGGCTGACCGATCTGCTCCACAGATTTCTCAGACCTGAACTTCAGCCCAAAAGCAAAAAAATACCACCGAACCAGGATCAGTTATGGCTGAATTCAAAGAGATATCTCCCGATGCCCCCCTCGCTGCCAAGGCGCTGAATTGGCTTGACAACCGTTTCCCCGCCAGCAAGCTCTACAACGAGCATCTGGGCGAGTACTACGCACCCAAGAACTTCAACTTCTGGTACATCTTTGGTTCGCTGGCGTTGCTGGTGCTGGTGATTCAGATCACCACCGGTATTTTCCTGACCATGCATTACAAGCCTGATGCGGCATTGGCGTTTGGCTCGGTCGAATACATCATGCGCGACGTGCCCTGGGGCTGGTTGATCCGCTACATGCACTCGACCGGCGCTTCCGCGTTCTTTGTGGTGGTCTACATGCACATGTTCCGTGGCCTGATCTACGGCAGCTACCGCAAGCCGCGCGAGCTGATCTGGATCTTCGGTTGCGCGATTTTCCTGTGCCTGATGGCCGAAGCCTTCATGGGCTATCTGTTGCCTTGGGGCCAGATGAGCTACTGGGGCGCGCAAGTGATCGTCAACCTGTTTGCCGCCATTCCCTTCATCGGCCCTGATCTGGCGCTGCTGATTCGCGGTGACTACGTGGTTGGCGACGCTACCCTGAACCGTTTCTTCGCTTTCCACGTGATTGCCGTGCCGCTGGTGTTGCTGGGCCTGGTGGCCGCGCACATCATCGCGCTGCATGAAGTCGGCTCCAACAACCCGGATGGTGTTGAAATCAAAGGGCTAGACGCGCCCAAGGATGCAAACGGTCACCCGCTCGACGGCATTCCTTTCCACCCCTACTACACAGTGCATGACATTTTTGCTGTCAGCCTGTTCTTGATGGTGTTCACTGCCATCATCTTCCTGGCGCCTGAGTTCGGCGGCTACTTCCTCGAATACAACAACTTCATCCCGGCCGATCCGCTGAAAACGCCTTTGCACATTGCACCGGTCTGGTACTTCACGCCTTACTACTCCATGCTGCGTGCCATCACCAGCGAGATGATGTATGCGCTGATCGCCTGCGTGCTGGCTGCTGCCGCTTTTGGTGTGCTCAAGGCCAAAATCGCTAAGTTGTTCAAGGCCGTGATCGTTGTTGCCGCTGTGGCCGTTGTGGCCGCCATGCTGGCGATTGACGCCAAGTTCTGGGGCGTGATGGTCATGGGTGGTGCAGTTGTGATCTTGTTCTTCCTGCCTTGGCTGGACAACAGCAAAGTCAAGTCGATCCGCTACCGTCCGAGCTGGAACAACTACCTCTACGGTGTCTTTGTGATCAACTTCCTGATCCTTGGCTACCTCGGCGTGCAGCCACCGTCCGCCATAGGCGAGCGTGTGTCGCAGGTCGGAACGCTGTTTTACTTTGGCTTCTTTCTGCTGATGCCTTGGTGGAGCCGTATCGGTACCTTCAAACAGGTTCCTTCGCGCGTGAACTTTGCCGCCCATTGAGCTGGAGATTTACAACAATGAAAAAACTGATATTTGCGCTGATCGCCGCTCTGGGTTTTGTGGCTGGTGCCCAAGCCAGTGAGGGCGGTATGGTTTGGGACAAGGCTCCAAACAAAACAAATGACCTCGCATCGCTGCAAAACGGCGCCAAGCTGTTTGTCAATTACTGCCTGAACTGCCATTCGGCCGCTTTCATGCGCTTTAACCGGCTCAAGGATATCGGCCTGACCGAGCAGCAGATCAAGGACAACCTGCTGTTCACGACGGACAAGGTCGGCGAGACCATGAAGTCGGCGATTGATCCCAAGCAGGCCAAGGAATGGTTTGGTGGCAATCCACCCGACCTGACCGTGATCGCCCGTTCGCGCTCCGGTGCTGGCGGCACCGGTGCCGACTACCTCTACACCTACTTGCGCACCTACTACCGCGATGAAACCAAGGCCACCGGCTGGAACAACCTGGCATTCCCCAATGTGGCCATGCCGCATGTGCTGTGGGAGCTGCAAGGCGAGCGCAAGCCTGTCTATGACGAGCTTGAAGAGCACGGCCACAAGGTCTCGGTTTTCAAGGGCTGGCAACAGGTCACTCCTGGCAGCATGACAGCCCTGCAGTACGATCAGGCCATTGGCGATCTGGTTGGTTACCTGCAATGGATGGGTGAGCCGGCGCAAAATACCCGTGTTCGCATCGGCGTCTGGGTACTGATTTTCCTGCTGTGCCTGAGCTTTGCCGCCTGGCGCTTGAATGCGTCGTTCTGGAAAGACGTCAAATAATCCTTTCGCCGCGTTAGTCTTTTTCGCCGGGCAGTCAGCACCCAAGGGGGTGAGCGCCGGCATCTTCGGAGTGGATGGTTCTAAGTTTTGACTCTTAGCCTCCACTCTTTTGTTTTCAGGAGTTCCGAATCATGATGGTCCTTTATTCAGGCACGACCTGCCCTTTCTCGCATCGTTGCCGCTTTGTGTTGTTCGAAAAAGGCATGGATTTCGAAATCCGCGATGTGGACTTGTACAACAAGCCCGAGGACATCAACGTCATGAACCCGTATGGCCAGGTGCCGATTCTGGTCGAGCGTGACCTGATTCTGTACGAGTCAAACATCATCAACGAGTACATCGACGAGCGTTTCCCGCATCCCCAGCTGATGCCCGGCGACCCGGTTGACCGCGCCCGCGTTCGCCTGTTTTTGCTGAACTTCGAAAAAGAGCTCTTCGTGCATGTCAGCATGCTGGAATCCATGGGTGCCAAGGGCAACGAGAAGGCGCTGGAAAAAGCCCGCGCACACATTCGTGACCGCCTGACGCAACTCGCGCCTATTTTCCTGAAGAACAAATTCATGCTGGGTGACAACTTCTCCATGCTGGACGTGGCGATTGCGCCGTTGCTCTGGCGCCTGGATTATTACGACATCGATTTGTCTAAAAATGCGGCCCCACTGCTCAAATATGCGGAGCGTATTTTTTCACGCCCGGCCTACATTGAAGCGCTGACGCCGTCTGAAAAGGTCATGAGGAAATAATGGCCCCCACGCTTGCCACTGCGTGTGCTGCGCTGCCCCCCGAGGGGGCGCTGCGCCTGCGGCCCGGCAAAGCCGGTTCCGCGGCCCCTGTTTGTGAAGAGGCTACCCGCACGCTGAGCTGGGTCCGGCGTGGCTGATTTCATGAACGCGCTCGACTCGACTTCAACACGCCCCTACCTGATTCGGGCGCTGTACGAATGGTGTACCGACAACGGTCTGACGCCTTATGTCGCTGTGTCTGTGGATGATTCGGTCCACGTGCCGCGCGAGTACGTCAAGAACAATGAAATCGTGTTGAACATCAGTTTTGACGCGACCTCGTCGCTCAAGCTGGGCAACGACTTCATTGAATTCAAGGCGCGCTTTGCTGGCAGTGCGCGTGACATCATGGTGCCGATCGGTCGTGTGATCGCCATTTATGCGCGTGAAAACGGCCAGGGCATGGCTTTCCCGCTGTCCCATCCTTCCGGGCTGGCCATGCCGTCTGGGCCTTTGCCCGAAATCGGCCAGGCGACCAGCATCACCGCCGCAAGTTCAGCAGCAGCGCCCAGCCCACAGCCTGCAGAAGTCAAGATTGTGCAGTTGGTGCCTAGCGATAACAGCGTATCCGAGCGTGATGGCGAGTCAGAACCGCCAGAACCACCAAAAACACCGCAAGGTTCGCGTCCAAGCCTCAAGCGCGTGAAGTAAAATTCTATTTGTGCCGATTTAGCTCAGTTGGTAGAGCAACCGCCTTGTAAGCGGTAGGTCGTCAGTTCGATTCCGACAATCGGCACCACAATTGGAGTTCCATGATGCCAACCAGGTGACATGACGAACAAAAAAATCCGTTCCACGGGGAACGGATTTTTTTCATCCCTACAACCGTAATTTACGCACGGTTGGGGACTAAAACCCGAAAAGCCGTGACGGGTTGTCGGTCAGGATTTGCCGCCGGACGCTGTCCTTCGTGGTCCAGCGCGCTAGCAGGTTGAACAACTCGAAGGAACTATTCTCGCTGAACGACAAGTGAGGGTAGTCGCTGCCCCAGATCAGGCGATCCGGCGCTGCCTCGATGAGCGCCTTGGCCAGTGGGTCCGTGTCGGTGAAACCCGTAATCTTTGACATGCGGTAAATGCCGGTGAATTTCACATAAGCCAGGCGGTCACCGGAATTGACAAGGTCTAGCAGCGCCTTGAAGCCTGGCGCGTCAACCCCGTCGCGTGCCAAGTTCATGCCCATGTGGGCCATCGAAAAGGGTACCTGCAAGGCGCGTAACACCGGCATGAGCTCTGCCGTCAGCCAGCCCGGTAGCAGGAAGTCCAGGTGCCAGCCCAGTTCCGCGCAACGGGTTTCCAGTCGCTTGATGCGGGGAATCATGCTCACCGCCAGTCCAGTCTGGTGTGGGTGAACAGGGCTGACGTTGACCCGCACGCCCCGCACTCCGATCGCGTGCATTCCGGCCAGCATGCTGTCGGGGGCGTTCTCGTCAATGTCGACGATGCCGCGGCAGTGCGCAATGCCAACGTCCTTCATCGCGTCCAGCATGCAGCTGTTGTCTCGGCCATAGGCGCTGGGCTGGACAAAGACGTAGCGTGTAAGACCCAGCGACTTAGCCAAACCAAGGTATTCCGCCAGTGGCGCCAGCGGCGGCGCATAACGCAGCTGGCTGGATTCATAGGGATACTTTTCGATAGGGCCGAATACATGAAAGTGCGCGTCGCACGCATCTGGGGGCGCCGCGAACAAGGTTTTTTCTTCAGCGTGGGAAGTCAAATTCAGGATTCCGTTCTTAAGTGTTGGTGAATGAGTGGAGGGCGTGCATGACAGACCCAGATGCGTAAATGCCCAAGACGATATGTCGTTCACTGCGGCTTGATGTCCGCTCGCTTGATGATCTCTAACCATGACGCAGTTTCATCCTTGACCAGCGAGGTAAATGCTGCCGAGCTTGTGGACAGCGGACGTACTCCGCTGTTATTGAATATCTCGCGCAGCCTGGGCGCGTTGACGGCTTTGGCGATTTCCTTCTGCATCTTGTCCAGGATGGCCTGTGACGTGCCGGCGGGTGCCATGACGCCAAACCAGTACTTCATCTTGTAGTTCGGGAATCCAGCTTCGGCAAACGTGGGCACATTTGGGAAAAGTGGCTGGCGCGTATCGCCCGTGACGGCAAGTCCCAACAGGCGGCCATCACGGATGTAGTTTGAGGTGGATCCGACGCTGCCGATGGCGAGGTCGACGCGGTCGGCAGTAACGTCAACCACGGCAGCAGCGATGCCCTTGAACGGGATGTGCACCATCTGGGAGTTGTTCTGCATCAGAAAGCCTTCCATTGCCAGGTGGGCGGAGGATCCCTGACCGCCGGAACCAAACGTCAGTTTGGACGGCTCGATGTGCGCGACACGCATGGTGTCTTTCAGTGTCTTGGTGGGCAGATTCGGTCTTGCCACCAGAACGGCCGGTGAATCAGCCACCAGCGACACTTGCACCAGGTCTTTGGGCGCGTAGGGAAGCTTTTCGTACAGGGCTGACGAAACCGCGAACGAGTTGTCGGTTAACAAAAAAGTATAGCCATCCGGTGTGGCCTTGGCGACATAGTCCGTGCCCAGCGTGCTACCGGCGCCACCCTTGTTCTCGACAATCACTGTCTGGCCGAGTTGCGCGCTGAGCTCGGTACCGACCAGTCGTGCGGCGGTGTCTGTGAACGACCCAGCTGCAAATGGGACGACCAAGCGGATGACTTTGGTGGGCCACTGGCTTTGGGCTTGAGCGTGGGTCGCAAGGATGGCTGCAGCACAGAATGCGATAGATGCCGTGCGCCAGAAGGATGTGTTCATGGTGTTGTCTCCCGTGCCTGTCCGTGTAGGAACTGATGTTGAGCGATGCTTAAAAGGGTAATTCTCCCTGAGATATTGTTATTTTATCTAGCTATTCGAGAAATTTTAATAAAAATGAAGGTGAGAGCGCAAACTTGAAGCTGTGCTGGCGGCTGATGGCGTGCCTTATGCTATGGCGGCACTTCGGTATCTGCTTTTTAAATTCGAATGGTCACAGGATGAGTAGTCTGGAAAAAATGCTGGGGTTGCTGGACGTCTTCACCGTCGAGCAACCGATCTGGTCGTCGGAAGACCTGATCCGCCATGTCGGTTCGCCGGCATCGACATGCTATCGCTACCTCAAGGTGCTTCATCGGGCCGGTTTTCTCTCCCGCGTGGCCAACAAGTCCTATGTTTTGGGGCCCCGCGTCATGGAGCTTGACCGCGTCTCGCGTGAAAGCGACCCGGTCTACCTGGCAGGCTCACCGGTCGGGCAGGATCTGACGCTCGAAACCGGGCATAGCTCACTGCTGTGCATTCTTTTCAGCGACTCGGTCATGTGTGTACAGCAGACCCGAGGCCACGAGGCGCCGACGGGACTGTTTGCGCGTGGCCAGCGCCGGCCACTGGTCGCGGGCGCCTCTGCCAAGAGCATTCTGGCCCATCTGCCTATGCACCAGTTGCGTATTTTGTATTCACGTCACGCCGCGGCAGTGTCTGCGGTGGGTCTGGGGGCTGATTGGGAGACGTTCAAGTCTGAGCTCAAACAAATCCGCCAGTGCGGCTATTCGATGACGGTAGGCGACTACAACGCCGGCATCGTTTCAATCGCCACGCCGCTATTCAACCGCGACGGTGAAGTGCTCGGCAGCTTGGCGCTGGCTGCGTCGGTTTCGCTGATCACGCCGGATGCGTTTCGTGCGTTTGCACCCCAGATCGTCCAGGCCGGCAAAGAGGTCAGCGCCCGCATCGCGGCGAACGATTACGTGGTGGCACTCCCGGCCCGCGCCATCGGGCAACACGCACCCGGCTAGGCAGACTCGACAATCCGCTGCGCGCAGTGCGCGGTCACCTGGATGGACGAGAGCACCGGCTTGCCCCAAACGCGGCTCAAGCGCGCGACCACGTTCAATGTGGGTAACTGTGAGCAGGCAATGAATAGTGCGTCTACATCGTCCCTGCATAGAGACTGGGCCCGTTCAGCGACCTCTTCTTCCGTGATTTTTCCCAATGCCGCCACGTCGGCTGCATAAAAGCTCTCGAAATGCGAAACAGTCAGCTTGCCCGACCCGAGGAAGGCGATGAGCCGGTGATTGACGTCGTCCTGGTAAGGCGTCAGCAACGAAAGTTTGCGGGCTTTCGCGTCGCTGAGGGCAAGCATCATGGAGCTGGCTGTTGTTACCACCGGCTTGCCGCTTACTGAGGCGAGCTTTTGTGCAATTTCATAGTCTCCCTCGGGGCCGAGAATGAAGCCTGCTGCCGTGCAGCCGTACGCAATGACGTCTATCGGAAGCCCGGCAAAATGCTCGCACAAATCGATGGCCGCCTGCTTGTATGCCGGGATGGATTCGTCCGTCAGCAGTCCCTGTCCGCGCGGAATCCGCAGGGTATGACAGCTTGAGCCTGGCGGAAGCCATCCCAGCAGTTCGACTTCCATCGTTGTGTTGTTGGCCGGAACCATCAGGCCGACGTGAATTGGATTTCCAATGATGGCGGTTTGTTGCTCAATTGCTGATGTCATAGCAGTCATGAAGGCTTTCAGTGGTCAGGACGTTCAGTCGGCTGTAGTCGCCGCTTGAAGGATTCACATCGGCGGTCGCATCGTGATTGAGTGCTTGGGCCTCGCAGGCGAATACTCAACGGGACGCCAGTGCAGCGTGCGTACCTCGCCAAATTCGTGGGGCAAGCGCTTCCAGCTGTCACCGCCGTCGGTGCTGCGGTAGAGCTGCCCGAGATTGGTAGCCATGAAAACCAGCATCGGATCGTGCGCATGTGTGGATACGCACCACGGCGTGCTGTTCAGCGCGCCCGGCAGTGCCAGCGCATGCCATGTCTCGCCATAGTTCATGCTCCGCAAAAGTTTGCCGGTGTTTCCCGGAGGGCCGTTGCCATTGGTCAGGAACAGCACGGCATCGCTGTCAAGCCGCGGTACGATGGCTCGGGTGTACTGCCATTGAGAATCGAGTGGCTGGAACGCCCAGCTGTCGCCGTTGTCCGTGCTCTTGTGCAAGCCGCAGTTGGTGGTGGCGAAGACGATTTTTTCCCCTTTGGGGCCTCGGATCACGGCTACCCCGTGGACGTCTGCGGAAACCAGCCCCAGGGTTTTGGCGCACCACGTTTTGCCAAGGTCCTGGCTCTGATAAACACCACCAATTTCGACCGTAGCCCAAAGTGTCCCGAGATCAATCGGATCAAACAGCATCTGAGTGACCCGCGTTGGTCCCATGTTGATGTTCGAGAAAGCCTGAACATCAGGCGCCGTGGTTTCCTTCCAGGTCTTGCCAGCGTCCAGCGATTGGAAAAAACCGGCCGGCCGCGTGCCTGCAATGAGCATGTCTGGATTCTCGGGGCTTTGAGCTACTGTCCAGACGTCCTTCATCGGCGACTCAATGTGCTGCCAGCGGGTGCTGTCCTCGTCCCAGCCGAATAGACCCATATCTGTACCTGCATAGAGCCACTTCGGCTGCTGTGGATGGGTGCAGATGGCCCATACCCTGGCTTCAAGGTACATGCCAGACTGGCTGTTGGGATGGACCCAGGTCTCTCCCAGGTCGTCACTGAACCAGGCGCTGTGCCCGGCCGTGCCAACGTATGCCTCGATGTGTGTTGCCATCCGTTGTCTCCTGAATCGATTTTGGATTCCGTATGGTTAACAAATTATACTATTCGAGAATAATTTACCTATTTTTGGATTTTTGCGCAGTTTAACGAGGGCTGCCTTGGCATTCAGAGGTCGATACCAAAGGAGACAAACCATGAGCATCCGATTGAAAATCAGCGCGGCCGTCGCCGCACTGTGCATGGCCTGCGGGACCTGCGCGCAGGGCTACCCGTCAAAGCCCATCCGCATCGTGATTGGCTTTCCGCCTGGTGGGGCCATTGACACCATCGCACGCGTGCTCGGACCGAAGATCACGGCAGATCTAGGCCAGCCGGTTGTGATCGACAACCGGGGCGGCGCTGGCGGCGTTATCGGTATGCAGGCGGTTGCTCAGGCCGCGCCCGATGGCTACACCTTATTTCTGGGCACCATGGGCAACTTCAGCATCACACCAGCACTGGCAAAAGACCTGCCGTACAACGTTCAGAAGGATTTCGTGCCGGTGACCCAGGTAGCCTCCTCTGGTTTTGTGCTCTACGTCACGCCGCAACTGCCGGTTAGGACCGTGGCAGAACTTGTAGCCTACGCAAAGGCGAACCCGCAGAAGATGAATTTTTCGTCCAGTGGCAACGGCGGCTTGCCGCACATGGCCGGTGAAATGTTCAACGCGGCGGCTGGCACAAAGATGATGCATGTGGCCTACAAAGGCAGCTCGCCGAGCATCAATGATGTGGTGGGTGGCCAAGCGCAGCTGACCTTCGAATCGGTGGCCATCGGCATGCCACTTGTGAAAACCGATCGCTTGCGGGCTCTCGCCACAACCGGCGCCACACGCATGGCATTGTTGCCAGAGGTGCCTACCGTGGCTGAAACCATCCCGGGTTTCACGGTGAAGAACTGGTTTGGCATTGCCGCACCGGCGGGCACACCCGATGACCGCGTCAACCGCCTGCAAACCAGTATTGCCAGGGCGCTGCGCGACCCTGATATGGTCAAGACGCTAGCCGGCCTGGGTGTGGAGCCGGTGGGTGACACGCCGGCACAGTTTGGCACTTACATCAAGACCGAATCGGAACGCTGGCAAAAGCTGATTAGCAGCTCGGGCATCAAAATCGACTAAAAGCATATGTAGCCACTAGCGCCATGCTTACCGCCATGCAAGTATTCCAATGTCATCATTTTCAGGACCATCGATGTCGCAATCCAACCCCAATTTCTTGCAGCAGGAACTTCGCAACCACCTGAAGGAAAAGCTGGCTCGCGACGAAATTGTTTCGTCGATGATGGTGCGGCTGGTTCGCGGTGTGGAGATCGTACGCATCGCCAAGACTGCAGGCTTCGACAGCTTCTACATCGACATGGAGCACTGCAGCTTTTCGCTGGAGACCACGGGCCAGATCTGCATGGCCGCGCTGGAAGCAGGTATTCCGGCATTTGTGCGTGTGCCTGCAAATACGCCTGAATACATCACGCGCGTCCTCGACGCTGGCGCGATGGGGGTGATTGCGCCGCATGTCCGCACGGCCGACGAGGCCCGTGCCGTTGTGAAGGCCGCCAAGTTCCAGCCGCAGGGCGACCGTTCTGCCAATGGTAGCCTGCCGCAGCTGCAATACCGCAGCTTTGCGGCGCAGGAAGCGAATGACGCCATGAACCGGGTCACCATGGTGATTGTCATGATGGAAGCGGTTGAGGCGCTTGAGCGCGTGGAGGAAATCGTTGCAGTGGACGGCATCGACATGATGCTGGTCGGCACCAACGACCTGACGGCCGAATGGGGCATACCCGGCCAGTATGACGATCCGCGCGTAGCGGCGGCCTACGAAAAAACCATCGCAGCCTGTCGCAAGCATGGCAAGCATGTCGGTGTGGGTGGCCTGGGTTCACGGCCGGACCTGGTCGAGAAGTTCGTGCGGATGGGCGCGCGTTATGTGTCAACCGGCACCGACCTGGGTTTTCTGCTGGCGGCCTGCACAGCCAAGGCCGAGGCTGTGGCGAAGTTGAGGGTGTAGAGGCAAGAGGCGCGATTCCTGAGCTATTGCAAACTAGCACGGAATTTGCCACTAATTGGCTATAAGCTGAAAATGGAACTCCAAGAGTAAAAAGCCTGAAACGCACGTTTAACATACGTAAGCAGCTATCGAATTGATAACAAACAGGCTGTTTGGTGCCCTTGCTATCTGGCAGCTGTCGCCGCGTAGATACTACTTTTGGATTATTAGTATCTTCAGCCGAATTGAGGTAACCTTCCAGCCTTTGTTGAGCAGGCGGGCCTGAATCAAGGGGGTGAGCTGGCGCAGTTTGGCTGCGGCTGCATTGCCTGTCACGAGCAGACACCAGGTTTCTCCGTCTATGGGACCGGCTTTCACGCAAGCGCGCAAGGTTTCAGGAATAACTGACTCAACGGCTTTGAGCCGTGCGCTGGATTCTTTGACTAGTTCGGTCAAACGTCCGAGCGCGACTGAATTTTCCACAGCCTGATGGGCTGTGATGGCCTGCCTGGAAGGGCCGGTTTTCGGCGGGTAGGGGTTCTGGTTCACGTGAGGTGATGCTGGGCTGGAAATTCAAGCCATTAAACAGGAGGCAACTAGTGCAGTTGATTATCACGGATGCATGGCTGGCGAAAAGCCGGGCTATTTATTTGAGCGGCACACGGCTGCTTATCGCTGGCTTTGTGGCGGCTCTGGGCTTGATGCTGGTGGCTGCTGGTCTTTATCACCTGGTTTTTCTCAAGGGCGCGCGTGACGGCTGGCCGGTGATTGGTTCCTTGGTCAAGCTCATGGTCAAGGACGAGTTCGAGCAGCGCGATCGCTTCATGCGTGACAACCTCGACGTGATGGCCAAACGACTTGGCGAAATGCAGGCCAAGATGATGCAACTTGAAGCCCTGGGGGAGCGCGTCTCAGGTCTGGCTGGCGTGAACCCTGGCGAGATCAAGTCCACCTTGGGCAGCGGCGGTGCCCTCGTTGCTGGCCACTCCCTGAGCATGCAGGAACTGCAGTCCACGCTGGCGGAGCTTGACAAGCTGACGGACCAGCGCGTTGACCTGATGACGGTGATGGAGTCCCGTCTGTTTGACCAGAAAATCAAGAAGTTGATGGTTCCGACGCAGCCGCCTGTGGCTGGCGGCGTGCTGGGCTCCTTGTTTGGCTGGCGCATTGACCCGCTTAATGGCCGATCCGCGCTGCACACCGGCCTTGATTTCCCGTCCGAGCCTGGCACGGCTATTGTGGCTGCGGCTGGCGGCGTGGTCGTCACGCAGGAATACCATCCGGCTTACGGCAACATGGTTGAGATTGACCACGGCAACGATCTGGTGACGCGCTACGCGCATGCGTCCAGGGTGCTGGTCAAAAAGGGCGACCTGATCAAGCGCGGCCAGAAAATTGCTGAAGTGGGCAACACCGGCCGCTCAACTGGCCCGCACCTGCATTTTGAGGTGCTGGTGCAGGATGTCTTTCAGGATCCGCAAAAATTCCTGCTCTCTGGCCAAAAAATACCGCCCGTCCAGCTGGCTGCGGCCAACCCCTCAAATCCAGGCTTGCCCTTGGCCGCGCCACCCCGTCCAAAATAGGCTGGCGGGCGAGGCTAAAATCAAATGATCACGCACAGTTGAACTTGACTGCAGCGACCTGAATTAAGTCTGTATTTTTTTAAGGATTTTGGCCGCATTGCCAGCTCACGGGGGCTGCAAGGCGGCCTCGCATTTATGGCCTCCAATATCCTGACCAAAATTTTCGGCAGCCGCAACGACAGGCTGCTTAAAAGTTACCGCAAAACCGTGGAGCGCATCAATGCGCTGGAGCCGCAGTACGAGAAGCTCGACGACGAGCAGCTGCGCGCCAAAACCCAGGAATTCAAGGACCGGGTAGCCGCTGGCGAGACGCTGGATGCGATTCTTCCCGAGGCGTTTGCCGTGGTCCGTGAAGGCAGCAAACGGGCCATGAAAATGCGCCATTTTGACGTCCAGATGCTGGGCGGCATGTCGCTACACAACGGCAAGATTTCCGAGATGCGTACCGGTGAAGGCAAGACGCTGACGGCGACCTTGCCGGTCTACCTCAATGCACTGACCTGCAAGGGCGTGCATGTGGTGACGGTCAATGACTACCTGGCCAGCCGCGACGCGCGCTGGATGGGACGGCTGTACAACTTCCTGGGCCTGACGGTGGGCATCAACCTGCCCAATATGCCGCGCGAGGAAAAGCAGGCCGCCTACCAGTGCGACATCACCTACGGCACGAACAACGAATTCGGCTTTGACTACCTGCGTGACAACATGGTCTACGAGGTGGCCGACCGCGTGCAGCGCGGGCTGAACTACGCCATCGTCGACGAGGTGGACTCCATCCTGATCGATGAGGCGCGTACGCCGCTGATCATCAGCGGTCAGGCCGAAGACCACACCGAGATGTACATCGCCATGAACAAGGTGGTGCCGACGTTGACGCGCCAGGAAGGCGAGGCTGATCCGCGCACCGGCGAAGGCGTGACCAAGCCTGGCGATTTCACGCTGGACGAAAAAACCCATCAGGTCTTTCTGACCGAGCAGGGCCACGAAAACGCTGAGCGTATTTTGTTCAATCTGGGTCTGATCCCAGAGGGCGCAACGCTTTACGATCCGGCCAATATCTCGCTGGTGCACCATCTCTACGCCGCACTGCGCGCCAACCATCTCTACCACCGCGACCAGCACTATGTGGTCCAGCAGGGTGAGAATGGCGCCGAGATCGTGATCGTCGACGAATTCACCGGCCGCCTGATGACCGGTCGCCGCTGGAGCGATGGTTTGCACCAGGCGGTTGAGGCCAAGGAAGGCGTGCAGATCCAGGCTGAAAACCAGACTCTCGCATCGATTACTTTCCAGAATTATTTCCGCCTTTACGGAAAACTCGCCGGCATGACGGGCACGGCCGACACCGAGGCCTACGAGTTCTCGGAAATCTACGGCCTGGAAACCACGGTGATTCCGCCCAACCGCATCAGCCGGCGTGATGACCAGCTGGACCGGGTCTACAAGACCACGCGCGAAAAATACGAAGCTGCCATCAAGGACATCCGCGAATGCTACGAGCGCGGCCAGCCGGTGCTGGTGGGCACGACGTCGATCGAGAACTCTGAAATCATCGACCAGTTGCTGGACAAGGAAAACCTGCCGCACCAGGTGCTCAACGCCAAGCAGCATGCGCGTGAGGCCGATATCGTGGCCCAGGCCGGGCGGCCCAAGATGATCACGATTGCCACCAATATGGCAGGTCGCGGAACCGACATCGTGCTGGGCGGCAATGTTGAAAAACTGATTGAAGCGGTTGAAGCCGACGAGTCGCTTGACGCGGCGGCCAGGGAAGCCGAAATCGCCCGCTTGCGCGCCCAGTGGACGCAGGAGCACGAACAGGTCAAGGCGCTGGGCGGCCTGCGCATCATCGCCACCGAACGCCACGAATCGCGCCGCATTGACAACCAGTTGCGCGGCCGCTCTGGTCGTCAGGGTGACCCTGGCTCATCGCGTTTTTATCTGAGCCTGGACGATCCGCTGATGCGCATTTTTGCGGGCGATCGCGTCAAGGCCATCATGGAGCGTCTGAAGATGCCCGATGGCGAGGCGATAGAGGCCGGCATCGTCACGCGCAGCATCGAGTCTGCCCAGCGCAAGGTGGAAGCGCGCAACTTCGACATGCGCAAGCAACTGCTTGAGTACGACGACGTGGCCAATGACCAGCGCAAGGTGATTTACCAGCAGCGCAACGACATCATGGACGCGTCCAGCCTGCAGGGGCAAATTGCCTCGCTGCGTGAAGGCTGCTTTACCGACCTGACGCGCCAATATGTGCCGGCGGAAACCGTGGAAGAGCAGTGGAACATCGCCGGTCTTGAGACGGTCTTGCGCGATGAATGGCAGGTCGAATTGCCGCTGGCCAAAGAGCTGGAAAACGCCAGCGCCATCACCGACGACGACATACTTGAGAAGGTCCTGGCTGCCGCCAATGCCGCCTTTGCCGACAAAGTCGAAAGAATTGGGGAAGACAATTTCATCCAGTTCGAACGCATCGTGTTGCTGCAAAGCATAGACACGCATTGGCGCGAGCACCTGAGCTCGCTCGACTACTTGCGTCAGGGCATTCACTTGCGCGGCTATGCGCAAAAGCAGCCCAAGCAGGAGTACAAACGCGAAGCCTTCGAGTTGTTTGGGCAATTGCTGGACAGCGTTAAAAACGAAGTCACCAAGGTGCTGATGACGGTCAAGGTCCAGTCAGGCGAGCAGCTTGAGCAGGCCGCCGATGACATGGAGAGCCGCGCCGAAAACATCGCCAACGTGACCTACACCGCACCGACCGAGACTGGCGAAGCGCAGACCACGCCAGAAGTGAGCTCGCAGCGTCCTGGTTTGTTGGCGGACGACGCCGTGCCGCGGGTTGGACGCAACGATCCATGCCCTTGCGGCTCGGGTAAAAAATACAAGCTTTGCCACGGCAAGCTGACTTAAGCCCCCCGTTCACTGACAACGCGCAAGTTCTCTGCCCCCCAAGGGGGCGCTTTTTTCCTAGGGGCGGCCCGTCGGAAAAAATTATTAAGTATGCCGGTCTACTCTCTGGAGTCAGGAAAACATGCCCGTCAATCTCGTCGTCACGCCAGCCGCTGACCTTTTTCCTGTGCCCGGCGTCCGCTGGGGCGTGGCCGAGGCCGGTATCCGCAAGGCCGATCGCAAAGACCTGGCGGTGCTGCTGCTGGAGGAGGGCGCGTCGGTAGGTGCGGTCTTCACGCAAAACCGCTTTTGCGCCGCGCCGGTGCAAATTTGCCGTGAACACCTGGCGAAAAATTCAGGGCAAAGCCTGGGCATACGTGCCATGCTGATCAACACCGGCAATGCCAATGCCGGCACCGGTGAAGATGGTTTGAGCCGCGCGCATGCCAGCTGCATTGCGCTGGCCCGTGAACTCAATCTCTCGCCAGAGCAGATCTTGCCTTTTTCCACCGGCGTGATCATGGAGCCGCTGCCCTATGAGCGCATCGCGGCCGGCCTGCCCGCCGCACTGGCCAACGCCAAGGCTGACAACTGGGCGAATGCGGCCGAAGCGATCATGACGACCGACACCGTCGCCAAGGCTTTCTCTTGCCGCATCACGCTGGCGGGGGTGCCGGTGACCATCACGGGCATCAGCAAGGGCGCGGGCATGATCAGGCCGAACATGGCCACCATGCTGGGCTTTCTGGCGACCGATGCCTGCGTGTCGCAAGCCTTGATGGCGCAGCTCGCCAGAACCCTGGCCGAGGGATCGTTCAACCGCGTCACGATAGACGGCGACACGTCGACCAACGACTCATTCGTGGTGGTGGCGACCAACCGCGCCAAACACCCGCCCATCACGGCGCTGGACAGCGCGGACGGCCAGACCTTGCTTGCAGCCATGCAGGAGATTGCGCGCAAGCTGGCGCAGGCCATCGTGCGCGATGGCGAAGGCGCGACCAAGTTCATCACCATCACGGTCGAAGGCGGCAAGTCCGGCGACGAGTGCCGCAAGGTCGCTTATGCGATCGCCCATTCACCACTGGTCAAAACGGCATTTTTTGCCAGCGACCCGAATCTGGGCCGTATTCTTGCCGCAGTCGGGTACGCGGGCATTGATGACCTTGACCAGACCAAGATCGATCTGTATCTGGACGATGTGCTGGTCGCTAAAAACGGCGGCCGGGATGTTGACTACGTCGAGGCGGATGGCCAGCGCGTCATGAAGCAAAGCGAGATCAGCGTGCGCGTGCTGCTAGGCCGCGGCACGGCCCAGGACACCGTCTGGACCTGTGACCTCTCCTACGACTACGTCAAGATCAACGCCGACTACCGCAGCTAAACCAATCCGCGATTGCGGCAAAGCCAAAGACAAGCATGAATGAACATTTTGAGCGCCTGCTGGCGCGTGTTGAATCCCTGATGGGGCGCATAGAAGCCGTCCTGCCGCAGCCTCTGACGGCGCCCGACTGGAGCAGCTCGATTGCCTACCGTTACCGCAAGCGCAGCTCCGGCCACGGTGCGCTGGAGCCGGTACGCAACATCGGCAACATGAGCTTGAACGATCTGAAGGAAATTGACGATCAGAAAGAAAAAATCCAGCGCAACACCGAGCAGTTCGTCGCCGGCAAGCCGGCCAACAATGTGCTGCTGACCGGCTCGCGCGGCACCGGAAAGTCGTCCCTGATCAAGGCCTGCCTGAACGCCTATTCGGCGCGCGGCTTGCGCCTCATTGAGGTCGACAAGGCCGACTTGACCGATTTGCCCGACATCGTTGATGTGGTCTCTGGCCTGCCGGAGAAATTCATTGTTTTTTGCGATGATCTGAGCTTTGAAGAGGGCGAGCCCGGCTACAAGGCGCTCAAGTCCATACTCGACGGCTCGATTGCCGCGGCGACGCCGAATGTGCTGATTTATGCGACCAGTAACCGGCGCCACCTGTTGCCTGAGTACATGACGGAGAACCTGACCTACACCCACTCCGAGGATGGGGAAGTGCACCCAGGTGAGGTGGTGGAAGAAAAGATTTCCTTGTCTGAGCGCTTTGGTTTGTGGGTTAGTTTTTACCCTTTCAGCCAGGACGAATACCTCACCATCGTCACGCAGTGGCTGTCGTCGTTTGGCGTGCCTGAAACTGCCATGGCGGCCGCGCGTGCGGAGTCGCTGGTGTGGGCTCTGGAGCGCGGTTCACGCAGTGGTCGGGTGGCTTACCAGTTTGCACGCGACTATGCCGGCCGCGACGCGGTAGAGGCGCCTGCCATCAAGCCAGTAGCCGATTACCGCGTACGAAACCCATCCGAGAAATCGCAGGACTACTGACATGTCGGTGCTGGTAGCGCACGGCGACAGGCCGCGTGAAGGCGTGGAGCCCGGCAAGGCGCGCAAGATCGTCGATGTCGCCGTCGGTGTATTGGTGCGGCCGAACGGCGACTTCCTGCTGACCTCGCGCCCGCCTGGCAAAGTCTATGAAGGCTATTGGGAGTTCCCTGGCGGCAAGCTGGAGCTCGGCGAGACCGTGGAGCAGGCGCTGCGCCGTGAGCTGCAAGAAGAAATCGGCATCAGCATAGGCGCCGTACTGCCTTGGCGCGTCGAGTTGGTGGACTATCCGCACGCGCTGGTGCGGCTCAATTTCTGCAAGGTGTTTGCGTGGACGGGCGAGCTGCAGATGCACGAAGGTCAGTTATTTTCCTGGCAGTCATTGCCGGTGTCCGTGCAGCCGGTGTTGCCAGGGACGGTTCCGGTGCTGGCCTGGTTTGCCGAGGAGCGCGGCTTTTTGGGCGCCACGCACTAGCTGCTTTGGGCGCTGTGCTGCCAGGCGCCTGACGGGCAGCACAGGAGTTCAAACCTTCAGGCCTTGAACTCCCAGTGCCGGCTGGCGCCTAGCACCGCGTCGGGGTAGGGCGCCTTGCCGCGCGATCCGTTGTAGCGGCCCAGGCCGAGGAACAGGTCGCCTTTTTCACGGTCGAGGTAGTGGCGCAAGATCACGCAGCCAAAGCGCAAATTGGTCTGCATGTGAAACAGCTTGCTCGCGTCGCCGTCACCGATGACACGGGTCCAGAACGGCATCACCTGCATGTAGCCGCGCGCGCCCACATTGCTAACGGCGAATTTGCGGAAATTGCTCTCGACCTGGATCAGGCCCAGCACCAGTGTGGTGTCCAGTCCGGCGCGCCGGCTCTCGTACCAGACGGTTTGCAGGAACTCCTTGCGGATTTGCCACTCTGGTTTCTTGTTTCTCAGACGCTGGCTCATGGCACCCAGCCAGCGCAGATAGGCCAGGCGCTCCTCGGTGTCCCGAAACTCCGGGACCGGCGGTGCCTGGTTGGCGATGGCTGAGCTCAAAGCCGTGCGCACCGAATCCATCAGCGGCTCTTCGACCTGCGCACCGGCCTTGGCATGCTCCTGAAAAAGGAGCGGACTGCACCCGGCCAGCGTGGCTTGCAGGCAGATTCTTCGTGAGAAATTAGAAGAAAATGAGTTGTCTGGCATGTTTTAAGCTGTCGCAAAGCCCACGCTAGTGCCGATTTATGGAGCCGTCAAATGGCAGCTCGTCACAGGCCGAGTTTTTCCTTGAGGAAAGCCAGCGCAGTGGCGGCTTCAACTTTGCTCGACTCGGCATCCCGGCGGTGCTGGTACTCCAGCTGGCCGTCTTTCAGGCCACGGTCGCCTATGGTGACGCGGTGTGGCACGCCTATGAGCTCCCAGTCGGCAAACATCGCGCCGGGGCGCTCGCCACGGTCGTCCAGGATCACGTCGACGCCGACCGCAAGCAGCTCTTCATAGAGCTTGTCGGTAGCGGCTTTGACTTCAGGGAAGCGGTCCGGGCTGATGGGGCAGAGCACCACGGTGAATGGTGCAATCGCGTCTGGCCAGATGATGCCTTTGGCGTCGTGGTTTTGTTCGATGGCGGCGGCCGGCAGGCGCGTGATGCCAATGCCGTAGCAACCCATTTCCATGAACTGCGGTTTGCCGTTTTCACCCAGAAAGGTCGCATTCATGGCCTGGCTGTATTTGGTGCCCAGGTAAAACACATGGCCGACCTCTATGCCGCGTTCAATCGCCAGCACGCCCTGCCCGTCGGGTGAGGCATCGCCGGCCACCACGTTGCGAATGTCGGCGATCAGCTCTGGCTCTGGCAGGTCACGGCTCCAGTTCACGCCGGTTGTATGAAAGTCGATCTCATTGGCGCCGCAAACCCAGTCGGCCATCACGGCCACTTCACGGTCAACGACCAGCTTGACGGGTTTTTTCAGATTCACCGGGCCGAGGTAGCCGGGCTGGCAGCCGAAGTGGTCTTCAATTTCAGCCAGGCTGGCAAAGCGGAAGTCGGCCAGGCCGGCGACCTTGCCGACCTTGACTTCGTTCATGTCGTGGTCACCACGCAGCAGCAGCAGCCAGACTTGCGTCTTGAGCACTTCACCGGCTTCGTTGCGCGTGTCAGTGGCCAGCACCAGTGATTTGACCGTGGACTGCAGCGGAATCGCCAGCAGCTCGGCCACCTCGGCGCAGGTGGACTTGCCAGGCGTGGCGGTTTTTGTCAGGGCCTGTGACGGCGCCAGGCGCTCGCCCTTTGGCGCCAGCGCCTCGGCTTTTTCCATATTGGCCGCGTAGTCGCTGCTCGGGCAATAGACGATGGCGTCTTCGCCGGTAGCGGCTATCACCTGGAACTCTTCGCTCAAATCGCCGCCTATGGCGCCGCTGTCAGCAGCCACAGCGCGGTAGCGTAGGCCAAAGCGGTCAAAAATCCGGCGGTAGGCCTGCGCCATGATCTGGTAGCTGACCTTGGCTGCGGTCTGGTCGCGGTCAAAGCTGTAGGCGTCCTTCATGATGAACTCGCGCCCGCGCATCAGGCCAAAACGTGGGCGACGCTCGTCACGGAACTTGGTCTGGATCTGGTAGAAGTTCTTGGGCAGTTGCTTGTAGCTCTTGATGTCCTGGCGCACCACGTCGGTGATGACTTCTTCGCTGGTGGGCTGAACCACAAAGTCGCGGCCATGTCTGTCCTTGATGCGCAGCAACTCGGGACCCATTTTTTCGAAGCGCCCGGTTTCCTGCCAGAGCTCGGCTGGCTGAATCACCGGCATGGACATCTCAATGGCGCCAGCGCGGTTCATTTCCTCGCGAACAATCGCCTCGACCTTGCGGATAACGCGAAGGCCCATGGGCATGTAGTTGTAGATGCCAGCGCCCAGTTTTTTAATCAGACCGGCACGCATCATGAGCTGGTGGCTGACGACTTCCGCATCGGCCGGCGCTTCCTTGAGGGTGGAAATGAAGAACTGGGAAGCTTTCATGGATTATTTTTCTGGAATTCGGGGTTGCGAGGGACTGGAGTCGTGCTGTGCGCTTGGCGTGACTGCCTGCGCTGTGCATAATGGACTCAGTTTAAAAAATTTGAGGTTTGATTATGCTTGACCGGGACGGCTTTAGGCCCAACGTCGGCATCATCTTGCTCAACCAGAGAAGTCAGGTATTTTGGGGTAAACGTATACGCACCCACTCGTGGCAATTTCCGCAGGGTGGCATTGACCGGGGTGAAAATCCCGAGCAGGCCATGTTTCGCGAATTGCACGAAGAGGTGGGTTTGTTTCCGCAGCACGTACAAGTGCTGGCCAGAACCCGCGACTGGTTGCGCTATGAGGTGCCTGACCGGTTCATCCGTCGTGATGCGCGCGGACATTACAAAGGCCAGAAACAAATCTGGTTCTTACTCCAGCTGGTCGGTCACGACTGGAACCTGAACCTGCGCGCGACTGATCATCCCGAATTCGACGCCTGGCGCTGGAACGACTACTGGGTGCCGCTGGACGTGGTGGTGGAGTTCAAGCGCGGCGTCTATGAAATGGCGCTGACCGAGTTGTCGCGCTTTGTGCCGCACTCGGACAACCGGCTCGATACGCGGCCCGACGCACGCTCGGACCCGAGAAATCGTTACCTTCGCGCGGGCATGCCGTTTCGCGATCAGTCTTCAAGCCACGGCGACGGTGCGGGTGCGCAAAGGCCGATTGAGTCGGCGCACCAGCATTCGAGCCGGGTGGGCGCCATGTTCGAGTTGCCGCCAGGTGCGACTTTCGAGCCGGATCCGCAAACCGGCCTGGATGCAGATGCCTGCGCCAGGAAATCATGAGCTCGAAACCTGCAAGCAGCGCCACCGCGCTCAGATACATGCTGTCGGCGGCCTTGTTGGCCCAGCTGCTGGTCATGAGTTGCGCGCTACAGGCCCAGCAGTTGGAGAGTCAGGATTGGAAAGAATCCGACGTGCCGCCACCGCCGGCGTTTGATCTCGGCAAGCTCTTGAGCTTTGAGGTGTCGCCGATGTCCTCGCTGGTCTATGGCGTTGACCCGGCCACGCTGAGCATCTCCAGAAGTGACAGCCTGGTGCGCTATGTGGTGGTCGCGACCAGTCCCAGCGGCGTCAGAAACATCATGTACGAAGGCATACGCTGCTCGACGGGCGAGTTCAAGAGCTATGCCCGCTACACATCCGACGGTCGTTGGCTGGCGGTCAGCAATCCGCAGTGGCGCTCGATGTTTGAGGCCATGCCCTCCAGGCACGCCCTGCAGTTTGCCAAGGCGGGTGGATGTGATGGTGCGGCGCCTGCCAGTTCGGTGCAGGAACTGGTCAGGCGACTGAAGTATCCGACCAGCGTCGGTCAGTAGCCGCCCTGAGTCGGCGGTTTAGCGCGTCAGGACCAGATTGGTTCTGTGAACCATTTCCGGCTCGCCGGTGTAGCCCAGCAGCTTTTCGAACTCCGAAGACGCCTTGCGGCAAATCAGCCGCGCTTCGGGGCTGGAATAGTTCGCCAGTCCCCGCGCAATCTCCAGGCCGTCGTCGCCGCGGATCGCGATCACATCACCGCGAGAAAACTCGCCCTGAACAGCGGTCATGCCAATCGGCAGCAGGCTCTTGCCTTCGTCGCGCACCTTGCCTATGGCGCCGGCATCGACCGTGACCGAGCCGCGCATCTGCAGGTGGTCGGCCATCCATTGCTTGCGGGCCTGGTTTTTCGGGGTTTGCGCCAGTAGCAGCGTGCCAATCGCCTCGCCCTGGCTCAAGCGGATCAGCACTTGTGGCTCGCGGCCCCAGGCAATCACCGTCGATGCACCCGAGCCCGCGGCGCGCTTGGCCGCCAGAATTTTGGTGATCATGCCGCCGCTGCCAATGCTGGAGCCTGCGCCGCCCGCCATGGCTTCCAGTGCCGCGTCACCGGCCTGGCCCACATGCACAAATTGTGCGTTCGGGTCTTTGCGCGGATCGGCGGTATACAGGCCTTTCTGGTCAGTCAGGATGATCAGTGCATCGGCCTCGACCAGATTTGCCACCAGCGCGCCCAGCGTGTCGTTGTCGCCAAACTTGATCTCGTCGTTGACGACGGTGTCGTTTTCATTGATGACGGGCACCACGCCCAGCTGCAACAGCGCCAACAGCGTTGAGCGCGCATTGAGGTAGCGCTCGCGGTCGGCCAGGTCGGCATGCGTGAGCAGCACCTGCGCGCTGCCGACGCCCATTTCTCGCAGCTTGCTCTCGTAGACCTGGACCAGCCCCATCTGGCCGACGGCAGCCGCTGCCTGCAACTCATGGATGGCTTTGGGCCGGGTGGCCCAGCCCAGGCGCTTCATGCCCTCGGCAATCGCGCCGCTGCTGACCATGATGACTTCGCAGCCGGCCTTGACCAGCGTGGCCAATTGTTCACACCACTGGCCTATGGCCTGGGCATCGAGTCCCCGGCCTTCGTCCGTCACCAGACTGGAGCCGACCTTGACCACAATGCGCTTGGCGTTGCGCAGTACATCAGCGCCTGTTTTTTCTTGCATTTTTAATGGGCTATAAAGCTTCAAGCCAATAAATACGTGCGCAAGCAGCTATCAATTAGGTAGCGTTCTTGGAGCGGCTAGTCAGTCGGAAGTTGACGATTCGGGTGCTTCTGGCGGCAGTACGGCAAAGCGTGGATCAATCTCCTCCACCGGCTGCTCGCTTTTTTGCACTTCCTTGACATGCTTGTAAATCGTCTTGATCAGCTGGTCGCAGCCTTCACGTGTCAGCGCCGAGATTTCAAATACCGGGCCTTTGAACTTGAAGCGTTTGACGAAATCCTTGACGATGGCCGCGCGATTGTCGCCGTCGACCATGTCGAGCTTGTTGAGCACCAGCCAGCGCGGTTTTTTATACAGCGCTTCATCGTATTTTTTGAGCTCGCCAACGATCGCCTTGGCCTGGGCCACCGGGTCCACGCCCTCATCGAAAGGCGCCAGGTCAACAATGTGCAGCAGCAAACGGGTGCGCTGAAGATGGCGCAAGAACAGATGACCCAGACCGGCGCCTTCTGAGGCACCTTCTATCAGGCCGGGCAAGTCTGCGACCACAAAGCTCTGCTCCGGACCGACCCTGACCACGCCCAGATTGGGGTGCAAGGTGGTGAACGGGTAGTCGGCAATACGTGGCCTGGCGTTGGAAACGGCCGTGATGAAGGTCGACTTGCCGGCGTTGGGCATGCCCAGCAAACCGACATCGGCCAGCACCTTCAACTCGAGTTTGATGCTTTTGCGCTCGCCAGGCCAGCCCGGTGTCTTGCTGCGTGGCGCGCGGTTGGTGGAGCTTTTAAAGCGCAGGTTGCCAAAGCCGCCATCGCCACCCTTGGCAATCAGGATTTGTTCGCCCGGCACCAGCAGTTCAAACAGAACTTCGCCGGTTTCGGAGTCGGTCAGTATGGTGCCCACCGGCATTTTGAGGATCACGTCGTCGCCCTTGGCGCCGAACATGTCCGAGCCCATGCCGTGTCCACCATTGCGCGCATCGTGGCGGCGCGAAAAGCGGAAGTCGACCAGGGTGTTCAGGTTGATGTCTGCAACCGCGTAGACATGACCGCCACGCCCGCCATCGCCACCATTCGGGCCACCAAATTCCTTGTACTTCTCGTGGCTGAAGGAGACGCAGCCACTCCCGCCATCACCTGCGGCAATGTCAATAAAGGCTTCGTCTACAAATTTCATGATGAGCTCGGGTTCGTAGGAGGTGGATGGGAGGCGTTAAAAGCAGTTTACAAACAAAAAAGCCCCGACAGGTCGGGGCTTCGCGTCAGTCGAAGTGACTTATCGAAGTGATCCGCTTACGCCGGAGTCACATTGACGGTGTGCTTGTTCAACGCACCTTTGATGGCGAAGGACACTTGTCCGTCAACCAGTGCAAACAAGGTGTGGTCTTTGCCGATGCCGACATTGACGCCTGGGTGAAACTTGGTCCCGCGCTGGCGAACAATGATGCTGCCTGCGTTGATGACTTCGCCGCCAAATTTCTTGACGCCCAACATTTTGGGCTGTGAATCACGCCCATTTCGCGTAGAGCCGCCGCCTTTTTTCTGTGCCATTTTTCGTTACTCCTGGTACTGTTCTGATTAACCGGCGATAGCGCCGATTTGCAGTTCAGTGAAGTTCTGCCTGTGACCCTGGCGTTTTTGGTAATGTTTACGACGACGCATTTTGAAAATGCGAATTTTGTCGTGCCTGCCATGGGATATGACAGTGACTGTAACAGTAGCGCCGGACACCAAGGGCGTACCAACCGTGATTGTGCTGCCGGAGCCGACAGCCAATACCTGGTCAATAACGATCTCTTGGCCTACGTCCGCAGCAATCTGTTCTACTTTAATTTTTTCACCAGTAGCAACTTTGTATTGTTTGCCACCGGTTTTTATGACCGCGTACATGTATGACCTCGTAATTTGAGTTCCGCAGACGGATTTCCGCAGAGCCGATGATTCTAGCATGCGCCGCCGGAAATGACCAGCAGGCTGGTTTTAGCGCCTTGCTGGCACAAATGGACCGGCTTGGCCTTCCTATAATCTGCGCAAACTTAACGTCTGGACTGTCACTTGTCTGCAAATTCTTCAAGCACCGCTGCCGCTCTGGCCCTGATCGCCGACGACATGCGTGCAATGGACGCGGTCATAGCGCGCCGCCTTAAATCCGAAGTTGCACTGGTCAGCCAGGTTTCGAGCTACATCGTGGCTGCGGGTGGCAAGCGGCTACGGCCGGCATTATTGCTGCTGATGTGCGGCGCGCTCGGCTACAGCGGCGATCAGCGCCACAACCTCGCAGCAGTAGTGGAGTTTATTCACACGGCGACTTTGCTGCACGACGATGTGGTCGACGAGTCCACTTTGCGGCGCGGCCGCGAGACCGCCAACGAGGCCTTTGGCAACCCGGCGAGCGTGCTGGTCGGCGACTTTCTGTACTCGCGGGCCTTTCAGATGATGGTGGACGCTGGCGACATGCGCGTGATGCAAACGCTGGCAGAGGCCACTAACGTGATCGCCGAGGGCGAAGTCCTTCAGCTTATGAATATGCACGATGCCTCCTTGTCCGAGGAGGGTTATTTGCTGGTGATCCGTTCCAAGACAGCCAAGCTTTTCGAGGCCAGTGCGCGGCTGGCGGCCTTGCTGGCGCAATCGTCGGCAGCCCTTGAAGCCTGTTGCGCTGACTATGGCCAGGCCCTGGGTACGGCTTTTCAGGTCATAGACGACGTGCTTGACTATGACGGTGACGCGCTCGAAATGGGCAAGAATCTGGGCGACGACTTGCGCGAGGGCAAGGCGACGCTGCCGCTCATCATCGCGATGCAACGCGGCACCGAGCTGCAGCGCAAGACCATTCGCGAGGCCATTGAGACCGGTGGAACAGCGCAGATGGCGGAAATCATTTCGATCGTGCACAGCACGGGCGCGCTGACGGCGACCCGCGCTGCTGCCGCCGTCGAGGCGCAGCGCGCGCTGGATGCCTTGCAGGCGTTGCCACAAAACATTTACAGTGATGCCTTGCGTCAATTGGCCTCGCAGCTGCTGGACAGGCGTTCTTGAGACTGCCCTGTTGTAGTTGTGTCACGGTTGCTTGGGGCTTGTTCGGCTACGGGGTGTAGCTTAGCCAGGTAGAGCGCTACGTTCGGGACGTAGAGGCCGGAGGTTCGAATCCTCTCACCCCGACCAGTTCTGTGGTCGTGACTTAGTTCACGTTGTACCAACACTGCTGCGGTGGCTGAGTTCAATTCGATTTACACCCCGGACCCATTCAGCGATGATGTGACTTTGGTCGGGATACAAAGGACTATGGCCGCTGTTGACACCGTGATGAATGAAGCTCCCGCTATGGCTCTGCCTGGGCTGGGTAGAGCGCTCGTGGTCGCGGGCAAGCTGGGTCAGAAAGCCGCAGAAGAGATTTTCCGCAAGGCCCAGAGCGGGCGCACCAGCTTTATTGCGGAGTTGACCGGATCAGGCGCCGTTTCGGCCTTCGATCTGGCGCACACCATGTCGTCCGCGTTTGCCGCACCGCTGCTGGACCTCGAGGCCATAGACACCCAGCGGCTGCCCAAGGGCTTGCTGGACGCCAAGATTTGTCAGACTTATCGCATCGTTGTTCTGAGCAAAAGAAACAACCGCCTGATCGTGGCCACGGCCGACCCTTCCGATCAGGAAGCCGCCGAGAAGATCAAGTTCTCCACGCAAATGGGGGTTGACTGGGTGATCGCCGAATACGACAAGCTGTCCAAGCTTGTTGAAGTCTCGACCACGACAGCTTCGGAGGCGATGGAGAACATCATTGGTGATGACTTCGAGTTTGACGAAGCCAGCGCCGAGATGGCCACGAGTGAAAGCGCCGACACCAGCGTTGCCGAGGTGGAGGACGCGCCGGTAGTCAAGTTCCTGCAGAAAATGCTGCTTGACGCTTTCAGCATGCGCGCTTCGGACCTGCACTTCGAGCCTTTCGAGCACAGCTATCGCGTGCGCTTTCGTGTCGATGGTGAGCTGCGTGAAATCGCCTCGCCGCCTGTCGCCATCAAGGAAAAGCTGGCCGCGCGCATCAAGGTCATTTCCAAGCTCGATATTTCCGAAAAGCGGGTGCCGCAAGACGGCAAGATGAAGCTCAAGATTGGTCCGGACCGTGTCATTGACTTTCGCGTGAGCACCTTGCCGACCATGTACGGCGAGAAAATTGTGATTCGTATTCTCGACCCGAGCAGTGCCAAGCTGGGCATCGATGCGCTGGGCTATGAACCGGTTGAAAAAGAGCGCTTGCTCGCAGCCATTGGCCGGCCTTACGGCATGGTGCTTGTCACAGGCCCCACCGGTTCAGGCAAAACGGTTTCGCTCTACACCTGCCTGAATATCCTGAACAAGCCTGGCGTCAACATCGCCACGGCCGAAGATCCAGCCGAGATCACCATGCCTGGTGTCAATCAGGTCAGCATGAATGACAAGGCCGGCATGACTTTTCCGGTCGCGCTCAAGGCTTTCTTGCGCCAGGATCCTGACATCATCATGGTCGGTGAGATCCGCGACCTCGAGACGGCGGATATTTCCATCAAGGCGGCCCAGACCGGCCACCTGGTGCTGTCCACCCTGCACACCAATGATGCGCCAACCACGCTGACCCGTATGCGCAACATGGGCATCGCGCCTTTCAACATTGCGTCTAGCGTGATCCTGATCACTGCCCAGCGCCTGGCCAGACGTCTGTGCGTCAATTGCAAGGCGCCGGCAGACATTCCGCGTGAAGCCTTGCTCGATGCCGGTTTCAAGGAAGAAGACGTCGATGGCTCGTGGACACCCTATCGGCCGGTAGGCTGCTCCATGTGCACCAACGGCTACAAAGGGCGGGTGGGCATTTATCAGGTCATGCCGATCACCGAAGAGATTCAGCGAATCATTTTGCGTGATGGCAGTGCGCTTGAAATCGCCGCGCAGGCGGAGTCCGAGGGCGTGCGCAGTTTGCGTCAGTCTGGTCTGCACAAAGTTAAACTGGGCATGACATCGGTCGAAGAGGTGTTGGGCTGCACCAATGTTTGAACTCTTACATTTTGTTCGGCCTGAAGCAGGCTAAGGTTGGCAGATTGATGAAAACAGTCCAACGCTAAAACGAGAAGGCATCATGGCAACAGCATCCAGAGGTATACAGGAGTTTGTCTTCGAGTGGGAGGGCAAGGATCGCGGCGGCAAGCAGGTCAGGGGTGAAATCCGCGCCTCGGGCGAAAACCAGGTCAAGGCCTCACTGCGCCGCCAGGGTGTGCTGCCTATCAAAATCAAGAAGCGCCGCATGCGTTCGGGCAAGTCCATCAAGCCCAGGGATATCGCCATCTTTACCCGCCAGCTCGCAACCATGATGAAGGCCGGCGTGCCGCTGTTGCAGTCTTTTGACATCGTTGGTCGCGGTAATCCCAATGCCAGCGTGACCAAGCTGCTCAATGATGTGCGTACCGATGTGGAGACCGGCACATCCCTGAGCGCCGCTTTTCGAAAATATCCCCTGTATTTCAACGCGCTTTACTGCAACCTTGTCGAAGCGGGCGAAGCTGCAGGTATTTTGGAGTCCCTGCTGGACCGGCTAGCGGTCTATATGGAAAAAACCGAAGCCATCAAGTCCAAGATCAAGTCTGCATTGATGTATCCGATTTCTGTCGTGGTGGTGGCCTTTGTGGTGGTCGCCGTGATCATGATTTTCGTGATCCCGGCTTTCAAAAGCGTTTTCTCTTCCTTCGGTGCGGACCTGCCCGCACCGACGTTGTTTGTGATCGCCATCAGCGAGTTTTTTGTTGCCTATTGGTGGCTGATTTTTGGCGGCATAGGAGGCGGCCTGTACTTCTTCTTCCAGGCCTGGCAGCGCAACGAAAAGATGCAGAAATTCATGGACCGGTTGCTGCTCAAGGTTCCGGTATTTGGTCCCTTGATAGAGAAGTCATGCATTGCGCGCTGGACCCGTACCCTGTCAACCATGTTCGCCGCCGGCGTGCCGCTGGTGGAGGCGCTGGACTCCGTGGGCGGTGCCTCGGGTAACTCGCTGTATGCCGACGCGACCGAAAAAATTCAGCAAGAGGTTTCTTCCGGCACCAGCCTGACCGCAGCCATGACCAATGCCAATCTGTTCCCCACCATGGTGCTGCAGATGTGCGCGATTGGGGAAGAGTCCGGCTCTGTTGACCATATGCTGGGCAAGGCGGCGGATTTTTATGAAGCCGAAGTCGACGAGATGGTCGCCGGGCTGTCCAGCCTCATGGAGCCCATCATCATCGTGTTTTTAGGCACGTTAATCGGCGGCATTGTGGTGTCCATGTACCTGCCTATTTTCAAACTGGGCCAGGTCGTTTGATGCCGGACGCTTTGCCGCTGCAAGTGCTTGCCGGGTTGGCTGGCCTCGTCGGGTTGCTGATTGGCAGCTTTCTCAATGTGGTGATTTATCGCCTGCCAAAAATGATGGAGCAGCAGTGGGCGCGCGAGTGTGCCGAACTGGCTGACATGTCCCTGGCGTCACCAGAACTTCCCAATGTGAATGGGCCAGCTGAGGCCTTTAATTTGCTGGTGCCACGTTCGCGTTGCTCGCATTGCGGTCACGCGATCAGCTGGTACGAGAACATTCCGGTGCTGAGCTACCTTTTTCTCAAAGGCCGGTGTTCGGTTTGCAAGGCTCCTTATGGCTTGCGTTACCCGGTGATTGAGCTTGCAACCGGCTTGCTGTTTGCCTTTTGTTTCTGGCGCTGGGGCAATTCCGTCGAGGCACTGGCCTGGTGCGGCTTTTCCGCCGCTTTGCTGGTGTTGGCGGTGATTGACTGGGACACCACGCTGCTGCCCGATGACATCACCTTGACCTTGTTGTGGGCCGGGCTGGTTGTTGCAGCCCTGCAATGGAATCCTGCGGTGAGGCTGGCCGATGCGTTGTGGGGCGCTGTCGCCGGTTATGTGTCGCTCTGGCTGGTGTATTGGGCTTTCAAGCTCTTGACAGGAAGCGGCTCGCCGCACTGGCCGTGGACTGCCGAGCACTGGGTGGCGCGCGCCGCGAGTGGCAAGGAAGGCATGGGCTATGGCGACTTCAAACTCTTCGCCGCATTGGGCGCCTGGTTTGGCTGGACTGCCCTGGTGCCCATCGTGCTGATGGCCTCCGTGATCGGCGCTGTCGTCGGCATTGGCATGAAATTCTCAAGTGGTTTGCGCGAAGGCGGCTATGTACCGTTCGGCCCATTTCTGGCGGGCGCTGGTTTTACCGCGATGATTTTCGGTCCGCAATCCATACTTCGATTCATAGGGCTTTGAGCGCATGCAGGTAACGCAGCATTTGCCGGCTTGGCGCATTGGCTTGACGGGAGGCATAGGCAGCGGCAAAAGCACCGTGGCCCGCATGCTGGCCGATGCGGGCGCGACGGTGATTGATGCTGATGCGATCTCACGCCAGGTCACCGCGCCGGGTGGCGCCGCCATAGCGCCTATTGCTGACCGCTTTGGCGCCTCGGCCATCACGGCGGACGGCGCCATGGACAGGGACGTCATGCGGCGCCTGGTGTTTGGTGACTCGGCCGCACGGCTGCAACTCGAAGCCATCATTCACCCCCTGGTCGCTCAGGAGTCTGCGCGCCAGGCGCAACTTGCCGAATCAGCTGGCAGCACTTGTCTGGTCTTTGACATCCCCTTGCTGGTGGAGTCCGGCCGCTGGCGTCAGCGACTTGACCAAGTGCTGGTGGTCGATTGTGAAGAAGCCACACAAATCAGCCGCGTCATGGCGCGTGAAGCCGCCAGCGGCTGGACGCCTGAAACTGTGCGCAAAGTCATTGATGGCCAGGCCAGTCGTGCGCAGCGCCGCGCCGCTGCAGACCTGTGTATCTACAACGAGGACTTGTCGCTTGCGGCGTTGGGTCTGACAGTCAAGCAGATTTTGCAGCGCTTCAAGCTATGATGCGCAAACCCAACAATGAGCCGATAAAGACAGCGCCGTGATCCTTTACGAGTATCCCTTCAACGAACGCATACGCACTTATTTGCGGCTTGAGCACCTGTTTCGTCGTCTTGGCGAGCTGGCTGCGCGCGAGCATCCAACCGATCATCACTACGCCATCACCACTATTTTTGAAGTGATGGATGTGGCTGCGCGTGCGGACCTGAAGATGGACGTGCTCAAGGATCTCGAAAAACAAAAACAGGTTCTCAACAGCTATCGCGGCAATCCGGCGATTGCCGAGACCGTTCTGGACGAGGTCATAGGCCAGCTCGAAAGCTGCTTTGCCGCGCTGAACAGCCTGTCGGGCAAGGCCGGTCAGACCCTGACCGAAAACGACTGGCTAATGAGTATTCGCAGCCGGGTCGGTATTCCCGGCGGCACCTGCGAGTTTGATTTGCCTGCCTACTTTGCCTGGCAACATCTGGACGCCAAGACCCGGCAGCAAGGACTGCAGCGCTGGATCTCAACCCTGGTGCCATTGGCCGAGTCGATTCGGCTGCTGCTGCAACTGCTGCGCGATTCAGGCGCTGCACAGAAAGTCATTGCGCCCTCGGGTCAATACCAGCAAGCCCTGCCGCAGGGCCGTACTTTCCAGTTGTTGCGCCTGCGTATTGATTCATCGCTCGGCCTGATTCCTGAAATCAGCGGCAATCGCCTGATGTTGTCGGTGCGTTTGATGCGCCACGAGAGTGACGACAGGCTGCATGCCAGCACCAACGATGCCTCATTTGAATTGACGCTTTGCTCCTGAAGCCCGGCCGCTCGTCATGAAGCCCGAAAAAGCCGCCGTCAAAATAGTCGTTTGCCCTGCCTGCAAGGGCAAAAGCGTTTACGCGCCCAGCAATATCTACCGCCCGTTTTGCAGCCAGCGCTGCAAAAACATGGATCTGGGGGCTTGGGCTAGTGAGAGTTTCCGGATGCCGGTCGACGCGCCGCCCGATGATGCCGTCTACGGCGATCCCAGACTGCAATAAGTTTCAAATCTGCAAGCGGTAATGCGCTGCTTGCACGGTCAGGCTGAATGTGGAAGGTGGAACGTAACAGGAGCTTGGGCAATGAAAAAAATGCTGATCAAACCCGCCATGTCCTGCATGGTGATCGCCGCGCTGCTGCTGGGAAATGCACATGCGCAGCCTGCCGAGGCAGTGGAAAAGCCCGCCAAGGTGGCGGTCAAAAAGAAAAAGAAAACCGCCAAAGCTGCAAAGCCGGCGGCCAGTTCTGCGAGTCGGGTGAAGTTTTTACCGGGCTCTCAGGAAACGCCAAGCGAGCGCAGGGCGCGCTTGCTGCGCGAGTGCAAGGATGGCGTCAATGCGGGTGTCTGCCAAGGCTACACCCGCTGAGCCATCAGGCTGCGGGGGTGCCCAGAACCTGCTGCAGCTCGCCGCTTTCGTACATCTCCATCATGATGTCGGAGCCGCCCACAAATTCGCCTTTGACGTAGAGCTGCGGCACTGTCGGCCAGTTGCTGTATTCCTTGACGCCGTTGCGGATTTCCGGGTCTTCCAGCACGTTCACGGTGGCGGGCTTGTTCACGCCGCAGGCCTTGAGTATCTGGATTGCGCGGCCTGAAAAGCCGCACTGTGGAAACTGGGCCGTGCCCTTCATAAACAGCACGACGTCACTGGATTTGACGATCTGGTCTATGCGTTGCTGGGTATCGCTCATGGGGAAATCCTTTAAGGTCTGGTTGCCGCTCAGCCAACAGATGCAAGCAGCTTGGCAAAAATCAATGGCCTGATTATCCCGTGATTTCCATATCCTGGCTGCGCTGTCCTGGCCATTGACCCCCCGAGCAGCGTTGAATGCCGGCCAGATCCAGGCGGCTTTGAACCTGCGCAAAGCCGCGCAGGGTCAGCAGGGCGCGCACTTGCGCTGCCTGGTCATAGCCGTGCTCAAGCAGCAGCCAGCCGCCAGGCAACAGGCGCGCGGGCGCTTGATCGATGATTTGCCGGAGGTCGTCCAGTCCGTCGCTGCCTGCGGTCAGTGCCTGCAATGGTTCGTGGCGCAGCGCGGCCAGATGCGGGTCGGCGCTGGCAATATAGGGCGGATTGCTGACGATGACTTGTTGCGGCTGGCTGATTTGCTCGAGCCAATGGCTTTGGATGAACTGCAGCTTCAGGCCAAGCCGGCTGGCGTTTTGAGTCGCTACTGTCAGCGCGTCAGCGCTGGCGTCGATCGCGCTGACTTGCGCCGCTTGCCCGGCTTGCAGCAGGCTGTGCGCGATGGCAATCGCAATCGCGCCGCTGCCGGTGCCCAGGTCCAGCACCGACGGGTTGGCCACCATGCCGGGCGCCTGCAGCAGCTCCAGCGCCCATTGCACCAGGGTTTCGGTATCCGGCCTGGGCACCAGCACGCGCGCATCGACTTGCAGCGTCAGCCCGAAAAACTCCTGGTAGCCAACGAGGTAGGCCAGCGGCTCGCCGGCCACGCGTCTGAGGCTCAAGGCGTCAAACGCCTGGGCTGCAGCGCCCTCCAGCAAGTCACTGTCATGGGCCCGCAGCCAGGCGCGCTCGCGCGGTGATCTGGCCAGGGCATGCAGCAGCAGCAGCTCGGCGTCCAGACGCTCCAGCCCCAGCGCTTTGGCAGCCTGCAGGGCCTGGCTGACGCTTGGCTGGGTCAAGACCGGCCCCGCTGAATGCTATTGAATAAATAGCTGCTTGCGCCCGCCAGACGGGCGTCATAGGCCTTTTTAATGCTCGATGGGAAGTCTGGCCGGCAAGCCATCACTGCGACGCCGTTTCCAGTTCAGCCAGCTGTTCGACGCCACGCGCGACCTGCAGCGCGGTCAACACGTCCTCCAGATCACCTTCCATGATGCTCAAGAGCTTGTAAAGCGTCAGGTTGATGCGGTGGTCGGTCAGCCTGCCTTGCGGGAAGTTGTAGGTACGTATGCGGTCGCTGCGGTCGCCGCTGCCGACCAGGCCCTTGCGCATGGCCGCGTCCTTGGCGGCACGCTCGGAGCGGTCTTTTTCATGAATGCGGGCTGTCAGCACTTTCAAGGCCTGTGCCTTGTTGCCATGCTGGCTGCGGCCCTCCTGGCATTCGGCGACGATGCCGGTTGGCAAGTGGGTAATGCGCACGGCCGAGTCGGTCTTGTTGATGTGCTGGCCGCCGGCACCGCTGGCGCGGTAAGTGTCTATGCGCAGGTCCGCCGGATTGATCTGTATAGCCACGGCCTCGTCAGGCTCGGGCAGCACCGCCACGGTGCAGGCGCTGGTGTGGATGCGGCCCTGGGTTTCGGTGGCTGGCACCCGCTGCACGCGGTGGCCGCCGGACTCAAAACGCAGCTTGCCATAGACGCCCACGCCCATCTCGTCCCGAGGGCCGTCTATGCGCAGCACGACTTCCTTGTAGCCGCCCAGTTCGCCGGCTGATTCGCTGATGATTTCGGTCTGCCAGTGTTTGCGTTCGGCGTAACGCGTGTACATGCGAAACAGGTCGCCAGCGAACAGCGCCGACTCGTCGCCGCCCGTGCCGGCGCGGATTTCGACAAAGGCCGGGCGCGCGTCATCGGGGTCCTTGGGGATCAGCGTGAGCTGCAGCGCTTCGTCAATCAGCGCGATGTCGGCCTTGGCGGCGCTGATTTCTTCCTCGGCCATGGCCGCCATCTCAGGCTCATTTTTGGCTTCTGCCAGCATGCTTTGGGCGCTGGCCAGATCGGCTTCGCGGCTGGTGAGCCGGTTGTACTGCTCGGCCACCAGGCTGGCTTCGGCATGCTCACGCGTCAGGCTGCGAAAGCGGTTCAGGTCGCTGACAACGTCGCTGGCGGACAGCAAGGCGTCGAGCTCATGCAGCCTGAGCAGCTGGCGGTCCAGGGTTTGGCGGAGAAAGGGTTTCATGGGGCTTGGGGCCGTCAGGGCAAAAAATTCTGGAAATGGCGCTGGCGCTGGCGCGGCTGCAGCTCGGGAGCCGGCGCAGGGCCGGCGGCGTCAATAATTCTGCGCTAACGCTCTTTGTCTTCTTGACGCGTGTCGGGCAATTGCCCGCGCAGAAACAGCCTGGAAACCGTCTGCGCCGTGGCTTCACGCCGGCTCACGTCGCCGGCATGCAGCTCCGTCAGCGTGCCGTGCAGCATTTTTTGGGTCAGTCCGCGGCTCAGGGCCTCCAGCACGGAATCAATCGATTCGCCTTTGGCCAGCAGTTTCTTGGCGCGCTGAATCTCCAGTGCGCGCCACTCGTCGGCTTGCGTATTGAGCTGCTGAATCAGCGGCACGGTGCCGCGCTGGCCCAGCCAACGCATGAAGTTCTGCACACCGGCATCAATGATGACCTCGGCCTCGGCCACCGCCGCCTGACGGCTGTCCTTGCCGGTTTGCACTACCTGTGCCAGATCGTCCACGGTGTAGAGGTAAATATCTGGCAGCGCCTTGACCTCGGGTTCAATGTCGCGCGGCACGGCCAGATCGACCATGAACATGGGCCGGTGCTTGCGCAGCTTGACAGCGCGCTCGACAGCGCCCAGACCAATGATGGGCAGGGTGCTGGCGGTGCAACTGATGACGGCATCAAACTCGTGCAGACGGCTGGGCAGGTCGGCCAGCCGCATCACCTCGGCACCAAAGCGCTGGGCGAGTTTTTCGCCGCGCTCCAGCGTGCGGTTGGCAATCACCATGGACTTGGGCTTTTTGGCCGCGAAGTGGGTGGCGGCCAGCTCAATCATCTCACCCGCGCCGACAAACAGAACCTTGATGTCGCCCAGGTCTTCAAACAGCTGGCCGGCCAGCCGCACGCTGGCAGCAGCCATGCTGATGCTGTGCGCGCCAATTTCGGTGCTGGTGCGGACTTCCTTGGCGACAGAAAATGAGCGCTGGAACAACTGGTGCAGTGTCGAGCCCATGGCGCCGGCGTCTTCCGCGGCGCGCACAGCGTCTTTCATCTGGCCGAGAATCTGCGGTTCGCCCAACACCATGGAGTCGAGCCCGCTGGCGACACGAAAAGCGTGACGCGCGGCCTGGTCGCCATGCAGCGTGTAGGCGTGGGCGCGCAACAGCTCTGGCGAGACACCGCCGCTGTGAGCCAGCCATTCCAGCGCGTGGTCCAGGTCGGGCCGCTCTCCGGCACAATAGATTTCCGTGCGGTTGCAGGTCGAAAGCAGGGTCGCTTCAGGTCGCCGCGCCAGCGACTCGCGCAAACCCGTCAAAGTGGGCGCAATCTGGTCTATGGTGAACGCAAATCGCCCACGTAAATCGAGCGGTGCGGTGTGATGGTTTAGCCCAAGGGCCCAGACTGACATTCACAGATTATAAAATTGAAGCAGCAGGACTGGCTTGAAGCAGGCAATATTAGTTTTTCAGCCTGATGAGCGCAGCGTCAAATACGCGTCCTCAAGACTTTCCTTTTTCTCCGACTGCCCCCAAGCTGGACCCCTTGCAATGACCGCTTATCTGCTGGCTGACCACTTGCTCAACTTCATGGCGCCCGCTGCTTTTGTGGCGCTCGGTGTGTTGTTGTTGACCCGTCTTTTCTCCCGATATTTCAGATCAAAAAGGCCGCTGGTGACCGGCCTATGGGCGCAAGCAGCTATTGTTTTTATAGTGAATCTGGCCCTGCTGGTCGCTGGCCTGGTGTACTTCGGCAGCGACGGCAAGATGGCCAGCTATGCCTTGCTGGTGGTCGGTGCGGCCAGCTGCCAGTGGGTGCTGCTTAGGGGCTGGAAGGGGTGATGTTGCCCCCACGTTCGCTCGCTTCGCGTAGCTCTCTGCCCCCCGAGGGGGCTAATTTTCCTTGGGGCGGCCCGGCGGAAAATTGTGGCCCTTAATACCGACGCCCCCACGCTCGCTCGCTGCGTATAGCTTCCTGCCCCCCCGAGGGGGCCGCTGCGCCTGCGGCCCGGCAAAGCCGGTTCCGCGGCTCCTGCTTGAATGGGAACGCAACCCCAGGCTTGCCTAGTCTGGATTCCGTTCGTCCTGAGCTCGGCTAAGGTTGCTCCCTGCGGAGACCGCAGCGCTTGCGGCAACTAGTGTTCAGGTACCGGGTCCGAACCGGTCCACCCGGTCTGTGATGATGCCGTCCAGGCCCAGCGTGATGAGTTTTTGCACAGTTGACTCGTCGTTGGCGGTGTAAGCCAGTGTTCTGAGGCCGGCTTGTCGCGCTTGGTGCACGCGGCTTTCATCCCACAAACGGTGCTGGCAGACCACGGCGACGCAGCCAAGTTCAAGCGCTGTTTGCAGCCAGTCGGGTCTGGACTCGTTGAGCAGCAAGGCCCGCGGCAGCTCGGGCTGGGCCAGTCTGGCCGCTTGCAGTGACGCGGGTTGAAACGAGCTCAGCAGGGGCGGGGGCGCCGCATCTCTCCAGAGTCTGGCCGCGGCCTGGGCCACGCGGGTGCCGGTCACGGCTTCCAGCCCGGGCGATGGTTTGATCTCGATGTTGAGCAAATAGCCCTGCGCAAGGCAAAAATCGGCCACCGCATCCAGGCTGGCCAGCGGCTCACCGGCAAAAGCCGGCGAATGCCAGCTGCCAGCGTCGAGTCGGGACAGCTCTGCCCAGGTGCGATCGCCCGCAGCGCCCCTGCCATCGCTGGTTCGCTCCAGCTTGTCGTCGTGAAGCAGAAAGGGCAGGCCATCGGCGCTGAGCTTGACGTCGCACTCGAACATGCGAAAGCCGTGGCGGGCGCCGAGTTTGAAGGCCGCGAGCGTGTTTTCAGGCGCCAGCTGGCCTGCGCCGCGGTGGGCGATCCAGCGCGGATAAGGCCAGTGCGTGACAGAAACAGGGTGGGGCATCGCGGGGTTCGTTGTTGTTACCAGCCCCGCAGCCGCGCATTTGCCGGCTACAAGCTGGATTTCATGAGGTCATTCTTTCTTGATCCGGTCTGAATGCTACCCTGCGTTAACATAGTGCTTCGGCTCTGGATGCGGGCTTGTACGTTCCCGCCAAGCAGCTGGCTATTCAAGATGAACGCTCCAACTACCCTCCAAGAACTCCATTCTTTTGATGCCACCGTTGCCGGCGACATCAAGCACGATCAAGCTCGCATACGCGAGATTCCCTACAACTACACGTCGTTTTCCGACCGTGAAGTCGTCATCCGCCTGCTCGGCAGCCGCGCCTGGGATTTGCTCAACCAGCTCAGAGGTGAGCGCCGCACCGGCCGCTCCGCACGCATGCTGTATGAAGTCCTCGGTGATATCTGGGTGGTTCAGCGCAACCCCTATTTGCAGGATGACCTGCTGGACAACCCCAAACGCCGCAAATTGCTGGTCGAGGCCTTGCAGCATCGCCTCGGCGAGGTTGAAAAACGCCGCACGCCCGATGTTGACAGCCAGCGCGACGCCATTGTTGGCGAGTTGCTCGACGCTGCCAGAGCCGCTGTCAGCCGCTTTTCCGCCTCATTCGAGGACATGGCCGAGTTGCGACGGCTGACCGAGCGCAAGCTGCGCAAGCTCACACTCAAGGACAACATCAAGTTTGACGGTCTGTCACGCGTGTCTCACGTGACCGATGCCACCGACTGGCGCGTTGAATACCCGTTTGTGGTGCTCACACCGGACACCGAAGTCGAAATGGCTGGCTTGGTCAATGGCTGTATTGAGTTGGGCCTGACGATTGTTCCGCGTGGCGGCGGCACTGGTTACACCGGCGGCGCGATTCCGCTGACCTGGAAATCGGCGGTCATCAACACCGAAAAGCTCGAGGCCATGACCGAGGTCGAAATGCAGGTCTTGCCAGGCCTGAGCAAGCCGGTAGCCACCATCTGGACCGAAGCCGGGGTGGTCACGCAGCGTGTGGCCGATGCTGCCGAGCGAGGTGGCTTTGTGTTTGCGGTTGACCCGACGTCGGCAGAAGCGTCCTGTATTGGCGGCAATATCGCCATGAATGCAGGCGGCAAAAAGGCCGTGCTCTGGGGCACGGCGCTGGACAATCTGGCTTCCTGGCGCATGGTGACGCCCGACTCGCAGTGGCTGGAAGTGACACGGCTGAACCACAATCTGGGCAAGATTCACGATGCCGAGCTGGCCAGCTTTGAACTTAAATATTTTGAAGCCGATGGCAAGACGCCAGTGCGCACCGAGCGCCTGGATATTCCCGGCAAAAGCTTTCGCAAGGAAGGCCTGGGCAAGGACGTCACCGACAAATTCCTGAGCGGTTTGCCAGGCATACAAAAAGAAGGCTGCGACGGCCTGATCACCAGCGCGCGCTGGATTGTGCACCGTATGCCGGCGCACACGCGAACCGTCTGCATGGAGTTTTTTGGCAATGCCAAGGACGCCGTGCCCAGCATCGTCGAGATCAAGGACTTCATGTTTGCCGAGCAAAAGCGCAGCGAAGCCCTGGGCTCGCCGGTCTTGCTCGCTGGCCTGGAACACCTGGACGACCGTTATCTGCGCGCCGTCGGTTATGCCACCAAGTCCAAACGCGGCGGCCTGCCCAAGATGGTCTTGATTGGCGACATTGCCGGTGACGACGCCGATGCCGTGGCCCGCGCAACCAGTGAAGTGGTGCGCATTGCCAATTCGCGTAGCGGCGAGGGCTTTATCGCCATCAGCGCTGAAGCACGCAAGAAATTCTGGCTGGACCGCAAACGCACGGCGGCAATTTCAAAGCACACCAACGCCTTCAAGATCAACGAAGACGTGGTGATTCCGCTGCCGCGCATGGCCGAGTACACCGACGGCATTGAACGCATCAATATCGAGCTCAGCCTGGCCAACAAGATCAAGCTGTGTGACGAGCTGGAGCAGTTTTTTCTCAAGGGTAATCTGCCTTTGGGCAAGTCGGACGACGCCAACGAGATTCCTTCGGCCGAGCTGCTTGAAGACCGCGTTGCGCAAGCGCTAGCGCTGGTCACCGAGGTGCGCGCACTGTGGTCTGGCTGGCTGAAGGATGTTGAGCCGCTGTTTCTGCAGTTGCAAGACCATTCGCTACGCGCCAGCTGGAAAACCCAGTTGCGTGCGCCGCTGCAGACGATTTTCACGGGCGGGGCGTTTTTGCCGATACTGGCCGAATGCACGGCGATTCACAAGCGTGTGCTCAAGGGCCGCGTCTGGGCCGCGCTGCACATGCATGCCGGTGACGGCAATGTGCACACCAATTTGCCGGTCAACAGCGATGACTACGAAATGCTGCAGGCCGCCCACGGCGCGGTTGCACGCATCATGGTGCTGGCGCGGTCGCTCGACGGCGTGATTTCCGGCGAGCACGGCATTGGCATCACCAAGATGGAGTTTCTGAGTGACGCCGAGCTTCAGCCCTTTGCCGACTACAAGGCCAGGATCGATCCCGAGGGGCGTTTCAACAAAGGCAAGCTGCTACGAAATAAGGAGCTGCTAGCGCCCGTATCCATTGGTGTGCAGTCCGAATTTGCCCAGATATCGAACGAAACTGGAGAGCCGACTGTCTCTTCATTCAAACAGGGGCCGCGGAACTGGCTCCGCCAGGCAGCAGGCGCAGCGGCCCCCTCGGGGGGCAGCGAGTTACACGAAGTGAGCGAACGTGGGGGCCAAATCTCTTCGGATTTGACTAATGCATACACGCCAAGCTTTGGACTGATGGGTCATGAGTCGCTGATCATGCAGCAGTCCGACATAGGCGCGATTGCCGACAGCGTGAAAGACTGCCTGCGCTGCGGCAAGTGCAAGCCGGTGTGCGCCACCCATGTGCCGCGCGCCAACTTGCTTTACAGCCCGCGCAACAAGATTTTGGCGACCTCGCTGCTGGTCGAGGCTTTTCTGTACGAAGAGCAGACCCGGCGCGGCATCAGCGTCAAGCACTGGGAAGAGTTTGAAGACGTGGCCGACCATTGCACGGTCTGCCACAAGTGCCTGAGCCCTTGCCCGGTGGATATCGATTTCGGCGACGTATCCATGAACATGCGCAACCTGCTGCGCAAGATGGGCCAGAAATCCTTCCGCCCCGGCAACGCCGCTGCGATGTTCTTTTTGAACGCGACCAATCCGCAAACCATCAAGCTGATGCGTAGCGCCATGGTGGGTGTGGGCTTCAAGGTCCAGCGCCTGGCCAATGACTTGCTGGGCCGCTTGGCGCGCAAGCAGACCGCCAAGCCCCCGGCCACGGTGGGGAAATCGCCGATCAAAGAGCAGGTGATTCACTTCATCAACAAGAAAATGCCAGGCGGTTTGCCCAAGAAAACCGCACGCGCGCTGCTCGACATTGAAGACAAGGACTATGTCCCCATCATCCGCAATCCGAAAAACACGACGGCCGAAACCGAGGCGGTGTTTTACTTTCCGGGTTGCGGCTCCGAGCGCCTGTTTTCACAAGTCGGTCTGGCGACCCAGGCCATGCTCTGGCATGCGGGCGTGCAGACGGTGTTGCCGCCGGGTTACCTGTGCTGCGGCTACCCGCAAAAAGGCAGCGGCCAGTTTGACAAGGCCGACAAGATCATCACCGACAACCGGGTGCTGTTTCACCGCGTCGCCAACACACTGAATTACCTGGACATCAAGACCGTGGTGGTGTCCTGCGGCACCTGCTACGACCAGCTTCAGGGCTATGAGTTTGACAAGATTTTTCCGGGCAGCCGCATCATAGACATCCATGAGTACCTGCTGGAAAAAGGCATCACACTCAACACCGGCCAGGGCTATCTCTACCACGACCCTTGCCACAGCCCGATGAAGTTGCAAGAGCCGATGAAGACGGTCAAGGCGCTGCTGGGCGACAACGTGCTGAAAAACGAGCGTTGCTGCGGCGAGTCGGGCACGCTGGGCGTGACCCGGCCGGACATTGCCACGCAAATTCGCTTTCGCAAGGAAGAAGAGCTCCTAAAAGGTGAAGCCGAACTGCGAGCATCCGGCGCGCTGGGCGCCAATGAGAACGTCAAAATTCTGACCAGTTGCCCAAGCTGCCTGCAGGGTCTGAGCCGCTACGGCGACGACATGAAAAACGGTCTGCTCGAAGCCGATTACATCGTCGTTGAAATGGCCAACCAGATACTGGGCAAAGAGTGGTTGCCCAGCTATGTGGATGCGGCCAACCACGGCGGCATAGAGCGGGTTCTGGTTTAACACCAGGCCGCCTGCGCTTATCGTGCGGCCGGCCTGTTTATTTTCATAAAGCATCACACCATGGCAGGTCTTCAAGCCGGGGCTCCAACCCCTACAGCGCTGACGGTTCACAGCCAGTCGCGGATTCTCGAAATCGCATTTTCGGACGGTGCGCAGTTCAAGATTCCATTTGAGCTGATGCGCGTGTATTCGCCGTCTGCAGAAGTCCAGGGCCATGGCCCGGGTCAGGAAGTACTGCAGACCGGCAAGCGCGAAGTCGACCTGCTTGAACTCGAACCCATAGGCAATTACGCCGTCAAGCCGATATTTTCCGATGGCCACGAGAGCGGCATTTTTTCCTGGGACTACCTCTACAAGCTGGGTGCCGAGCAAGATCAGCTCTGGGCAGACTACCAGCGCAGACTGCAAGCCGCTGGCGCCGACCGTGACGCACTCATGCTGGCCGCCGGTGGCGCTGCTTGCGGCTCGCACTGATCTGCGCATGCAGCGTTGACTGTTGTTTTTCGAGCATAAAGCCCCCTTAAATCACGACATAGCCCGGCGTCAGCAGGGGGCTTGTCATCATCAACCGGGCATTGGCCCCTAGCATTCACTTATGTCAAGCACCCACTTTGGTTTTCAGTCCGTCGATGAGCACGACAAGGCGAAGCGCGTTCGCGGGGTGTTCGACTCCGTGGCCTCCAAGTACGACGTCATGAATGATTTGATGTCGCTGGGTCTGCATCGGGCCTGGAAGGCTTACACGGTTCTTGTCGCCAACGTCAAGGAAGGTCAGTCGGTACTAGACATTGCCGGCGGTACGGGTGATCTGGCCCTGGCGTTTGCGCCCAAGGTGGGCGCAAGTGGCCAGGTGGTGCACACCGACATCAACGAGGCCATGCTGCGCGAAGGGCGCAATCGTCTGATTGATGCGGGCCTGAGTCTGCCTACGCTGGTGTGCGACGCCGAAAAGCTGCCGTTTCCCGATGCGCATTTCGATCTCGTCACAGTGGCTTTTGGCTTGCGCAACATGACACACAAGGATGTGGCCTTGCGCGAAATGAACCGCGTGCTCAAGCCCGGCGGCAAGCTGCTGGTGCTGGAATTTTCCAAAGTCGCCAAGCCGCTGGAAAAAATTTATGACTGGTACTCGTTCAAGGTGCTGCCCAAACTGGGCAAGCTGGTGGCCAACGATGATTCAAGTTACCAGTACCTGGCCGAGTCGATTCGCATGCACCCGGGGCAGGACGAATTAAAGGCCATGATGCATAAAGGTGGTTTCGGTCATGTGGACTATCACAACATGTCAGGCGGCGTTGTGGCATTGCATGTTGGAATCAAGTGTTGAAACGCGGCTGACGCCCTCTAAACAAGATTAAAAAATAGCTCAAGGAGACCTTATGAAAATGTGGACCACGATTTTTTCCGTCCTGTTGGCGCTCACGCTGACCTTCGCTGGGGTACAAGCCGAGGCCAAGCGCCTGGGCGGTGGTCAGTCGGTCGGCAAGCAGTCGTCCAATGTCACGCAGCGACAGGCCGCACCTGGCGGCGCTACACAGACCGCCAAACCGGCCACACCTGCGGCACCCGCAGCGGCACCAGTAGCGCCTAAAAAGCCTTGGGGTGCGATGCTGGGCGGTCTGGCCGCTGGCCTCGGGCTGGCCTGGCTGGCTTCGTCCCTGGGTTTGGGCGGTGCGTTCAGTCAGGTCATCATGTTTGCCTTGCTGGCTTTTGTGGTGATGCTGGTGATCGGCTTTGTGATGCGCAAACTCCGGGGCGAGGGTTCGGCCGGACAGGGTGGGTCGCCTTATGCTTTTCAGGGTGCCGGCAACGCCGAAACCCCAAGAGCCTACAACCCACAAAACGTCGGCAACGATTCATCTGCCCGACCCTGGGAAGCAAACAACACGGCTTTTGATGCCGGCAAGGACGGCTCGGCTGCGGCTCCCGGCTCCATGATAGGTTCGGCCTTGCTGGGCTCCCAGTCCTGGGGCGTGCCTGCAGGATTCGACGCAGAAGGCTTCCTCACAGCCTGCAAGACCAATTTCCTCACCTTGCAAGATGCCTGGGACCGTTCCGACATCAACAGCCTGCGCGCGATGATGACCGACGAGATGCTGGAACAGATCAAGGTGCAGCTGTCTGACCGCGAGTCGCACACCGGTGGTGGCATCAACAAGACCGACGTCGTGATGCTCGATGCCAAACTGCTGGGCATAGAAGAGCTCAGTGACAGCTACCTCGCCAGCGTGGAGTTCTCCGGCATGATCCGCGAAGACGCCTCAGCCGGTGCCAGTCCTTTCCGCGAAGTCTGGAACATGACCAAGCCCAAATCTGGTAGCAGTGGCTGGCTGGTGGCTGGAGTACAGGCTCTCCAATAGCCCCCACGGTCGCTCACTGCGTGTAGCTTCCTGCCCCCCGGGGGGCCGCTGCGCCTGCGGACCGGCGAAGCCGGATCCGCGGCCCCGGCTGGTCTTTAAAGCCCCTCCAATCGCTCGCGCGTTCGAGGGACTTCTTCAATTTGCTGCAAAATCGGGGACGTATGAACACAACGTCCCCTTTTTCGTTTCTGGAGTCCATTGCAAGTCGTTTTCAGCCGCCCGCTTGGGTGGTCGATGAAGGGCAGCAACGCATGGTACTTTTCCTGAACCATGTCCTGATGCAGGAAAAAGAGGCACAAGATCGCCTGGCCCGGAAAAAAGGCAGCGTACTGCATGTACGCTGGGGTCTTTTTGCCATCGACCTGTTGATCACACCTGCCGGACTGTTTGACCGCGCTCCAGCCACACCCAAGCCGGACCTGCTGATCAGCGTGTCCTCGGATTCAGCCGCGGCGGTGCTCCAGTCGCTGATGGCGGGCAAGCCGCCGCCGGTGAAAATTGAAGGCGATGTGCAGCTGGCCGCAGAGCTGGGCTGGCTTGCGGAGAATTTACGCTGGGACATAGAGGAAGACCTGTCGCGTTTGCTTGGCGACATACCCGCGCACGCGCTGGCTGACGCGGGACGCAGTTTGCTGGCCGGCCTGCAGCAGTTTCTGGCCCGGCGGCCCGGTGGCCAGGGCGCTACGGCGTCTGCCCCGGTTGCTTCCGACGCGGACAGGGCGGCTCAATGAGCCGGATGTTCAGGGGTGTATTTATTGTCTGGACGCTGCTGCGTTTTGGGTTGGACGACTTGCTGCTGTCGACTTTTGACAGGCCGTGGGCAAGGGCATTGCGGTATGTATTTTCCTTAGGGCGTAAGCTGAAGGCACCGCGTGGCGAGCGCATCCGCCTGGCGCTCGAAAGCCTGGGGCCAATATTTGTCAAATTTGGCCAGGTGATGTCCACACGCCGTGACCTGTTGGCGCCAGACATTGCCAATGAGTTGGCGCGTCTGCAGGACCGCGTCCCGCCCTTTGATTCCGACGTGGCGATTGCCATGATAGAAAAGGCATTTGCCAAGCCACTGGCTCAAATTTTCGCCAGCTTCGAGCGGATTCCCGTGGCCAGCGCATCCATTGCCCAGGTCCATTTCGCCACACTGCCGGACGGCCGTGAAGTCGCTGTCAAGGTCTTGCGTCCCAACATGCTGCCGGCAATAGAAAAAGACCTGGCACTGCTCCACATGATGGCGGGCTGGCTGGAGAAGGTCTCGGCTGATGGCAAGCGCCTCAAGCCGCGCGAGGTGGTCGCCGAGTTCGATAAATACCTGCATGACGAGCTTGACTTGCTGCGTGAAGCGGCGAACGCCGCACAGTTGCGTCGCAATATGCAGGATCTTGATCTGGTCATGATCCCCGAGATGGTCTGGGACTTCTGCATGCCTGACGTGATGGTAATGCAGCGCATGAAGGGCGTGCCGATTGGCCAGATCCAGCGACTGCGAGATGCCGGGGTCAACATGAAAAAGCTGGCGCGCGATGGCGTCACGATTTTTTTCACCCAGGTGTTTCGCGACGGTTTTTTCCATGCCGACATGCATCCGGGCAATATCCAGGTCAGCCTGGAGCCGGCGACTTTTGGCCGCTACATCTCTCTGGACTTTGGCATTGTCGGCACGCTGACCGAGACCGACAAGGAATACCTGGCGCAAAACTTCACGGCTTTTTTTCGCCGTGACTACAAACGTGTGGCTGAGCTGCACATCGAATCTGGCTGGGTCCCGGGAACGACCCGTGTGGACGAGCTGGAAGCCGCGATCCGCTCTTGTTGCGAGCCATATTTTGATCGCCCGCTCAAGCAGATTTCGCTCGGCATCGTGCTGATGCGGCTGTTCCAGACCTCGCGCCGCTTTCAGGTGGAGATACAGCCGCAGCTGGTACTGCTGCAAAAAACACTGCTCAATATTGAAGGTCTGGGGCGTGAACTCGACCCTGACCTCGATCTTTGGAGCACGGCAAAGCCTTTTCTTGAAAAGTGGATGCTCGAGCAGGTGGGGCCAGAAAAACTGCTGGCCCAGCTCAAGGCCGAAGCACCGGCTTATGCTAAGTTACTCCCGGAATTGCCGCGACTGCTGGCCCAGTTTCTGAAAAACAAACCCGGCTCCGATGGACCTGAGTTGCGCGCGCTGCTGGCCGAACAAAAACGCACCAACAAGCTTCTGCAAAGCCTGATTTATGGCGGCATGGGTTTTGTGCTGGGTTTGATCGTGATGCAGGTGCTGTTGCGCGTGCGGATTTTTTAGTCCAGCCATTGACCAGGCTGCGGCCAAAGGCTGTCTGGCTTTCCGGCTTGATTATCCGGGCAACGCCTATAATTAATGGCTTTGCATCTCGGGCTACAGCCGAGCTGGCCCTACTCCAAGAAACCTCTAGAACTATGCCAATCTACGCCTATAAATGCGAGTCCTGCGGGCATACCAAGGACGTTTTACAGAAAATGTCGGACGCGCCACTGACAGATTGCCCTCAGTGCGGTGCGGCGGCTTTCAAAAAGCAGCTCACGGCAGCGGGCTTTCAGCTCAAGGGCTCCGGCTGGTACGTGACAGATTTTCGTGGCGGCTCCGGCAACGGTGCGCCTGCCGGTGAGTCTGGCGCATCGTCTAGCGTCAGCAAATCTGCTGAGTCGGCATCTTCTGGCAGCAGCGCCCCAGCCGCAGGTGCGGCGCCAGCGCCTGCAGCGTCGGCCACACCTTCTGCGGCACCCGCTGCCAGCACGGCTTCGTCTGGCAAGGCCAGTGAATGATGGCTGCGATACGTAAGTGGCTGCTTGCCGGCCTGCTGGTCCTGGTGCCCCTGGGCATCACGGTCTGGCTGCTGGACTGGATTGTTGGCTCGCTGGACCGCACCTTGCTGATCCTGCCGGGCTCCTGGCATCCAGACCGCTTGCTCGGTTTTCATATTCCGGGCTTCGGCGTGTTGCTGGCCCTGGCCATCGTGTTGTTGATAGGCGCCATCGCCAGCAATTTCCTCGGCAAAAAGCTGGTGAGCTGGTGGGATCTGCTGCTAAACCGCATTCCCATCGTGCGGTCGATTTACTCCAGCGTCAAGCAGGTCTCCGACACCCTGTTTTCTGAAAATGGCAACGCTTTTCGCAAGGCCTTGCTGGTGCAGTGGCCGCGCGAGGGCGTCTGGACTATCGCTTTTCAGACTGGAACACCAGGCGGCGATGTCGCGAATCATCTGGCCGGCGAATACCTCAGCGTTTACGTGCCCACCACACCCAATCCCACGGGTGGTTATTTTGTGATGCTCAAGCGCGAGGACTGCATAGAACTCAAGATGAGCGTGGACGAAGCCCTGACTTACGTGATCTCCATGGGGGTGGTGGTGCCCGGCAGCGCTGCCAACTACAAACCCGGCAGGCCCCACTAAGCTGCGCAAGATTTGACCCGACCCCGGCGCACCCTACCGCTCGTGCCGCTGGATTTACAAGCGAACCAATTTTTATGTCTACAACTTCCTCCCTGCAATCCCCCGTGCAATCCCAAATGCGTTCCCACTATTGCGGTCTGGTGACCGAGGCCCTGTTGGGCCAGACGGTTACCTTGTGCGGCTGGGTCAATCGCCGGCGCGACCATGGTGGCGTGATATTTGTTGATTTGCGTGACCGTGAGGGTTATGTGCAAGTGGTTTGCGATCCTGACCGCGCCGACATGTTCAAGACCGCAGAAGGCGTGCGCAACGAGTTTTGCGTGCAGATCAAGGGTCTGGTGCGCGCGCGCCCAGAGGGCACCGCCAATGAAGCGTTGAAAAGCGGAAAAATTGAGGTGCTGTGCCATGAGTTCACGGTACTCAACCCGAGCGTGACGCCGCCATTCCAGCTCGACGATGACAATCTGTCCGAGACCACACGCCTGACGCACCGGGTGCTTGACCTGCGTCGTCCCTACATGCAGAACAACCTGATGCTGCGTTACCGCGTGGCCATGGAAACGCGCAAATTCCTCGATGCCAACGGCTTCATCGATATCGAGACGCCGATGTTGACCAAAAGCACGCCTGAAGGCGCACGCGACTACCTGGTTCCCAGTCGTGTCAACGAAGGCCAGTTCTTCGCCTTGCCGCAGAGCCCGCAGCTGTTCAAACAGCTGCTGATGGTGGCCGGCTTTGACCGCTACTACCAGATCACCAAATGCTTTCGCGACGAGGACTTGCGCGCTGACCGCCAGCCCGAGTTCACGCAGATCGATATCGAGACCTCGTTCATGGGCGAGCAGGACATACGCGACATGTTCCAGGGCATGATCAGCAACATTTTCAAGACCGTTCTGAACACCGATCTCGGCGAATTTCCGGTGATGGCCTACCACGATGCCATGCATCGCTTTGGCTCGGACAAGCCCGATCTGCGCGTGAATCTCGAGTTCACCGAGCTGACCGATGTGATGGCCGACGTTGATTTCAAGGTCTTCAGCGCGCCAGCCACCACCCCTGGTGGCCGCGTGGTGGCCCTGCGCGTTCCCGGTGGTTCTGAAATGAGCCGCGGCGAGATCGACGGCTACACCGAATTCGTCAAGATCTATGGCGCCAAGGGGCTGGCCTGGATCAAGGTCAATGATGTGAGCAAAGGCCGTGAGGGCTTGCAAAGCCCCATCGTCAAGAACATTCATGACGCAGCGATTGCAGAGATCCTCAAGCGCACTGGCGCGGCCAATGGCGACATCATCTTCTTTGGCGCCGACAAATCCAAGGTGGTCAATGACAGCATAGGCGCATTGCGCCTGAAAGTTGGTCACAGCCCGTTTGGCAAAAAAACGGGTCTGTTCACCACCGGCTGGAAGCCGCTCTGGGTGGTTGACTTCCCGATGTTTGAACATGACGAAGAAGGCCAGCGCTGGAGCGCCGTGCACCATCCTTTCACTGCGCCCAAAGACGGTCACGAAGACTGGATGGACACCGACCCGGGCAAATGTATTGCCAAGGCCTACGACATGGTGCTCAATGGTTGGGAGCTCGGTGGTGGTTCAGTGCGTATCCATCGCGCCGACGTGCAGAGCAAGGTCTTCAACGCGCTGAAGATCGGACCCGAAGAAGCGCAGGAAAAATTTGGCTTCCTGCTCGACGCGCTGCAATACGGTGCACCGCCGCACGGTGGCCTGGCGTTTGGCCTGGACCGTATCGTGACCATGATGACGGGCGCTGAATCGATTCGCGACGTGATTGCATTTCCAAAAACCCAGCGCGCCCAGTGCCTGCTCACGCATGCGCCCAGCTCGGTGGATGAAAAGCAATTGCGCGAGTTGCACATTCGCTTGCGTAATCCGCTGCCCGTCTGAGGTTCTGAGCCTCACGCTGTTCGTCCTGAGCCTTCCCCGAGGGCTCAGGCTTCCAGCGATATAGGGCAGGTTCCAGGCCATCGCGTGCCATGTGGTCTGTGTGAATTTAACGCCACCGTGGAAGGCCGAGATTGAAAGATTTCAAGATCCCCGAATCGGTCCTGGTGATCATTCACACCCCAGACCGGCAGGTGCTGCTGATAGAGCGTGCCGATCAGCCTGGCTTCTGGCAAAGTGTGACCGGCTCCCGGGATGCGCTGGACGAGCCCTTGCTGCACACCGCCATGCGCGAGGTCAGCGAAGAAACCGGCATCCAGGCCAGTGCGAGCCAGTTTGTCGACTGGGGTGTTTCAAACAGCTATGAAATTTATCCGGTCTGGCGTCACCGCTATGCGCCTGGCGTGACGCGTAACACCGAGCATGTCTTCAGCCTGTGTGTGCCGCGCGACACACCTGTGCGATTGAGTCCCCGTGAGCACACGGCCTATGAATGGCTGAGCTGTCTGGATGCGGCGGACAGGTGTTTTTCTCCGTCCAACGCAGAAGCGCTTTTGCTGCTGCCACAGTTCATGGCATAAGCTTGGCTGCCATGCGTTCCCTCAATATGCCACTGCAAAATGCACAAGACTTGCAGTTGCTGCAAGGCGCTCAGGCCTTGTTTCCGGCGCTGATCAAGGCCATTGATGCCGCCGCTGCTTGGGTGCAGCTGGAAACTTATATTTTTGATGTCCATGGTGCAGGCGCGGAAGTGGCCGAGGCCTTGATTCGTGCGGCGCAGCGCGGTGTCACGGTACAGGTGCTGGTTGACGGCATAGGCTCGCAGGCCTTGACGCCGCAATGGCAGCAGAAAATCGGGTCTGCCGGCGTGCAGTGGAGTGTCTACTCGCCGCTGACGGCCGGCTTGGGGGGCCTGGGCCTGCTGGTGCCCGACCGCTGGCGCAGACTGCACCGCAAGCTGTGCGTGATTGACCAGCGTATCGTGTTTTGCGGCGGCATCAACGTGCTCGATGATCTTTACGACCCAAATCACGGCGATTTGCCGGCACCGCGACTTGATTTTGCGGTCGCTGTCACCGGACCACTGGCCGTGGAGGCCGCCGATGCGCTGGCCTTGCTCTGGTGGCGAGTGCAGGCCGGTTACAGTGCGCGGCAGCGGCATCTGAGCGAGGCCTGGGACAAGTTCAAGGCGGCGGGCTATGGCGGACGAACTGGTATCACCCGGCTTGCCAGCGCCGCAGACTCTGAGTTCGACCCGGCTTCCCGCGCCCGGGTCATTCCTGGCGCCAAAGCAGCGCTGGTGCTGCGCGACAACCTGCGCAACCGCAGCAGCATCGAAAAGGCCTATCTCAAGGCCATAGGCCGGGCGCACCACGAGATCATCATTGCCAATGCCTACTTCGTGCCTGGCGGAAAACTGCGGCGCGCGCTCACAGGAGCAGCCCGACGCGGCGTCAAGGTGACGCTGTTGCTGCAAGGCAAGTACGAGTACTTCATGCAGTACCACGCCTCACGGCCTGTTTACGACGCCCTGCTTGCAGCCGGGATAGAGATTCACGAGTACGAGGCCAGTTTCCTGCATGCCAAGGTTGCGGTGATTGACGGGCATTGGGCGACAGTGGGTTCATCCAACCTTGAGCCACTGAGTCTGCTGCTGGCGCGCGAAGCCAATGTGGTGGTCGAGGACAAGGCCTTTGCGGCTCAGTTGCGTGAGCTTCTGCTTGATGCGATCAGCCACCATGGCCACCGCGTTGATCCGGCCAGCCACGGGAAACGTCCTTTGTCTCAGCGTGTCTTGGGTGGTCTGGCTTATGCGTTAATGCGCATCGCGATCTGGGTGGCCGGCAAGCGCTATTGACCGACTTAACACCATGCAGGATCTGATCGTTCAGCGGCCAGAAGGCCTTTACTGTCCAGCCGGTGATTTTTTTATTGATCCCTGGCGGCCAGTAGACCGCGCCGTGATCACTCACGCGCATGCCGACCATGCGCGCTCCGGGCATCAACATTACCTCGCGGCGGCCCCAGCAGAAGCCGTGTTGCGCGCGCGACTCGGGTCGGGCATCAACTTGCAGAGCCTGCACTATGGTGAGGAAGTCACGCACAAGGGCGTAACGCTGTCGCTGCATCCCGCAGGTCACGTGCTGGGCTCGGCCCAGGTCAGCTTGCGCCATGCCGGCCAGACCTGGGTGGCCAGCGGTGACTACAAGGTTGCGCCCGATGCCACCTGCACGCCATTTGAGCCAGTGCGTTGTGATGTGTTCATTACCGAGTCCACTTTCGGCTTGCCGATTTACCGCTGGCGTCCCGATGCCGAAGTGTTTGCCGAGATCAATGCCTGGTGGGCGGCCAACGCCGCTGTCGGACGGGCCAGCGTGCTGATGTGCTATAGCTTTGGCAAGGCGCAGCGCATTTTGAGTGGCGTTGATGCCAGCATCGCGCCCATTGTTGTGCACAGCGCGGTGCAGGCGCTGAACACGGCCTATCGTGCGGCGGGCGTGCAGCTTCCCGAAACCCGCCTGGTCACCGAAGTGGCTGATGTCGCCGATTTCAAGCGTGCGCTGGTGCTGTGTCCGCCCGGTGCGGCAGCCAGCCCCTGGTTGCAGCGTTTTGGCGTCTTCAGTGACGCGTTTGCCAGCGGCTGGATGCAGCTGCGTGGCGCGCGGCGTCGCGGTGGCTATGACAGGGGGTTTGTGCTTAGCGACCACGCCGACTGGCCCGGCCTGATGTCGGCCATTGCTGCGACGGGCGCAGGCCGTGTCATCGTCACGCACGGCAGCGTTCCTGTGATGGTGCGTTACTTGTCGGAGCAAGGATTGCAAGCGGGCGCATTTCATACCGAGTACGGCGGGGATGCGCTGGAAGACAAGCAGGCATCGGCAGAAGTACCGGCGGAAATCGCGCCAGAAGTCGTTTTGCAAAGCAGAACATGAAGCAGTTCTCGCGACTTTTTACAGAACTCGACGCCACGACCTCGACGCTCGCCAAGGTTGCAGCACTGCAGCGCTACTTCGCGCTGGCCAGTTCCCGCGATGCTGCCTGGGCGGTGTATTTTCTGTCCGGCGGCAAGCCCCGGCAGGTGGTCAAAACCGCTACGATGCGTGCGCTGGCCTGTGCCTCAGCAGGGATTGAAGACTGGTTGTTCGAAGCCTGTTACCAAGCCGTCGGCGACCTGGCCGAAACGATTGCCTACATCCTGCCGGCAGAGTTTGAGCCCAGCGACGTCGGACTCGCCGAATGGGTTGAGGCGCGTTTGCTGCCACTGCGTGGACTGAATGATGTCGACATCGCGCAGCGCATACGCTCCTTCTGGCAGGAACTTGATCCACAGGGGCGGTTTTTGCTGATCAAGCTGGTGGGCGGCGGTTTTCGCGTTGGTGTGAGCAAATTGCTGGTGCAACGTGCACTGGCCGCGCATTGCGGTCTGGACGCCAAGCGTATCGCCCAGCGCATGATGGGCTATGTGGATGCCAAAGCGCTTCCAAGCGCTACTAAATTTGAAGCGCTTATCGCCCATTCCACGGGCGCAGCAGCCGATATTCTTGACGCCGGTCAGCCCTATCCTTTTTTTCTGGCACATGCACTTGACGCGCCTCTGGAGTCGCTGGGCGAGCGCTTAGGTCCGGTTCAAGACTGGCTGGTCGAGTGGAAGTACGACGGCATTCGCGGCCAGCTTGTCAAACGCGCGGGCCAGGTGTGGATCTGGTCGCGCGGCGAGGAATTGCTAACCGAGCGTTTTCCGGAAATCGTGGCGCTGGCACAGTCACTGCCAGATGGGACGGTATTGGACGGCGAGATCCTGGTTTGGCGCAAGGATGCGCCCGCCAGCTTTGCAGTACTGCAGCAACGCGTGGGCCTTAAAACGCTAAGCAGGAAAATTCTGACCGATGCGCCGGTTACTTTCATGGCTTACGACCTGCTCGAAATGCTTGGTCAAGACCTCAGGGATCAGCCGCAGCAGCTGCGCCGTTTAAAACTGGAGCAGTCGCTGGCAGGCAGCGGCATCAAAATTTCAGCGATCGAGCAACGCGTTTCATGGGCTGAGTTTGCAGCGCTGCGCATGCAGGCGCGCGAGCGCGGCGTGGAAGGCTTCATGCTCAAGCATGTTGCCAGCGCTTATGGCAGCGGGCGTCAGAAAAGACAAAGCTCTGAAGGCGCCCTCGTGACACCGGTATTTTCCTGGTGGAAATCCAAGCTCGAGCCTATGACGGTTGACTGCGTTCTGATCTACGCGCAGGCCGGGCATGGCCGGCGCGCCTCGCTATACACCGACTACACCTTTGCAGTCTGGAGCCGCACGCCGCAGGATGCAGCCGAGGCGCAAAGCGTTGTTGATGCCATTGAAAGGCGTGAGCCGGCCCAGGCTGGCGCTTTGCAGTTGCTGGCCTTTGCGAAGGCTTATTCAGGCTTGAGCGATGCCGAATTCAAACTAGTCGACGGCCTTATTCGAAAAAGTACACTGGAAAAGTTCGGGCCTGTGCGCAGTGTCAAGCCCACGCTGGTCTTTGAACTCGCTTTTGAGGGCATCAGCCCAAGCGGCAGGCATAAAAGTGGCCTGGCGGTTCGATTTCCCCGCATGCTGCGGATTAGAGCGGATAAACCGCTGCATGAGGCCAATACGCTTGAAGACTTGAGGTTGCTATTGAACTGATAGCTGATTGTGGTCGAATTGGCTGAGGGGAGGGTAAAAACCCCTTTGTAATCAAAGGGGAAGCCGTATTTTTGGTCGGGCTGTTAATATCGATACATGCTTATGAAATCCGCTACGTCACCACAAGATGCCACTGACGAGGGCACACCTGTTTCCGTCAAAATTCGCGAACGTCTGGCCGCTGCGCAAAAGCGCTTTAATGCCAATGACAACATCGCGCAATTCATAGAGCCGGGTGATCTGGAAAAGCTGCTCGATGAAGTCGAAAGCAAGATGCAGGGCGTACTGGACAGTCTGGTGATTGACACCGAGCGTGACCACAACACCAACAATACAGCCCGGCGTGTCGCCAAGATGTATTTGAACGAGGTCTTCAAGGGTCGTTACGTCGCGGCGCCCGCGATCACCGAATTCCCCAACGCTGAGCACCTCAACGAGTTGATGATTGTTGGCCCGATTACGGTGCGCAGCGCCTGCTCACATCATTTTTGCCCGGTGATTGGAAAAATCTGGATTGGCGTGCTACCCAATGAGCATACCAACGTCATTGGTCTGTCCAAGTACGCAAGGCTGGCTGAATGGGTCATGGGCAGGCCGCAAATTCAGGAAGAGGCGGTGGTTCAGCTGGCCGACCTGATTCAGGAGAAAACCTCTCCTGATGGTCTTGCCATCGTCATGGAAGCCAGCCATTTCTGCATGGGCTGGCGCGGCGTGAAGGACATGGACAGCAAGATGATCAATTCTGTCATGCGCGGGAAATTCCTCAAGGACGCCAATTTGCGTCGTGAGTTCCTCGCGCTCATACCCAAAGCCAGTGGCAACTGAGGATTAAGAACATGTTAGTACGCCTTCTTTACGTCAGCCGCGTGGTTGAACCCGCCGCAGAGGCCACCGAGGCCATACTCGCCCAGTCGCGCAGCCACAACCCGGTCTGCGGAATCACCGGCATACTCTGCTACGGCGGCGGCATTTTCCTTCAGGCTCTGGAGGGTGGCCGCAACCAGGTCAATGAGTTGTACGCGCACATTCAAAAAGACAAGCGCCACAAGGACGTTGTGCTGCTTGACTATGAAGAAATTTTTGAACGCCGCTTCGGTGGCTGGACCATGGGCCAGGTCAACGTGGCCAAACTCAACACGTCCATCCTGCTCAAATATTCCGAAAAACCAGAGCTTGACCCCTACGCTGTGTCGGGGAAAATGTCGTTGGCGCTGCTTGAAGAGCTGATGGCGACAGCTTCGATCATCGGACGCTCCTGAGCCGCTTCTTGTCCTGATTCCGCGTATTTCATAAGTGTCGGCTTCGCCCATGCTGCTGGGTTGTGATTTCTCCAGCAGTCCCACACGCCTCAAGCCCATCATCATGGCCCTGGGTGAATGTCGTCAGAGCTGCGTGCGGCTTTCAAAACTGGAGCGTTTGGAGTCTCTGGATGCCTTCGGTGACTGGCTGCAGCGGCCCGAAAAATGGCTGGGGGCCTTTGACTTTCCTTTTGGCCTGCCGCGTGAGCTCGTGACGCAGTTGGGCTGGCCCACAAACTGGTCCGACTTCATGGCGCACTACGCGAGCCTGAGTCGCGAACAGATACGCAACACTTTCGCTGCCTTTTGTGATGCCAGACCGACAGGTAAAAAATTTGCGCATCGCGCTGCAGATCTGCCTGCGGGCTCCAGCCCTTCCATGAAGTGGGTAAACCCGCCTGTGGCCTACATGCTGCACGCGGGCACACCCCGACTGGTCAAGGCTGGCGCACATCTGCCGGGGCTGATCGATGGTGACATCACGCGTGTTGCGCTTGAGGGTTACCCGGGCTTGCTCGCGCGTGAAGTTCTGGGAAAACGCTCGTATAAAAGCGATGACAAAGCCAAACAGACGCCCGAGCGCTTGATTGCCCGCAAGGACCTGATCACTGCGCTGGAGCACGGGCAAACGCGCCTGAATCTCCGGCTCAAGCTCAGCCACGCCCAACGCGATGCTTTGGTTGATGACGCCAAGGGCGATAGTCTGGATGCTGTGCTCTGCCTGATGCAGGCAGCCTGGGCGCAGAGTCAGCATGAAAAGGGCGCCGTCTTGTATGGTTTGCCCGAGGCGCTTGACCCACTTGAAGGCTGGATTATCACGGCCTGATGCTTATGCTTAGATTCAAGCTGTCCGTACGGTCATCGCTGCACACGCTTGCGGCGGTCATCTTGTCCGTGCCGCTTTGGACAGGGTCGGCATTCGTTTATGCGCAAGCAGTGGCACGCAGCTACGCCGGCGTCGTGATTCGCGTTGTGGATGGCGATACGGTGTGGGTGAAAACAGCGCCCGGCGCCGAAATCCTGAAAGTCCGTATCGTCGGGATTGACGCGCCTGAGATATGCCAGTCTTGGGGGCGCGACGCCCGCGCTGCGCTTGAGCACCAGATACTGGGTCAGACAGTCGCATTGACCGTGTCCAAGCGTCGGCATGACGACTATGGACGCTTGCTGGCCAGGATAGATTTGGGTGCCGATGATGTCGGCCGCTGGATGGTGGTCAACGGGCATGCCTGGTCCAACGGCTATGGTCGCCAGCCGGGCCCTTACTCGGCGGAGCAGTCTCAGGCGCAGCTTGCGCAGCGCGGCTTGTTTGCAGACGGTGCAGCAGAACTTCCGCGCAGTTTTCGAAAGTGGCATGGCAGTTGCCATGCCTGAGTTCGAAACATATCATTTAAAAAATACCGCTTGTCCTACAGCGGTTGCCATTCCTCTCCGACTTCCAGACTCGGGCGTGCGCTTTAGATTTCAACACAGGATGAAGTGGCGCACCTGCAGTCGCGCCTACATCTGAGGCAAACATTGCCGCATGGTCTTAGCATCCAAGCAAATATTTCCAGGAGGAATTCATGACAACTACGACGATCTTTCCACCATTTTTTACCGGTAAAAAACTGGCGACCGCCTGCTCCCTTGTGTTGCTGGTTGCTCTGGGCGCATGTCAAAAGAAGGATGATGGTCAGACGGTTGGTCAGAAGCTTGACTCCGCAGTGGCCAAGACCGAGCAGGCTGCCGCTGAAGCCAAGGCCAAGACCGAAGCATCGGTCGCCAAAGCCGAGGAGTCCATGAAGGAGGCCGCCCAGAAAGCGGAGAGTACTGGCAAGAAGACTGCTGATTCGATTGCCGCATCTGCAGAAGATCTGGCAATCACCGCATCGGTGTCCGCAGCGCTTGCCAAGGACGCGGATCTGAGCGCCATCAAAATTAATGTCGATACTAAAAATGGCGCTGTGACGCTTGATGGACCAGCACCGACTGAAGCCGCCCGCGAGAAGGCTACCACGCTGGCCAAAGCGGTGAAGGGCGTGACCTCCGTCACCAATAAACTGGTAGTCAAGGCCGGCTAATTTCTAGCCACTGGACGTAAAGAAAGCCTCCGCTAGGAGGCTTTCTTACGTCAGTATTTTCTATGCTGGATGTCGTACACCGCAAACCTCAATAAAAAATGCAGGCGCCAGCCTCACGCCAGCGCCTGCATTGATTCCACAAACCGTCGATCAGGACCAGGAAAATTCAAGCACTCAATGGCTTGAGAGTCCAGGGCTGAACGACTGCGTTCAGGGGCGAACGACGATGTCGTTACGTACAGCCCGCACGTTCTTGACGCCGCGCGCGATGTACTCTGCCTGCGCCTTTTCAGCGCTGGATTTGGCAAAACCGGACAGCTGCACTGTGCCGTTGAGCGTCTCTACGCTAATGGACGATGCGGCGACAGTCTTGTCGTCCACCATTTTTGCCTTGACCGCTGTCGTGATTGCCGCATCATCAACATATGAACCAGCGGTCTCCTGACCGCGTACAACCGCGCAACCGGTAGACAAAATTGTGATGCCAGTCATGGCGGCAAGTACGAGTGTGCGAGCGTATTTCATATCGTTTCCTTTAGTGTGAGTTCAAGCGGTGTTGTCGTTAAAAAATCCTGTAGTTCAGTCGCACCACACCGACCTACAGTTACTAAAAAAAATGGTCTTACTTCAATCTTCCAGCCAGTCTTTGAGCTCGTCTGCATGCTCTTCTTCGTCCGCCAGAATGTCTTCCAGCATGCGGCGTGTCGTGGTGTCCTTGTCGCCTATCAAGGTGATCATCTGGTGGTAGCTTTCCACCGCCACTCTTTCTGCGATCAGATTGACGCGCACCATGGTCTTCAAATCGTTGGATTCATCGTAGTCAGCATGGCTGCGCGCAAGCAGGGTATTGGGTGAGAAGTCAGGTTCCCCGCCGAGTTGCACAATTCGACGCGCGATGCGGTCGGCGTGGGCTGACTCTTCATTGGCATGCACCAGAAACTCCTCGGCGATCTTCGGTGAGGACAGTCCGCTGGCCATGAAGTGATGGCGTTTGTAGCGCAGCACGCAAACCAGTTCCGTTGCCAGGGAGTCATTGAGTAGTTTGATGATGGACTCGCGGTGAGGACCATAGGCGGGCGTTACAGCACCCTTATCCAGGCTTTTTTTGGCAGCTTTCAGGCCAGCATCATTGAGCTCCAGTTTGGCGTGGGCTGATGGCGTCGCTTGGGTCATTGGGAGTCCTTTGTGTTCGCGGTTGATTTTGATCTGTCAGAAAGAAGGGATAGCGCCAGCGTCGAAAGCTGAGAAGACTTCAACGTCGAAAGCAGCAGGCCCGTCATGGACACCAGGCGCCAAGGCCGCACCAGCACCAAGGCTGCGCCAATAGCTGCTGAAGTGACCATTAGTTGGATAGGTTTCCTTTGGGCGTACTGGTCGAGCGCCGGCTTTGCAAGTTCCAGCGCAATATGGACAGGGTGATTTCTCCACCACACCTGCAGCGCATGCTTGATGACCTCCCAAGTACCCGTTGCCTGCGAGTTACCGAGCCCATCGTTTTCGTTATCTCGGTCATCGTGGCGACCGTGCTCTAAAGATGTTCCGTTGTGCTGAGTCATGTGCCTGAGAATGGCGCGTCGGCTGAGCGCCAATCTGTCCTGAGGGCTGAATTCAAGGTGGCTGCTCATGGTGGCTGGGTACATCTGTGGGGCATTCATGCGACCATGCGCAAGGCCATGGCGTCACTGTCCAACTGCGCCTTGAGTTCAGGAAAGTGCTCAGTTGGCAGAGCCTTTCGCGCATCATGAACCGCAATAATTGTCAGAATCAAAGCCGTGCCAGGCACCGCCAGGAGAATCCAATGGAACTGGCCTTGCAGAAATCCAAGCATCAAGGCCACGCCGGACAAGGACAAAAAAACAGCGCCGCAGATAATGGCTACAGCCCACGATACGCCGTGCCTGAGAATCTGCGAGCCGGCCGTTTTTGCTTCCTGATTGATGAGCGATGCATAGGCTGCGACATGCTCGACAACCAGATCGGGGCGCTGTATCACAGTGGCGATGAGTGGGTGCAGCATGGATTTTGTCAACCGTTGGCAATCTTGTCAGGCGGGTATTGAAATATGATTAACGATTGTGTTTTTGGTGCAGTCTGGCCGAAACCAGCAAGGCCACGGCTGCCCCGACTGCTGCTGCGATCAGGACAGAGCGAACGGGTTGCTCGGCGACATAGCGGGTCGTTACCTGGGCGTAGCGCGAAAGCGACTGCTGGGCTCGGTCTTTAGCTTCGGCTGCCATGTCCAGGCTTTGACGCGCCAATTTCTGGGCTTTCGACGCCAGCATGTCGACAAGAGGATCCACGTCGCCGCGAAGTTCACGGACCTTGTCTTCTGCATGGTCCAGTGCCCGATTGGCGTAGTCGCGGCCTGAATCGACCACTTTGCCTGCGCCTTGCAGCAGGTCGTCAGAAGCTTGACGAACGGCCGCGCTCGCTTCCCGGGAAGCTGATGTTATGTTGGTGCTCATATTGATGTCCTTGTTAAATAAAAAGTCTCAGTGGTCTGGAAGCTTCAGTCCATCACAACAAAGGTGAATTCTGCAGACGAAGACTGTGGCGACTGATGATGTGCGTCAACTCCAGAGCCCACTATGCAAAGTGTCAGTTCTTGCGTACCAGACTGATGACAAAACTCACGATGGCCATGATGGCGAAGATGAAAAAAAGAATCTTTGCGATTTCAACTGCACCAGCGGCGATGCCACCGAAGCCAAAGACCGCGGCAATCAGCGCAATGACCAGAAAAACGACTGAGTAGTGCAGCATCCATATCTCCTTGCGTGGGTTGACTCGAGAGGTACCTCAGTCGAGGTGCCTTTCAAACACATGCTGCAAGGTTAATGAACTTGCGATTTTTTCATCATCGGCTGTGGCCCTGCGCCTGTGTCAGCGCGATGGGCTTGGCGCTGTAGGATGGGGCTGACGGTTTGTACCGCGACGAGCACGGCACTTGTTGCAGATTCAGGAGACGTTGGGCAACGCGGCGTAGATGTGCGTGCCGCTTCCAACTGCGCTGGCAACGGTCAGGCGCCCGCCTGCTGCTTCCACCCGGTGGCGCATTCCGGCAAGGCCGTGGCTGCCCGCTCCAATGCCGTCCAGATCAAAGCCCTGGCCGTTGTCATGCACTTCAATGGAAACATAGCCGTCCATGTTCTGCAGGCTGATGATGACCTGGGTCGCCTCGGCATATTTACCAATATTGGTTAGTGACTCCTGCACCAGGCGGTACACCGTCAATTGGGCCGAGCCTCCCAGTTCGACATCCTCAAGATCCGTCGTGATGGACAAGCCTGACTGTTCTTCGAATTCTCTTGCCAGAATCTCGAGCGAGGCTACCAGTCCAAGATGCGAGAGGGAAGATGGCCGCAGATCTTCGACGATGCGGCGCTTGAGCGCTATACCGCTGTTGAGCGTCGCCGTCAGGTGCGCCAGACGTTCTGTTACTTCCGGAAAATCGCCAGTAATGCGAGACTTCAACCGTGCGACATCCAGCTTTGCGGCTGTCAGAAGCGCTCCCAGCTCGTCGTGCAGCTCACGCGCCAGGTGACCACGTTCATCTTCTCGTACGTTTTGCAAATGTGTGGCCAACTGTGCCAAGCGTTCGGTCCGCTCCCGCACCAGCAAGTCCAGCTGGTCACGTTCCTTGCGCAAAGACTCCTTTTCCCGCAATCCTGATTGAAAAAGTGCCTTGGTCTGATTGAGGTACATGTAAAAGGCCAACAGGCCCAGCAGCGACATGATGGCAACACCTATGCGCGACAGCAGCAGGGTCTTTTTGATCTGGCTTTGTCCTTGCTCCATCTTGGTGATGCTGCTGGCCGCGAGCTTGGCCGACTGCGCTCGAATCACTTCCATGTGCTCTTGTCCGACATCAGTTGTCAACACAAATTTCCAGGCCTCCTCGTTGCCTTCCTTGCGCATACGAACGCTCAAATCCATTTCAGCCAGCTTGCTGGATATGTGCCGTGACATGGCCGCGAAATCTGCCAACTGCTCTCGGTAAGGCGTGAACAGCTGCCGAAGTACGTCCATGTTCTGGTTGAGCTCAGCAGTTGCTGCACTGTAGGGCTCCAGATAGCGCTCGTCACCGGTCAGCAGGTAGCCGCGTTGGCCCGTTTCAGCGTCCAGCACATGCTGCATGAGTTTGTTGAGAGAACTGCGGGTATTTTGGGCCTCTTCAATGTTGGCAGCCGCTGTCGTAGACTGCCTGTAGCTGATTTCGTTGATGGAGATCAGCACTGCAGTTGCCAGTACCGCCAGAGGCAGGCTGATCGACATTTTCAAAAAAGGAAAATTTTTCATGACATGATCTCTGGAATTATTTTTTTGTTATTCGTCAATAATAGACATTGAAGGTCGATGTAGATAGCCAACTCCGGTGGCTTTTTTCATTCCGTTTGCCTGTCGTTACAGGCCTTGACAGATTGACAGTGGGACAGAGAAATGATCAAAATTGGAATTGTGGACGACCACGCCATCGTGCGTTCGGGGCTCAGGCAGTTTTTCTCCGACCAGGTGGATTTGCGGGTGGTTGGCGAGGCGGGTAGCGGCCGTGAAGCGATAGATCTGGTTCGCAATGTTGAGCTGGATATTCTGGTGATGGATTTGTCCATGCCAGGTCAAAGCGGCATAGACGCCTTGGCCATGATCCGCGCCAAAGCCCCCGATGTTGGCATTCTCATTTTGAGCGGTTATCCGGAGGAGCACTATGCAGTGAACCTGATCCGCCAAGGTGCCAGCGGCTACCTCAACAAGGAGTGCGACCCCTCGGAGATCGTAGATGCGATTCGGGTGATATCGCTGGGCAAGCGCTACATCACGCCTACGGTTGCGGAATTGCTGGCGCAACAGCTGAACCGGCCGAACGACATGGCCTCGCATGAGCAATTGTCCGAACGGGAGTTCCAGGTTTTTCTCAAGCTGGCCAAAGGGGAAACCGCCGGAGATATAGCAAAAGCGCTTTCGCTGAGCGTCAAGACGGTGAGCACCTACAGGACGCGTGTGATGGAAAAAATGAGCCTGTCGTCCAACAGCGATCTCACTTACTACGCGCTGAAGAATAAATTGATCGACTGAGGTCCGGCTGAATCGGCGGGGGATTTGAGCGCCAGACACTTGTGCGTTTCAACCCCTGGCGTTGCATTGATCGATGCAGTACTCAACCAGAGCGTCAATTTCATTGGATTTATCGAATACTGCGTCCACGCCAAGCTGGGCGCAGCGCTGACGAATGTCCAGCGTGGCGTAGTTGCTCAAGACCACCATCTTTTGCCTGGGATTGCGGTCCCGGCATGCCGCCAGCACGCCTAGCCCGCTTCCCTGCTTCAAGAACAGGTCGACGATCGCCAAGTCCCACTCATGAAGGCCGTCTATCAGCCAAGCCTTGCCTTCGTTTTCTGTGTCTGCAGTTCCAACCGCATCAACACGGGCAAGCTCTTCAAGAGTGGCAACGAGGTTATCGCGAATTGTGGGGTTGTCTTCAACGAAATAGGTTTTCAGTCTCACAGCACAGGCCCAAGTGGGTTGATTTTTGTCAGCGCAGGCCAAGGTTTGGCGCTGAAAAATTAGCAACTTCAAATTTTTGTTCCGCCCGGCTGTCCCGCAAGGCACTTTGATTGTGCCAGTTTCCAGGTTGGACGTTTGTAGGATAGTTATTGGACTGGTGTGTAGGTGCATGCCCACACCGCTGTGTGGCGCAGGCCCATGGACAGGACCTAGCCCAGGTCCGACATTAGGCAGGTGCAAGTGTTTTGCGATCAGCACGAGGGCTGGGCTGACGCGGGCGAAGAGTTGGATGGCCAGGCAATCCTGGTGTGCTGACGCTGGTTTGCCGCCCCTGTTCAAAAAATTCAAAACGTCCTCAGAGCCTTATTGGAGAGTCATGCGCCCCCCTTCATCCGAACCAGTCCTTGTTCGGCGCCTTGCCGTCGGTTTGATCATCATTTTGGTGTCGATGGCATTGGCGCTTGCATTCTTTCCATGGGATAGTTTGCGTGGCCCTGTCAATCGTTACGTTTCTGATCAACTAGGACGCAGGTTTGAAATCACGCAGCATCTGTCAGTCCGCTTGGGTCGAAGCATCACCGTCAGGGCGGATGGTCTGGAATTTGCCAACCCGGAGTGGGCAAGCGAGCCTTATCTGATCAAAGCCAGCGCTGCAGAGTTTGAAATAAAGCTCTGGCCGCTAATGCTTGGCAGGCTTGATTTGCCGCGTGTGCTGTTGATTGAGCCACAAATCGGTCTGCAAATAGAGCCCGATGGGCGGCGCACCTGGGCGCTGTCCAGGGATACCTCAGATGCCAATTCCGTTCCCAAGATCGGAAGCTTGACGATTGACCATGGTACGGTCAAATACCGTGCGCTGGCGCAAGGTGCCGACATAACAGCGCAGATTGCCCTTGTCTCAGAGGCGGGAGTAAGTTCCCTGCCTTCCGCATCAGTTGCGTCAGCGCTTTCTGCAGCACTTCCGCTGACTTTCACGGCGGCCGGCAAGTGGAAGAATGAAGCGTTCACAGCCAACGGGCGGACCGGCGGTGTGCTGCAGTTGAGCAGGGATTTGAAGGAGTCCTTTCCGCTGGAGATCAATGCGGTGGCGGGTAAAACCACGCTCAAAGCCAAAGGCGAGATTGAAAACCTTCAAGAGTTGAGCGGACTGGATGCGACATTTGACATACGCGGAAGAAACCTTGAAGAGCTGTACAAACTCCTCGGCATCGTGCTGCCATCGACGCCGCCTTACCAGCTCAGCGGTAAATTGGACAAACGTGGGCAAGTCTGGTCGGCCAGTCAAATGCATGGCGTGCTGGGCAGTTCTGACCTGAGCGGCGACTTGAGTTTTGACCGGTCTGGACCGGTCGCTCTGCTGAGCGGAAAGGTGCAGTCGAAACTTCTGGACTTTGAAGATCTGAGGCCGGTGATAGGCTTACCCGTCAAGTCCTCAGTAGCCGCCACCTTGACGCTGGCGGATTCAGCCTCAGCAAATAAAACCCGATCGGCCGCAAGTTCCAGACCGGCGCGTTTGGCACCGTCTTCGCGCAAGGTTTTACCGACCACACCACTGGATCTGGTACGCCTCAAAGCCATGAACGCCGATGTGGTTTATAGCGCGGCGAATATTCGACACGTCGAGCAATTGCCTTTGGACAAGGGAAATGTCCATGTCAAGTTGAACAATGGTGTCTTGCAGCTTGAGCCCATCGCCTTGGGCGTGGCCGGGGGCTCTCTGGCGGGCCGAATCACTATCGACGTCAATGTCGAGCCCGCCGCTTTCGATACCCGTTTAGATGTCCGTGCGGTGCAGCTAAACAAGTTGTTCCCGACGATTCAGACCACCAAAAGCAGTTTCGGAAAAATCAGCGGACAGCTTGAGCTCAAAGGGCGGGGCAACTCTGCCGCACAGATGCTGGGATCTGCAACAGGTGATGTTGCGGTCTTGATGGGCAAGGGTGAACTCAGCAACATACTGCTTGAGTATGTCGGGCTCGACGGTGGAGAGATCATCAAGTTTTTGCTGCGCGGCGACCGAAATGTGATGCTGCGTTGTGCTGCTGCCGCTTTTGAGGTCAAGCAGGGCTTGATGCGGAGTAAAACCATTGTGCTGGACACCTCGGACACTGTAGTCAATGGCAGCGGACGAATCAGTCTGGCTGATGAGACGCTGGACATCATGCTTTACCCTCAGCCTAAAGACCGCAGTTTTCTGAGTTTGCGTTCCCCACTCAGGATCTCCGGGACTTTTGCGTCGCCCTCGGCGGGTCCTGACAAGGTGGCACTGGCTGAGCGGGTCGGTCTGGCTTTGGCTCTGGGCGTCATCAATCCTTTGCTGGCGTTGGCGGCAACGATTGAAACCGGACCCGGCCAGGACGCAGATTGCCGCAGCGTCCTGACGCTGGCGGGCAATCCCACCAAAGTGCAGCCCGCACCTAAATCCGCCGTCAAGCCCGGGGCGTCACGGCCGTGAGCCCTATGGCCAGAGCCTCAGCGCCCGGCGCAAACACTGCACGCGCTGTCGCGAGGCATTTTGACTTCGTTCCAGCGCATGCTGCGTCCGTCCAGCATCTGTAGCCGGCCGGTCAAGGGCTCACCAACGTCACACAGCAGTTTGAGCGCTTCTGCTGCTTGCACGCTGCCGATGACGCCGACCAACGGAGCAAAGACGCCCATGGTGCTGCAACGCGTTTCTTCAAATTGGTCAGTTTCGGGAAACACGCAGGCATAGCACGGTGATGCATCCTGACGGCGGTCGTAGACGGAGACTTGCCCATCAAAGCGTATGGCGGCACCAGACACCAGTGGCTTGCGGTGCCTTACACAAGCGCGGTTGATCGCGTGCCGAGTGGCGAAGTTGTCGGTGCAGTCCAGCACCACATCGACTTGCTGGACCAGGCTGTCAAGTAGCGCGTCGTCTGCTCGCACGGTGACCGCTGTAACGCTGACGTCCGGGTTGAGTTCGGCAATGGCTTGCTGCACCGAGTGGGCCTTGAAATGGCCAATGCCAGAAAGCTTGTGGGCAATTTGCCGCTGCAAATTGGTCGCGTCAATCCTGTCGTGGTCAACGATGGTGATGCGACCGACGCCTGCGCTGCCAAGATAAAGAGCAGCAGGCGAACCCAGGCCGCCAGCGCCCACAACTAGCGCATGCGAGGCCAGCAGCTTTTGCTGGCCGTCTATGCCCAACTCGTCGAGAAGAATATGCCGGGAATAGCGAAGCAGCTGCTCGTCGTTCATGCCGATTTCGGATCAGAGCCCAAGCAGCCCATCAGTTTTCTTTTTTCTCGTTCTTGTTCTCGACGATGGCGGTCTTGCTCACGATCACTGGACGTCCCTTGAGCTGGTTGATGGCCTGCATCAAGGGGAAATCCTTGTCGCTGCCGAGCTCTGGTGGCCGCCGCAGTTCAGGTGGTTTCCTGGACTCTTCTTCAAGTTTTTTTACGGCATCTTCACGGGCTTTTTCCCGGTTGGCATCCTTTATTTCAGCGCCCTGGCCGCTGCCCAGATGCTTTTCCAGATCGGCCTCACGCGTGCGCAATGCGGCGAATGGGCTGCCTTCAAGGGTTTCGTCGACCATCACGTCAGGCACGATGCCCTTGGCCTGTATGGATTTTCCACTTGGTGTGTAGTAGCGCGCGGTGGTGAGTTTGATGCCGGTGTCCGGGCCAAGCGGCCTGACGGTCTGGACAGAGCCCTTGCCAAAAGTCTGGTTGCCCATGACGATGGCGCGTTTGTGGTCCTGCAGGGCGCCGGCGACAATTTCACTCGCAGATGCCGAGCCTTCGTTGACCAGCACGACCAGGGGCACGGTTTTCAGTGCGGCGGGCAGCTTTTTCAAAGGGTCATTGCCGCTGCGGCGCATATAAAACTCGGGTGCGGCCTTGTAGGTGAATTTGCTTTCTGCCAGCTGTCCGTTGGTTGAAACCACGGTCACGTTCTCTGGCAAGAATGCCGCTGAAACAGCTACTGCCGCGTCCAGCAGGCCACCTGGGTCATTGCGCAAGTCAAGCACCAGTCCTTTGAGGTTGGGCTCCTGTTTGTAGATTTGCTCCAGCTTGGTCGCGAAGTCATCAACCGTGCGTTCCTGAAACTGGCTCAGTCGAATCCAGGCATAGCCTGGCTCAACCACTTTGCTGCGCACTGACTGGGTACGGATTTCTTCGCGAACTATGGTCACCGGAAAGGTGCGGCTCTCATCCTTGCGGAAAATCATCAGCACCACTTTGCTCTTGGGTTCGCCGCGCATTTTTTTCACGGCTTCGTTGAGCGACAGTCCCTTGACCGCCGTGTCGTCAATTTTGGTTATCAGGTCGTTGGGCTTGAGGCCTGCGCGGTCTGCTGGTGAGCCCTCAATCGGTGAGACCACCTTGACCAGACCGTCCTCCTGGCTGATTTCTATGCCTACGCCGACAAAGCGGCCACTTGTGCCCTCGCGAAATTCCTTGAAGGATTTCTTGTCGAAGTAAACCGAGTGGGGGTCAAGGCTGGACACCATGCCGGAGATCGCGTCGGTGATAAGCTTTTTCTCATCGACCGGTTCAACGTAATCGGACTTGACCATGCCGAATACCGCAGCCAGCTGCTGCAGCTCTTCGAGTGGCAAAGGCATCAGGCCGCCACGTGCAACGGCCTGCAGTTGCACTGTGGTCAGTGCGCCTGCCACTGCACCCATTGAAATCCAGCCTGCTATCTTGAGCGTCTGACGCATAGAAACTACCTTGTTAAACCTGTTGAGGAAGCTTTGCCCCCCAATACCGTGAGCAATATACACCTAGGAGAAAGACCCAGCGCCGCAGTTCCGCAGATGTGGCCTTCAAGCTCAAAATAAGCCACTTAAAGCCGTAAACCCTGGGGGATTTACCCGGCGTTTACAAAACAGGCTCGCTCTGAGTCCGGCCGGTCATTGCTTCAGGCTTTGCCTTGCGCGCCTACCGACAGGGCGGCCTTGGCTGCGGCCTCGCTGTCGCCGAGGTAGTAGTGGCGCAGCGGCTTGAGTTCGGCGTCCAGCTCATAGACCAGCGGAATCCCATTGGGAATGTTCAGGCCCACGATGTCCTTGTCGGAGATGTTGTCCAGGTACTTGACCAGCGCGCGTATGGAATTGCCATGAGCCGCCACTACAATGCGTTTGCCGGCCTTGATGGCGGGCGCCATGGACTCGTTCCAAAATGGCAGCACACGCGCTACGGTGTCCTTCAGACATTCCGTCAGCGGCACCTGACCAGGCTGCAGCTTGGCGTATCGCGGGTCGTTGCGCTCGCAGCGCGGGTCGTTCGCATCCAGCGCCGGAGGCGGCGTATCGTAGCTGCGGCGCCAGAGCAACACCTGCTCCTCGCCATATTTCTTGGCGGTTTCCGCCTTGTTCAGGCCTTGCAGGGCGCCGTAATGCCGCTCATTGAGCCGCCAGCTGTTGACCACGGGCAGCCAGGTGCGATCCATCTCGTCCAGGGTGTGCCACAGTGTGCGTGTCGCGCGCTTGAGCACGCTGGTGTATGCCAGGTCAAAGTCATAGCCTTCGCTTTTGAGCAGCTTGCCGGCACTCTTGGCCTGGGCAATGCCGGTTTCAGTCAGGTCGACATCGGTCCACCCGGTAAAGCGGTTTTCAAGATTCCAGGTGGATTCGCCGTGGCGTATCAGTACGAGTTTGTGCACGTTGTTGGACATGGGTGATGCGTTTGTATGCGATTGAAAGAGCGGGGCAAATGATGCCGACAAGGACAATAAAGGGTGCCCGACGGGAAAAGTCACCCCTGCATTCTAAAATCACTGGCTTAGTGAAAAATATTTAAAAGGTTTACCGTGAAATTTCTGATCGATAACTGGATGCTGATCTCCCTTGCCCTGGTTTCTGGCGGCGGGCTGGTGTGGCCCCTGATTGCCAGCGGCATGAATGCGGGCGCCCTCAGTGCCAGCGCCGCGGTGCAATTGATCAACCGAGAAAAAGCTGTGGTCATCGACGTCTGCGAGCCGGAAGAGTTTGCGGCCGGCCATGTGGGCGGCGCCAAAAATCTGCCTTTGGGCCAGTTTGAAGAAAAACTGCCCGCGACCGTCAAGAACAAGGCCTTGCCGCTGATTCTGGTTTGTGCGTCTGGCGCCCGCGCCAACCGCGCAGTCGCTGTGGCCAAGAAGCTCGGGTACGAGCAGGCCCAGGCATTGGGCGGTGGACTCAAAGCCTGGAAAGACGCCAACTTGCCAGTCGAGAAGGCTTGATAAAGCCTGTTTTCCCGCATTTCAAACGACTACTGACCCGGAATCAACGCATGCAAACCGTCAAGATCTACACCACGGGCACCTGCCCCTACTGCATCCACGCCAAGCAGCTGCTCAAAGCACGCGGCGTGACCGAACTCGATGAGATCCGGGTTGACATGCAGCCCGCAGAGCGTCAAAAAATGATGGAGATCTCGGGTCGCCGCACGGTGCCGCAGATTTTCATCGGCGAGACCCATGTCGGGGGCTGCGATGACCTGGTTGCGCTGGATGGCAAGGGCGGTTTGCTGCCACTGCTCAATGGCTCCCAAGGCGTCTGAGTTCGCCTGAGTCTGTTTGCTGCCTGGCTCGGATGCCTCGCTGCGGACTGAGATAATGCGACCTTGCCTGTCGTTTGCTGGCAGGCCGCCTGAGTCACTATTTTTAATAAGTCCACCGAAAGTTAGCCATGGCCGAAGCCAATCTTGACCCCGTATTCCAGATCCAACGCGTTTACCTCAAGGACGTATCGCTTGAGCAGCCCAATTCCCCGGAAATTTTGCTCAACCAGGACCAGCCTGCCGTCGATATCCAGCTGGGTGTGGAAGCCACACCGGTCGCCGAGGGTCTGTTTGAAGTTTGCGTGACTGCAACGGTGCAGGCCAAAATTGGCGACAAGACCCTGTTCCTGGTGGAAGCCAAACAGGCCGGTATTTTTGAGCTGCGCAACATGCCGCAAGAGCAACTCGGCGCTGTGCTTGGCATTGCCTGTCCGCAAATCGTTTATCCCTACTTGCGCGGCAACGTGGCCGATGTGATCCAACGCGGCGGTTTCCCGCCAGTGCATCTGGCTGAAATCAATTTCCAGGCTATGTACGAGCAGCAGCAAGCTGAAGCAGCAGCCGCCGCACCCCAAATCATCGTTTAAGTCGCCTGAGTTTGCGCCACTTGTCCGCCCGGCATAGCGTTTACCTGGTGTTGTCGCCATGAAGATCCTTTTGTTGGGTGCCGGTGCCTGGGGCACGGCGCTGGCCATCAGTGCCTCGTCAAATCGCGCGTCAAGCCATCAGGTCACGCTGTGGGCGCGCGATGCTGCGCATGCCCAGAAGCTGCAGGCCGAGCGCGCCAACACCCGCTACCTGCCAGGCATTGGCTTTCCCGATAGTCTGAGGCTCACCGGGGGCGCAGACACGCTGCAAGAAGCGTTGCTCGGGCAAGATCTTGTCATTCTGGCTACGCCGGTATCGGCAGCGCGCGGCTTGCTGCAACGCCTGTCAGAGGTGCGCGCACCGGTGGCCTGGCTGAGCAAGGGCTTTGAAGCCCCTGTTAATCAGGCTTTTGGGCTGATGGTGCACGAGATACGGGCGCAGGTAGCTATCAATTTAAGAGCGGGCGTGCTCAGTGGCCCAAGTTTCGCTCAAGAGGTGGCGCGTGGTCAACCGACGGCGCTGGTCGCTGCCAGCGAACATGCCGAGGTGCGCGCCGCATTGGTGGCGGCGTTCCACAGCCCCACACTGCGCATTTATGCCAACGACGATCTGGTCGGCGTGGAAGTCGGTGGAGCCGTCAAGAACGTGCTGGCGATTGCCACCGGCTTGTGCGACGGCCTGCAACTGGGCCTGAACGCCAGAGCTGCTCTGATCACGCGCGGGCTGGCCGAAATAACGCGTCTGGGCGTGGCGCTTGGCGCGCGGGCAGAAACCTTTACCGGTCTGTCTGGCCTGGGCGATCTCGTGCTCACGGCCACCGGCGACCTCAGCCGCAACCGCCGGGTCGGTTTGGCGCTCGCCCAAGGTCAGAGCCTGCAGCAAGCGGTCGCTTCACTTGGGCATGTGGCCGAGGGCGTGTATTGCGCCCGCACAGTCGTGCAGCGCGCTGCCGGTCTGGGTGTCGAGATGCCGATTTCAGCGGCTGTGGTGGCCTTGCTGGACGGCAGGATCACACCGCTGGAGGCGGTCGCGGCGCTTATGGGGCGCGGACCCAGAGACGAGCTGGTTTGAGTCAGGCCTTCAGTCGACGCTGATATTGCCGGCCTTGATCACAGCTCGCCAGCGCTCGGTATCTTCCTTCATCCAGGCCGCCATTTCCTGCGGCGTGTTGCCAATGGGCTCGGCGCCGACCTCGGCATAGCGGCGCGTCATTTCGGGCGAGCGCAGTATTTCTGCAACTGTTGCCGACAGCCGCGCGGCCACAGCGGCAGGCGTGCGCGGTGGCGCCACCAATGCAAACCAGGCCACGGCGACCACGCCAGGCACAACTTCGTTCATGGCCGGGATGCTGGGCATGGCCGGCAGGCGCTTGCTGCTGGTGACTGCCAGTATCCGCAACTTGCCGCTGCGCAGATGCACCGATGCAGCGCCCACGTTGCCAAACATCACGTCGACATGGCCGGCCAGCAAGTCCGCCAAGGCCGGTGCGTCACCCTTGTAGGGCACGTGCACCATACGCAGACCGGTCTTGAGCTTGAACAATTCCGCCGTCAAATGGGCCGTGGAGCCGTTGCCCTGCGAGGCGTAGCTCAGCTTGTCCGGGTTGGCTTTGACATAGGCCATGAACTCCTGAATGGTCTGCACCGGGAGCAAGGGGTTGATCAGCAGCGCATTCGGCACATGTGCCAGCACTGTGACCGGAACAAATTTCGCCGGGTCATAGTTCAGCCTGGGATACAGGCTGATGTTGATGGACAGCGGCGGTGGTGGCGCAGCCATCAGGGTGTAGCCGTCCGGCTCGGCGTTAAAGACATACTCCGCCGCGATATTGCCAGCGGCACCGGGCCGGTTCTCTATGATGACGGGCTGGCCCAGCTTGAGCGTCAGCTGCTCGCTGATCAGCCGCGGCAACAGGTCTGCAGTGCCACCCGCGGGATTGGGCACCACGATACGTATCAGTTTTTGCGGCCAGGCCCCAGCGCTTTGCGCCAGCGCATCGTGCGCTGACCAGAGGCTGGCAAGTGACAGTGTCGACGCAACAAAGCGGCGACGATTTTGATGAAGTGTTGGCATTCTTGTCTCCTGCGTTCTAGCTTGCGTGAAATCCGTGCCTCATGGCACTACAGCGGTATCACCATCAAGGTCTCGATCACGCGGGAGTCGTAGATGTATTTGCGGCTTCTGAAGCAAACCCCGTCGGGTGTCACGTCGACCAGGTCATGGCATTGGCCACTGGAATAAATCATCATGTTGCCATCCAGATCCATGGTGCGCACTATCAGGTAATTGGAAACCACAAGCAGCGCGCCGTCCTGCTCGCCGGTGATCTGCACGCCCGACACGATGTGGCGGTAGTGGTGTGGTTCATAGATGTTGGCAATCCGCATGGACTTGATGCGGTCGCGCAGCTGCGCTGCGCTGTGGCAGTCGATGACGGCCATAGGCAGCTGCCTGTCGTTGTTGAAGCGCGAGGTGACGGTGTAGCGGCCTTGCGGCGCCAGCAGTTCGCAAATGGCCTCGACGCGGTTGTCATCAATCGCGCGTGCCCACTCGTAAATCAGGTTCTCGACGGCACGAAAGTGCGACTCATGTGGCGTGGCAAGCGGTAAATGTTTGAAGGTCATGTTGGGGCCAGTTTCTGTCGACTTCATCACAGCTCCATGTCCAGGCGGTAGTTGTGCCAGAAATTGCGGATGGCGCGCTCCGAGAGTTTGCTGGCGCCGCCGCTGTCGAGTTCGCGTCCACCCATTTCTATGAAGGACTCACCGCTTTGGCCGTCAGCCATCGCGCGTTGCATCATTTCGCAGACGGCTGCGTCTTCGACCGAGATCATGCCGGCAGAGCCTGCAAGATTGGCCTGCAATAAGCGCATCCGGGTTGTTTCCTCGTCGTCGTCTTCAAAACCAAAGTAAGTCCAGACCAGGTCTGCCTGCGTCGGGCCTTTGGGCAGCAGCTGCCGGGTGGCCAGGCTGTTGGCAATCTGGTGCAGCACAAACGAGGGGTAGGTTGTCAGGATCTGCACGCTGACGCCGTCGCCGAATTCGTCGCGCCATTTGAGGATGCCGGGGTCTTCGAGCTTGAGCTCGTCGTTGTGGGAGCGCAGGTCAGACGCGGTCTCCTTGTAGTCGCCGCCGTTTTTCTCGGTGCCGGCCTTGGTGTAGAAATAAACATGGCGGCCCGCACTGTCCAGCACCATGCCGGACTCCTGCGACTGGCGCGACAAACCGAAGGTGCCGTAAAAAGTGTGCAGGATGTTGGCGTGGTAGGAGTCACGCGGGTTCTCGTGATAGGCCTTCCAGTTCGCGTGGATACGCTGCGTGTCGTAACCCAGCACCTTGAGCGGCTTGTGCAGCAGGCGGCGTATGCCCGCAGCCACATCGCCCAGCCATTCTTCCAGCGGCTCGGTCTCATCCGAGAAGGATGCGAACACCAGTCCACAAATAGTGGCGACACGGAGCTTTTGCAGGCCGTGCTCGGCCATGTCAAAGTCCTTGGGCAGGCCGCCTTCGCCGCGCAGTCCCTTGCTGAAAGCGGCATGGGTCAGATCGCCCTTGAGGTTGTAGTTCCAGGCGTGGTAGACGCAGTTCAGTTTCTTGACCGTGCCAAAGGCCTCGCGGCAAACCATGTTGCCGCGGTGCGCGCAGCGGTTGACCAGCGCGTGCAAGGAGCCGTCTTCAGCACGCGTCAGCAAGACCGAGGTTTCGCCGATGTAGGTGGTCTTGTAGGCGCCGGCATGAGGCACCTCGGCTTCAAGGCCCAGGTAGTTCCAGGTCTTGCCGCGAAAGATCTTCAGCTGCTCCTGCGCGTAAATATCCGGGTCGCTGTAAACCCAGTAGGGTGCGCGGGTAAAGCCTTCTGCCGGCCATTGGCGGGCAGTGCTCTGGGGGTGGACTTGCGGGCCGCGCAGCACGGCTTGCGTTTGGGGTGAATCAAGAGGACACATAGCTAATAATTTTTGAGATGGCTGCTGACCATGACCGAAGGATCACGCGTGCCTGCCAGACTAACGGCCCAAGCCCTTATTCAGAAGGCATTTCTGCGCATAGCGCAAAATAGCGGCTGTTTTTAACCAGTGAAAACCCTCAAATCAGGAGTCAGCCCTTGAGCGAGCCCGATGCCCGTGTACCACGCAAGCCTGACCAGATAGGGGGCCTGATCAAGGGTCTGCGTCTTATTGAGGCCTTTGATGCAGCGCATCACCGCATGACCCTGAGCCAGGCGGCACTGCGTGTCGGCATCAGCCCGGCGTCGGCGCGGCGTTGCCTGTTGACGCTGTGTGATCTCGGCTATGCCCAGACCGATGGTAAATATTTCTGGCTTGGCAACGGGGCTTTGCGGATCGCCCATGCCTATGCGGTCTCAACCCGCTTGCCATCCATGCTTCAGCCGGCGCTCGATGCGCTCAGCGAGAAAACCCGGGAATCGGCATCCTTGTCGGTTCTGGATGGGCAGTTCGCGGTGATTGCTGCGCGCTCCACCGCGCGCAAGTCCATGCGGGTCAACCTGGGCATAGGATCGCATCTGCCTCTGTATTGCTCGGCAGCGGGACGCGCGCTGCTGGCGCACCTGCCATGCGAACAATGGGAAAAACTGGTTAATGCCTTGCCTATGACGGCAATGACCACGCGAACGGAAGTCACGCTGACCGGCTTGCGCCAGCTGCTGCAGTCGTGCCGTGATACCGGCTATGCCAGCTGTGATGAAGAAATCGAGCTCGGTGTGCGCTCGATCGCCATCCCACTTTATGACCACAGCGGCGCGACCGTGGCGGCCATGAGTGTTTCCACCCGAGCCGAACGCATGACCACCAGTGAAATGGTGCGGCAATTTCTGCCAACGATGCTGCGCAGCCAGGACTGGGCACGCACGCGCATTCCAGCCTGAGCGCTGCTGCGCCAGGGCCTCAGATTTCCAGGTTGTCGATCAGCCGGGTGTTGCCCAGCCTGGCTGCGCCCAGCACCACCAGTGGCTCGGAGGCGAGCTGGACTTGCTGCGGCAGCATGAGGTCGGCGCGGCGACGCACCGTGAGGTAGTCGGGCTTCCAGCCGCGTCCGGCCAGCGTCTGCATGGCCTGGAGCTCCAGCGCCGGCAGGTCGGCCGTATTGGCGGCTTTTGCGGCCGCGCCCAGCGCCTTGAGGGCTTTGGACAACTCGGCGGCTTCAAGCCGCTCGGCCGGGCTCAGGTAGGCGTTGCGTGAAGACAGCGCCAAGCCATCTTCTGCGCGCCGGGTTTCGCCCGCCAGGATGTCAATTGGCAGCGCAAATTGCTGGACCATGCGGCGCACCACCATGAGCTGCTGGTAGTCTTTTTTGCCGAAGGCAGCCACGCCCGAGGGCATGCCCGCAAACACACACGAAAACAGCTTGAGCACCACAGTGCTCACGCCGGTGAAAAAGCCGGGCCTGAACTGGCCTTCAAGCACGTCGCCCAGGTCCGACGGTGGGTGTACGGTGTAGGTCTGCGGCTCGGGATAGAGGTCTTTTTCGCGCGGCGCAAACAGGACGTTACAGCCGGCCGCTTCCAGCCGTTGGGCATCGGCGGCCAGGGTGCGCGGGTAGCTGTCAAAGTCTTCGTGCGGCGCGAACTGCAGACGGTTCACAAAAATGCTGGCCACCATGACGTCACCCAGCGGCTTGGCCTGTTGGACCAGCGCAATGTGGCCGTCGTGCAGATTGCCCATGGTGGGCACGAAGGCAGGGCGCCTGAAGTCGCTGAGCTTTTCTCGCAGTTCTGCGATGGTGTGGACGATGTGCATTTTTATTTTCTCAAGGATTCACTTTTCATCACCAGGCGTGGGTCGCATTGACCGGAAAGCTGCCGTCCTTGACGGCGCGCACATAGGCCTGCATGGCGCCGCGCACGCTGTGGGCGTCGTCCATGAAATTACGCACAAATTTGGGCATCTTGCCCAGGTTCATGCCCAGCATGTCATGCAACACCAGCACCTGGCCCGAGGTGCCATCGCCCGCGCCTATGCCAATCGTTGGGCAGCGTGTGAGGGTCTTGCTGAGCGTCGCGGCCAGTATGGCGGGCACCATCTCCAGCACCAGCATGGCGGCGCCCGCGTCCTGCAATTCGTGTGCTTCGCGCTTGAGCTGGTCCGCGGCTTCGTCTGTTTTTCCCTGTACGCGGTAGCCGCCCAGGGCATGTACGGTTTGCGGGGTCAGGCCAAGGTGGGCGCAGACCGGAATGCCGCGCTCGACCAGGAAACGTACGGTGTCGGCGGTCCAGCCGCCGCCTTCAAGCTTGACCATGTGGGCGCCGGCCTGCATAAGTGTCACAGCGCTGCGCAGCGCCTGATCCCTGGATTCGTGGTAAGTGCCAAATGGCAGGTCGCCAATCAGCCATGCCACGCCCTGCGAGCGACGCAGGCCGTTGGCCACACACTCTGTGTGGTGCCGCATGGTCTCCAGTGTCACGCCCACCGTGCTGCTCAGGCCTTGGCAAACCATGCCCAGGGAGTCACCAACCAATATGCATTCGACGCCGGCGGCATCGGCCACCGCAGCAAAGGTGGCGTCATAGGCCGTGAGCATGGTGATTTTTTCGCCTTGCGCATGCATCTCGCGCAGACGCGGCAGGCTCAGGGGTTTGCGCGCAGACGGGGTAGATGCCGGCGGCAGTGTGCCGTAGGGCGTGGCCTGCGGCGCGCCATGAGGCGTGTCAGGTGCGCTGGTGGACGTTGAAGTCAGGCTGGGGGCTTGGGTCATGGTACACCTCGTGAATGAGCGAGAGTCTAATCAACACTGCAGGTCTTTGAGGGCGAGCCCGCGTTTGACCTGATCTCCGGGCCTATCTCGGGACCAGGCCTGGTGGCCTGGATCCAGAGGGTGGGCGAAGCGTCTAGCGTACTTCTGGCGCGGCGCGGCTCATACCCAGTCGCGCCAGCAAATTGACGTCCGCATCGGTGTCCGGGTTGCCTGTAGTCAGCAATTTGTCACCGTAAAAAATGGAGTTGGCACCGGCCAGGAAACACAAGGCCTGTATGCCGTCGCCCATTTGCTGGCGGCCTGCCGACAGACGCACGCGGGCCGTTGGCATGGTGATGCGGGCCACAGCAATGGTACGCACGAATTCAAAGGGGTCGAGGTCGGCCTGATTCGCCAGTGGCGTGCCTTCAACCTTGACCAGGTTGTTGATGGGCACTGACTCGGGATAGGGCGTGAGATTGGCCAGCTCGGCGACCAGGCCAGCGCGCTGGCGCCGGGTTTCGCCCATGCCGACAATGCCGCCGCAGCAGACCTTGACGCCGGCACTGCGCACGCGCGCCAGGGTATCGAGCCGGTCCTGGTAGTCGCGTGTGCTGATGATGTCGCCATAGAAGTCCGGTGAGCTGTCCAGGTTGTGGTTGTAGTAGTCCAGTCCGGCGCTTTGCAGGGTCTGGGCGTGGCCGTCTTCCAGCATGCCCAGCGTGGCACAGGTCTCCAAGCCCAGCGCCTTGACGGTGCGCACCAGCTCGGCCACTTTTTCAATATCGCGGTCTTTGGGTGAGCGCCAGGCCGCACCCATGCAAAAACGGGTGGCCCCGGCAGCTTGCGCGGCCTTGGCAGCAAGCAGCACTTCGGCAGGCTCCATCAGCTTGCTTGCTTCAACGCCGGTGTCATAGCGGGCCGCTTGCGGGCAATAGCCGCAATCTTCAGCGCAACCACCGGTCTTGACTGACAGCAGCGTGGCAAATTCGACATGTGTGGGGTCAAAGTTCTCACGGTGCACGGTTTGCGCGCGATGCATCAGTTCAGGAAAGGGCAGATTGAACAAGGCCTCAATCGCATCCACAGTCCAGCGGCCCGCTTCGCGCGGCACGGCTGCCGGACGCTGCGGGTGAAAGGCAAGGGGTTGGGTTGTAACAGAGGACATGTTGGAGGAGCTCCTGAAAGAATTAATAGTGCTTGATGTGTTTACGCCTGCCTGGCGATGGATGCCCAGCAGCGTGTCAATCTGATCGACGGGCCCTGAATCCCTGCTGTTTGCGGTCTGCGCAGGATGGGCCCTCATTCAGGACCAATTTTACCCAAGGCTGGCACGCTGGCGCTTTGACCGGCTTTCCGGTCGGCACCCGTGCGCGCGATCTCCGTGATTGCCGATACCAGACGGTCAACATCGGCTTCGGTGTGGGCCGCTGATAGCGCGATACGCAAGCGTGCCGTGCCCTCGGCAACAGTGGGTGGGCGAATCGCCGGCACCCACAGGCCCCGCGCACGCAGGCCTTCCATGGCTGCCAGAGCTTCGTCGTTGGCACCAATCAGCAAGGGTTGTATGGCGGTTTCAGACTTTCCAAGCCGCCAGCAGCTTGCTTGCAGGCCGTCGCTCAGTCCGCGGCGCAAACGCGCGATCAGACTCTGCAGGTGTTTGCGTCGCCAATCTTCGTGCTCTATCAGCAGCAAGCTCGCTTGCAGGGCGGTTGCCAGCATAGCGGGCGCTGCGGTGGCGTAGATATAGCTGCGGGTTTTTTGCAGCAACCACTCGATCAGCGCATCGTTGCCGGCCACAAAAGCGCCGGCAACGCCCGCTGCCTTGCCTAGTGTGGCCATGTAGAGCACGCGCTTGGCGGCCACCGCGCTGAGCTGGCCATTGAGTCCAAAGTGGGCCAGGCAGCCGCGCCCTTGCGGGCCGAGCACGCCAAAACCATGTGCGTCGTCAAGCAGCAGCAGGGCGTCATGGCGCTCGGCGAGTGCCAGCAGCTGGGGTATATCTGCGATGTCGCCGTCCATGCTGAAAACCGCGTCGGTGATGATGAGTTTTCGCGTGGCCGAGCTTGCCGCCAGTTGACATTCGAGTGCCGCCAGGTCGGCATGCGCGAAGCGGTGAATTTGCGCGCCTGAAAGTCGGGCGCCGTCAATCAGGCAGGCATGGTTGAGCGCATCTGAAAAAATGGCATCGCCTTTACCGACCAGTGCAGGCACCAGCCCGATATTGCAGGCGTAGCCGGCATAAAAATACAGGGCACGCGGTAGCTGGACGAACTCGGCCAGCGCCCGCTCCAGCCTGTCATTGGCAGCGCTGTGACCGCTTACCAGCGGCGATCCACCGGCGCCGACACCAAAGGCCTGTGCACCCTCGCAGGCGGATTGCACCAGTGCCGGGTGCTGGGCCAGACCCAGGTAGTCATTGCTGCAAAAAGCCAGCATGCGCTGTCCATCGACCACGAGATAAGCGCCATCCGCAGGGACAACGGTGTGACGCTTGCGGCGCAGGTGCGCCTGTTCCAACTCGCCGATACGGACCGGAAACTCATCCAGCCATGAGCGTGGTTCGGGCGTGGTCATGGTGAGCTTGTTTGCCATGATGCAGGAAGCGCCATCGTCACTTGCTTGGGGTCAGGTCGGGCCTGGTGGGCGATATTGGCGAGCAGCGGCGCGTTCAGGCGGCGCTGGAGGAATTCAATATTGCTGGTCTGCGCCAGCATGCCGGGCTCGACCTGGTTGGCGATCCAGCCGGCCAGGCTGAGGCCGCGCCTCTGTATCGCCTCAAGCGTCAGCAATGCATGGTTCAGGCATCCCAGGCGCAGGCCCACCACCAGCACGACGGGTAGCTGCAGTGCCTGCGCCAGATCAGCACCGGTCAGCGTGTCTGACAGCGGCACCATCCAGCCGCCAGCACCCTCGACGACAACCACATCGGCCAGCTGCATCAACTTTTGGTGACAAGCCACGATATGCGCCAGGTCAATCTGGACGCCGGCACGTGCTGCTGCGATGTGCGGCGATACCGGGTCCGGTAGCAGCACCGGGTTGTCCAGCCCGGTCGGCACGCGCTTGCTGGACGCTGCACGCAGCATCAATACGTCTTCGTTGGCCTGCTGGCCGTCAATCATGGCGGTGCCTGCTGCGACAGGCTTCATGCCGACAACATCACGGTGGTGTTTTGCCAGCGCATGCAGCATCGCTGTACTTGCGAGCGTCTTGCCGACGCCGGTGTCGGTGCCGGCGATGAACATGGAAAGCTTTTTCGATTCAGCCAAGCCTCTTCTCCTCGGCCAGCGTGGCCTCCAGTGCCAGCAGCGCGCCACGCGCAAGGTGCGCCGACGTCTCCTCGTTCATGACGTAAGGCGGCATGGCGTAAATCGTGTTGCCTATGGGCCGCAGCAGTACGCCATGCGCCATCGCGTGCTGGTGGTAGCGGTGCGAGAACGACGGCGAGACGCCACTGACATCCCAGGCCCAGATCATGCCGAGCTGACGTGCGTTGTTGATGCGCGCATGCTGTGTCAGCGGTGCGAAGGCCTGGGTCAGGGTGCCGGCCAGGCGCAGGTTCTTGTCGAGCACCTGGCCTTGTTCAAACAGCTCCAGTGTGGCCAATGCGACGCTGCAGGCCAGCGGATTGCCGGTGTAGGAGTGCGAATGCAAAAAGCCGCGTGCCAACTGGTCGTCGTAGAAAGCCTCATAGACGGTGTCTGTTGTCAGCACGGCTGACAGCGGCAGCGTGCCGCCTGTTAGACCTTTTGACAGGCAGATAAAGTCTGGCAGGATGCCTGCCTGCTGGTGCGCAAACATGCTGCCGGTGCGGCCAAACCCGGTGGCAATCTCGTCGACGACCAGGTGCACCTGGTAGCGATCGCAGAGCAGGCGCACTTGCTGCAGGTAGCTGGCGTCGTGCATGGCCATGCCGGCAGCGCATTGCACCAGGGGCTCGAGAATCAGCGCCGCGGTGCTGGCGTGGTGCTGCTCCAGCCAAGCCTGAAGCGCGCTGGCTGCACGCGTGGCTACATCAGCGGGACTCTCACCGGTCATTGCGGCTCGGCTGTCCGGGCTGGGCACAGTGGCCGCCAGCCGCACCAGGGGCGCGTAAGCTTCGCGGAAAAGGGCGATGTCGGTGACCGCCAGAGCGCCCACCGTTTCCCCGTGGTAACCGCCGGCAAGCCCGACAAACCGACATTTTTCAGGCTGGCCGGTGTTTCGCCAGTAGTGCGCACTCATCTTGAGCGCAATCTCGGTTGCCGATGCGCCGTCGCTGGCGTAAAAAGCGTGACCGAGGCCGGTTAGTGTTCCGAGTTTTTCTGACAGTTCCACCACAGGCTGGTGTGTGAACCCGGCCAGCATCACATGGTCCAGCTGGTTGATTTGTGCCACCAGTGCGGCCTTGATGTGTGGATGGCTGTGGCCGAACAGGTTGACCCACCACGAACTGACCCCGTCGAGGTAGCGTTTGCCCTCAAGGTCATACAGCCAGACACCTTCGGCCCTGGAGATCGGCAGCAGCGGCACAAATTCGTGGTGCTTCATCTGCGTGCAGGGGTGCCACACTGCCTGCAGGCTGCGCTTGACCAGCGTCGAGTTGTCCAAGTTCAGGCTTTCTGCACCGGAATGCTTGAACGCTCTTCCTTGATGCGGTTATCGGCATCGACCAAGACCAGCTGGGGCTTCAAACCTTGGACTTTCTGGTCGTCGAAATGCTCGAAAGGAGGCACGATCACGAGGTTGCCAGCCCGTCGAGCCCAGACCGAAATTATACGGCTGCAGTGTCTGGCGGGACTTTGTCTATTGCGCAAGAGCCTGCGACATTCAGCGCGCGCAGTCGGTTTGATCAGAACGCCAACCTGCTGAAAAGCGCCCTTGAAACAAGCGGAGTAAGCAGTCGCAAAAAATACTGTGGATTTGCTTGCTTTAGCAGACCGCCCGTGGACTTTGGGGGCGAAGGCTTCACCTTGAGTGGCCTTCATCGCTCAATGAGCGGCATACACGTCGCTTATTTGATGCGCTGCTTTTCTAGCTTTCGCGCCAGGGTACGGCGGTGCATACCCAAGCGTCGCGCTGCTTCAGAGATATTGAAATCGGCAGCCGCCATGACTTCATGTATGTGCTCCCATTCCAGTGTCTTGATCGACGTCGTCCGCGCAGTTAGCCCCACCGCTGCATCACCTTGGGCACGGGCGAAGGCCTCTTCGATGTCGTCAGTGTTCGCGGGCTTGGCGAGGTAATGCCGCGCGCCCAGCTTGATTGCCTCGACGGCTGTTGCGATGCTGGCGTAACCGGTCAGGACCACAATCAACATGAGCGCATCGTGCGCGTGCAGGAGTTGGACGCAGCTAAGCCCGGAAGCGCCGCCCGCGAGCTTCAAGTCGACCACCGCGTATTGGGGGCGGTGGGCTAAAAGCAGGGCGGGAATATCGACCAGGCCGGCAGCGCGCTTTACTTGGTAGCCGCGCTTCTCGAATGAGCGGCTCAAGGTTACTGCAAAGGCGTCGTCGTCTTCGACAATCAGCAGCCGACGATCAGTTTTCATGCTGTTTTCCTTCGCGCAAGGTCAGCGCGGCCAGCGGCAGATGAATCACCACCTCGGCGCCACCGCCAGCCATGTTGCTGGCGACTATCTTGCCGCCCAGGGTGCGCGCCACATTGACAGCCAGAAAAAGTCCCAAGCCGCTGCCGGGTCTGCCCTTGGTGGAATAGTAAGGCTTGGCGAAGTTAGCCAGCATTTCAGGGCTGAAACCCGGACCGGTATCACGGACAGTAAGCGTGAGCCTGTTATTGGCGCATTCAACTCGCAGCAGCAAAGGCGACAGCGGTGCCGCATCAATGCCGTTATCCAGCACATTGCGAACCATCTGCTTTAAGGCTGAGTCAGAAATAATCGGTATGTTCAATACGTCACGGCGCTCATAGACGAGCACTTGCGTCGGCCGCTCGCTGCGCCATTCGTCAACCAGCTGGTCGAGGAAAAGATGCAATGTTGTCACGACGGGCGCATCTCCGCGTGCCTCGCCGGCAGAGATCAAAATACCGCTGACGATGGTCTTGCAGCGTTGCAATTGCAACTGCATCATCTTGATCTCATCGAGCAGCACTGGATCGTTGGCCAAAGGTGCGCTGTGTGACCAATCGCCCAGGATCACGGACAAGGTGGCCAGCGGCGTGCCCAACTCATGAGCTGCGCCCGAGGCCAGCAAGCCCATGCGGACAATGTGCTCTTCTTCTGCTGCTCGCTGGCGTAAATCGGCCAGACGTGCGTCTCGCTGACGCAAGTTTCTGCCGATGCGGTGAATGAATATCACCAACAGCGCAGCATTGAGCGTAAAGCAAACCATCAACCCGCCTATGTAATGCAGCGACAGCGTGGAGTCAACGAGCTCTGGCAGTATCAAAGGCCGGTGCCACAAGGTAAGCAGCACAAGACAGGCGCTGGTCAATCCCACCATGGCCCAGATGTAGCGCGGTTTGAGCAGCACGGCGCCAACTGCAACCTGCAACAAATACAAAAAGATGAAGGGGTTGGTAATGCCGCCGCTGTAGTAGAGCAATGCACTGAGCAGAGCCACGTCAACCAGCAATCCAACGAACAACTCCAAATTGGCGATTTCACCCGCAGCCGTTCGGCAACGCAGCCAGCTGGCGAGGTTGAACAGGCTCAGCACCGCTACAAGCGACAACATTTCCGTGAGCGGTAGCTTTGCGCCCAAACCAAACTGAACGCCGAGAATCGTCGCCAACTGCCCGCCCACAGCCAGCCAGCGCAACTGAACCAACTGCAGCAGATTGTTGCGTTCAGACAGAATTTCACCTGCATCGTCGCCGGCATTCAGCGGCAGCAGTTGCAGGGGCTCACGCATTGACAGCTACCTCTTTGTCGTTTGGAAAAAATTTGCGCAGTTGCTGCTCTGAATACCAAAGGTAGGCTGCGGCCGCCGCCACCATTGCCGCCAATACGAACCAGGTGATGGCGTAAACAAGGTGATGGTTGTTGAAGCCAAGCACGGTCAGACCACCGCGTGGCCAAGCTGCGGCGTCGGATGTCGCCGCAGCGTCAATAAAGTAAGGTGCTACCGAGGCTGCAAGGGCTGAAGCGGGTGTCGCATCCAGCTTTACGCTGGCCGCAATCGCTGGCACATCGCGTGAGTACCAGCGACCAGCAACTGCATCGTTGTGCTGAAGAACGCTGCCGCCAGGCTCGCTCAAGCGCAGCAAACCACTGACAAGCTGGGGTTCCGGGCCATCGGGACGCAATGTCTGCGGGCTGTCTGCGGAAGACACAAAGCCGCGATTTACAAGAATCCAAAACCCAGCAGTTGTCTGCAAAGGCGTCATTACCCAGAAACCGCGACCAAGCTCGGTGCTGGCGCGCACCAGCGTTGTTCGGCTATGGTCAAAATGCCCCTCGACCTGAACGCGGCTGTACTCATTTGCCTCACGGCTGATGGTTGGCCATACGGCTGGGCCCGGTGCTGCCACAGGCGCGGCGTGAACACGTTGCTCAACCCGCTCTATCAATGCGAGTTTCCACTGCAGACGCTGCACTTGCCAGCCGCCCAGCGCCAGCAAGCCAGCAAACAGCACTGTTGCCAAGAGCAGCAGTGTCAAGACCCAAATGGGCTTGGCAGCTTGCGGGGGGCAGTCAGTGTTGCTGGGCATGGATCAGGGGATATTACGCATTTCCGTCATGTCGTGCACCGGCATCATGTTGATGTTCAGGTGGTACATCACCCAGATCGACCCCGACAGCATGATCAGAACCAACACGCCGGTGAACAGCAGCGCCAGCATGGACCAGCCGCCCTCGACCTTGGTGTTCATGTGTAAGAAGTAAACCATGTGCACAACGATCTGCAAAGTTGCAAATCCCAGCACGACCAAAGCTGTGATGCCCGATGTGGGCAAGACCTTGCCCATCACTAGCCAAAAGGGAATGGCGGTGAGCACCACTGAAAGAAAGAAACCAGTCAAATACCCTTTGACGCTGGCGTGATAGCCGCTGTGGTCGTCAGACGCATTCAGGTGCTCGCTCATGGCAACACTCCCATCAAATATACAAAGGTAAAAACGCCAATCCAGATCACGTCCAGAAAGTGCCAGAACATTGACAGACACATCAAGCGACGCTTGTTTTCAGTGGTCAACCCAAGGCGGCGCACCTGAAACATCAAGGTAACCAACCAGATCGTGCCAAAAGTGACATGCAGACCGTGCGTACCGACCAAGGTGAAGAATGACGAAAGAAAAGCACTGCGCTGCGGGCCAGCACCTTCATGGATCAGGTGGGAAAACTCAAATAGCTCCAAGCTCAGAAAGCCCAAACCAAGCAAGCCGGTTACAGCCAACCAGCCCAGCACTGCCTTTTTGTGACCGTGTTGCATGCCTATCATGGCCAAACCGTAGGTCACGGAGGAGAACAACAACAAGGCCGTGTTCGCGGCAACCAGCGGCAAGTTGAACAGGTCAGCACCCGACGGACCAGCCGCATAGCCTCGGCCCAACACCGCGTAAACAGCAAACAGCACAGCGAAGATCAGGCAGTCGCTCATCAGGTAGATCCAGAACCCCAGCAAGGTGCCTTGCTGTGGGTGGTGGTCACCATCGTCATAAAAGCGCACCGGTTGACCGGCCGCCAAGGTTGTGGAAGTCTGCATGGTTATGGACAATATATGGTGTTAAGTTCAGGCCTGAGCCGCAAGAGTGAGCGTGCGCTGGTTTTCAATTCCTGCAACCTCGTCTGCCGGAATATGAAAATCGCGCTTGTAGTTGAAGGTGTGCACGATGGCCGTGACCAGCGTCAGGGCGCCGAACAGCGCCGCCACCAGCCACATGTGCCAGATCACGGCAAAACCAGCAACAGCGCAGAGCATGGAAATGACAAAACCGGAAGCCGTATTCTTTGGCATGTGAATCGCTTTGAAACCCTGTACCGGACGCTGATGTCCGCGCTGCTTCATGTCATTCCAGGCGTCGAGTTCATGCACTATGGGCGTGAATGCGAAGTTGTACTCAGGCGGTGGTGATGCCGTTGACCATTCCAGCGTTCGGCCACCCCAAGGGTCACCCGTCACGTCACGTAACTGCTCACGGTTACGGTAGCTGACCACCAGTTGGATCAGGAAGGCGGCAATCCCAATCGCGATCAGCACTGCGCCGAATGCGGCGACCTGAAACCAGATCTGCAGCGAAGGATCATCGAAATGGCTCATGCGCCGGGTCACGCCCATCAGGCCCAACACATACAGCGGCATGAAGGCGAGGTAAAAGCCAACCAGCCAGAACCAGAAGGAGCATTTGCCCCAAAACGCATCCAGCTTGTAGCCAAACGCTTTTGGAAACCAGTAATTGATACCTGCAAACATGCCGAACAACACACCGCCAATGATCACGTTGTGGAAGTGGGCAATCAGGAACAAGCTGTTGTGCAGTACGAAGTCAGCTGCTGGCACGGCCAGCAGAACACCGGTCATGCCGCCAATCACAAAGGTCACCATGAAGCCGATCGTCCACAACATCGGCACGTCAAAAACGATGCGACCGCGGTACATGGTGAACAGCCAGTTGAATATTTTCGCGCCCGTTGGGATGGAGATGATCATGGTGGTGATGCCAAAAAAGGCATTCACGCTGGCACCCGATCCCATGGTGAAAAAGTGGTGCAGCCAGACAACGTATGACAACACGGTGATCACAACAGTGGCGTAAACCATGGAGGCATAACCAAAAAGCCGTTTGTGACTGAAGGTTGAAACCACCTCTGAAAATATGCCGAAGGCCGGCAAGACCAGGATGTACACCTCTGGATGGCCCCAAATCCAAATCAGGTTGACATACATCATTGCATTGCCACCCAGGTCATTGGTGAAGAAGTTCGTCCCCACCGTGCGGTCAAGTGTCAGCAAAGCAAGCACCGCAGTGAGGACTGGAAAAGCCGCCACCACCAGCACGTTGGTGCACAGTGCGGTCCAGGTGAAGACGGGCATCTTCATCATGGTCATGCCGGGTGCGCGCATTTTGATGATGGTCGTGATCAAGTTGATCCCCGACAGCGAGGTGCCCACGCCTGCAATCTGAAGGGCCCAGATGTAGTAGTCCACCCCGACGCCTGGACTCTGCAAAATTCCCGACAGCGGCGGATAAGCCAGCCACCCAGTAGCCGCGAACTCGCCGACGAACAGGGAAATCATCATCAGTACCGCACCGCTTGCGGTCATCCAGAAACTGAAGTTGTTCAAAAACGGAAATGAAACGTCACGAGCGCCGATTTGCAAGGGCACCACGAAGTTCATGAAGCCGGTGACCAGTGGCATGGCGACAAAGAAAATCATCAACACGCCGTGGGCGGTAAAAATCTGGTCGTAATGGTGCGGTGGCAAAAAGCCGCTGTTGTCGCCAAAGGCCATGGCCTGATGGGCGCGCATCAGCAAGGCGTCGGCGAAGCCGCGCACCAGCATCACAATCCCCAGGATGATGTACATGATGCCGATTTTTTTATGGTCGATGCTGGTTATCCAGTTGCGCCACAAAGGCCCCCAGGCGCGAAAGTAAGTCATCGCCGAGAACAAGGAGACGCCGCCCAGCGCCACCATCACAAGGGTGGCCAGGACGATGGGATCACGTGGTATCGCGTCCAGGCCAAGGCGACCAAACACAAGCTGGGAAATATCTTGAACATGGAACATGTGGAATCTCGATTATTTTTTAACTGACCGCTGGCAAACTGTCACAGCTTTGGACGCGAGGCCGCTGTCGGGCGCAAGGCCACCGGCATGTCGCCGTTGAGGTTGTCGGGCGTACACAGGGCGGCTACATAGCTGCGCTGCACATCACGCCAGGGCTTGGCAGACAAGCCGTCTATGCTGCCCTTGCCCAGGCCGCCAGCCGCATCAATAGCCATCATCTGGCCCATGCACATCTTGCTGCTGTCGACGCAGCGGTTCAAGATGGCCTGGTACAAGCTTGGGTCAACATTGGCGTAGCGCCGCACTGGCTCACGCTCGCTCGGTTGTTCGAGCTGTAAGTAATTTTGGCGGGCCAGCTCGCCACCGGCGTTCTTCGTGGCTTGAACCCAGCTTTCAAAATCTGCTGGCGACAAGCCCAGAAACTTGAAGCGCATGTTTGAAAAGCCATGGCCGCTGTAGTTGGCAGAAAAACCGTCGTAAACGCCTGCTTGATTGATCACCGCGTGCAATTGGGTCTGCATGCCAGGCATGGCATAGATTTGGCCCGCCAGCGCAGGGATGTAGAAAGAATTCATGACCGTTGATGCGGTGATTTTGAATTCGATGGGCCTGTCTACCGGTGCTGCCAGCTCATTGACCGTGGCAATTCCCAGCTCAGGATACACAAACAGCCATTTCCAATCGAGCGCCACAACTTCAACTACAAAAGGTTTAACGCCTTCAACCAGTGGCCGTTTGGCATCAAGTCGCTCCAGCGGGCGATAGGGGTCCAGTTTGTGGGTGCTGATCCAGGTCACTGCGCCCAAGGCAATGATGATCAACAAGGGCGCGCCCCAGATCAGTAACTCTAGACGGGTCGAATGGTCCCATTCCGGCGTGTAGGTCGCAGCCTTGTTGGCGCTTCTGTAGCGCCAGGCGAACAGCAAGGTCAGGGCAATCACCGGCACCACAATCAGCAGCATCAGCACCATGGCCGTGACAATCAGCTGCGACTGCTGCATGGCAATGTCGCCAAAGGGCTTCATCACGATCGTGCTGCAACCCGTCATGGGCAGGGTTACCAATAACTGAGCCAGGCGTTGCAAGGATCGAGAACTAACGGGTGCGAGTGACATGCGTGGTGACCAGCTACAAAGGGTAAACGCTAATTGCGTCAAGGCCTCGACTGTAGCTTCATTGATTCAAATCAACGATTGGACAAATTGTCCAAGGCGTCGCCACCACCCCACACCTTTTCACCCTACTAAATAAGAGTCTTTTCCCGCCATGGATCACTACCAAACCAGCGCTATCGGCCCCATTACCCATCAGATTCCCAGCCGAGACATCCCTGCGCATACAAGCGAAAGCGTTGCCCCTGGCGACATCGCCGTGGGCGTGGTGATAGGCAGGGCATCAGAATATTTCGATTTTTTTGTTTTTGGTATTGCGTCGGTATTGGTATTTCCTGCGGTGTTCTTTCCTTTTGTTGACCGCCTTCAGGGCACGCTTTACGCTTTTGTCTTGTTTGCCTTGGCTTTTGTTGTGCGTCCACTCGGAACGATCGCAGGCATGTGGCTGCAGCGCCGCTTTGGCCGCAGCGCCAAGCTCAGCCTGGCATTGCTCTTGCTGGGTAGCGCTACCGCCGGCATGGCCTTGTTACCAAGCTACCAGGTGCTGGGTGCAGGTGCAATTGCTTTGCTGGCGGCTTGCCGTATTGGCCAGGGGCTGGCGCTCGGCGGCTCCTGGGACGGACTGCCTTCGCTGCTGGCTTTGAATGCACCTGAAGCTCGCAGAGGCTGGTACGCCATGTTGGGTCAATTGGGCGCACCGCTGGGATTTTTGATCGCATGCAGCCTGTTTGCCTATCTCTGGGGTAATTTGAGCAGCCAGGAGTTTCTCGATTGGGGCTGGCGCTACGCTTTCTTTGCCGCTTTCTCCATCAATGTGGTGGCCTTGTTTGCGCGTCTGCGTCTGGTTGTCACGCATGAGTATGAGCGAGAGCTGGATGCCAATGAGTTGCAACCCTGTGGCGTGCGCGAGCTGCTCAGCACCCAGGGCAATAACTTGTTCATAGGCGCTTTTGCCGCGCTGGCCAGTTTTGCACTGTTTCACATCGTCACGGTGTTTCCTTTGTCCTGGGTGATGCTGTACTCGCAGCAGGTGATTGGTGAATTCCTCGCCGTGCAGATCGTTGGCGCGCTTTTGGCGGCTGCCGCCATGCCTCTTTCCGGCCTGCTGGCCGACCGTATGGGACGGCGGCGTACCTTAGGCCTGCTGGCCGTGTTGATTGGCGTGTTTGGCCTGTTTGCGCCTTTGTTGCTCGGTGGCGGCACATTGGGGCAGGACGCTTTCATCCTGATCGGTTTTGTCTTGCTGGGCTTGTCTTATGGCCAGGCAGCAGGCGCTGTAACGGCTAATTTCCTGCCGCGCTTGCGCTACACCGGCGCGGCGCTGACGACCGATTTGGCATGGCTGATAGGCGCCGCATTTGCGCCGCTGGTCGCGCTCGGCTTGTCAGCGCGCTTTGGATTGGTCGCTGTCAGTGTTTACCTGCTTTCTGGTGCCGCGTGCACCTTGCTGGCGCTGCGCGCCAACCGGACACTTTCGCTGCGCGACCAAGACCCAACCACGCTTTAACCGGCTGTGCCGTTTTGGGGTTTATCTCAACCCAGCCAAGGTCTCGTGATCGACATAAAGGCGAACCCCAAGGGTGCCGGAACCGGCGCGCACGGGAGACTTGCGCAGAGCGATTTCTGCTGAATCAATTTGTGGATAAGCCGCACAGGCTGAAACAATGCGGGAGATCACTCTTTCCTGGGTTTGATAATGTCCATCGCACGCCAGTCTTTCGATGTCTGCAAGCAGGGGGTCATAGTCGAAAACGTAGTCCATGCCATCTTTGGCGATGAGGACAAGATCTGTATTGATCCAGAGCGTCAGATCCAGCAGATGTTCGTCTGGCACAACATCACCTGGGCCGTAGGTCCCAATCTGGGTGTCAAGCTTCAGACTCTTCAACTCGACAGTACTGCGGCAGGTCAATTCAATTTCCTTTGTTATAACAACCAAGATCACAGCTGATCATGCCTCGGGTTTGCGTAAGCCTTGGGCGAGCTGAAAAATCATTTCCACTGCAAATTCAACTTGCGATGTGAAGCGCCACAGTCGCGCAAATACAGGTTGATGAGGCGGTGAACCGCGCTGCGCGGTGTCCAGAACAGCGCCCCTAGGCGGGCATCTAAAAAGCCCACACGCGGTGGGCTTTCTTGGCTAAGCAGAACTAACTCAGCATTCATCCGTCCCATGCCCAGGCGCCGCCTGGGTCGGCACATGGTGGCGCAAGCCGACTTGCTGGTTGTGCTCGTTCACAAAAACCAGTTGCGGCTCATGCTTGGCGACCTGGTCTTCATTGACTTGCGCAAACGCCGCAATGATCAGCAAGTCACCGACACTGGCGCGACGAGCCGCTGAACCATTGACCGAAATCATGCCAGAGCCGCGCTCGCCCTTGATGGCGTAGGTGATGAAGCGTTCGCCGTTGTTGATGTTCCAGATGTGGACTTGTTCGTTCTCACAAATGTTGGCAGCGGCTAGCAGGTTTTCGTCGATGGCGCAGGAGCCCTCGTAATGGAGTTCGCACTGGGTCACCGCGACGCGGTGGATTTTCGATTTGAGCAGGGTGCGTAACATGGAAAACTCGTAAAGGTGATGAGTGAAAAGCAGTTCAGGCCGGCGTATAGGCCAGTCTGACGTAGATCGGGGCAAAGGCTTCGGCCTGCGTGACCTCGAGCAGACCTTCTTTGGACAACTCCAGCAGCGCGATAAATGTCACCACCAGCACCGGCATGCCGCGCGCAGTTTCAAACAGTTCTTCAAACTCCAGAAACTTGCGGCCTTGCAGCTTGCGCAGCACGATGCTCATGTGCTCTCGCACCGACAGCTCCTCGCGCGTGATGATGTGGTGCTGAACCAGTTTTGCGCGCTTGACGATGTCGCGCCAGGCCTCCTGCAGGTCGACCACGCTGACGTCGGGAAAACGCGGCTGCAGCGATTGCTCGACATAGACCTGTGCACGCAGAAAGTCGCGGCCAAATTGCGGCATCTCGTTGAGCTTGTGAGAGGCCAGCTTGATCTGCTCGTATTCCAGCAGGCGGCGCACCAGCTCGGCGCGCGGATCTTCGGCCTCCTGGCCTTCTGCGACCTTTTTGGGTGGCAGCAGCATGCGCGACTTGATCTCTATCAGCATCGCGGCCATCAGCAGGTATTCGGCCGCCAGTTCCAGGTTGGTGGCGCGGATTTCATCGACATAAGCCAGGTACTGGCGTGTGACCGCCGCCATCGGGATGTCGAGAATGTTGAAGTTCTGCTTGCGTATCAGGTAAAGCAGCAAGTCCAGCGGGCCCTCGAAGGCCTCCAGGAACACTTGCAGCGCGTCTGGCGGGATGTACAGATCGTGCGGCATCGCAAACAGCGGCTCACCATACAGCCGCGCCAGCGCCACCTGGTCTATCACCAGCGGCATGTCCGGGCTGGCGCCCGCAGGCAACTCCAGGCCGCTGGCGGGCGGCAAGCCAGGATGCAGTGGCGGGGAAGGGTTGCGTGACATGAGCGCAGGGGCTGGTTGAGGCGGGTTTTGCTACAAAAAACAGAGCTGCTTGCGCCCGCTAGATGGCGGTTAGCAGCCTTTTTGACCCTGAAAAATGCTGGCTATTTGGCGTTCGGGTGGTCGCTGGTGCCGTAAACATAAGCCGCCTGGGGCACCTTGGCATCCAGAAATTCTGCCTGCTCGCCCGCGTTCAGGTTTTTGTCCCAGAGCAGGGCGCGGCCTGCGCGCTGCTCGGCTTCCAGCGTCGGCTTGTTGGCCTTGAGCTGGTCTATGAACTGCGATGCTTCTGAGCTGTAGTCGGGGCGGCGAAAAATGGACATGGGTCTGAACTGCCTAAAACGTGAAGTTGCCCGATTTTAGCGGGCGACGGACTGCGCAAGGGGTTTTCTGCCAGGCAAGCGCGTAAGCGTCGCTTGGGGCCCGTGAAAAGACCTGAAACAGGCTGAAATCAAGCATGAAATATGGCTCTGGCGCTTGTGCAGCAGGCGCTGGCAGCTCCTTAATTCATAGCGACTGAACTTTCTCGAGAAAGCCCGAGCGTTCCATCACGGCCTTGGGTTGGGCATTCAGCCCGACCAGTTGCAGGCTGCCGCCGCGCAGCACGATCGCCTTGTGCAGCTGCTCCAGCACGTCCAGGCCGGAGCTGTCCAGCGACTGCAGGGACTGCACATCGAGCCTGACCCGCAGCCCTTGCGGCGCGCTTTCGACCAGGTTCAGAATCGGGTCCAGCTTGGCTACCGCACCAAAAAAAAGCGAGCCGTAAAGCTGAAAGTAGGCCGAGTCTGGCGTCTGCGAGACTTCAACGACCTGAAACAAGCTGCTCATGCGCCTTGCAAATAACACGCAGGCCAGTATCAGCCCGACCTGCAGCGCGACCGTGAGGTCAAACACCACCGTGAGCAAAAACGTGCCCATCATGATCAGGCTGTAGTGGCTGCTGGCGCTGCGCAGTCGCGCAAATTCGCGCCACTCGCCCATGTTCCAGGCAACGTAAAGCAGTATGCCGGCCAGCACCGCCAGGGGCACGTGCACCGCCAGCGGCGCCGCCAGCAGCAGCGTCAGGCAATGCACCAGGCCAGACACCGGCGAGCTCGCGCCCGAGCGCACATTGGTCACGGTGCGGGCAATCGTGCCGGTGGCCGGCATGCCGCCAAAAAACGGCACGACAAAATTTGCCAGTCCCTGCGCCATCAGTTCCTGGTTGGGGTCATGCCGCGGCAGGCCTGAAATCTGGTCAGCCACGCGCGCGCAGAGCAGGGATTCCACCGCGCCCAGCAACGCGATCGTGATGGTGGGCGCCAGCAACAGGCGCACCGTGGCCCAGGAAAAGTCGGGCAGCGCAAACGCGGGCAGGGCGCGCGGTATGCCGCCAAAGCGCGAGCCTATGGTTTCAAGCGGCAGTTGCGCAAAATAAGCCAATGCAGTCAGCGTGACCAGCGCCACAATTGGTCCCGGCGTGCGCGAGGCCATGCGCGTGGCGCGCTTGAGGGGAACGCCCTCAACGGCCTGCACCATTTTGAGCAGTCGGGCAGTGAAACCGTTCGTTTCGCGCTGGCGCAGATCAAAAAGCCGGGGCCAGACAAACAGGCCCAGCAGGCAGCTCAGGCCTATGCCCAGCGAATACAGGTTCAGGCTGTCCAGGTGGGCGCTGATGACGCGCAGCTGCGAGAAAAAATCTGCCGGCATGCGGGCGATCTGCAGACCGAGCAGGTCTTTGACTTGCGACAGCACAATCAGCACCGCGATGCCATTGGTAAAGCCGACCACGATGCTGACCGGCACATAGCGCACCAGGGTGCCGAGCTTGAAAAACCCCAGCAAAAACAGCAGCACACCGGCGCAGGCCGTTGAAATCAGCAGGTTGGCCAGGCCATAGCGCTCAACGATGCCGTAGACGATCACGATGAAGGCGCCCGCCGGGCCACCGATTTGCACGGCCGAGCCGCCCAGCCCCGAGATCAGTGCGCCCGCCAGGATGGCCGTCCAGATGCCGGCTTCGGGCTTCAGGCCAGAGGCAATCGCAAAGGCCATGGCCAGCGGCAAAGCGACTATGCCCACCGTGATGCCCGCGCCTGCATCCTTTAAAAAACGCTCCCGGTTGTAGCCATCAAGCGCTGACAACAGTCGGGGGCGAAAAGACGCCAGATAGGGCGGCAGGTGCATAGGCCCCTAGCGTACCCGCATACCCGGCAGCGCTCCAGGCAAAGGCTCCAGCACGTAGATGCCGGGCTGAGACTTTTCGTCGCCATGGCTGGCGGCCAGCACCATGCCTTCGCTGATGCCGAACTTCATCTTGCGTGGCGCCAGATTGGCGACCATGACCGTGTGTTTGCCAATCAGCGCTTCGGGCTGGTAGCTTGATGCAATGCCGCTGAAGACATTGCGCAGCTTGCCTTCGCCCACATCCAGCGTCAGGCGCAACAGCTTGGTCGAGCCGTCAACCGCTTCGCAGTTGACGATTTTGGCGATGCGCAGGTCAATCTTGGCGAAGTCATCGATGCTGATGGTTGGGGCGATCGCCTCGCCGCCGGGCCGCCCCAAGGCGAGGCCGGCCCCCTCGGGGGGCAGGGAGGACGCATCAGCGCCGACCGTGGGGGCAGAATTTTTTTCTCCACCGGGCGCAGTTGCTATTGAATCAGTAGCTGCTTGCGCTTTCTCCACGGGCGCTGGAGCCTCAAACAATGCTTCGAGTTGCTCGGGGGTGACGCGTTGCATCAGGTGCTTGTAGTCACCTATGCGGTGGCCCTGACCCAGGCTGCTGCTGGCGTCGGAAAAGCCCAGTGCTGCGATATTCAAAAAGGCTTCGACCTGGACGGCGAGACCGGGCAGCACCGGCTTGAGGTAGAGCGTCAACAGGCGGAAGGCCTCGATGCAGACGGTGCAGACGTCGTGCAGGCGCGCATCCATGCCTTCTTTTTTGGCCAGCTCCCAGGGCTTGTTCTGGTCAACATAGGCGTTGACCTGGTCGGCCAGCAGCATGACTTCACGCTGGGCCTTGGCGTATTCCCGGCTTTCGTAGAGCTGCTCCAGGGTTTCTTTTTGCGCGCGCAAGTTGCCCAGCAGCGCCACGCCGTCGGCCGTGATTTCACCGAGTTTGCCGGCGAATCGTTTGGCGATAAAGCCTGCGGCGCGGCTTGCAATATTGATGTACTTGCCGACCAGGTCGCTGTTGACGCGTGCCATGAAGTCGTCGGCATTGAAGTCGATGTCTTCATTCTTGGCATTGAGCTTGGCAGCCAGGTAGTAGCGCAGCCACTCGGGGTTCATGCCCAGGCTCAGGTACTTGAGCGGGTCCAGGCCGGTGCCGCGGCTTTTGCTCATCTTCTCGCCGTTGTTGACGGTCAGAAAGCCGTGCACAAAGATGTTGTTGGGCGTGCGGCGGCCGCTGAAATGCAGCATCGCCGGCCAGAACAGGGTGTGAAAGGTGACGATGTCCTTGCCAATGAAGTGGTACTGCTCCAGCGCCGGGTCAGCTATGTAGTCGTCGTAGCTCTGGCCGCGCTTTTCCAGCAGGTTTTTCAGTGAGGCGAGGTAGCCGACGGGCGCATCGAGCCAGACGTAAAAGTATTTGCCCGGTGCGTCCGGGATTTCGATACCAAAGTAAGGCGCATCGCGGCTGATGTCCCAGTCACCCAGGCCTTCGCTTTTGCTGCCGTCGGGGTTGGTGCGAACACTGAACCATTCCTTGACCTTGTTGGCAACCTCGGGCTGAAGCCGTGGTTTGCCGCTCTCGTCATTGCCCTGTGTCCATTTTTCAAGAAAATCCACGCAGCGCTGGTCGGACAGTTTGAAGAAAAAATGCTCAGAGCTTTTCAGCACGGGCGTGGCGCCCGACAAGGCTGAATACGGGTTGATCAGGTCTGTGGGCGCATACACCGCGCCGCAGTTTTCGCAGTTGTCGCCGTACTGGTCTTTCGCGCCGCACTTCGGGCAGCCGCCCTTGATGTAGCGGTCGGGCAGAAACATGTTCTTTTCCGGGTCAAAAAACTGCTCTATGGTTTTGGTTTCTATCAGCGAGCCTTGCGGGTTGTCACGCAGGTCGCGGTAGATCTGCCGGGCCAGTTCGTGGTTTTCCGGCGAGTCGGTGGAGCTCCAGTTGTCAAAGCTGATGTGAAAACCATCCAGATACTCCTTGCGTCCCGCTGCAATGCCGGCCACAAACTGCTCGGGCGTGAGGCCGGCTTTTTCAGCCGCGATCATGATGGGGGCGCCGTGTGCGTCGTCGGCGCCGACGAAGTTCACAGCATGGCCCTGCATTCTTTGATAGCGCACCCAGATGTCGGCCTGGATGTATTCCATGATGTGGCCAATATGGAACTTTCCATTGGCATAGGGCAGGGCGGTGGTGACAAACAGGCGGCGTGGGGACATGAAGACGGCTCTCGGGCTGAAGGGAACTAAGGCGCGATTTTATGTCGCTCCCATGCCAGAGTCCCCATGGGCTCAAGGTTGGTGGCTGCGGCGTTAGACTTCAGGCCAAGCTCGCAAGGCGGTTTTTGCAGGTGCCGTGCGCTCCTGGCGCCCGCCTGCCACCCCAGATTCAAACGGAGATTTTCAGATGGCGATAGAACAACAGGCAGTATTGAATGCCTTGCAAACAGTGCTGGACCCCAATACCGGCAAGGACTTTGTCAGCACCAAGGCGCTCAAGAACCTGCAGATCACCGATGGTGATGTCTCCTTCGATGTGGAACTCGGCTACCCCGCCAAAAGCCAGCTGGCCGGCATACGAAAAATCCTGATTGCAGCGGTCAAGGGCGTGGCTGGCGTGGCCAATGTCTCGGTCAACGTGACGGTCAAGATTGCCAGCCACAGCGTGCAGCGCGGCGTGCAGCTGCTGCCGAATGTGAAGAACATCATTGCGGTGGCATCCGGCAAGGGCGGCGTGGGCAAAAGCACCACGGCTGTCAATCTTGCGCTGGCGCTGGCCGCCGAGGGCGCCAGTGTCGGCCTGCTCGATGCCGACATTTACGGCCCCAGCCAGCCCATGATGATGGGCATTGAAGGACGGCCTGAAAGCGTTGACGGCAAAAACATGGAGCCCATGGAGAACTACGGCATCCAGGTGATGTCGATTGGTTTTCTGGTGGCGCAGGACGAAGCCATGATCTGGCGTGGCCCGATGGCGACCCAGGCGCTGGAGCAGCTGCTGCGCCAGACCAACTGGAAAGACCTCGACTACCTGATCGTGGACATGCCGCCTGGCACTGGCGACATCCAGCTGACGCTGAGCCAGCGCGTGCCCATGACAGGCGCGGTGATTGTCACGACGCCGCAGGACATTGCCCTGCTGGACGCCAAAAAAGGCATCAAGATGTTTGAAAAAGTCGGCGTGCCGATTCTGGGCATTGTTGAAAACATGGCGGTACATATCTGCAGCAAGTGCGGCCATGCCGAGCATATTTTTGGTGAAGGCGGTGGCAAGAAGATGGCGGCTGACTACCAGATGGACTACCTGGGCGCCTTGCCGCTGGACATGCAGATTCGCCTGCAGGCCGACAACGGCAGGCCGACGGTGGTCGCCGATCCGGATGGTGAGGTGGCTGGCATTTACAAGGCCGTGGCACGCCGGGTGGCGATCACGGTGGCAGCCAAGGCCAAGGATTTCTCGGCAAAATTCCCGACCATTACGATTTCGAAAAACACCTGAGCTCATGAACCTGCTCGCTTCTTTGCGCTACTTGGCGGCTTTAGACGAGCACAAGCATTTTGGACGGGCGGCGCAGGCCTGCCATATCACCCAGCCAGCGCTGTCCAACGCCTTGCGCGCGCTGGAGCGGGAGTTCGGCACAGTCATCGTCAGGCGCGGCCGCAACTTTGAAGGTTTCACGCCCGAAGGCGCGCGCGTGCTGCTCAGTGCGCAACGCATGCTGCAGGAGCGCGAGACGTTGCAGCAGGAGCTCGACAGCGGAATAGGCAAGCCGCAGGGCAACCTCAACATAGGCGCAGTCCCCACGGCCATGCCGATTGCCGCACGCTTTTGTGCGCTGCTGCAGGCGCGCTACCCCGGCATCACGCCTACCGTGCGCTCCATGAGTTCCAACGAGCTTGAGACGGGGCTAGAAAGTCTGTCGCTCGACATGGGTCTGGGTTACACCGACCGGCTGCGTGAAAGCGGCGCCGGCCTGCACCAGATCAAGCAATACACCGAGCATTACTTTTTTGTCCGGCGCGCCGCAAAAATCAAAAAAGGTGCGCTGCAGATAGGCCCAAAAATGACCTGGGCCGAAGCTGCAAAACACCCCTTGTGCCTGCTCACGCGAGAGATGCACAACCGCACGATTGTTGAAAACGCCTTTCACGAAGCCGGCGTGGTCAGCCAGCCCGGCATTGAAACCAATTCCATACTGGCGCTGGCGCTGTCGGTGGTGGAGGGTAATGTCTGCACCGTGATGCCGGGCGCGCTGGTCGGTGCGCTGCGTGGCTACCAGGAGCTCGAAGCCTTGCCGCTGGTCAGCCCCGAAGTGCGCACGACGATAGGCTTCATGGCGCAGGGCGGCGACCGGCCCTCGCGCACGCTGGAAGCCGCACTGGCACTCGCGCAAGATGCCGGCTGGCTGCGCCACGCCGCCGCGCACAGCGGTCTACTGACCGTTTAACCCGCCTTCGTATCAATCCAGAACGTCGCATAGCACAGGGCTTCCCAACCCAGTAAGGGCCGCAGGCGCAGCGGCCACCTCGGGGGGCAGGGCGCTACACGCAGTGAGCAACCGTGGGGGCTGATTGACTCAGTATTTAGTTTTTGAATCGTCCCATGTGTCGATTGAATTTGACCCGGCCTGGCGGGCCGCCGACACTGCTCGCAGCCTGAAGAGGGCTGGAGACTAAGAACAAGGTTCACACAACAGGGAGAAGCGCATGTCAGGAATTCTCGACAAAGAACGCATCATCGCGGGCCCCGGTTTCAACCGGTGGCTGGTTCCTCCCGCAGCATTGGCCATTCACCTTTGCATTGGCATGGCCTACGGCTTTTCGGTTTTCTGGCTGCCTTTGTCCAAGGCCCTGGGCATCAAGGAGGCCATCAAGTGCGGGCCTGATATCGGCTTCTGGGCTGAACTTTTCAGCACCAGCTGCGACTGGAAAATTTCCACCCTGGGTTGGATGTACACGCTGTTTTTTGTACTGCTAGGCACCTCGGCTGCAACCTGGGGTGGCTGGCTGGAGCGCGCCGGTCCGCGCAAGGCCGGCGTGGTGTCGGCACTGTGCTGGTGTGGCGGCATGCTGATTTCCGCGCTGGGCGTCTATCTGCACCAGTTCTGGTTGATGATTCTGGGCTCGGGCGTGATTGGCGGTATCGGCCTGGGGTTGGGTTACATCTCGCCGGTCTCGACGCTGATCAAATGGTTTCCGGACAGACGCGGCATGGCAACCGGCATGGCCATCATGGGTTTTGGTGGCGGCGCCATGATAGGTTCGCCGCTGGCGGCTGACCTGATGAAGGTTTTCGCCACGCCGACCAGCGTGGGTGTGATGCAGACCTTTGTCGTGATGGCGCTGGTCTATTTTGTCTTCATGATGGCCGGTGCCTTTGGCTACCGCGTGCCCGAGACCGGCTGGAAGCCCGAAGGCTGGACCCCGCCGCCCGCGCAGGCCGGCAACGCCATGATCACGCAGCGCCATGTGCATGTCAAAAAGGTCTGGGGCATTCCCCAGTTTTGGTTGATCTGGATGGTGCTTTGCATGAATGTCAGCGCCGGTATCGGTGTGATCGGCATGGCTTCACCCATGCTGCAAGAGGTGTTTGGCGGCTCGCTGATAGGCGTGGCCAAAAAATTCGGGGAGCTCGACAAGACGCAGCTCACGGCGATCGCCTCGGTGGCTGCGGGCTTTACCGCCTTGCTGAGCCTGTTCAATATTGGCGGGCGTTTTTTCTGGGCCAGCCTGTCTGACAAGCTCGGACGCAAGATGACTTACGTGGTCTTTTTTGTCTTGGGTGGCGTGCTGTATTTCGGCATTCCTGGCAGCGCGGCCGCCGGCAGCATCGTGCTGTTTGTCGCCGCGTTTTGCGTGATCCTGAGCATGTATGGCGGCGGCTTTGCGACCGTGCCGGCCTATCTGGCCGACATCTTCGGCACGCAGATGGTGGGCGCCATTCATGGCCGCCTGCTGACCGCATGGGCTACCGCGGGCATTTTGGGCCCCGTGGTGGTGAACTACATGCGTGAATACCAGCTGGGCCTTGGCATTCCACGCGAGCAGGTCTATAACCAGACCATGTACATCTTGACCGGCATGCTGGTCGTCGGACTGGTCTGCAATTTGCTGGTGCGGCCACTGAATCCCAAGTGGTTCATGACGGATGCCGAACTGGCCGAAGAAAAACGGCTGGCGCATGAAAAGATGGCCGCGTCGGAAGTGCAGCGCACCAATGCCGGCGCCGATACGGTAAACCCGGCCTTGGTTGTGCTGGCATGGCTGGCTGTCGGCATTCCGCTGGCCTGGGGTGTCTACCGCACCTTGCAAAGTGTCGCGAAGTTTTTTGCCTGAATTTTTTACCTCGTTTTTAATGCCCAGTTGGCCGTGCAGTCTCCAAATGCACGGTCATGGGTCAAGCCAATATGAATCATCCGGGTCAGCAGTCTGAAGTCAAAGCGGTGGCTATCGCCACCGTTGACGATATGCGCGAGCGCATTCGCCGCAAAAGCAAGCTCAAGGGGCGGCAGGCCGATGATGCGTCCGTGGCTGAGGTCCGCGCTCTGATCGGCGCCAGACCTGATACCGGGCATCGCCGCGATCTGCTGATAGAGCAGCTGCACAAGCTCAATGATGCTTACCGCGGTCTGCATGACCGCCATCTGGTTGCCCTGGCCAAAGAGATGAATATTCCCATGGCCGAGGTCTATGAGGTGGCGACTTTCTACCACCACTTCGAAGTGCTCAAGGGCGATGCACAAGCGCCAGGCCTGACGGTGCGCGTGTGTGATGGCCTGGCCTGTGAAATGGCCGGCGCGCAGGACTTGCTGGCGCGCTTGCCGGCGCTGCTGGGCAGCGACCATGTGCGGGTCATTTCTGCACCCTGCATAGGGCGTTGCGAGCAGGCACCGGCCGTGGCGGTGCACCAGCGCGCCGTGCCGTTTGCCACGGCTGCTGCTGTGCAAGCTGCTGTTCAGATGCAAAAAATGCCTGTCAAGCCCGCTGCTCGGGCGCAGACAGCTATTAATTTTGTAGTGGCCGAGTATGCTGAAAAAGCCATTCCAGTCGTGACCGACGGCGATCTGCCGGCGTATACCGATTACGACACCTACCGCGCCAACGGCGGCTACGCCCTGGCAGCCGCTGTCGTCAATGGAGAAGAAGACGCGGAAGCCATCATCAAGGCGATGGAAGGCTCAGGCCTGCGCGGCCTGGGCGGCGCGGGCTTTCCGGCCGGGCGCAAGTGGCGCATTGTGCGCGACCAGCCCGCGCCACGCCTCATGGCCGTCAACATCGACGAGGGCGAGCCCGGCACTTTCAAGGACCGCACCTATCTGGAGCGTGATCCGCACCGCTTCCTCGAGGGCCTGCTGGTGGCGGCCCAGGTCGTGGGCGTTGAAGCCTGCTACATCTACCTGCGTGACGAGTACCACGATTGCCGTGCCGTCCTGCAAAAAGAGCTGGACAAGCTGCGTGCCGATCCGCCTTGCCAGTTGCCGCTGATTGAACTGCGGCGCGGCGCCGGCGCCTACATTTGCGGCGAAGAGTCGGCCATGATTGAAAGCATTGAAGGCAAGCGCGGTGAGCCGCGCATGCGGCCGCCCTATATTGCCGAAGTGGGCCTGTTTGGACGGCCCACGCTGGAGCACAATTTTGAAACCCTTTACTGGGTGCGCGACATTGTCGAAAGAGGTCCAGAGTGGTTTGGCAGCTTTGGACGACATGGCCGCAAGGGCCTGCGGTCCTTCAGCGTCAGTGGGCGGGTCAAGCAGCCAGGCGTCAAGCTGGCACCGGCCGGCATCACGGTGCAGGAGCTGATTGACGAGTATTGCGGCGGCATGGCCGATGGGCATGACTTCTATGCCTATCTTCCGGGCGGCGCCTCGGGCGGCATCCTGCCGGCCAGCATGAACGGTATCCCGCTCGATTTCGACACCCTGCAGCCCTATGGTTGCTTTATCGGCTCGGCGGCGGTCATCATCCTGGGCCAGCACGACCGGGCGCGCGATGCCGCGCTCAATGTGATGCGCTTCTTTGAGCATGAGAGCTGCGGCCAGTGCACACCTTGCCGCGTCGGCACGGCCAAGGCGGCGCGGCTGATGCAGGCGCCGGTGTGGGATTCGCAGACGCTGGAAGACCTGGCGCAGGTGATGGGCGACGCGTCCATCTGCGGCCTGGGTCAGGCAGCGCCGAATCCTATACGCAGCATCCAGAAATATTTCGCCGCGGAAGTCGGCGAGCCGCAGTATTTGGGTGCATTGCCCTCACCTGGTGAATCCGTCGGCACCGAGCACCGCATCAATAAAGAGGCCCCATGAACGCCCCCGCCACACTTGTCGAAGTGATGCCCCAGACGGTTGAATTCAAGCTGGACGGCAACACCATCCACGCCTACAAGGGCGAAACCATTTTCAAGGCCGCCCAGCGCCATGGCGTGGAGATTCCCCATCTTTGCTTCAAGGACGGCTTGCGGCCCGACGGCAACTGCCGCGCCTGCGTGGTCGAGGTCAAGGGTGAGCGCACGCTGGCGCCCAGCTGCTGCCGCCATGCAACAGCCGGCATGGAGGTGCAGGCGCAGAGCGAGCGTGCGCTCAAGAGTCAGAAGATGGTGCTGGAGATGCTGCTGTCTGACATGCCGGATGTTGGCTACAAGTGGAATGGTTCGGGGGGCGATCCTCGGAGCCCTCACCCTAACCCTCTCCCAGAGGGAGAGGGGACTAATTTATCTTCTTCGTCTTTGTCTTCACTCCCTCTCCCGGCGGGAGAGGGCAGGGGTGAGGGCCAGCACGGCGAACTCAGTCAATGGGCGGCCCGCATGGACGTGCAGGTGCGCCCCGAACTCAAGGCCCTGCGACGCGAGCAGCCCAAAGCCGATGTGTCGCACCCGGCCATGGCCGTCAACCTGGATGCCTGCATCCAGTGCAACCGCTGCGTGCGCGCCTGCCGCGAAGAGCAGGTCAACGATGTGATTGGCTACGCCATGCGCGGCGCGCACAGCGCCATCGTGTTTGACCTGGACGACGCCATGGGCGACAGCAGCTGCGTCGCCTGCGGTGAATGTGTACAGGCTTGCCCGACCGGTGCGCTGATGCCAAAAACGCAAATCGGCTCACAGGTGGTGGACAAGAAAGTCGACTCGGTCTGCCCGTTTTGCGGTGTCGGTTGTCTGCTGACCTACAACGTCAAGGACAACGTGATCGTCAGTGTGGACGGCCGCGATGGTCCTGCCAACCACAGCCGCCTCTGCGTCAAGGGCCGCTTTGGTTTTGACTATGCGAACAGCCCGCAGCGCCTGACAATGCCTTTGATACGCAAGGCCGGTGTGGCCAAAGATCCTGCCGCCCTGGAGCGGCTCAACCACCATACGGCCGACTGGTCCGAGGTTTTTCGTGAAGCGAGCTGGGAAGAAGCCTTGGCCATGAGCGCAGGCAGCCTCAGGGGGCTGCGCGACAGCTATGGCAAAAAAGCACTTGCCGGTTTTGGCTCGGCCAAGGGCAGCAATGAAGAAGCCTATCTGTTCCAGAAACTGGTGCGCACCGGTTTTGGCAGCAACAACGTCGACCATTGCACGCGTTTGTGCCATGCGTCCAGCGTCGCGGCACTGCTTGAAGGCGTGGGCTCGGGCGCGGTGAGCAACCAGGTCAACGATGTAGAGCACGCCGGCCTGATTTTTGTGATCGGCTCCAACCCGACCTCCAACCATCCGGTGGCTGCGACCTGGATGAAAAACGCTGCCAAGCGCGGCGCCAAGATCGTGCTGGCAGACCCGCGCATCACTGACATCGGCAAACACGCCTGGCGCACGCTGCAGTTCAAGGCCGACACCGACGTGGCCATGCTCAACGCACTGATACACACCGTGATCGAAGAGGGCCTGACGGATCAGGACTTCATCCGCGAGCGCGCGAGCAACTTTGAAGCGCTGCGCGACAACGTCAAGGCCTACAGCCCCGAGGCGATGGCGCCTATCTGCGGCATTCCTGCCGAGACGCTGCGCGAAGTGGCGCGCGAATTCGCCAAGGCCAAGGGCGCGATGATTTTGTGGGGCATGGGCATCAGCCAGCATGTGCACGGCACCGACAACGCGCGCTGCCTGATTGCGCTGAGCACGGTCACCGGGCAGATCGGCAAACCCGGCTCCGGCCTGCATCCGCTGCGCGGCCAGAACAATGTGCAGGGCGCCAGCGATGCGGGCCTGATTCCCATGATGTTCCCCAACTACCAGCGTGTGGATAACCAGGACGCGCACCGTTGGTTCGAAAACTTCTGGAACACCACACTCGATGAGAAGCCCGGCTACACCGTGGTGGAAATCATGCACAAGGCGCTGGCGCCAGAAAGCGATCCGCACAAGGTGCGCGGGATGTACGTGATGGGTGAGAACCCGGCCATGAGCGACCCCGACCTGAACCATGCGCGCCATGCGCTGGCCAGCCTGTCGCATCTGGTGGTGCAGGACATCTTCATGACCGAAACCGCCTGGCTGGCCGATGTGGTCTTGCCGGCGACCGCGTGGCCAGAAAAAACCGGCACCGTCAGCAACACCGACCGCATGGTGCAGATGGGCAGGCAGGCGATTGACGCGCCCGGACAGGCCAGGCCCGATTTGTGGATCATCCAGCAAATCGCCAGCCGTATGGGACTTGACTGGAATTACCAAGGCGAGCACGACGGTGTTGCCGAGGTTTATGAAGAAATGCGTCAGGCCATGCATGCGGTGATTTCCGGCATCAGTTGGGAACGGCTGGAGCGTGAATCGAGCGTCACCTACCCTTGCCTGAGCGCTGACGATCCTGGTGCGCCCACGGTTTTTATCGACAGGTTTGCGACCCAGGACGGGCGTGTGCACCTGGTGCCGGCCGACATCATTCCGGCCAACGAGCGGCCCGATGCCGCCTACCCCTTTGTGCTGATCACGGGTCGCCAGCTCGAGCATTGGCATACCGGCAGCATGACGCGCCGCACGGTGGTGCTTGATGCGATTGAACCCGTGGCCACCGCCTCTATGTGCGGCGCGGACCTGGCCAGCCTGGGTCTGGAGCCCGGTGACGTGATCACGGTGCAGTCGCGCCGCGGCGAAGTGGCGATTCATGTGCGGCGTGACGACGGCACGCCGCAGGGCGCGGTCTTCATGCCTTTTGCCTACTACGAGGCTGCGGCCAACCTGATGACCAACGCCGCGCTCGACCCGTTCGGGAAAATTCCCGAGTTCAAGTACTGTGCGGTGGCGGTACGGCGCGGCGGTCATGCGGCTGCGGTGCCGGGTTATGGCCAAGGCGCTGCGAAGCACTAGGCGCCAGAGGGGACTGCGGCAAGTTAGAAAAAGCCATGGCTGCCTGCGGGTATAGGGCGCGCTTTACACTGCTCGCATGTCCGAATTTGTCCTGCAGTCCCCCGATACCGATGAGGCGCTTAGGCGCCCTTGCGTGTCGGTCGCCGTCATCATGCGCCGCGAGCGCATTGACAACCGCTGGCAGCCGTGGCGGTGGGAGCTGGCCGATGTGGTGCCGCATGAGGCTGGTTTTGGCCAGCAGCCGCGCCTGCTGCTCAAGGACGACAGCGAAGAGCGCTGGCTGCATCCCGGCTTCAAGGTGGAACTGTTTATAGGCGATGCCGAAGGCTATTACCTCAACGTGACCACGCCCCAGCCCTGTTTCTGGGTAGTCTGGCGCATGGAAGAGCAGGCCTTGCTGGCTGATGAGCCGGTCGCTGTTCCGCAAATCGTGACGCTGAGCTACCACGACGCCGGGCGCTGGCTGGACGCGCAGGAAACCGTGGAGCAGGTCGCCGCGCCGCTCGATGTGGTTCAGTGGTTGCAGCGTTTTGTCGACCAGCATCATGTGCTCGAAGCCAAGCGGCGCCAGCGCCCGCAAAGCTTCAAGACCTTGCAGGACAGATTTGGCAACCCGGTGCGCGTGAGCACAGACAAGACCATGGGCGGAACTGGCCGTGGCTGAAGAAGCCAACGGTTTCCTGGGCCGCTGGGCGCGTCGCAAGACCGATGTGCTGCAGGGCAAGCCCTTGCAGGAGCCGCAGCCAGCAGCGAAACCCGCAGCAGCTGGCGCGCCGGTATCCGTGACGTCTGCAGAGCAGGCCGCGCCCGCTGCTTTGCACGCCAGCGCTGCACCAGAGCCGGCGCCAGCCGCACCAGTGCTGTCACTTGATGACGCGAAGCTGCTTACCAAGGACTCGGATTTCACGCCTTTTATGGCGCGTGGCGTGGGCGCTGAGGTGCGCAATGCGGCGATGAAAAAACTCTTTGCCGACCCGCATTTCAACATCATGGACGGTCTTGACATCTATATAGATGACTATTCCAAGTCTGACCCGATTCCCGAGTCCATGCTCAGGCAAATGACGGGTGCGAAGTTTCTCAATTTGTTTCCCGAAGACCAGGACAGCGCAGATCAAAATGCTGCGGCTTCGCCAGCGTGGGAAAATGCCAATAACCCTAGTGACCAAACCGTGGCACAGTCCCCAGAAAACGCGGACCTCGTGCCTTCCGGCCAGGTCACTCCCGAAATTCCCAGCCAAGCCGAGCCATCGCCTGAAGCGACTGACTTGGTGGCCAGCCTAAAAGACCATGCCGACACTGATTTGCGACTGCAACCAGACCATGCCGCTCCAGCCTCAGACGCTGGGCGCGGCCCTCAATGAAACCCTGAGCCTGCATTCGGCGCTGTGCCGGCGTGAAGCCGGTGCATTCCAGAAAGCTGTTCAGTCCGGCGACGATGTCGTGGTGGCCTGCACGCAGGAAAAGCGCCTGTTCGCCGAAGTCGCGCAGCAGACCGAGGGCGTGCGTTCGGTGATCAAATTCGTCAACATCCGCGAGACCGGTGGCTGGAGTCGTGACGCGGCCAGCGCCAGCCCCAAGATCGCCGCGCTGCTCGCCGCAGCCCACCTGCCGGATGCCGAGCCGGTCTCAACCGTCACCTACAAAAGCGCCGGTCGCCTGCTGATTGTTGGCGCACTGGACCAGGCCGAGCAGATCGCCGCGCTGCTGGCAGACACGCTGGACGTGACGATTTTTGCGCAGGGTGTGTCCGCATCGGCGCTGTCTGGTTTTCCCGCGCAGGAGCGCCAGTACCCAGTCATCAGTGGCACGGGTCTGAAGCTCACAGGCTGGCTGGGCCAGTTTGAAGCCAAATGGGACAAGAGCAATCCGATTGATCTTGATCTGTGCACCCGCTGCAATGCCTGTGTGGCGGTTTGTCCTGAGGGCGCGATTGATCTCAGCTACCAGATTGATAGCGATAAATGCAAGTTCCACAGGGACTGCGTTGCAGTTTGCAAGGTTGCTGGAGCGATTGACTTCAGCCGTGCGCCGCAGTCGGCCAGCGAGGCCTTCGACCTGGTGCTGGATCTTGGCGCCCAGCCCCTGATCACGCTGCATGCGCCACCGCAGGGCTACTTCGCATCGGCTGCGTCGGCGGGCCTGGCGTCGCCAGGTTTGCTGGCCACGGTGCTCAAGCTGCGCGATATGGTCGGCGAGTTTGAAAAGCCGAAATTTTTTGCCTACAAGCAAAAGCTCTGCGCACACAGCCGCAACGAGACCGTCGGCTGCAATGCCTGCGTGGATATCTGCTCGGCCGGTGCCGTCAGCAGCGAGAAAAGCCGCAAGCAGATTGTGGTCAACCCGAATCTGTGTGTTGGCTGCGGTGCCTGCACCACGGTCTGCCCGACAGGTGCATTGACTTATGCCTACCCCCGCGCCAGCGAGCAAGGGGTACGCCTCAAGACGCTGCTGACAACCTATGCCAAGGCCGGTGGGGCGCACGCCAGCTTGTTGTTCCACAGCCAGGTCAAGGGTCAGCAGACCATAGAGGCCCTTGGTCGCGCGGCCCGCCTGCAAAAAGCCATTCGGGGTGTGCCGGCAAATGTCATTCCGGTCGCGCTCTGGCATACCGCCAGCGTGGGGCTGGACCTGTGGTTGAGCGCCATCGCCTTTGGCGCGTCCCAGGTGACGGTGCTGGTCACCGATGAAGAGGCTCCAGCCTATCTGGACGGTCTGGCCGACCAGATGCGCGTGGCCCAGGCCCTGCTCAATGGCCTGGGTTACCCGGGCGTTCACTTTCAGCTGCTACGCACTTCAAGCGCTGGCGCGCCTGCCGACCTCGGCGATCTGGATGCCAGGCTGCAAAGTCTGGCGCGTGCCCGGCCCACCGTGCCGGCCAGTCCTGCACGCTTTGCCGTGGCGCAGGAAAAGCGCAGCACACTGGACATGGCGCTGGACCACCTGACGACCCAGGCGCCGGTTGCCTTGCCGGAAGCGATTGAGCTGCCGTCCAGGGGCTCGCCGTTTGGCAGCCTGCTCGTCAACCGCGACGCCTGCACCCTGTGCCTGAGCTGCGTGAGCGCCTGCCCGGCCAGCGCCTTGCAAGACAACCCGGAGCTGCCACAGCTCAAATTCATCGAGAAAAACTGCGTTCAATGCGGCCTGTGCGCCAGCACCTGCCCGGAAGACGCGATCACGCTGGCGCCGCGCCTGCTGCTGACACCCCAGCGCAAGGAAGCCCGCGTGCTCAATGAGAGTCAGCCTTATCAGTGCATACGCTGCGCCAAACCCTTTGGAACGCTCAAGGCGATTGAGTCCATGCTGGGCAGGCTGGCAGGGCACGCGATGTTCCAGGGCCCGGCTGCTGATCGCCTGAAAATGTGCGGTGACTGCCGCGTGATTGACATCTACTCCGCCGAAAACGAACTCAAGATTACCGATATCCGGTGAGTCTGAGTCCAATATGAATCAAGCATGACGCAAGCCCAACTCCAATCCTCGGCCCTCGACGAAGAAACCGCACGCGCGGAAGTCTATGGCCTGCTCGCCGCGCTGTACTATGCCGCGCCCTCTGCTCAATTGCATGACAGCCTCAAGGTGGCGGTGACCGAGGCGCCCGCGCCTGGTGCCGTGCTTGAGAGTTCGTGGGCCGAGCTGGTGGCTGCCGCACGCGCGCAAAACCTGGACGAGATACGTCTGGAGTACGACGCCTTGTTTGGCGGCGTGGGTAAGCCCGAGGTCTACTTGTTTGGCTCCCATTACCTCAGCGGCTTTCTCAACGAAAAGCCGCTTGCGGCCTTGCGCACGGATATCGCCGCACTGGGGCTGGGCCGGGACGAAGCCATGCCTGAGACCGAGGATCATGTGGCTTACCTGTGTGAAGTCATGCGCTACCTGATTGCCGGTGACGATGTCGCCGTGGCCAACCTGACGCGCCAGGCCGAGTTCTTTGCGCGCCATGTCCAGCCCTGGATGCCCATGATGTGTGAAGCCGTGATGCAGCACCCGAAGTCCCGCTTTTACCGGGCTCTGGCGGCATTCACGCAGGTTTTTGTCAGCGTTGAGTCGCAGGGCTTTGACATGCTGGACTAGGCTTGTTTTGCACAGTGCAGACCCGGCGTCAAAACAGTCTGGGGCTATTGCATTTCGTCTGATGGCGACCTTGCTTTCGACACTACAATCTGCGCTCCTATCGTTTTCCCCAGTTTTGTAGGTTTGAGACGCGCAAATCGTTGTGGTCTGCCCAAGTACGACTTACATTATGAAAACAATTGCATAGACCGACCGGTTTCTTGGAGATCAATATGGATAGCCAGCCCAAACCCTCACGCCGAGGTTTCTTTTTCGGTGCAGCTGCCGCAGGCGCTGCAGCCGCTGCTGTTGTGGCCTTGCCGGGCGTGTCGTCCGCGCCCGAAGTCGCTGTTGAGACGCTCAAGCCAGCGCCTGAAAATGGTGGCGGTTACAGCTTGTCGGAACACGTCAAGCGCTACTACAAGACCACGCGCATTTAATTCATCCCGTTTTCATTCTTACGGAGAGCTTCATGCTGCTCACGAAAAAATCCAACAGTATTCATACCGATGCGACGCGTCGTGTCGGCTCTGCACGATTTGTGCAAAGCCTGTCGCGCGGTCTGTCCAATGCCCTGCCCACCATGGACCGACGTGCGTTTTTGCGCCGTTCAGGCCTGGGCGTAGGCGTTGGCCTGGCTGCGACCCAGCTGACGCTGGTCCAAAAAGCCAAGGCCGCGACGCCTGGCGCGGCCGACGGCAGCGGAAAAATTGAAGTCAAGCGCACGGTCTGCACCCACTGCTCGGTCGGCTGCGCAGTTGACGCAGTGGTTGAAAACGGCATCTGGGTTCGTCAGGAAGCGGTGTTCGACTCGCCTATCAACCTGGGTGCGCATTGCGCCAAGGGGGCAGCCCTGCGCGAGCACGGTCACGGCGAGTTCCGTTTGCGTTACCCGATGAAGCTGGTCAATGGCAAATACGAGCGCATCAGCTGGGAAACAGCGCTTGACGAAATCAGCGCACGCATGCTGCAGCTGCGCAAGGACAATGGTCCTGACTCTCTTTACGTGGTGGGTTCGTCCAAGCACAACAACGAGCAGGCCTATCTGCTGCGCAAATGGATGAGCTTGTGGGGCAGCAACAACTGCGACCACCAGGCGCGTATCTGCCACTCCACCACGGTCGCTGGCGTTGCCAACACCTGGGGCTATGGCGCGATGACCAACTCCTACAACGACATGCAGAACAGCAAGTGCGCGTTGTACATTGGCTCGAACGCCGCCGAGGCGCATCCGGTGAGCCTGCTGCACATGTTGCATGCCAAGGAAACCGGCTGCAAGATGATCGTGGTCGATCCGCGTTTCACGCGCACGGCGGCCAAGGCCGATGAGTACATCCGGATTCGTTCAGGCTCTGACATCCCGTTTCTGTTCGGCATGCTGTATCACATCTTCAAGAACGGCTGGGAAGACACCAAGTACATCAACGACCGTGTCTATGGCATGGACAAGATCAAGGAAGAAGTGCTCGCCAAATGGACGCCAGACAAGGTTGAAGAAGCCTGTGGCGTGCCTGAAGCGCGTGTCTACATGGCGGCCGAGATGATGGCCAAGAACCGGCCCTCGACCGTTGTCTGGTGCATGGGCCAGACCCAGCACACGACGGGTAACGCGATTGTTCGTGCTTCCTGCATCCTGCAGCTGGCGCTGGGCAATGTCGGCGTGTCCGGCGGCGGCACCAACATTTTCCGCGGTCATGACAACGTGCAGGGCGCGACCGACGTCGGCCCGAACCCTGATTCGTTGCCCGGTTACTACGGTTTGGCTGAAGGCTCCTGGAAGCATTTCGCCAAGACCTGGGGTGTGGACTTTGACTGGATCAAGGGCCGCTACGCATCTCCGGCCATGATGGGCAAGCCAGGCATCACCGTCTCGCGCTGGATTGACGGCGTGATGGAGAAAAACGAATTCATTGATCAGGACTCCAACCTGCGCGGTGTGTTTTTCTGGGGTCATTCGCCGAACTCCCAGACCCGCGGCCTCGAGATGAAGCGCGCGATGGACAAGCTCGATCTGCTGGTCGTGATCGATCCCTATCCTTCGGCCACTGCTGCCATGGCTGCGATGCCTGGCAAGCCCGAAGATCTGAACCCCAACCGCGCGGTTTACCTGCTGCCGGCGGCCACGCAGTTTGAAACCACCGGTTCCGTGACGGCTTCCAATCGCTCCATTCAGTGGCGTGAAAAAGTCATAGAGCCGCTGTGGGAAAGCCGCAGTGACCACATGATCATGCAACAGTTCGCGGAAAAGCTTGGCTTTGCCAAGGAGCTGTCCAAGAACTTCAAGATGCAAAAGGTCAAGGGCATGGACGAGCCCGTGCCTGAAGACATCCTGCGTGAGATCAACAAGACCTGCTGGAGCATTGGCTACACCGGCCAGAGCCCTGAGCGTCTGAAGGCGCACATGCGCAATATGCACCTGTTCGACGTCAAGACCCTCAGGTCCAAAGGCGGCAAGGACAAGGAAACCGGCTACGACACCACAGGTGACTATTTCGGATTGCCATGGCCTTGCTTCGGCACGCCCGAGATGAAGCACCCCGGTTCACCCAATCTGTACGACACCTCCAAGCACGTGATGGATGGCGGCGGCAACTTCCGCGCCAATTTTGGTGTCGAGCGTGAGGGCAAGAGCCTGCTGGCCGAGGACGGCTCGCATTCGCTGGGTGCGGACATCACGACCGGTTACCCCGAGTTTGACCACCTGCTGGTGAAAAAGCTGGGCTGGTGGGACGAGCTCTCCGACGCTGAAAAAACAGCGGCGGAAGGCAAGAACTGGAAGACCGATTCATCGGGCGGCCTGATCCGTGTGGTCATGAAAAACCATGGCTGCCATCCGTTTGGCAACGCGAAGGCGCGCGCCGTGGTCTGGAACTTCCCGGACGCCATCCCACAGCACCGCGAGCCGCTCTACGGCAATCGCGCTGATCTCCAGGTCAAGTACCCGACGCACGACGACAAGAAGTCCTTCTGGCGCTTGCCGACGCTGTATAAATCTGTCCAGCAGAAAAATATCGCTGACAAGGTGCACGAGAAGTTTCCGCTGGTCATGACCTCAGGCCGTCTGGTGGAGTACGAGGGCGGTGGTGAAGAGACCCGTTCCAACCCATGGCTGGCCGAGCTGCAGCAGGAGATGTTCATCGAGATCAATCCCAAGGTTGCGGCTGAAAAAGGCATACGCAATGGCGAGCGCGCATGGGTCAGCACACCGACTGGTGCGCGCCTGAATGTGCAGGCCATGGTCACTGAACGCGTCGGTCCAGACACCGTGTTCATGCCCTTTCACTTCTCCGGTCGCTGGCAAGGCGCTGACATGCTGGCCTATTACCCGAGTGGTGCTGCGCCTATCGTGCGCGGTGAGGCGATCAACACCGCGACCACCTACGGCTACGACAGCGTCACGATGATGCAAGAAACAAAAACCACTGTTTGCAACGTGGAAAGGGCATAACACCATGGCAAGAATGAAATTTGTCTGCGATGCGGAGCGTTGCATTGAATGCAACGGCTGCGTCACGGCCTGCAAGAACGAACACGAAGTGCCATGGGGCGTGAACCGCCGGCGCGTGGTGACGCTCAATGACGGCGTTCCTGGCGAGAAATCGATCTCGGTCGCCTGCATGCACTGCAGCGATGCACCCTGCATGGCAGTTTGCCCGGTCAATTGCTTTTACCGCACCGACGAGGGCGTGGTCTTGCATGACAAGGACATTTGCATAGGCTGCGGTTACTGCTCTTATGCCTGCCCGTTTGGCGCGCCTCAGTTCCCTTCGTCGGGTACCTTCGGGGTACGCGGCAAGATGGACAAGTGCACCTTCTGCGCCGGTGGTCCGGAAGTCAATGGCAGCGAAGCCGAGTTTGAGAAGTATGGCCGCAACCGTCTGGCTGAAGGTAAGCTGCCGGCCTGCGCAGAGATGTGCTCGACCAAGGCGCTGCTCGCCGGTGATGGCGATGTGGTTGCCGATATCTTCCGCAATCGTGTCGTTCAGCGTGGCAAGGGTGCCGAGGTATGGGGCTGGGGCACGGCCTACGGCTCCAAGCAAGCAGGCCAGCCGCCAGTGGGAGCCAAATCATGAAACATCTGATCTTGCTAGGCTGCCTGGCTGCGGCGACTTTGCTTTCTGCCTGCGGCGAAAAGCCGCAAACCCTTGGCGGCAAGAAAAGCGATGCCGCAGCTTATCTGGGCGCCGAAAATGCATTTGTAGCACCGGGCTGGAAGGTCGGCGACAAGACCAGCTGGGAGCAGGGCCTCAAGGCCAGGATGCAGAACACCCAGAATGAATACTCCAAGCTGAGCGTTCAAAAATAGCTTACCGGAGGCCTTATGACAATTTCGGTACGTGCACAGATTGCTGCATTTTTGGTTGCCATCGGCTCTGCGGGTCTGGTTTGCGCGCAGGCGCCAGCGCCGGCCGCAGCGCCAGCGGCCGCTGCTGGCGCTATCCAGGGGCAGAGTATTTTCGAGGTCAAGCCCGACGCCAGTGAAGACCCCAACTACGCGCAGCAGACCAATGGTGAGCGCGCCAAGGTTCAGCCACGCAACAATGCGCCCATGTGGCGCCAGGTCGGTGCGGGTGTGACTGGTTACAGCAGCCTGCCCAAGAGCGAGTCGCCGGAAGCTGGTAATTTGATCCAGCCTTTTGTGCAATACCCGGGCTCGCGCCTGACCAATGCAGGTGAAGCCTGGCGGCAAGTGCGCAACAATTGGTTGATTCCTTACGGCGGCTCGCTGCTGCTGATCGTGGTGCTGGCAATTGGTATTTTTTACCGTGCCAAGGGCATGATCAAAAACCATGCGCCGGACACCGGCCGGAAAATCGAACGCTTCACGCCGTTTGAACGTGCAGCCCACTGGTCCAATGCCATCGCATTCGTGGTTTTGGGCGTTTCAGGCGTGGTCATGGCTTTTGGCAAGTTCTTCTTGCAGCCCATCATTGGCGGCACCTTGTTCGGCTGGTTGACCTATCTGCTCAAAAACATGCACAACTTTGCCGGGCCGCTGTTTGCGGTCTCGCTGGCGGTTGTATTTTTCACCTTCCTGCGCGACAACTGGCCGCAAAAGGGTGACCTGCAGTGGCTGCTCAAGGGTGGTGGCTTGCTGGGGGATGCGGAAGTTCCGTCAAATCGTTTCAATGCCGGTGAGAAAGTGGTGTTCTGGGGTGGCGTTTTCTTCCTCGGTCTGGTGGTGGTTTCTTCGGGTTTTGTGCTCGACAAAATCCTGCCGGGGCTGGTCTATGAGCGCTCGACCATGCAGATCGCCCACATGGTGCATGCGGTTGCGACCGTGTTGATGATGTCGATGTTTATCGCCCACATTTACCTCGGTACCATTGGCATGCAAGACGCTTACAAGGGTATGAAGACTGGTTATGTCGATGAGACATGGGCCAAGGAACATCACGAAATTTGGTATGACGATGTCAAGGCCGGCAAGATTCCTGCGCAGCGCAGTCAGCCTGCAGCGCCCGGCCCAGCCGTTCAGGCATGAACGCAGAAATAAAGAGCGAGAAACCCATGAAGAAACTACTCCTATCAAGCGTGTTGACGGGGCTGCTGGTCAGCGTTTGCTCGCTGGCCTTTGCAAAGCTTCCGGCCCCTAGCGACGAAGCCAAGGCCAAGGCCGCAGAAGCCGCTGCCAAGACGGCTTGGGCCGGCAAGGTTGACGGCTACCAGCTGTGCAAGACGCAAGACAAGGTCGCTGCGGCTTACCTCAAGTCAGCCAAAGCCGCTGGAAAAGAGACCAAGACACCGCCAGCAACGCCGGCCTGCGCCGATCCTGGTGCCTTCACCTACACACCGCCGGTCGTGGCCAAGCCGGCCGAAGCTGCGGGCGCGCATTCACCTGCAGTAACGGCTGTCAGCCCACCGAGTGGCAAGGCACCTGCCGCAGTACCTACGCCAGCCAAGAAGTCCTGATTCGCGCAGCTGACCTTCCCTGTTTTTCTCAAAGGCCGCGCCGCAAGGTGACGGCCTTTTTTGTTGTAGTCTCCAACCATGACCTTGCCCCACCTCAGCCTAGCCCAGGCACCCCTGACTTGCGAGATCGATGCGATCAATGAATACGGCGAGCATCTGCAGGTTTCAATTCCTGCAGAGCGCGCGCTCACTGTCTATGTCGACAAACGCGAACTGGTGACCCTGATGACACTGGGCGCGCACCCCGAATGGCTGGTGCTGGGCTATCTGCGTAACCAGCGCCTCGTCAAGTCTGTTCATGACATCGAGTCCATCACAGTGGATTGGGATGTAGGCGCGGCTGCGGTCAAGACCCGTCATGGCATTGAAGACATTGAAGAAAAAACTTCCAAACGCGTGGTGACCACCGGTTGCGGACAAGGCAGCGTGTTTGGTGGCCTGATGGATGAGCTTGACCAGATCAGCTTGCCGCCGGAGGCCAGCCTCACACAAAGCCAGTTGTATTCGCTGGTCAACACCATACGCCTGAAAGAAACAACTTATAAATCTGCCGGCTCAGTTCACGCGTGTGCGCTCTTTGACACGACAGCGGCTGAACCCGAGATGCTGCTGTTTGTGGAAGACGTTGGCAGGCACAACGCCATAGACACGATTGCTGGCTGGATGTGGCTCAATATGGCCCCCACGCTTGTCGCTTCGCGTACCGCGCTGCCCCCCGAGGTGGCTGAACTTGCTCGGGGCGGTCCGTCGCTGCGTTCGATGTCCCCCACGCTTGTCGCTTCGCGTACCGCGCTGCCCCCCGAGGGGGTTGAACTTGCTCGGGGCGGCCCGTCGCTGCGTTCGATGGCCCCTACGCTTGTCGCTTCGCGTACTGCGCTGCCCTTGCTGCCCGGCGAAGCCGGTTCCGTGGCCCTGGCTGTTGAAGAGTGGCACGCTACATCCGGCGCTGCAACGGGCGATTTCGGTTCGGACGCTTTGATTTTTTACACCACCGGCCGGCTGACCAGCGAGATGGTGATCAAGTCGGCTCAGATGGGCGTGCCCATCGTGGTCTCACGCAGCGGGATCACCCAGATGGGGCATCAGGTCGCGCAGATGGTCGGCTTGTGCGCGATTGGCCGCGCGACCAACAAACGCTTTGTTTGTTACGCCCAGCCCCAGCGTTTGAAGCTTCAGTCCGGACTGGTGGTCAAACCCGATGCTTCGGCCCCGCAGTCCTGAGACAAACCGTGCGCGCCATCCTCACAAAACCAGCGGCTAGCACTTGTGCGCTAAGGTAGCCTCATGAACACCTTATTTTTAAAACTCGGCTGGCGTACGCTGCTGCGCGATTTGCGCGCAGGCGAGTTGCGCCTGCTGATTGTGGCGGTCACGCTGGCGGTGGCGGCCCTGAGCGCCGTTGGGTTTTTTGCCGATCGACTCAAGGGTGGCCTGCAGCGTGACGCGCGCCAACTGCTCGGTGGCGACGCCGTGCTGCGCAGCGACGGGGTGACACCAGCCATTTTTATCGCGCGCGCACAGGCCTTGGGCCTCAAAGTCGCATCGACCGTGAGTTTTCCGACCATGGCGCGTGCGACCGAGCAGGACGGCGGCCAGGCCAAGCTGGTGGCCTTCAAGGCCGTGCCCGCGGGCTACCCGCTGCGCGGCGTGATGAAAGTCGCCAGCTCGGCTGAAGCTGGGGGCGATGAGACGCGTGACGTGCCGGCTCCTGGCACGGCCTGGGCCGACCCCGCACTGCTTGATGCGCTTGGTCTCCAGCCGGGTCAGACCTTGTTGGTGGGTGATGCGAGTTTCAAGATCAGCCGAATCATCATCCAGGAGCCTGACCGCGGTGCGGGTTTCGCGAGCTTCTCGCCACGTGTGATGATCAACCAGGCTGACCTGCCGGCGACCGGCCTGATTCAACCGGCCAGTCGCACCAGTTACCGATTTGCCGTCGCGGGCGACGATAAATCGGTCAATCAGTTCGTCAACTGGGCGACAGAAGAAATCAAAAAACCTTTTGAGCAGTCTGGCGTGCGCGGCGTGCGGCTTGAGTCACTTGAAACAGGCAGCCCCGAGATGCGCCAGACGCTGGACCGGGCCGAGAAATTCCTCAATCTGGTGGCGCTGCTGGCGGCGCTTTTAAGTGCTGTGGCGGTGGCGATTGTGGCGCGCAGCTTTGCCGCCAAGCATCTGGACGACTGCGCCATGCTGCGCGTGCTTGGCCAGCCGCAACGCACCATCGCGCTGGCCTATGCCTTTGAGTTTGTACTGACCGGTCTGTTTGCCAGCGCTTTGGGCGTCGCCTTGGGCTTTGCCGTGCACTACGGTTTTGTTTTGCTGCTGGCCGGCCTGGTCGAAACAGCCTTGCCCGCAGCGACGCTTTGGCCCGTGCTGTTTGGCATGGGCATGGGTTTGACGCTGCTGCTGGCCTTTGGCTTGCCGCCTGTGCTGCAGCTGGCCTCTGTGCCACCGCTGCGCGTGATTCGCCGCGAGGTGGGCAAGCTCAAGCCGGCCTCAATTGCCGTGCTCGCGATGGGGACGGCGGGTTTTGCCGCCTTGCTGGTGGCTGCCAGCAGTGACCTGAAGCTGGGCCTGATCGCCGTCGGTGGTTTTGCCGCCGCCGTACTGGTCTTTGCGGCCACCAGCTTCGTCGCGGTCAAGTTGTTGCGCGCCAGTGTCAATGAGGCTACCGCGCCGCGCTGGATGGTGCTGGCTACGCGTCAGTTGTCGGCGCGACCGGTCTATGCGGTGGTGCAGACCAGCGCGCTGGCGGTCGGCCTGCTGGCCCTGATGCTGTTGGTGCTGCTGCGCACTGACCTGATCAGCAGCTGGCGCAAGGCCACGCCGCCTGATGCACCCAATCGCTTTGTGATCAACGTGCAGCCCGAGCAGGGCGATGCGTTTCAAAAAGCGCTGCGCGACGGCGGGGTCAGCAAGTTCGACTGGTACCCCATGATTCGCGGCCGTCTGGTGGCGGTCAATGACAAGGCTGTCACCCCGGATGATTTTGAAGACGACCGCGCCAAGCGACTGGTTGACCGCGAGTTCAACCTCTCCAACAGCACCGCCATGCCAAGCCACAACCAGATCGTTGCCGGCCGCTGGACACCCGGTGAAAAGGATGCCGTGAGCGTCGAAGAAGGTCTGGCCAAGACGCTGGGCCTCAAGCTTGGCGACCGGCTGCGCTTTGATATGGGTGGCCAGCTCAGCAATTCCACTATCACCAGTCTGCGCAAGGTCGACTGGGGTTCGATGCGGGTCAACTTTTTTGTGATGTACCCGGTTGCCGCGCTGGCCGACGTGCCCGTGTCTTACATCAGCGCCTTCAGGGCGCCCGAGCCAGCCGCGCAGCTTCCCGGCGGGGCCAGGCCAGCGAGTTTTGACAACCAGCTGGTCAGGGCCTTTCCCAACATCACCAATGTCGACATGAGCGCCACGCTGGCGCAAGTCCAGCGCGTGCTCGACCAGGTGATTCGGGCGGTGGAGTTCCTGTTTGGCTTCACGCTGGCAGCCGGACTGGTGGTGCTGTTTGCTGCGATCACCGCAACGCGGGAAGAGCGCGCAATGGAATTCGCCATTATGCGCGCCGTCGGCGCCAGAGCCTCCTTGCTGCGCCAGGTGCAGCGCGCTGAACTGGCCGGTGTTGGCCTGCTGGCGGGCTTTCTGGCCTCGCTGGTGGCGCTGGCCGTGGGTTGGGCGTTGGCGCGCTATGTGTTTGATTTCAGCTGGACCGGCTCCTGGACGGTGCCGCTGTTTGGCAGTCTGGCTGGCGCTTTGCTGGCGCTCGCTGCCGGCTGGTGGGGGCTTCGTTCGGTACTCAATACGCCGGTCGTGGAGACGCTGCGCAAGGCCCAATAACCCTCTGCGCTCCGGGCGCCTTGCCCTGCACACCACTAATCGAATTTACAGAGCCTCTTTCAAATTAACGCAGCTATGAACATTGAAGAAAAGCCCCCCGGCAACCCGCCATTTGAAAGCCCATTCGCCTGGATAGGCGGCGAAGAGCGCGTGCAGGCGCTGGTCGAGCGTTTTTATGACCTGATGGATCTGGAGCCTGGCTACACCCAATTGCGCGCCGCGCACGGCAGCACGCTGGACAATGCGCGCCAGCGCCTGTTCTGGTTTTTATGTGGCTGGCTGGGTGGCCCGCAGCACTACACCGACCGCTTTGGTCATCCCAGGCTGCGCATGCGCCACATGGAGCTATTGGGGTCAGACACCAATTTCGCTGCGGTGCAGGGCACCGCACCCTCCGGGCGAGCCGAAAGCTCGGTGAATTTGGGCTCTGACCCCAAAAACGCTCGCTCTATCGGCATTGCCGAGCGCGACCAATGGCTGGCGTGCATGGACCAGGCCATGCTGGAAACCGGGGTGGACCAAGCCTTGCGCGCGCGGCTCAACGCCTCGTTTTTCCAGACCGCGGACTGGATGCGCAACCGAGGAGAGTGAGCGCATATACCTGCCGCAGCAGGGTGATTTCTAACAATAAAAATGCCTGCCGCGCTTGCGCGGAGGGTGCTGACAGCTATCAATTAAATAGCGTCAGCGCCGTGTTCTACGTCAGTTCGCTTTCAGCAATTCACCGACTTCTAGCAGGATGAATTCATTGTCGTCGGCCTTGTTCGGCTCGCGGCTGCTGGAAAACGGCAGGTTGTTGTCGTTGCCCACGATGATGTGGGTGGCATCCACCACATCGACGTTTTCAATCGTGAAAAACGGGAAGGTCAGCACACCGTTGTTCAGTGGCTTGCGGGCCAGTTTGGCCGGATCTGCAATGTTGAGCAGGTCGATGTAGCCAATCTTGCGTACCGGGCCGCCGACATTGGCGTCGCTCATCTCGATCTTGTAGACACGCTTGAACTTGGCGATGTCGTGAAAGCAGTCGGTGCGCTTCTGACCTTCAGGGCAGGCTTTGTCGGCCGTACCTTCGCCGTTGTCGCGCTCAATGATCAGGCCGGTGTTGCCGTCAATCATGTTGAAGTCACCTATCGCGTGGCTGTTGGCTTCCATCACGTACTTCCAGTGGCGGCCAGTCCATTTCTGGGCCTTCACGTCAAATTCCAGCACCCGCAGATAGTCTTTGTCGCCGAGTTTCTCATTGCCCTTGGTGGCTGCATCGTAGAGCGCGCCTTCGAGCAGCGCATACAGTTTGCTGCCCTCTTTTGATGCCGCCATGCCCTCAAAGCCCTTGGAGCGACGCACCTGGAAATCCACCGATCCACCGGGCGCACCCGGGGTGGTGATGGCCGGGTGATCGGGTGAGCGCACCACCTTACCGTCGACCAGCGTGTCAAACACGGCCAGCACTTTTCCCTTGAGGTCAGCCTTGATCAGAAAAGGGCCAAACTCGTCGCCGATCCACAGGGCGCCGCCGGCAAACTGAAAGCTCTCGGTGTCAAAGTCGCTGCCGGTCAGGTAGCGTTTTTTGCTGCCTTCGTGAACGATGCGAAACGGCACTTTTTTGTCCGGATCGTGCAGGAAAACCGTCTCCAGCCGCTTCATGCTGCCGGCCTTGAAGTCCATGCTGTAGTGGTTCAGGTAAAGCATGGCATCGGGCGAATTGGTCTTGGCGCCGAAGCCGTTGTGGGTCAGTACCCAGAAGCTGCCGTCAGGCATTTTCTTGATGCCTGAGTGGCCTTGCAGTGGCTGGCCCTGGAAGGGAACGGAGACACCGGTGGGTCGACCTGCCGACAGGCCTGGCACCGAGCCCAGGGTCTCCACGCGCGTGCCGCTGGTGAATTTTCCGCTGATCTTCAGGTCTTCAGGCGCATCTTTTGGGGCGGCGATAAACGACTGTGCCGGCATCACGACGTGGCCAGCCAAGGTCGCGGGAAAGGCGGTTTGTGCCTGCAGAGGCAAGGCCGCCAGCGAGGCCATCACGGCCAGGGCGATGGCGGCAGGGCGGGCCAGCAGACGGGTTGGCGCGAAGGCCGGGAAAGAAGGCATAGCCATATGAGCAGTCCAGTGATGTGAAGCTGCTCATGTTGCTTGGCCAATGTGACGCCGTAGTTACAGGGCTGGACCGGCGCCTGGATCCGGCTCTTGATTCAAGAAAAAAATGGCTGTTGAGACCGACTGGCGGGCGCTACCAGCTATTGATTAAATAGCATAAAAAGCGCCGCTGCGATTAACCCTGGGCCAGCAGCACCACCAGCGCGCCCGCCCCGCCATGGGCGGGCCTGGCCTGCACAAAGGCCAGTACCTCCTGCTTTTGAATCAGCCAGCTCTGCACCTTGCCCTTGAGTACCGGTGTCTTGCCAGGCGAGCCCAGGCCTTTGCCGTGCACCACGCGCACGCAGCGCCAGCCGACCTTGGCGGCATCCTTGACAAACAGCGACAGCGCTTCGCGGGCATCTTCACGGCGCAGGCCGTGCAGGTCCAGCTGGCCCTGGATGCTCCATTCGCCGCGGCGCAGTTTGCGGGTCACGTCCGGCCCCATGCCTGGCCGGCGAAAACTCAGCGACTCGTCGGTGTCCAGCAGGGTTTCGACGTCAAATTCGTCCGAGATGGCCTCGCGCATGACGGACAGCTCATCTCGCTGCTGCTGCACGGCGATGGGTTCGGGTTTGAGGGGGGCGACGTCGGCCCACTGGCCGGGCCCGTGTTTGGCCCGCAAGGCCTTGATCGGGCCGATCGCATGCGAGAAAAACTCCTTTTCGGCCTTGGCTTGGGCCAGGGCTGCGAGCCGCATGGCTTCGCGCTGCCTGGCCAGTTCGGTGCGCGCCTGCATTTCATGCTTGACGGCCTTGAGGCTTTTGAGGTCTTTGATGGCAGGCGCTTTCATGGCGTGGACTTTATAGCAAGCCCAGCTCGGCCATGGAAACGGCCTGAGAGCTGGTGACCACGAAGTGGTCAAACACGCGTACATCGACCAGTGCCAGTGCGGCCTTCAGGGTTTGCGTGATGGCCTCGTCAGAGCGCGAGGGCAGGGCCGCGCCGCTTGGATGGTTGTGCGCCAGAACCACGCCGGCCGCCTGAAGTGTCAGGGCCCTGACCACCACCTCGCGCGGGTAGACGCTGGTCTGCGTGAGCGTGCCGCGAAACAGCTCCTCGAGCGCAATCATTCGCTGCTGGCTGTCCAGAAAAAGCACCGCGAAAATCTCATGCGGCCGCGGGCCCAGTTGCAGTTGCAGGTAGTCGCGCACGGCTTGCGGCGTGGCAAACAGCGGCTTTTGCTGCAGCTCTTGTGCCAGCGCCCGCCTGGCCAGCTCCAGTACGGCGACCAGTTCAGCGCGCTTGGCCGGCCCCAGACCCTTGATGGCTTTGAGCGCATCCGGCCCGGTGTGCAGCAGGCCCGCCACACCGCCAAAACGACTCAGCAGCTCCTGACCCAGCTGCAAGGCGTTCTTGCCGGGCAGACCGGTGCGCAGCAGCAGGGCCAGCAACTCGGCGTCACTGAGCGCACCAGCGCCACGGCTGAGCAGTTTTTCACGAGGGCGGGCGTCCAGAGGCAGGTCTTTGAGCAGCATGGGCATTGCGAGCCCACGAAGTGAGCCGAGTTTCTACAATAGGGGCAGTTTACAAACAGTCATCGGCCATCAGAGTCGATTTGGAAATTTTTATGACCGCCACCGATTCCACTGTGCCGACCGTCCAGGCCGGCTCTTTTCTGACCCTGCATTACCGCATGGCCGGCCCCGCCGTGAATGGCCTGCCAGGCGCTGACATCATCAACACCTTTGATGGCAAGCCCGCGACGCTTAGCTTGGGCATGGGCGAGTTGTCACCCGCCATCGAGCAGCGGCTGATCGGTTTGCCAGAAGGCGCGCGCGTTGAGTTTGAGTTGGCAGCCGGCACGGCTTTTGGTGACCGCAACCCCGAGCTGGTGCAATGGGTCGCGCGCAAGCTGCTCAACGAGCTTGGCGACCCGGCTGAGCAGTACAAGCCCGGCGACGTGGTGCAGTTCCCCACGCCGGACGGCATGGGCCAGTACGCCGGCAGCGTGCAACAGGTCAAGGATGGCGGCGATGCGGTCCAGTTCGATTTCAACCATCCGCTGGCCGGTCAGCCGGTGGTCTTTGAAGTTCATGTGATTGGCGTGCTATGACTGATAACAAAGACATCGCCAAAGAAGATCAATTTTCCGCCGGGCCGCCCCCAGGAAAATTAGACCCCTCGGGGGGCAGCGCAGTACGCGAAGCTACAAGCGTGGGGGTCATACTCCTTGCCGAGCCGCGCGGTTTTTGCGCCGGTGTAGACCGTGCCATCGAGATTGTCGAACGCGCCCTGAGCAAGTTTGGCGCGCCAATCTACGTGCGCCATGAAATCGTGCACAACACCTATGTGGTCAATGACCTCAAGCAAAAAGGCGCGATCTTCATTGAAGAGCTGGACGACGTGCCGCCCGGCGCGACGCTGGTCTTCAGCGCGCATGGCGTCAGCCGCGCGATCCAGCTGGAAGCCCAGCGCCGCGGTTTTCAGATTTTTGACGCCACCTGCCCGCTGGTGACCAAGGTCCACGTCGAAGTCGCCAAGCTGCACAAGGAAGGCTTCGAGTTCATCATGATTGGCCACAAGGGCCATCCCGAGGTCGAAGGCACCATGGGGCAACTCGACAGCGGCATCCATCTGGTTGAAGACGTGGCCGACGTGGCGCGGATTTCACCGCTTCAGACCGAGCGGCTGGCGGTGGTCACGCAGACCACGCTGAGTGTCGATGATGCTGCCGAGATCACTGCGGCCGTCAAGGCGCGTTTCCCGCAAGTGCGTTCGCCGAAGTTGCAGGACATTTGCTACGCCACGCAAAACCGTCAGGACGCTGTCAAGGTGCTGAGCCCGCAGGTCGACATTCTGATCGTGGTCGGCAGCCCCACCAGCTCCAACAGCAACCGTCTGCGGGAGCTGGCCGCCAAGCTGGGTACCGAAGCCTATATGGTGGACGACGCCAGCGAGCTGCAGGAATCTTGGTTTGCAGGCAAGTCCCGTGTTGGGCTGACCGCAGGTGCTTCGGCTCCCGAGATTCTGGTCAAGCAGGTGATAGACCGCATCAAGGCGCTGGGCGCTGTGTCGGTGCGCAAGATGGCAGGCATTGAAGAAACCATCAAATTCCCGCTGCCCAAAGGCCTCAAGCTCGATGCCCAGGGCCAGACGCTGGAAGTCAGCGACAGCCAACTCCATCAGCTGAGCTGAGCCGCAACGCGCCAGTGCAGACACAAAATACAATCGCCGCATGCTAGATATCAACCTCCTCCGCAAAGACCTGCCCTCGGCCATCGCCCGTCTTGAGACCCGCAAAAAGCCACAAGCCTTTTTAAACGTCGAGGCTTTCCTGAGCCTGGAGGCAGAACGCAAAGTCCTGCAAAGCCGCACGGAAGAGCTGCAAAACCAGCGCAACACCCTGTCCAAGCAGATCGGTCAGCTCAAGTCCAAGGGCGAAGACGCGAGTGCGGTGATGGCGCAGGTCAGCGCGTCCAAGGCCGAGCTTGAAAGCTCCAGCGTGCGGCTGGACCAGATTCAGACCGAGCTGCAAAGCTTGCTGCTGGCCGTGCCCAATTTGCCTCATCAGTCAGTGCCGCAAGGCAGCGACGAACACGGCAACCTTGAAATGCGCAAATGGAGTCCGGCCGGTGGCCTGGGCGGCGCGCCTGTGACGCTGGACTTTGAAGCCAAAGACCATGTGGACGTGGGTCAGCCTTTGGGGCTGGACTTTGAGCTGGGCACCAAACTGACAGGCTCACGTTTTACCGTGATGAAGGGTCCGCTGGCACGCCTGCACAGGGCGCTGTCGCAGTTCATGCTGGACGTGCAGACCCAGGAACACGGCTACACCGAGTGCTATGTTCCATACATCGTCAACGCAGACTCCCTGCGCGGCACTGGCCAGTTGCCCAAGTTTGAAGAGGATTTGTTCGCCGCCAAAAAAGGCGGCCAGGAAGGCGAGGCTGAAAATGCCGCGCTGTATCTGATCCCGACCGCTGAAGTGCCGCTGACCAATCTTGTGCGCGATGTGATCACGCCCGAGGCTGATTTGCCGCTCAAATTCACCGCCCACACGCCATGTTTTCGTTCCGAAGCCGGCAGCTACGGCCGTGACACGCGCGGCATGATTCGTCAGCACCAGTTCGACAAGGTCGAGATGGTGCAAATCGTGCACCCTGAAAAAAGCTACGAAGCCCTCGAGGCCATGACCGGTCATGCCGAGGCCATCCTGCAACAGCTGGGTCTGCCATACCGTGTGATGCTGCTGTGTACCGGCGACATGGGTTTTGGCGCGACCAAAACCTATGACCTGGAGGTCTGGCTGCCCGCGCAGAACACCTACCGCGAGATCAGCTCGGTGTCCAACTGCGAGGCCTTTCAGTCGCGCCGCCTGCAAACTCGCTTCAAAAATGCCCAGGGCAAGAACGAATTTGTCCATACCTTGAACGGCTCCGGCCTTGCCGTTGGCCGCACCCTGGTCGCCGTACTGGAAAACTATCAGTGCGAAGACGGCAGCGTCAAGGTGCCGGCTGTGCTGCAGCCCTATATGGGCGGCATGACGGTGTTGTCGGCCTGATAGAATCTGGGCTCGGACATAGGAGAGGTGGCAGAGTGGCCGAATGTACCTGACTCGAAATCAGGCGTACCGCAAGGTACCGTGGGTTCGAATCCCACCCTCTCCGCCAGTGTATTGAAACCCTTGTAAGTCATTGATTTACAAGGGTTTTTTGCTTTTAGGGTTTTGCAATTCACCCCATGCATTTACCCCTTCGGATGTCCCCTCAGTAACCTGAAGAGACATCGAAAGAAGGCCCCGTGAGGGGCTTTCCTTTTTCCGAAGGATTCGGGTTAAATGAATCCAGCCCGAGCAGCAGCCCCCGGACTCATCCACTGACCCCGGACAAAGCAGTCAGTGCCTCGGATGGGAATCCCGGCAGCCTTGAGAGCATTCATTGATGGTGGCGTTGCTGCCAACCACTTATCAGCCAGTGCCTTGTATCCTGAGACATCAGAGCCTCGCATCTGCTTGCCGATAGCCTCCTGTAACTGTGCATTGTGGTGAGTCTTGGCCCACTGGTAGAACTCAGCCCGGTCACCAGCACCAATGCCAGAGCGTGACTCCAGAGCCTGATCTGCCTGAGCTTGGTAGGCAGTCTGGAGGATGGTGATCCTAGCCTGACTTGCAACAGGGTCAAGGCCAGAGCTTGAACTGAACCGGGCAACAAGCTGGGCGTTGTCAATGCGGCCCAAGGCTACCCCTGTGGCTGTCGCGGCGATCATCTCAGAGGCATGGCTTGGAACACCCTCAAGGGCTTGGTTCATCTGGTTCAGCGTGACATCAGCGAACTGGAGGATGTCGCCCTTGTCTTCCACTGGTGGTGCTGGCTGACCAGTCCACTCGGTGAACTTGCCGTCTGCACCTTGTTGGGGGATGCCCTGCTCCATGAAGAAGGAGACCTTGCCTTGAAGGCCATTGATGGTTCCAAGGGAGTCTTCTGTGATCTGACTCACGGCACGGCCTTTGGTCGTTGTGGCTGTTGCTTGCCATGTATCAGTGCCGCTGTTTTGGCACCGGTCGCGAGGGCTCGATAGACCCAACAGTAAAACTTAAGTTTCATGGAAAAATACAAGGTAATTGATAAGATCACAATCAATATGAATGAAATACAAGCCAATTCACTTTTGATCATCGACGATCACCCAGTCTATCGGGAGGCACTTGGCGAAATACTGAATCGCGAATTTAAGAATTCACGCATTGGGGTCTTTACAGCCAGCAACGCCGCCGAAGGTCTCGAGCTGGTTAACGCTTTGGATAAATTCTGGGTAGTGCTATTGGATGTGAAAATACCGGGCCTTAGTGGTTTGGCAGGCATCAAAGCGTTTAAACAAAAACCCAACGTTGAACAGGTTGTCTCGATATCTGGACGTGAATCAAGCACATGGGAAACTAGTGCAGTTGCGGCAGGTGCCACCTTCTTTTTGTCTAAAAACAATACCTCACTCAACATCTACAACAAGTTAAAACCCTTGTTTGGAAGTAATCCGAACTTTTCAAGGGCAACTATTGTTGACGAACGGCCAGATATCAGGCTTACCTATCGGCAGTTAGAAGTTTTACGCCTCATTTCTTTGGGGCATCCAAATAAGATCATTGCTGACCAATTAGAAATTAAAGAACAAACGGTAAAAATTCACATCAATCAAATTTTCAAAGAACTGCGTGTTTTCAATCGGACACAAGCTGTTTTGAAGTCTCAAAAGTACCAGTTACTGGGCAATTAAAGTGCTGCCGGTTAACGACAGGGAAACTGCGATGAGCAACGTTGACTTTCAAGCAGATTTTCCAGGCTCTGAGCAACATGTCAAAAAAGAGAAGCTGCAACACATGTTGGGCTTCTCAAAAACCAACACCGTCGGCGTCGTCTTGGCGCCGTTCCTTTGCATTCCACTGTACGTCAAGACCACGGAAAATTCCCTACTCTACGCATGGCTTGGTCTGATGGCCTTGGTGGTAGTCGGTAGATACTTCTTGATTAAGTTAATCGACCTCAATGCCAATCTCGAAAGATGTTTTAAATTTTTTAACTTGGGCTTGGGCTCAGTCACTTTTGTCTGGGGCATCGGCTGGTTCATATTTGTCAACCCAGCCGACCTAACGAGCTATTTGACCTATCAAATCATCAGCTTGACAGTTCTTTTTGTAGGCATGGCTGGGTATTGCGTCAGCTGGAGGTCATTTCTAAGTTTTGTTTTGCCATTGAAAATACCTGAACTAATTTTCATTATGTCCAACTACAACATGATCTTCTGGCCTGTTCCCTTAGGTTCGATGATCGCTTTCGGTTTGTCCATCAAAATGGCGGTGCTTTTTTCAAAGTTATGGGAAAAGTCGTTTCAGTTGCGGCTTTCAAATGATGCCATGATTGATCAGCTGGTCACAGAAAAAAACGCATCCATAGCAGCAAATATAGCTAAATCTGAATTCATTGCCACTGCTAGTCACGATTTGCGACAGCCAATGCAATCCATCAACATCTTTATTGACACGATTCTGTCAAAAAATTTGCCTGAATTTGAGAATGGTATTTTTTTGCGAATGCGACAAAGCATCACCGTGCTGAACAAAATGTTTAACACGCTTTTAGACATCAGCAAATTGGATTCAGAATTTAAAAGCACCACGGTTGATTTTTCAATTGCCCAGTTGGTCGCTGATTTAAAGTTGTACTTCTCAGATTTAGCCAAAGACAAAAACTTGTCTTTAGCGTTTTATTTCGTTGAGATGTCAGTCAAAGGTGATCCAAATTTGATTGCCCAAATTATTCGGAACTTGTTAGCCAATGCCATTCAATATACAGATCAAGGCAGTATTGTGGTCAAGATCGGCAGTGATGAAGGCTATTTGACATTCAGCGTAGAAGATACCGGACAGGGGATTACGGCCGAAGATTTACCAATAATATTCAAGGAATTCTTTCGGTCGGAGCGTGTGCGATCTCATCACGACGGCCTGGGGCTTGGACTTTCCATCGTCAACCGTATTGTGCAAAATATTGGTGGTGTGTGTAAAGTCCAGTCAGAGATCGGACATGGTTCGCTTTTCACTGTCAAAACTCGATTTCCAGTTTCTGCTGTTCGCAGTTCACTTGGCGAATTAAATGAAGAAGCGGAAGCGATAAAGCTTCTTGATGGTTCAAATAAGCCAACATTTTCAGCCACCATTGGCGTCATTGAAAATGACCTCTCGCTAAAGCATGCCTACGAGCAGTATTTTATCAAAGCTGGCTATTCGGTTTTTTTAATTCCACATGAAGAAAAAGAATTTATCGAATGCCTATCAATAATTCCTCAACTCAGTTTCATCCTAAGTGACTACCGGCTTGGTGAGCACAACGGTGTTTTTTTTATTCAAAGACTGCGAGAAGAATTCAACGAAAAAATTCCAGCCTGTATCGTCACTGCAGATACCTCGCCGACGCATCTCATGCTATTCGAACAGCTCAACATTGATGTCCTTTACAAACCTATTGAAATTGCATCAGTTGAGTCTCTTATTTCAAGAAGTTTGGCATTACCTTCGGCACAACTTACCGGTTCGACTGTCGAATAATCTTGGTATTTTTTGTGATGTGGTTTTTTATTTGCAAAATAGCAGGTTTCAGGTCTCTTTGACTTTTGTAAACTGCATTCAAATATTGCACTGCCTCAGCCGTCAATACAGCCCCCTTGCTATTTTGGCCCCACACCACCAAATTGGACTCTAGTTGCGACTCCCAAGATTTTAGTTCACCCCAAACATGCCTATAGGATCGTCCAAGATTTTTGGCAGCTCCACCAATTGATCCTTGCGAATGCACGCTTTCAAGCAGCTGAACCAAAGGGTGCTCGATTCGGTTTGCAGTGGGCTTGTCTGAAAACTTGTACTCAATTGAAATGTATTTCATGACAAGTCAAAAATCGCTCCTGATTTCGGCCATTTTTCTGCAGATACGAACGGCAAGTGTTCTCAGAGATGTTTTTGTTTGCACTGACCCCTTCCCGGCCGGTCCCTCATAGTCATAAAACGACTCAGATGTACCATCTACGAACTTTTGATAAGCCTTAAGTCGATACATTTCCCCATTAGGGCATTTACCCATAACGACATAAGTCTCAAAGTCATTACCCAATACTGGCGCAATACGGACTGGGTTAGCTGATGCAACTGGCCCAAGCGATAGAGCCAAAAAACTCAGAAATACAGGCGACCAGGGGCGGATTTTGGGGAACCGAAAGCGATACTTTTGCATAATTATGTACGTCTGCCTAAAAGAAACATGTTAGGTGGCCGTAGCCCAAGAGACAATCATCAAAAGGCTCTAGAGCCAAAGTTCTATATTGGTCAAGCTCAGGATTTGCTTAGGGAGCAGCTTCAAGACTCACTCAAAAAGCGTTGATAGGATTCGACTGCCAACCGTTCGCTGCCAATAGACGACAAATACCGGACTTGATGCGGGAGCCCCGCAGCTATCTTGCATGTTTGCACCTATTTTGGTCGGCCTACTTGATGGGTTGTCTAGAGAAGTCTTTGAAGTGCTGCGTAGTAGGTAGACCCAAAGGGCGATCCTCTATGGGTTGGGTAAATGAAGATCATTACGTACAGGAACAGACAAGGAATCTGGTGGATGTGATCCTTGTTGGTCATGCTCTTGGAACCGATCTAAAGAATGCTTTGGAAGCCGCGAAGCGGTGAGACCAAAGATCAGGCTCTCTGGGTTCACTGTGTGGTGTATGCCCACCTGCTTGTCAGCCTTTTACACTGATCCAACCGTTGCTACTGCCGGTAATGGTCACGTTGACAGTGGTTGCTTAACAGGCATACGTTCTGCCTTCGGACTTGCGGGTTGCCTTGGCTCTACCGAATGGGCTATCCGCTTGGGGGCTGACCTGTTCCAGTGTGGCAATACGTTATTCAAGTGCGCGCATCGGTTAGCGATATTAGGCAAGTCAATCCACATGCTATCCGCATCAAAGCTCCGTATGCCAGCAGAACCTTTGAGGCAATCGACAGGGTTGACCAGGCAAAACCAAGCCATAAAGACGAACTTCCAAACAAATTTGGTTCCATAAAAAAACCTTTATGTTGACGCTGTCAACTATCCTTATATAGAATGTAGACGGCGTCAACAAGTGGAGTTCAAGATGAAAACGAGCTTTTCGAGTGAGTTTGCCAAACGCTATGGTCTTTATGCATTGGTGACAGGTGCTTCTGAGGGCATTGGTCGTTGCTTTGCTGAGGAGTTGGCAAAGGCTGGAGTCAACGTCGTACTCGTCGCACGTCGTGAGGATTTGTTGCACACCTTAGCTACTCATTTGGAAGGAACCTACGGTGTGTTGTGCCCTGTGATCGGGGCAGATCTTGCTAGCCCTGAGCAAGTGGAGGATGTTTTCCAAATCACAGATCAAATCGATGTGGGGTTGATTGTCTGTAATGCGGGGTTTGGAACGGCTGGTAACTTCTTAGACGGCGACATTGATACAGAACTCAACATGCTTAGTTTGAACTGCGTAGCGGTTACCAGGATGGTCCACCATTTTGGTTTGAAATTCAAACACAAGGGGCGTGGTGGGGTCGTTCTTTTGAGTTCGATTGTGGCAACGCAGGGAGTTGCAAGATCAGCCCACTATGCCGCTACCAAGGCCTACATCCAGTCATTGGGAGAGGGCCTGCAGCAAGAGTGGCACGGGAGTGGTGTTGATTTGTTGATTGTGGCGCCAGGCCCTGTCGAAACTGGCTTTGCAAAACGTTCAAACATTCAGTTGGGCAAAAGCGAGTCACCTGACGTGATTGCACGGCAATCGCTCAAGGCGCTAGGTCGTCAAAAAGTCATACGTCCGGGCGTGCTGGCGAAGGTGTTGTCACTGGCGTTGTCAACTGCACCAAGGTGGTTGCGGATCAAAATCATGAGCTCGATCATGGGATCGATGACTAAGCAACTACCTCAATGAAGGGGGAGACGCATGGCTAAATCCATCAACGATCTGCAACTGAAGGAGGCCTGCGTGCAGGCAGCCAGGGAGGTGATTGCTGAAAAGGGCGTCGAGGGCTTGAGCATGAGGGATGTGGCCAGGAGGCTGGATATTTCGCATCAAGCTCCCTACAGGCATTTTCCCAGTCGAGACCATCTGCTGGCCGAGATCATGCGCAGGTGCTTTGAAGACTTTGCAGATTTCCTGGATCAAAACGCCAATGCGCATCCGGAGGATGCACTTCGCGGTATGGGGGAGGCTTATATGACCTACGCTGCCCGTAAGCCACTGGAATACCGATTGATGTTTGGAACACCTTGGCCAGAACCTGCCGCACACCCGGAGCTGGTCAAACATGCTGTTCATGCATTTGATGTGCTGAGACAAAACCTCCTAATGAAGCATGGCGATAAAAAGGATGCCAAAAAGCAGGCTGAACTAGAAGCCATGTTCATTTGGTCTGCCTTGCATGGGTTGGCGACCATTGCGCAGTCCAATGTCATGCAGCATCTGGTTCTTTCAAAGGGTGTCCAAGCGCATTCCAAAGATTTCATGATGTTCATGATCCAGTCGGCACTGGAGTCGGGTAAATCAGAGGAGTTCATCAGCCATGTGGCTTGAGCGTCTTTGGCCAGCGATGAGGGGCGCAGCCCTGGCGTTTTCACTCTTTCAGTTCACCGGGTGTACCAGTTTCAACTACACACAAGCGGACAGTCCTATTGCACTGGCATCGGTGCCGACCATGAAACCCAGACCCCAAGTCGCTTTGGTCTTGGGCAGTGGCGGTCCGCGTGGTTATGCGCACATCGGGGTCATGAAAGTCCTTGAACAAGCAGGCATCGAGTACGACCTGGTGGTGGGATCCAGCGTGGGTTCCTTGATTGGAGCTTTTTGGGGGAGCGGCTACTCCGTATCCGAAATAGACGATCTGTCCAGGCAAGGCGGCCCTTTGACTGTTTTTGACTTTTCCATATTTGCGGATCGTGGGTGGATCCATGGACAAAGGCTTCAGGACTTTGTCAACGATCGTCTGCGTAGTACACGCATTGAAGTCATGCCCAGAAAATTCATCGCAGTGGCCACACGTTTGAATGACAAGCAGCCGGTTTTTTTTCAGTCTGGCAATGCCGGCGTGGCCGTCAGGGCTTCCAGTGCCGTGAGCAAAATCATTTCGCCAGTGGGAATCCAGGGGGTCGAATATGAAGACGGCGATGAATCCCTGCCAGTAGCTGTTCGCGCAGCGCGACAAGCCGGGGCTAAATTTGTGATCGCTGTGGATGTGACCGCAGTTCCCGGGACGGCCCCTGCAGACACGCCTGGTTCGAGGCTGCAGCGAGAGGCCAGGCGGCGAGCCAGAATTGATCCTGAGTTGATGAATGCTGACTTTGTGATTCATCCTGATCTTGGATTCGGGACGGTGCCAACGCCAGCATTTTTTGAACATGCTCGCCGCTCTGGCGAGAATGCTGCAAGTCGCTTACTGCCAAGTCTTCAAGCAGCAATGGCCGCTGCTGAAGTGTTGCCCAAGATCCCCCAGGTCGATCAGCAGGGACGTGGCCGTACCAATTAGCTGTCTCAACATTTGGAATGATGAATTGAACGGCAAGGTCTAGATCTGCGTGCCTATCCGAAACTTAGGCAGTTTGTGATGGAGGGTGTTCTGCCCCGCCAAGTGATTAGTTAGTAAATATGGGCCTTAGGGCCCTTTTTTCATGGCTCACCCATCAAGCTGAAACTGCACACCGAAAACAAATCATATTGCTCCGATTGATCATATGAAGTCCCTGCGCGTGGCTTGTGCCGTGGCCGTGACGGGCAGCGGCGCGAGCGCCGTACTGGCCTTGCACACCATTTTCCTGATCCGGCGATTAAACCTTGGTCGGCCTATGCAAGAATATCTGCACGTGCAAACCGGCACCTGATGCAATGCAATGCGCAAGGCGCCTGTTATCAAAATTCAAGCAATAAAGGAGACTTAGCATGTACAAGCGCTCATTTCTGAATGTCGTCACCGGCCTTGCGCTGGCTGGCAGCCTGGGCTTGGCTCAGGCCCAGGACAACAGCTTCAAGATTGGTCTGATCCTGCCTTTGTCCGGGCCTTTTGCCTCGACCGGCAAGCAGCTTGAATCGGCGGCGCGCCTTTATATGGCGCAGCATGGCGACAAAGTTGCGGGAAAAAAAGTTGTGCTGATCGTCAAGGACGACACCGGCACACCTGACATGACCAAGCGTATCGCACAGGAACTTGTGACCAACGACAAGGTGCAGGTGCTAGCCGGCTTCGGCCTGACGCCGCTGGCAATGGCTACTGCCCCTGTAGCGGCCCAATCCAAGACACCCATGGTGGTGATGGCCGCAGCCACCTCGGTCGTCACTGAGGCGTCTCCCTATATTGTGCGCACCAGTTTCACGGTGCCTCAGGTGGTGACCGTGCTGGCCGACTGGGCCACCAAAAACAATATCAAGAAGGTTGTCAGCCTGGTGACCGACTATGCGCCCGGTGTTGACTCTGAAAAGTACTTCAGCCAGCGTTTCATCGCCAATGGTGGTCAGGTAATCGAGACCCTTCGTGTGCCATTGCGCAACCCGGACTTTGCGCCTTTCCTGCAAAAGGTACGTGACCTCAAACCCGATGCCCTGTTCACCTTCGTGCCATCGGGCGCGGGCTCGGCCTTGATGAAACAGTTTGCCGAGCGCGGCCTGGACAAGGCTGGCATCCGGCTGATCGCCGAAGGCAGCGTGACGGATGACGATATTCTCAACAGCATGGGTACGACTGCCTTGGGCGTGGTCACCGCCCACCATTACTCGGCCTCGCACAACTCGGCACTCAACAAGAAGTTTGTCGAGGCCTTCAGTCAGGCCAACAGCGGCTTGCGTCCTAACTTCATGGCCGTCGGCGCCTATGACGGCATGCGTGTCATCTACGAAGCAGCCAAGACCACCAAAGGCGCGGGCGGCGAGCCCTTGATCAATGCCATGAAAGGACAGGTGTTTGAGAGTCCGCGTGGTCCCATGTATATCGACGCACAGACGCGCGATGTGGTGCACAACGTCTATGTGCGCCGTGTGGAAAAGGTTGGCGAGCAGTTGTGGAACCAGGAAATCGAGACTGTGACCAACGTCAAGGACATTGGCAAAAGCCACTGACCCTGCAGCAATCCATGCAAGCCCTTCCCCTGATACTCGTTCCCGGCTTGATGTGCGACCATGCGGTGTGGGCGCCTGTGCTGCCCTGGCTCAGCGGTTCGCGCACCTGCACGGTGGTCGACCACGGCAGTGCTGCTTCGCTGCAGCAGATGGCCAGGCAGATTCTTGACGCGACGCCTGGTCGCATGCTGCTGGCCGGCCACTCCATGGGCGCGCGCGTGGTGCTTGAAGCGCAGCGCCTGGCACCGGGTCGAATCAGTGGTGTGGCATTGCTGGATACCGGCTACCTGACCAGACCAGCGGGTCCTGCCGGTCTGGCAGAAGAGCAAAAACGGCTTGCACTGCTCCAGATCGCACGTGAGCATGGCGTGCGCGTGATGGCCCGTGAATGGGTGCAGGGCATGGTTGATGCGGACCGTCTGGGCGATGTCGAACTGATTGATCGTATTGTTGAAATGTTCGCGCGCAAGAGTGCAGATGTTTTTGCCTGCCAGATACAGGCTTTGCTCGCGCGCCCTGATGGCTGCGATATGCTGCGCGCCCTGGCGGTCCCGACCCTGATACTTTGTGGCGCGCAGGATGCCTGGTCGCCTCTGGCTCAGCACCAAGCCATGCAGGCGATGGCACCATCCGCTGTTCTGGAAGTGATAGACCATGCAGGCCATATGGCACCGATGGAGCGGCCTCGCGAGGTCGCTCAGGCCTTGGACCGCTGGCTCGCGTCGTGCGAGTCATCATCCCTGCTGGCTTGCGAATTATGAAGATGGACGCCTTGGCGCTGCTGCAAGCTGAAAAGCACTGTCGCGATCTGGTGCTTGCGGCCGCCGAGGCCGTGGACAAGCAGGCCTACGAGAGCCTTGTGGCGCTATTTACCGAAACCGCGACCCTGGTCCGACCGGGCGGTCAGCCGCTTCAAGGTCGCGCCGAAATTCTGGCATCCTATAAGGCCAAGAGTGCTGACCGTTTGACCAGGCATCTGGTGTGCAACCACCGTGTCGAGGTCCTGTCTGCAGGATTGGCCCAATCGCGCTGCACGGTGTTGCTCTACGTCAGCGACAAGCGCCGAGAACTCACCCGGCAAGGCCGCGCTGCAGACCCCGCCTACCAGCTTGGCGAGATTTCAGACCAACTGGTCCTCACCGCTGATGGCTGGCGCATACAGCAGCGAGAAGCCTGGTTTGAGCTGCAGCTGGGGCCGACTGAGTGAGCTTTTAAAACAGTCCCTGCGCACGCGCCATGTGGCTGGCCTGCAAGCGGCTTTTCACATTGATACGCCTGAAAAGTCGCCAGAGATGGACCTTGACAGTGTGCTCGCTGATTTGCAGGGACTCGGCAATATCGCGGTTGCTCATGCCCTTGTTGAGCAGTACCAAAAGTTGTTTTTGCCGCTTTGACAGCTTCTCCATAGGGGTGGGCGCCGCGAGCTCGGATGTCGCGTTTAAAAACACCTTCACAACGCTGGCAATTTCCGCCGCGCTGGCTGATTTTTGAAGGTATTCGTTTGCGCCGGCTTGCAGGGCCTGGGTTTCGTTGCTGGCCGCTGGCGCGGCACTCAGCACGATGATGGGAACCTCAGGAAACAGCTGCCTGAGTTCCCTCACGCTGGACATGCCCTGGCCGTCGGGCAGCAGCCATTCCAGCGTGATAAAATTGGGTGTGCCTTGCGTGGCTGCTGCTTCGGATACAGCCGCGAGCCTGTCGAGCTCCACCACGTTGGCCGTTGGGCTCAATCTGCGAATCAGCGCCGCTATCGCTTCACGCATCAGGGGGTGATCGTCGATGACGAAAATGCTCATGAGGTCGGTCTCTAGCTACCCACGCTTGGCAAAATCAGAGCATAACCCCCGCCCGCCAATTCAGGCATGGCACAGACCCCGAAAGGCCGGCATTTAGACCACTGTTACATCTGCTGAAGCGCTGCTGAAGCGCTGCAGATACTGCTCAGGGGCTGGTCAGGGCCGCCAGCAGCTGGCGCAGTGCCAAAGCAACTTCTTCGTGCTGTACACCTTCGAGCGGCTGCAGCTGCTCCGCCAGTGGCGCCAAGGCCTGCTCGCCTTGCTGCTGTAGTGCGGCGATCGCCTGTGCGGCCTCTTTGGGAACCGCATAAGCGCGACTTTGAAGCAGCAGCTTGCCCTCGCTGCTGAGCATCTTGAAGTAGAACTGGCCGTCGGCTTCGCGGTATTGCTTGAAACCTGGCTGCGCGGCTTTGGCGGCTTTGGGTTTGGCCGCAGGCGCAGTCACCGCCACCAGTTTGCGCAGACCAACTGCCTGGCGCAACTCGCGCATCAGCGGCGTGGCGACACTGCGCGCCTTCTCTGCGCCGGCCTGCAAAATGGTTTCAATTTTTGCCGGATCGTTGATCAATGCCTGGTATTGCTCGCGCATGGGCGCGACGTCCTGGTCTATGCGCTCGAACAGTTTGGTTTTCGCATCGCCCCAGGCAATGCCATCGGCGTAGGCCTGGCGCATGTCGGCGGTTTCGGCTTCGCTGGCAAAGGCCTGGTAAATCTGAAACAGTGCAGAGCCTGTAATCTCTTTGGCCTCGCCTGGCGCACGCGAGTCGGTGACGATGCCTGCAATCAGTTTTTTGAGTTGCTCGCGCGACGAAAAGAGGGGAATCGTGTTGTCGTAGCTCTTGCTCATCTTGCGGCCATCGAGCCCGGGCAAGGTGGCTACTGATTCCTCGATCAAAGCTTCGGGCAGGACCAGGTGTTCACCATACAGGTGGTTAAAGCGCTGGGCCATGTCGCGTGCCATCTCTATATGCTGGATCTGGTCGCGACCGACCGGCACCTTGTGCGCCTTGAACATCAGGATGTCTGCGCCCATCAGCACCGGGTACATGAACAGGCCGGCCGTGATCTCTGCATCCGGGTCGTTGCCTGCGGCTTCATTTTTATCCACCGCCGCCTTGTAGGCATGCGCGCGGTTGAGCACGCCTTTGCCAGTCACGCAGGTCAGCAGCCAGGTCAGCTCGGTGATCTCGGGGATGTCGGACTGGCGGTAAAAGGTCACTCGCTCCGGGTTCAGTCCTGCCGCCAGCCAGCTGGCCGCGATTTCCAGCGTCGAACGCTGAATGCGCGCGGGGTCGTCGCACTTGATCAGCGCATGGTAGTCGGCCAGGAAGTAGTAGCTCTGGGCGCTTGCGCCCAGACTCGCAGCGACCGAGGGACGGATGGAGCCAACATAGTTGCCTAGGTGAGGCGTGCCCGAGGTGGTGATGCCGGTCAGAAAGCGTTGGGGTGTCAAGGTGGTTGCAGCGTTCATACGAGGGAGTTCTAGCGAAACAGGGCCAGCAAAGGCGCGGTCAGGGTGCTGAGCGCGGCATAGCCCAGCGACATCAGGGGATTGAGCCAGTAAGTGCTGACTACGCCGGCGAGCACCAGCGCCATCACGACAAAAAAGCCCCAGGGCTCAACACGCGCCAGCCACATCGACTGCCGAAACGGCAGCAGGCCCAGCAGTATGCGGCCACCATCGAGCGGCGGCAGGGGGAATAAATTGAAGGCCCACATCACCAGATTGACGAGTATTCCGGCCTGCGCCATGTTGATGAAAAAACGCTCCTGCATGCCCAGCCCTGCCATCACCACCAGCGCCAGGGCCCACAGCAGCGCCTGCGCAAAATTCGATGCCGGCCCGGCCAGTGCGACCCAGACCATGTCACGCTTTGGGTTGCGCAGCTGGGAGAAGTTGACGGGCACCGGCTTGGCATAGCCGAAAGTGAAAGCGCCCGAGGTTGCAAAGTACAGCAGCAGCGGCATCACGATGGTGCCCATCGGATCGATGTGCTTGAAAGGGTTCAAGGTGATGCGACCCATCACATAGGCCGTGTTGTCGCCGAAGTGGCGTGCCGCATAGCCGTGCGCAGCCTCGTGAATCGTGATCGAGAACAGCACGGGCAGCGCATAGATGGCGACGGTTTGAATCAGGTGGGCAATGTCCATGGCCTGATTGTCTCAGAGGACGGTGTGCCCCCCACGTTCGCTCGCTCCGCCTAGCTCTCTGCCCCAGATGGGGCGCTGCGCCTGCGGCCCGGCGGAGCCGGTTCCGCGGCCCTGGCTGGCAAGAAGGGGTCATCACTGCTAAAGGCCGAGTGCGGCCAAGTCACCGCGCCCCTGCCGCAGCACGACCGGCTCGCCGCCCTGGCCCATGTCGGTCAGGTCAATCACGCTGGTAGGTGTCTTTTGGCAGGCGCCGGCGTCAATCACGGCGGCCAGGTCGTGCTCCATCAGTGCGCGAATGACTTGTGCGTCATTGAGCGGCTCGGTCTGGCCACGTGGAATCAGCGTGGTGGCCAGCAAGGGTGCGCCGTGCTGCTCTAAAAGTGCCTGCAAGGTCTTGTGGTCGGGCACCCGCAGGCCTATGGTTTTGCGTGAGGGGTGGCTCAGGCGGCGCGGCACTTCCTTGCTGGCCTCAAGAATGAAGGTGTAAGGCCCAGGGGTGGCCGCCTTGAGCAGGCGGTATTGCCGGTTATCGACGCGTGCATAGTTGGCCAGCTCACTCAAGTCCCGGCACAGCAGCGTCAGGTGGTGTTTGTCGTCCACCCCGCGAATGCGCCGCAGGCTGTCCGCCGCCGCCTTGTCGTCCAGATGGCAGACCAGCGCATAGCTTGAGTCAGTGGGCACGGCTGCGATACCGCCGCGCGCCAGCAGGTTCGCGGCCTGCTTGAGCAGCCGGGCTTGCGGATTGTCAGGGTGGATTTCGAAATACTGGGCCATATCAAACCCTCAGAGTTCAAGCGGTTGCACATTGATTTGCCTGGCCAGGCGGCTTTCGCGCATGGCGAGCCAGGCCCCGGCAGCACCACAGACCGCAATGGTCAGGATACCCAGCATGGACCAGCGGTCCGGTACATGCGAAAACGCAATCCAGCCACCCAGCATGGCAAAGCCGATCTGTGTGTAGAGGTAGGGCGTCAAGCTTGCCGCCGGCGCGCGCTGGTAAGCCAGTATCAGCAGGAAGTGGCCGACGGCCCCGGCCACACCCATGAGTGTGAGCCAGCCCCAAAGCGACCAGCTGCTCAGCGGCTCCCAGACAAAGGGCAGCGCCAGCGAAGCCAGCAGTGTGGCAACCCAGCCGGTGTACAGATGCATGGTCACCGGGTCTTCGGTTTTCGCCAGTCGGCTGGTGAGCACCTGAAACCAGGAGTTGCAGATCACCAGCCCCAGCGGCAGCAAGGTGGCCCACTCAAAAGAATCGGCCCCGGGCTGAATGATCACCATGGTGCCTACAAACCCACCGGTGACCAGCGCCCAGCGCATGGCAGAGACTTTTTCGCCCAGGGAAGTTGATGCCAGCAGGGTGATGACCAGCGGCGTGATCATCACGATGGCCGTGAACTCGCCAACCGGCATATAGCGCAGGCTGAAAAAGGCAAACAGGCTGGTCATCATCAACAGCACGCCGCGCAGCACCTGGAATTTCGGGTGCGCCGTGCGCAGTACCGACAGGCCGCGACTGGGCAGCACGGCGGCGGTCGTGACGACGGCCTGCAGCACGTAGCGATACCACAAGGCCATGAACAGGGGCACGCTGGTGCTGACATGTTTGGTGGTGGTGTCCAGGGTCGCAAAGCAGGCCACCGCAGCAATGGTTAGCGCTATGCCCGCCAGCACGTTTGCCCGATGTGTGGCGGCGGGGTGGCTCACTGTATTCGGTCCGCCAGCAGTTCCCAGACCGGCGTCAAACCGCCCGGCAGAAAGGGCAGGGTTCCGAGGTCGGTGCGGCTTTCTTCAGGACTATGAAAATCACTGCCGCGCGACGCTGCCAGTCCAAACTCCTTGGCGGTTTCTGCGTATTTGACATATTCCTGGGCCGTGTGGCTGCCGGTCACGACCTCCACGCCGCGTCCGCCGTGGGCCTTGAATTCCGTGAACAGTGCGTATTCTTCATTGGGCGTGAACTTGTAGCGTGCCGGATGCGCAATGATGGCCATGCCATTGGCCTGGGTGATCCAGCTCACGGCGTCGCGCAGCGAAGCCCAGCGGTGCGGCACATAGCCTGGCTTGCCTTCGGTCAGGTATTTGCGGAACACGTCGGCAGTTTCCTTGCAGACGCCGCTTTCGACCAGAAAGCGTGCAAAGTGGGTGCGTGAAATCAGCTCCGGGTTGCCAACGAATTTGAGCGCACCTTCATAAGCCCCGAGGATGCCGACCTTGGCCAGCCCGTCGGACATTTCCATGGCACGCTGCTCGCGGCCGCCACGTGTGTTGCGCAGGCCTTGCTGCATGTCAGCGTCATCCGGGTCAAAGCCCAGACCTACGATGTGCACCGTCTCGTTGGCAAAAGTGACCGATATTTCTGTGCCGGTCAGATAGCGCATGCCGTTGGCTTTGGCGGCGGCTGCGGCCCGGTGCTGACCGCCTATCTCGTCATGGTCGGTCAGCGCCCAGAGTTCGACGCCGTTGGCCTTGGCGCGCTCGGCCAGTGCTTCGGGGCTTAGCGTGCCGTCGGACACGACCGAGTGGCAGTGCAGGTCGGCGTTCAGGATGTTTGCGGCGAAGGCGGTGGTCGAAGTAGTCACTTTGTCATTTTAGGCTTTGCTGCAGCAGCTCGCCGCGCGCAGAAGCCCACCCTTCTGGCGTCGCGGTAAAGTGGCTTGTCCACCACCTGAATAATTTCTGCTCACAGCTGGCTGCGTTGTGTGCTATTTAAAAAATAGCTGCTTGCGCCCGTCGCCAGTGCGCTGCAGCAATTTTTATTCTTATAGTTCAGCCGCTTCGATCAAAAACCGCACGCGTCGCACACCCTGCCATTCGTCTGCGTCCAGCCGGAAGGCGAGCTTGACCCGGGCGGGCAGTGGTTCGGTGTGGCTAAACCAGATGCCGTCCACCGCCTGGCCCTGGTGCTTGAGCTTGAGCGCCAGGTGCTTTTCACCGACCAGGCGCTGCGACACCACTTCAACTTCCTCGCTGAACGTGGGTGCGGCAAAGCCCTGACCCCAGACTTCCTTGTGCAGCGTGTCCACCATGTCGGTGCGGCGGTATTGCGCGGCAAGCGGGCCGTCGGTTTCCAGACGGCGCAGCAAGGTGGCCGCGTCCAGCCATTCGCTGGCGACTTGTTGCAGCGTGTGCTCGAACAGCTCGAAATTCTCTTCGGCAATGGTGCAGCCCGCGGCCATGGCGTGACCACCAAAGCGCAGCAGCACGCCGGGCTGGCGTTTGGCGACCAGATCCAGCGCATCGCGCAGGTGAAAGCCCGGAATCGATCGGCCCGAACCCTTGAGTTCATGCGCCTTGCCGGGCGCCTGACTGGCGGCAAACACAAAGGTCGGCCGGTGCAGCTTGTCCTTGATGCGAGACGCCACGATGCCGACCACGCCTTCGTGAAAGTCGGGGTCGAAGATGGCGATCGCCGGTGGCGGTTCGTCATCGACGTCAATCATCGCGTCGGCGGCGAGTTGCGCCTGCTCGCGCATGTCGGCCTCGATGTCGCGGCGCTCGCGGTTGATGCCGTCCAGCGTTTTCGCCAACTCGTCGGCCCGCACCGCATCATCAGTCAGCAGGCATTCGATGCCAAGCGTCATGTCCGACAGTCGGCCCGCCGCATTGATGCGTGGCCCGAGCGCGAAACCGAAGTCAAAGGTGGTCGCGACCTGGGCTTGCCTGCCAGCGGCGACAAACAGGCTGGCCAGTCCTACCGGCAATGCACCAGCGCGTATGCGCTTGAGGCCTTGCGCGACCAGGCGGCGGTTGTTGGCGTCGAGTTTGACAACGTCGGCGACCGTGCCCAGCGCCACCAGCGGCAGCAGCACGTCCAGGCGAGGCTCAACTGCCGCATTCTGTGCGGGTGGGAGCGGCTGCAGCGAAGCATACGAAGTGGCGAGCGTGGGGGCCGGCTGCAGCGAAGGGCCGCCCCGAGCAAGGCCAGCCCCCTCGGGGGGCAGCGAAGCAGACGAAGTGGCGAGCGTGGGGGTCGGCTGCAGCGAAGGGCCGCCCCGAGCAAGGCCAACCCCCTCGGGGGGCAGCGAAGCATACGAAGTGGCGAGCG
>CANEXF010000002.1 GCA_947443645.1 Comamonadaceae bacterium | reverse complement strand
GCAACGGCACGACTACTTTCGGCGCAACCACCGTTCGTGGCGACCTGTCGACAAACAGTTCGGATTCGGTGCGTCAGACCAGTGCTGTGACGGTGACAGGCTCGGCGAGCATCACGACCAATGGTCTTGACCTGACGTCCATACTGAGCGACAAAGCCCTCGCGGCGGCAGCAGCTGCGAAAGCCGCTGCAGATGCGCAAGCGCTTCTTGATGCCGCCGCGGGAAAACCTGCCATAGCTGTAAACTCGATGTCGGACAGCAGGACTCTTGAACTCTCTGTCCTTGCCAAAGCAACCGCCTCATTGGCTTCCATTTTGAGTGGCGCAAGCGCTAGCCTAAGCACGACCAAGACCAAAGACGCAACCCTGCTTAAAGCGAGCAGCAGCAACGAAGACTCTGTGGCCAGTTCTGAAAACTAACTGCCCAAGATCAGCTGTAGTTTGAAATAGTCGATGACGAAAGAATTATCATTTTGCTTGCTGGCTGCAAGCAATTTTGTTGTTGCCGCAACGGCATATGCGGCAGGTCCGAGCTTGCCAGACGCAGGTTCCATCCTGCAACAGGTTCAGCCGCTTTCTCCGCCCACGTTCTCGCCTAATAGCCCCTCGTTATTGATCGAGAAATCCGACGGAAAATCCGGCAGATTGGGCTCTAGCGAAACATTTTTGCTGCGCGGCATCAACATCACCAACAACACCATCTTCAGCACCACGACGCTGTTTGAATTGGTCGCGAATGCACCGGGAAGAACCCTCACCCTGTCACAACTGGGTGAGTTGGCTGCACGAATCACTGATTACTATCGAAGTCATGGTTACCCCTTGGCGCGCGCCATCATTCCGGCGCAAACCATTGAGGCGGGGATATTGCGCCTTCAGGTGATCGAGTCGCGTTACGGAAAAATCACGTTGGAGAACCAGAGCCAAACCCGCGAGCCACTGCTCAAGGCCATGCTTTCAGCATTGAAGAGTGGCAACTTCGTCGAAGAATCGGAGTTGGATCGCACCCTCCTGCTTTTATCCGATATCCCGGGCATTGTTGTTCGTCCCAATCTGAAGCGGGGAAGCGAAAACGGAACCTCAGACCTGGTTGTGAGCACAGGCGCGGGTCCAGGCCTCACGGGGAATGTTGGCCTGAACAATCATGGCAACAAGTACACGGGCGTTGAAAACCTGAGCGGCGCCGTTGTGATCAACAACCCATTTCACCAGGGCGATACGCTGGCAATCAATGTCCTGAGCTCTGGCACGGGTATGAATTATGGAAACATTGCTTACGACGCACTGTTGAATGGACAAGGCACACGCCTGGGTGGATCTGTATCGTCGCTTCGCTATAACTTCAAAACTAGCTCACGCCCTGCAGCTGCAACGGTTGACAGCTTTTTGCAAGGATCGGGCACGGCCCAGGTGACGAGTCTGTGGGCCAAGCAAGCACTGCTGCGCAGCAGAGATAAAAACGTCTATGGGCAGATCAGGTACGACCATGTGGTGTTGAAGGACCATCTCGATGCGGATGGCGCTCAAATTTTTACGGACAGGCATCTTGACAATATGGTGGCGAATCTGTCCGGCGACCTTCGCGATACCTTGTTTACTGCGGGCATGACGTCCTGGAGTCTGGATTCAACGCTGGGACGCCTTGCTTTTGACGACCCAACGGCTCTGGCAGAAAACGTAAAAACGACCAACACCAGTGGCCGTTTTTCCAAGCTGACCGCCAGCTTGTTGCATGTCAAGAGCCTGAGCGAACAGCTTGAGTTGATCATTGGGTTTAAAGGCCAGTGGGCATCGACCAATCTGGACTCATCGCAAAAGATGGTGGCAGGTGGGCCCTACTCAGTTAGGGCATATGCTGCTGGCGCCCTGTCCGGTGATGCTGGTTACTTCTTAAACGCAGAACTAAAACAGGCTCTGGGTGTTGCGCTCAATGGCCAGTGGAGCGCGACGGCGTTCATGGATGCGGCAAGCATGACGATCAACAAGAATCCATGGCCTGCAGCTGGCATCAACCACGCGAACTTGAGCGGCGCAGGTTTTGGGCTCAGCTGGGCCAGCCCCAACCAATACACGGCGACGGCTTATGTGGCGACACCCATAGGCGCAAGATCGCCACTGCTTGGAAGCGTTAAATCGACGCAGTTTTCAATTGAGGTTCAGAAAAGATTCTGAAACTGCAGGAGCTCAAAAAGCCATGCAGCGCCTTCGAGGTCCAGAAGGATTCACAGCCCCCGGGTCTAGCATGAGGAATGCTTGCTTGGAGACGCGCAAATTGAATTGCAATGGGGAATAGCAAATGCTTCTAAGAGTGCCTTGGAGACGAAAAAAAAGCACCTTGCGTTACCGCGAAGTGCTTTGTTTAACTACCAATTTTGGTAGGCGCGATTGGACTCGAACCAACGACCCCCACCATGTCAAGGTGGTGCTCTAACCAGCTGAGCTACGCGCCTAAATTTCTATTTGAAGGCGTGATTGTAGCAGGGCAAAGTGCATCTCTTGCCCGGCAAATAACTTTTCGTGAAAAATAAGCCGGACCGGCATGGCGCACCAGCTCAGCGCCTGCGCGCGGAACGCACGCCCGGCACCTCTGCCACCACACCCAGCACCTGCTTGAGCCGGCCCGATTGGGCCACCTCGACGGTGAAGGTCATCCACGCCGTGCCGCCGCGGTTGTCCTTGACGGATTGGGTCTGCACGCCAATCACGTTCATTTTCTCCTTCGCAAAGACCTCCGAAATGTCGCGCAGCAAGCCCTGCCGGTCGGCCGCCTCAACCGCAACATCGACCGGATAAAAAGCGCCATCGGGTGTCTCAGGCGAATTCCAGGCGACATCGATCACGCGATCCGGGCTGCCCGATGCCATGTTGCGAAAGTTGCTGCAGTCACTGCGGTGAATACTCACGCCCTTGCCCTTGGTGACAAAGCCAAGAATCTCGTCGGGTGGTGCGGGCTTGCAGCACTTGGCCAGCTGGGTCAGCAAAGAGTCAATCCCCACCACCAGCACAGCGCCCTTGCCACCCTTGGCGCTTGAGCTGCCGGAACGCGGCTTTTTGGCCAGCACATAGTCGTCAGGCGCAAGCACCGGCTCGGGCGGTCTGAGCATGTTTTCAATGGTACGCAGTGACAACTCGTCCTTGCCTACGACTTCAAACAAATCTTCGGCAGCCTTGAAACCCAGCTGGGATGCCAGGTCATCGAGCTTCATCGCCGTCTTGCCTTCACGCTGCAGCAGTTTTTCCACCGCCTCACGTCCTCTTGCCACGGTTTGTGCCATCTCCAGCACATTGAACCAGGCACGCACTTTTGATTTGGCCCGGTGACTGGCCAAAAAACCCAGCTCAGGATTGAGCCAGTCGCGCGACGGCCCGCCGTCCTTGACCGTGATGACCTCTACCGTCTGCCCGTTTTGCAGCGCGGTGTTCAGCGGCACCATGACGCCGTCGATGCGTGCGCCGCGGCAGCGGTGGCCCAGGCTGGTGTGCACGCTGTAGGCAAAATCAACCGCCGTCGCGCCTTGCGGCAGCTCGACGATGGCGGCCTCGGGTGTGAGGACATAAATACGGTCTTCGAACAAGCCCTGGTTTGCGTCGCGTGCGCGCTGCGCGGCGGGGCCAGACAGATCACGCTCCCAGGCCAGCAATTGCCGCAGCACCACAATCTTGGCGTCGTATTCGGTGTTGGCCGACACGCCGTTGTAGCCCTTGACGCCCGCCTCCTTGTAGGCCCAGTGCGCCGCCACGCCGTGCTCGGCATGGTCGTGCATGGCCTGGGTCCGGATCTGGATCTCAACCGCCCTGCCGGCCTCGTCGCGCACCACGGTGTGCAAGGACTGGTAACCATTGGACTTGGGCTTGGCGATGTAATCGTCAAACTCGCCATCTATGGGCGTGAAGCGCGAATGCACAAAGCCCAACGCCGCATAACAGCCTTTGACGTCGGCCGCGATCACTCGCAGCGCGCGTATGTCAAACACCTGGTCAAAGTCGAGCGACTTGCCGCGCATTTTCTTGACGATGCTGTAGATGTGTTTTGGCCGGCCCTGAACCAGCGCGGCAATGCCGTTTTGATTCAGTTCGCGCTCCAGCTGGGCGCGCAAGGTCTCCATGAAATGCTCGCGCCCGACACGTTTTTCGTCCAGCAGCTGCGCGGTTTTCTTGTAGGTTTCGGGCTCCAGAAAACGAAAAGACAGGTCTTCCATCTCCCATTTGATCTGCCAGATGCCGAGTCGATTGGCGAGCGGCGCGAACACATGCAGGGACTCGCGGGCCAGCGCCTGCGGCGCGGCTTGCTTGGTCGCGGCGTAATACCGCAGGGTTTGCAGGCGCGAAGCCAGCCGCAGCATGACCACGCGTAAATCGCGCGAAAAAGCCAGCAGCATCTTGCGCACTGTTTCCAGCTGCGCTGAGGGGTCCTCCAGCAGCTGGGCCTTGGCATCTGCCGTGCGCGTCTGACGCTGCACCGTCACGAGCTTGTTGGTCTCTATGGCCAACGCAGCATAGTTGGCACCAAATGCCTTGCCAATGACTTCCTGCGGCTTGGTCAGGTGCGGGCACGACAGCACCAGATAGGTGGCGGCCTGCATCGCATCGGTGCGGCCAATCGTCTTGAGAATGGCCGCCACCGCATCGGCATGCGCCAGCGTGTTCTCGCCGGTGTCCAGGTTTTCACTGCCAATCAAGGGCTCGGCAAAAGCGCGCGCGCGCGCCAGCGTGTCGGCCGGCTCAAGGCTGCCGGCCGTAGCTGTAACTATGGAAGCCTGACTGCTTGGTGCTCCCGAGGTGGCGCGGAGGGTGGAGGAAGAAGACGTTGAACTCTCAGGCCCAAGCGGATTGCTTTTCATGCAAAACCCAAATCAAATAGCAAGCAAAAAATCCAGCACCGCGGCGACCTGCTCATCGGCCACCAGGGTGGGCGCATGACCGACACCGGCAAACGCCAGCAGCTGGGCGTGCGGGCCGCGTTGCGTCATGGCCAGGGCCGTTTCGGCGCTGAGCAAATCAGAATTCAGGCCGCGCAAAAGCAGGGTTTGAGCCTTGATGTTGTCATAAAGTTGCCAGAGCATGACCTGCCCCTGTTGGGTTGAGGCTTCAGTGGCCATTTTGAAAGACTCGGCAATCGCCGGGTCGTAATGCAGCCGCCAAGGGCTGCCAGACGCCGCGTCAACCGGCTTGAGCATGGGCCTGGACAAGGCCAGCCACTGCTCGGGCGTGTGCGGGCCAAAGCTGGAAGAAATCGCCCACATCGCGTCAGCTGCTTGCTGCACGCTGCCAAACTGCCCGGCCTGGCCCAGATACTGGCCAATGCGCACCAGCGCCGGCCACTCGATGGCCGGGCCCACGTCATTGAGCACCAGACGCCTGACAGGGACGGGCAGCGGCAAGTCAGGCTGGCCGCAAACCACCATGCCTATCAGCCCGCCCATGCTGGTGCCTACCCAGTCCAGCGTGGTGATGGGCGCCTCGGCCTGCAGGCGGGCCAGCAGCGCCAGCATGTCAGCCGCATACGCCGGCAGCTGGTAGCCCATGGGGTCCTTGAGCCAGTCACTTTCACCGCGCCCGACCACATCCGGGCAGACCACGCGTATGCCGCCCGGCCCGGCTGCCGCGCACAAGGCCTGGGCCAGCACATCAAAATCACGTCCCTGACGTGACAGCCCATGCACGCAAAGCACCAGGTGCGCGCTGTCAGGCTGCCCCCACTGCCAGTAGGCCATGCGGTGGCCGCCACTGGCATCGGGGCAGGTCAGTTCGTTGAGCACAGGTTCAATCATGGGCAGCTTGCTTGTTGAGTGATTTTGGATTCAGAGGCTTGATAATTGCTTGAGGAAAGTACTGTCAGGCCAGGCACGCAAGTCCCGGGCCGCGTTCAGCGCAGATCCCGGATCTTCCATCGTCAATCATACGGAGAAACAACATGCTCAAAGGTAAGACAGCGCTCGTCACGGGTTCCACCAGCGGTATTGGTCTGGGTATCGCCAAGGCCTTGGCCGCGCAAGGCGCCAACATCGTCATGAATGGCTTTGGCGATGTAGCTGGCCCCAAGGCCGAGATTGCGGCGCTGTGCGTCAAAGTCGCCTACCACGGGGCCGACATGAGCAAACCGGCCGAGATTGAAGACATGATGAAGTACGCGGCCGCGCAGTTTGGCCAGGTCGACATTCTGGTCAACAACGCCGGCATCCAGCATGTCGCGCGCATAGAGGATTTCCCGGTCGAAAAGTGGGACGCCATCATCGCCATCAATCTGAGCAGCGCCTTTCATGCCACCCGTCTGGCGCTGCCCGCCATGCAGGCGGCCAATGCGGGCCAGGGCTGGGGCCGCATCATCAACGTCGCGTCGGTGCATGGCCTGGTGGGCTCGGCTGAAAAATCGGCTTACGTGACGGCTAAACACGGCATTGTCGGTCTGACCAAAGTCACGGCGCTGGAAAACGCCACCGGCGGCGTGACCTGCAACGCGATCTGCCCCGGCTGGGTGCTCACGCCGCTGGTGCAAAAACAAGTCGATGCCAAGGCTGCGGCGGCCGGCATCAGCAACCAGGTGGCGACCGCACAGCTGCTGGGCGAGAAAGAGCCTTCGCTGCAGTTCACCACGCCCGAGGAGTTGGGCGCGCTGGCCGTGTTTTTCTGCTCGCCGGCCGGCAACAACGTGCGCGGCGTGGCCTGGAACATGGACGGCGGCTGGGCAGCGCAGTAAGGCTGTCACCTGGTTTGCTATTGAATCAGGAGCTGCTCGCGCCCGGTCCACGGCCGCCGGGCGGCTTTTATGCCTGAAGACTTGGGTTCAGTTCTTCTTTGCTGGTCTACAAAAACCGTTTCAGCAAGCCCATGACCTGGTCAAAGCGCCGGCCGTAAGGCGGGTAAAAAATATCGGCGCGCGCCCAGCTGGATTGCCGCAGCACCGGCTTTTGCTGCGTCAGGCGCAAAAAGCCGGCTTCACCGTGGTAGCTGCCCCAGCCGCTTTCGCCGACGCCACCAAAAGGCAGATTGGGATGGGCGATATGCATCAGCGTGTCGTTGATGGTGACGCCGCCGCTGACGGTGGATGCCAGCACTTGCGCCTGCGCCGCCTGGTCAGCGCCAAACCAGTAAAGCGCCAGGGGGCGTGGCCTGGCGTTGATGTAGCCGATCGCCTGCTCCAGGCTGTCATAGGGCAGCACCGGCAAAATCGGGCCAAATATTTCCTCGCTCAAAAGTCTGGCGTCGGCCGCCGCATCAAACACCAGCACCGGGGCCATTTGCCTGGAGGTTTGCGAGCCCGCCGCAGCGCCCGGGTTAATCACCTGCAAGCGCGCACCTCCGGCCTGCGCCTGGGCGAGCAGCGCCTGCAGCCGTGCAAGGTGGTGCGGGTTGATGATGGCTGCATAGTCGGGATTGCCTTCAATGCGGGGAAACAGCTGGGCCACGGCTTTCGCAAAGGCCTCAGCAAACGCGGCCTCACGGCCTCTGGGCAGCAGCACATAGTCGGGCGCAATACAGGTCTGGCCGGCGTTGAGCAGCTTGCCATGCGCAATCTTCAGCGCGGCCTTGTCAAGCGCGTCAGCGCTGCAGGACAGGTCAATCACGCAAGGCGACTTGCCGCCCAGCTCCAGCGTGGTCGGCGTGAGGTTGGCGGCTGCCGCCTTGGCGACCATGCGGCCCACGGCGGTCGAGCCAGTAAAAAACAGGTGGTCGAAAGGCAGGCTGGTGAACTGCGCCGCCAGCGCGCCATCGCCCTGCACTACGCAAAACTCATCTGGCGCAAAGCGCTGGCCAATCAGCTCGGCCAGCAAGGCCGAAGTCCGGGGCGTGAGCTCGCTCGGCTTGAGCATCACGCGGTTGCCTGCCGCCAGCGCGGTAACCACCGGGCCGAGCGCGAGCTGCAGCGGGTAATTCCAGGGCGACACCACGCCGACAACACCCAGCGGCTGGCGCTGCAGCCAGGCGCGCGCAGGCTGCAAATAAAACGGTGTGCGGACCTTGACCGGCCTCACCCAGCGCGGCAGCGACTTGAGCGAGTGCTGCAGCAGCGTGCGCAGCACAAACAAATCGGCCATCTCGGTCAGCTGCGGCGAGCGCACGCCAAAGTCTGCCTCAACCGCTTGCATCAGCGCGCCGCCATGCGCCTCGAGCAGCGCCTGCAATCGCAGTAGCCGGTCCCGGCGCAGCGACAGTAGCACTACTGGTGCGTTGCGGCTGGCTTGGTATTGCGCCTCAAAGAGCGCGCGAAGGTCGGTGTCCGGCAGACTGAGGTTCATAGGCCAATGATAGAGGCGTTCGAAATAAAAAACTGCAAAGTATTTGCGGCAGGACAAGACCGCGCGCCCTGACTGAGGGGATTATTGACAACGGTAAAAGCGCCACACGCGCCATTTCTCAAAGGGTCTTCATGGAATTCAAGGATTACTACCAGATCATGGGCGTGACACGGGACGCGGCACCAGAAGACATCAAACGTGCCCACCGCAAGCTCGCACGCAAATACCACCCCGATGTGAGCAAGGAAAAAAACGCCGAGGCACGCTTCAAGGAGCTTGCCGAGGCGTACGAAGTGCTGCGCGACCCGGAAAAACGCGCCGCCTATGACCGGCTGGGCGCCAACTGGCAGGCCGGTCAGGACTTTCGTCCACCGCCCGAATGGCAGGACAGGCAAAGCCCATTCGGCGCAGGTTCCGGTGATGGTCAAGGCAGCGAGCACAGCGACTTTTTTGAATCGCTGTTTCGCGGCATGGGCGCCGGCGGTGGTCGCGCATCGCCTGGCGCAGGCCGTAGCCGCGAGAGTTTCGACATGCACGGCCAGGATCAGCATGCCAAGATCCAGATCAACATAGAGGACGCTTACAGCGGCGCGACGCGCACCCTGCAACTGCGCATGCCAGCGGCGGACAGTGAAGGCCGGGTGCGCATGCAGGAGCGCAGCATAGCGTTTGTGATTCCCAAGGGCATACGCGAAGGCCAGCACATACGGCTGGCCGGGCAAGGTGGCCCCGGCCTGGGCCAGGGCAGCCCGGGCGACCTATATCTTGACGTGGCGTTCTTGCCGCACCCGCTGTACCGGGTTGGCGGCAGCGACGGCAAAGACGTTTTCATGGACCTGCCTGTTTCACCCTGGGAGATGGCGCTGGGCGCAGAAGTTGAGGTCCCCACACCTACTGGCCGCGTCGAAGTCAAAATCCCCGCGGGCTCTGGCGCTGGCCGCAAGCTCAGGCTCAAGGGCCGAGGCCTGCCGAGCACAGCTGGCGGCAAAGCGCCTGGCGACTTTTTCTTTGTGCTGCAAATAGCCGCCCCGCTGGCGGACACCGAAGCCGCCAAACAAGCCTACGCCAACATGGGCGCAGCGTTCAAAGCCTTCAATCCACGCGCCACGGTTGAAGCAGTCGAAAAAACACTTGAAGGCCAACCATGACACCCAGCCCAAACTCCCAAGCGCCTGCACAGCTGAGCGGCTTCATTCTTGAGGAGCAAACCGAACTCACGCTGGCCGACATCTGCCGCGCATGCGCCGCGCAGACCGAGCTGATCATCGAGCTGGTTGAAGAAGGTCTGCTCGCGCCAGCCGGACAGGCGCCCGACGACTGGCGCTTTACTGGCCTGCAGATACAGCGCGCCAAGGTCGCCGTGCGGCTGCAACGTGACCTGGGCGTCAACCTGGCGGGCGCGGCGCTGGCGCTGCAACTGATGGAAGAAATGGAGGCACTCAGGGCGCAGCTGCGCAGCTTGAGTGCAGCTTGAAAAGGATTGAGGGCGGGTTCAGCGCCGTTTGGTGTCTCTAGGACATACCCATGCTGGTGCCACCAAAGGTCTTCAAAATCTCCAGCGCTGCGCCTGGGCTGACACGGTGCCGCAACTCACCAGGACTGCAGCGAAACGCGTGGGCGTGTTCGGGAAGTGCGTTGAAGTCAGCCGCAGTTAACTGGCGCAAGCCCATGCTCCAGCCTTCAAATGATCTGGCCGAAACCGACTCATCTGTCAGCAAGGTGAGATCATGATGCCTGGGATCAGCTTCAATGCGCTCAAAAGTGGCCCAGACAGATGCAGGCTCGCCTTCAAGCACCTGCATCAGACAGCCATCAGCGCAAAGCAGCATGCCGGTAATGTTGTCGCGCGTGTTGTAACGGACCGCAGACTCAAGAATCGCCGGCAACACCGACTCATCGTTGTTGCGCAGCGTGCTCATGTAAATCAGTTGGATCAGGCTCAAGGCGTACGCTCCTTTCTACAGGAAAACGAAGGGACGTTTGATACTACCCGATTTGACATGCGAATTAGCTGAAACCCCGGGCGCGCATTTTCAGACGGCATACTCCGCATGTTTGACCATTGCCCCCTGCATAACAACCGCATCGATACCGGAACACCATGAACAACCTAGCCGCTTTCCCTGTCACCCACAAATGGCCTGCGCTGCATCCCGACAGGCTGCAGCTCTATTCCCTGCCGACACCCAATGGCGTCAAGGTGTCCATCATGCTCGAAGAGACCGGCCTGCCCTATGAGCCGCACCTGGTCAACTTCGCAAGCAACGACCAGACCTCGCCGGAATTTCTCTCGCTCAGCCCCAACAACAAAATCCCCGCCATCCTCGACCCCAACGGGCCAGGCGGCCAGCCGCTGGCCCTGTTCGAGTCCGGCGCCATCCTGATCTATCTGGCCGAGAAGACCGGCCAGTTCCTGCCGCAAGACGCCGCAGCCCGTTACGAAACCCTGCAGTGGCTGATGTTCCAGATGGGCGGCATTGGCCCGATGTTCGGCCAGCTTGGCTTCTTTCATAAATTCGCAGGCAAGGACTACGACGACAAGCGCCCGCTTGAGCGCTACGTCGCGGAGTCAAAACGCCTGCTCGGCGTGCTCGACAAGCACCTTGAGGGCCGCAGCTGGATCATGGGTGAGGCCTACAGCATTGCCGACATCGCCACCTTCCCCTGGGTGCGCAACCTAATCGGCTTTTACGAAGCTGGCGAGCTTGTCGGGTTTGAGGACTTCACCAACGTCAAGCGGGTGCTGGCGGCGTTTGCGGCACGTCCAGCCGTCGTCAGGGGCCTGGATATACCGCTGCGCACCTGAACGCTGGCTAGTAGAACCAATGCGCGGGAACTGTCACCAGCTTTGGAAACAACACCATGGCGAACATCAGCAGGAACTGCGCAATCATGAAGGGAATAACACCGCGCGTGACCGCATCCATGCTCACTTTTCCAACGCCCGCGACCGTGTTCAGTACGACACCGACCGGTGGCGTGATCAGGCCGATCGCGTTGTTGATCATGAACAGCACGCCGAAGTAGATCGGGTCTATGCCGGCGGCGTTGACCAGGGGCATCAGCACCGGTGTGAGTATCAGTATGGTCGGCGTCATGTCCATGGCCGTACCCACCACCATCACCAGCAGCATGATGGCAAACATCAAAAGCGTCGGACTGCCCAATAAAGGTTGTAGCAATTCAACCACCTGCGCCGGTATGTTGGCCACCGTGATGAGCCAGGCACTGACCGCAGCGGCAGCCACCAGAAACATCACCACCGAGCTGGTACGCGCCGCCGCAACGAACACACGGTAGAGGTTTGAAAACTTCAGTTCTTTGTAGATTACCGTGGACACAAACAGCGCATACACCGCCGCAACCACGCCCGCTTCTGTCGGCGTGAAAACGCCCATCTTCAAGCCGAAGATGATGATGAAGGGCAGCACCAAGGCCCAGCTGGCATCGCGCACGGCGCCCAGGACTTCCCTGGCGGTCTTGCGCGGCGGCGAAGCGATGTTTTCGCTACGCGCCATCCACCACCACACGGCCCAGATGGAAGCAGCAAGCATCAGGCCAGGAAATATGCCGGCGAAGAACAGTTTTGAAATCGACACATTGGCCGCAACGCCAAACACCACAAAGCCAATGCTGGGTGGAAACACCGGCGCAACAATGCCGGCCGATGCGATCAGGCCAGCAGACCTGGCCTTGTCGTGACCGGCCGCCACCATCATGGGCAGCAACAGGGTTGACAGCGCCGCCGCATCAGCGATGGCCGAGCCCGACAGCGCGGCCAGCAGGCAGGCGGCGACTATGGTCACATATCCCAGACCGCCCTTGATGTGCCCGACCATGAACAGCGCAACGTTGACGATGCGCTTGGACAGGCCGCCCACATTCATGACCTCGCCGGCCAGCAGGAAGAAGGGCACTGCGAGCAGCGGGTAGCTGTCGGCGCCGTGGATCAGGTTTTGCGCCAGGATTTGCGCATCCACCATGTTCAGGCTCCACATCAGCGCGCCGCCGCAAACGAGCAATGCGAAGGAAATCGGGATGCCTATGGCCATGGCCGCCAGCAAGGAGCCGACAAATATCAGAATCGTCATAGCTGGTCCTCGGATTCCTTGATCATGATGAGCTCGGCTTCCGAAACCCGCCCCGTGAGCACTTTGAAAATGTCATTGAGCAGGATGGCTATCGCTGAAACGCTGAACACCAGTCCGACCGCATAAAACCACGCCATGGAGGCGCCGCTTGAGGGCGCGGAGACATCCCAGTTGATCTTGGTTTGCTCCAGCGCGCCGCTGAACAGCATCCCGCAGACCACCAGCATTAGCGCGTAGGCTGTCAGCAGACAGACTTTCTTGCCGGCCGCGCTGAGCTTTGAAACCAGGATTTCCGTGCCTAGGTGGGCGTGCTCACGCAGGGCAACAATACCGCCGAGAAACGTCAGCCAGACAAACAGCCAGCGCGACATCTCTTCTGACACCGAAATGCCCGAGTTGAAGATGTAGCGCAGCACCACATTGCCGAACACCAGCAAGACCATCAGTGCCAGGCAGGCCGCAATCACCACCTCCAGCATGCGGCAGTAGTTGTGAAGGAGCTTGTCCATTCAGCTTGCCTTCGCTTCCCTGAGCATCTCGACCAGCGCGCGCAGCCCGGCGGTGTATGAGCGCCAGCCCAGGCCCTGGATAGTCGCCTTCACCGCCGGCGAAATGATGGAATGGGTGCGCCAGGCTTCACGCGCGGCGATATTGCTCATATGGATTTCAAGCACCGGAAAAGGCATGGCCTTGATGGCGTCATGCAAGGACACACCGTGTTGGGTCAGGCCAGCGGGGTTCAGCAAAGCACCCTGGGCGGTGTCAATGTTTTCGTGAAACTTGTCGACCAGCGCACCTTCATGGTTGGACTGCATCACTTCCAGTTCAACACCAAGCTCCTTGGCCAGGGATTGCAGGCTGGCATTGATCTCGGCCAGCGTCGTTGTGCCGTAAATATGCGGCTCGCGACGACCAAAGAGGTTGAGATTGGGTCCGTGTAGTACAAGAATTTTCATGGCTTACTTGCGGATGCGTGCCAGTTCGGCGGTGTACAGCTGAACGATGGCGGGGTCATAAGTGCTTGCAAACCTATCGGTGACGGGTTTGGCAACCTGCCGCATGCGGCCTTGCTCTGCCACGCTCAACTCGTTGTACTGCATGCCCTTGGCCTGAAGGTCACCAACCGCTTTTTGCGCTGCAGCGCGACTGACCTGACGCTGGTAGCCACGGCTTTCATTCGCTGCATCCGTCATGATTTTTTTCTCGGTGACTGAAAGCTTGTCCCAGAAGCGTTTGCTGACCAGAACAATGTTGGCCGCATACACATGGTTGGTGGCGCTGACGTATTTCTGGACTTCAAAGAACTTGTTTGACTGAATAACGGCAAAAGGATTCTCTTGGCCATCCACCGCCTTGGATTCCAGCGCGCTGTAGAGTTCGGCGAATGGCATGGGCACCGGGTTGGCCTTGAATGCCTTGAAGGTCTCCAGAAACACCGGGTTGGGAATCACCCGGATCTTCAGACCTTCAAGGTCTTCCGGCTTGGTGATCGGGCGTTTGCTGTTGGTGATGTTGCGAAAGCCAAGGTCCCAATAACCCAGTGCGACCAGGCCTTTTTCTGGCAATTTGGCGATCAGCGCCTGGCCTAGCGGGCCATCAAGCAAAGCGTCAGCCTGCGCAAAGCTGGATACCGCAAATGGGAAGTCCACCAGACCAAACTCTTTGACAATGCCGGCCAGTGAAGTGGTCGCGGGCGCAGACATTTCCTGAACCCCGCCCTGCAATGCCGACTGCTGCTGCATTTCATTGCCCAGCGTCGAAGCCGGGAACTCCTGAACCTTCATTTTTCCGCCACTTTTGGCGGCAACAAGCTCGCCAAATCGCTTGACGCCAAAGCTGACCGCGTGATCGGCGTTGTTCAGGTGGCCAAATTTAATGACTCTTTCCTGGATGTCCTGGGCCAATACAGGCAAGGAAAGTCCCACGAATAGTGCCGCAAGGGCCACGGATCGACGTTGAAACTGCATGGTGAAGTCCTTTAAGAAATGGATGGCGCGGGATGTTCCTTGTCGCAGCCAAAACCTACGACGACGCGAGTTTAACAAAAATGGAAAGTCTTTCCATTGTGGAAAACTATTACAATTTATTTATCATCATCGGCCTGAAGCCATGGCCGAATAGGGGCGTTCGGACGATCAACCCAACAGAGTCAAGACATGAGCAGCCTTTTGGAACGAAGCTTTAAAACCCTGGAACAGCTCGCGGCCCACCCCGAGGGGCAGACGGTGTCCATGGTCGCCGCGACGCTGGACATCCCCTTGAGCGCGGCTCACCGTCTGCTGTCGGAGCTGTGCCGCTGCGGCTATGTTCGCCAGGTCCGCGAGCAAGGCGAATATGTGTTGACCATCAAGCTGGCATCCCTGGGCCTTGGCTTTTTGAGCGCATCGGGCGTCGTCGACATCGCCCAGCCGCTGCTCGACCAGCTGGCCGAGGTCTCAGGTGAATTGGTCAGGCTCGCGGTTGTGGACGGCGACGACCTGACCTTTGTCGCCAAGGCCCAAGGTGCGCGCCGAGGTTTGCGTTACGACCCGGATATGGGCTTGTCGGTACGACTGTCATGCAGTTCTGCGGGACATGCCTGGCTGTCAACCATGACTGATGAAGCGGCGCTTCAGTTGGTGGCAAAGCAGGGCTTCGGCTCGCCCGAAGATTACGGACCCAAAGCACCGACCACGGTCAGCGCACTGCTGGACTACATTCACACCGCGCGCACGCGAGGCTTTGCAACCATCAGCGAAGTTTTCAGCCCTTCCATGTCGGCGATGGCCGCACCCGTGCGCTCGCCTTCGGGCGCGATTGGCGTGGTCACGATTGCCGGTCCGCTGGTGCGACTGAGCGAGTCGCGAATGGAAGAACTCGCAGACGCCCTGCTTGCAACGGCTGAAGAGATTCAAGGCGCGAGCAGCGCGTCGGGGATGTTCAAGCGGCGGGCTTGAGAACAACCCCATTCTTACGCATAAAAAAGGCCTGTAACGCCCGAAAAACGGGCGCGAGCAGCTATTGATTAAGTAGCAACTCGGGCCAGTGATTCAGCCGGTGACGCGGTCAAACTTGAACACGCCGGGCTCGCGCACCGGATCGACGTCAACCGGAATCGTGCTCTTGGGTGGAAAGCGACCTTCGAGCAGCAACTTGCTCAGCGGGTTTTCAATCCGTTGCTGAATCGCACGCTTGAGTGGCCGGGCGCCAAACACCGGGTCGAAGCCGACCTTGGCCAGCTCGGCAATCGCTGCTTCCGACACCTCCAGCGTGAGGTCCATCTTCTCGAGGCGCTGCAGGAGCACCTTGAGCTGGATACGGGCGATGGACTCGATGTTCTTGGCGTCGAGCGCATGGAACACCACAGTCTCGTCAATGCGGTTCAGGAACTCGGGCCGGAAGTAGTTCTTGAGCTCATCCGTCACCGCGTCCTTGATCTCTTCATAGGGCCGGCCCACCATGGACTGGATGATGGGCGAGCCGATATTGCTGGTCATGACGATCACGGTGTTCTTGAAGTCCACGGTGCGGCCCTGGCCATCGGTCAGGCGGCCGTCGTCCAGCACCTGCAGCAGCACATTGAACACATCGGGGTGGGCTTTTTCAACCTCGTCGAGCAGCAGCACGCTGTAAGGCTTGCGGCGCACGGCTTCGGTCAGGTAACCGCCTTCTTCGTAACCCACATAACCGGGCGGCGCGCCTATCAGGCGGGCGACCGAATGCTTTTCCATGAACTCGCTCATGTCGACGCGAATCAGGTGGTCCTCGCTGTCGAACAAAAAGCCGGCCAGCGCCTTGCAAAGCTCGGTTTTGCCAACGCCTGTGGGGCCGAGGAACAAAAACGAGCCGGTGGGGCGATTCGGATCACTCAGGCCGGAGCGGGAGCGGCGGATCGCGTTGGCGACCGCGCCTATGGCTTCGCCCTGCCCGACCACGCGCTCGTGCAGCTTGACTTCCATTTGCAGCAGCTTGTCACGCTCGCCCTGCATGAGCTTGCTGACAGGGATGCCGGTGGAGCGCGCCACCACCTCGGCGATCTCTTCTGCGCCAACCTGGGTGCGCAAGAGCTTGGGACCGTTTTCCGTGCTCTTTTTGGCCTCGCTGTCCTGCGCGGCTTTCAGGCGCTTTTCAAGTTCGGGCAACTTGCCGTATTGCAGCTCGGCAACCTTGTTGAAGTCGCCCTTGCGGGTGAACTCTTCGATCTGAAAGCGTATGCGGTCAATTTCCTCCATGACGTCCTTGGAGCCTAGCGCCTGCGCTTTTTCGGCTTGCCAGATTTCGTCCAGGTCAGAAATCTCTTTTTGCAGCTTGGTGATTTCTTCTTCAATCAGGCCAAAGCGCTTTTGCGAGGCTTCGTCTTTTTCACGCCGCACGGCTTCGCGCTCAATCTGCAACTGGATCAGGCGGCGGTCGAGCTTGTCCATGACTTCGGGCTTGCTGTCACGCTCTATGCTGATCTTGCTGGCTGCTTCATCGATCAGGTCAATGGCCTTGTCGGGCAGGAAGCGGTCTGTGATGTAGCGATGCGAGAGTTCTGCCGCCGCGACGATGGCGGGGTCGGTGATCTGCACGCCGTGGTGCAGCTCGTACTTTTCTTTGAGCCCGCGCAGGATGGCGATGGTGGCTTCGACCGAGGGCTCGCCGACCAGAATCTTTTGAAAACGACGCTCAAGTGCGGCGTCTTTTTCTATGTACTTGCGGTACTCGTCCAGCGTGGTGGCGCCCACGCAATGCAGCTCGCCGCGCGCCAGTGCCGGCTTGAGCATGTTGCCGGCGTCCATCGCGCCCTCGGCCTTGCCCGCACCCACCATGGTGTGCAACTCGTCAATAAAGACAATGGTCTGGCCCTCGTCCTTGGCCAGCTCGCTCAAGACGGTTTTCAGCCGCTCTTCAAACTCGCCGCGGAACTTGGCGCCCGCCAGCAGCGCGGCCATGTCGAGCGACAGCACACGCTTGCCCTTGAGCGAATCAGGCACCTCGCCCGCGACAATCCGCTGGGCCAGGCCTTCGACGATGGCGGTCTTGCCAACGCCCGGCTCACCAATCAGTACGGGATTGTTTTTGGTGCGGCGCTGCAACACCTGGATGGCGCGGCGAATCTCGTCGTCACGGCCAATCACCGGGTCGAGCTTGCCCAGGCGGGCACGCTCGGTCAGGTCCATGCAGTATTTTTTCAGGGCTTCGCGCTGGCCTTCGGCATCGGCGCTGTCAACGCCCTGCCCGCCCCGCACGGCATCAATCGCCGTTTCAAGCGACTTGCGGCTCAGTCCGTTTTCCTTGGCCAGCCGACCGATGTCTGCCTTGTTGTCGGCAACAGCCAGCAGAAAAAGCTCGCCGGCAATGAACTGGTCGTTGCGTTTGATGGCTTCTTTTTCAGTCGCTTGCAGCAGCTTGGCCAAGTCCGGGCCGATCTGGATCTGGTCCTGACCTTGAACCTGCGGCAGCCTTTTGACCGCAGCATCAGCCGCCTGGGCCAGACCGTTGACATTGACGCCGGCGCGCGCCAGCAGCGCACGCGGGCCGTCCTCCTGGCGCAGCATGGCAGCGAGCAAATGCACGGGCTCTATGTAGCCGTTGTCGTTGCCCAAGGCAAGCGACTGCGCGTCGCTCAGGGCTTCCTGGAACTTGGTGGTGAGTTTGTCTTGACGCATGGAATCCTTTTCAGAACTGGTTATTAGTTCTTAGTTAGCTCGGGGCTAGGATTTCATTTTCAAGCATTGGGACAAAGCCTGACTTGCGCCAGATCAAGCCCGTACCCGCTGCACTCACAGGGGAGAGATGGCCTCGCGGGAAAAGCCTGCAATCCTGGCGTAGTTTTCCGAGATCTCGCGCAAATCGGCCTGGCTGATCAAATCATCGATATGCCGCAATGGCTTCCCGCCCGTGAGTTTGCCGGCCTTCGATGAAGGCCGGCCCAAGGTATTCAGTTGACACATGCCTGAACAACTTGCAGCACTTCCCGGATCTCTGCGTCACTGATGTCGGGCGTGTTTCCAACCCAGGCCACAAACTCATCGGGCCGTACCAGGACGAGCGTGGCCCGATAGCGCAAGACTTCGCCTTCAGGCGGGGCCGCGCAAATGGTCAATGGCAGCTTCTGTTCGGCCGCAAAACTCCGGAAACGGTCGAGTGTTGGCTGTGGCACGCCGATCGCCAGCAAGGTGAAACCGGCTCCCAACGCCTCAAAAACATTTTCTCCGGATGAAAGTTTCGCGGGCGCGAGATGGTGACCGGGTCGCGCGTCGAAAAGGTGCGAGCCCTTGGCGCTGCAGGCGCCCTTGGTAGCAGCATGGGACGACACCCCCGGTGAGCCCTCATAGTTCGGCTCAAACGAATGGACCTCGCCAACGGCGCCTACAGCCCGTTCCTGCCATGCTTTCTCGAACGCACCTCGATCACGCTCAGGATCGTGAGAATCCAGAAAGCTGCGGTCGTTCTCTATCGACTTGGCGATGAAGTCGTCGATGGTCGACCTGAACACCGGTCGGCGCTCTGCATCGTATGAATCCAGCAATCCTTCGCTGCCCCAACCCTGCAAGCTGGCCGCGAGTTTCCATCCAAGGTTTCTGGCGTCCTCCAGCCCCGAGTTGATCCCATAGCCACCGTAGGGTGGATGACTGTGGGCGGCGTCGCCTGCGATGAACACCCGGCCGTTTCGGTAGGAGTCCGCGAGCATGAACCTGAGATCCCAGAAACCAACGTGCTGCAACTCAATGTCAATCGACGCACCGACGGATTCTTCAAGATAGGCGTGGAAGTCAAAGTTATCAGCAGTCGTTCCCACGGGAACCGGTGCGTGAAAGAACCAGGTGCTGCCAAGGTCGACACGTCCGAAGAACTTCCAGTACCCCTTCAGCTCGGGATGCAAGACGTTGTAGAAAGCCTTGTCCGGATAACGCTCCAGCAACTTGTGAAGTCCTATCGACCGAAAGACCAGCAGCACCATCAGCCTGTCATCGCCAGTACGGGACTGGGAGATGCCGGCTTGTTCCCGCATCCGCGACCGCGCGCCATCAGAACCAACTACATAGGCTGCGCGCAAAACGCGTTTGTTTTGGTTGGAGCGTTCCATGATGGAGACCGAAACACCAGCCTCATCCTGGGCCACCGTGTCAGCCTCCCATCCGTACATCGTCTGCACATTCGGAAGTTCGGATACGCGTTGACGCAGCACAGCTTCCGTTGCGTACTGCGGCAAACGCTCATTGGACTGGGAATAGTAGGGTTTGACCAGATCGCGCTGGAGCCAATCGTAATAATAGGGACTTAGCAAGGTGCCATAAGTAGTCAGACCGCCGATGCCGTATTCAGGAGGAATGGTCCGGGCCGCGCGCAGCTGCTTCTCGGCACCCCAGGCATGAAAATGCTCCATGGTGCGGGTGGTCAGATTCTGTCCTTTAGGGACAGGCTGCGGCTTTTCATATCGCTCCACGACAATGCAGCGCACGCCGCGCTGTCCCAACTCGATGGCTAAGCCCATGCCAACGGGGCCGCCGCCGGCGATGATCACGTCGGCATCGTACTGATTCTCGCTTGTGGTCGAGAGAGGGCGATTGGTTTCCATGTCTGTCCTTGAAATAATTATCTGATGGCGATGGGCTTGGGCGAGGCCTTGCAGCTAGTTCATACGTGCCCACCCGAATAGGAAGGTCGATATCAGCTAGCCACGATGAATGCGAGCCAGGATAAATCTGGCCGCAGGCCGATCGCGCGGCCCGCTATACGTGTATTGGTGATAGCGGGTGATAGTGGGAGAGAGGCGCTTTTCAGGTTCGCGATGGCAAGCGCCTCGAGATTTTCCTGAATGCCCCGAGCCGACCATTCGCGCTTTAGTGGGGAAGGCTTGATGCCCTCCGCCAGGTTAACGAACAAACGGTGCGGACTCGAAAATATCGCAAACAAAGCCTTGGCACTGGTGCGCCAGGGCAATCCCAGGCCTGCGATGCCGCCGCCTATGACTGCGATATGGATGGGGGCTGTCTCTTTTTGATGGTCCAAGGTATGCTCCGGCTTAAGACCGTTAGCATACACACAATACGGCGATTTGGACAGCGCGCAAACGCTAAAAATTCAATCTGCGCTGATGGCGTTGCGTTTGATGACCGAGCCCCAGCGCTGGTAGTCCTTCTTCACAATAGTGGCCAGTTCTGCCGTGCTGGACGATGCCGCGTCGAGTCCGGCTTTTGACAGCACCGAGCGGACCTCGGGCAGCTTCATGATGGCGGCGATTTCCAGATTCAGGCGGTTGACCACAGGCGCTGGCGTCTTGCCCGGTACAAAAAAGGCGTACCACATGTCAACATTGACGCCCTTGACGCCCAGCTCCTGGATAGTGGCGACATTCGGTGCCACCGGATGCCGCTCGGCACCACCCACAGCCAGTGCCGTCAATTTTCCAGCGCTCACAAAGCCCTGAGCCACATGCACCGGCAGGAAGCCGACCATCAGTTCACCGGCCAGCAAGTCCTGCACATAGCCCGCCGTGCCTTTGTACGGCACATGCAGCATGAACACATGTGTCTCGCTCTTGAACAATTCCATGGCCATGTGATGCGGGGTACCAATCCCGGGTGAGCCATAAGTGATGAAGCCTGGCTTGGCCTTGGCCTGGGCAATCAGGTCCTGCATGGACTTGATGCCAGACTTGGGATTGGCCACCAGCATCAAGGTGCCATAGGCGGCCATGGACACAGAAGAAAAATCATCCACCGGATTGAAGGGAACGTTTTTGTAAAGCTGGGAAGCGATCAACATGGTGTTGGCGCCCATCAGCATGGTGTAGCCGTCAGCAGTCGATTTGGCAACCACATCAGCGCCGATATTGCCGCTGGCGCCCGGCGTGTTCTGAACGATCACGGGCTGGCCGAGTCGCTCGCTGAGTCTGGGTGATACGGTGCGGGCAATCGTGTCCATGCCGGTGCCCGGTGTGAACGGAACAACGATCTTGATGGTTTGACCCGGCCACACTTGTGCCTGAGCCAGCACAGTCACTGCCAGCAGCAGCGCGCCAAGCAGGCCGCGCGTTTTCATAGTTTTCATACTTGTCTCGATTACGTTTATGAGATTGATCTGCCAATTTTCATGGCCAGCAGGCCATGCCGCCCGGCGCTGGCTAGAAAGCCAACGCCTCGGGTACATGGCCTGCGGCGTATCAGCGAATCTTGAAGACGGTTTCAGCGTTGGTCTGGAAGAATTTCTTTTTGTCTTCTGCCGACATGCTCATGTTATCCATGGCGATCACCTCGTCAACCTGGTATTGGTAGGGGTAATCCATCGCATACATGACACGGTCCACGCCCAGCACAGACTGCGAGAACTTGATCGCTGGCTCCCATGCCACGCCGCTGTTGGTGATGAAGAAATTCTCACGCAGATAGTCGCTGGGCTTTTTCAGCAAGGGCTTCATGCTGTCGTAGCGCTTGGACAGCACAGTCGCACGGTGCATATAGTCCAGACGATAGATCCAGAAAGGCAGGGCCTCACCCATGTGTCCGATGATCATTTTCAGTTTCGGGAAGCGATCAAACACGCCTGAGGTGATGATGCGCAGCGCGTGCAGGCCGGTCTCGACGCCAAAGCCGTAAATCGCACCATCCAGGCCACATTCCTGGAACGGCTGGATCATGTTGGCAGGCAGCGAGTTGGGGTGCAGATAGATAGGCACGTCGTGTGCCTCGGCAGCCGCGAAAATATCCCAGAACTTTGGATCCGACAGGTATTCGCCGTGGGTGTGCGAATTGATGATGACCGAATTCATGCCCAGCTTGCTCACGCCACGCTCGATTTCCTTGGCAGCAGCGACCGGGTCTTGCGGCGCGACGGCAATCATGCCGACAAAGCGGGTTGGATGCTTGCGCACGGCTTCGGCCAGCTGGTCGTTGGCGACCTGGCTGAAGGACACTGCGGTGGCCTTGTCCATGGCCTGAACGCCAGGCGCGGTCAGGGCAATCACCTGCTTGTCTATGCCGCACTCGTCCATGTGCTGTATGCGCAGCTGGTCCAGGTCCGTCAGACAACGCATGATGTGCTGGGCACGTGCGCTGGGACTGCTCATGTAAAAGCCCATCAGGCCCTTGAATCCGGGATCTGCATCGCCCTTTTCCAGGATCTTGCGGTAGATGTCGAGCATCTCGGCTGGCGCGAAAGCTTCTTCGGTGGCAATACGCTGGTAGTCGGCTGACTTGGGATGGTTGACGACGCCTGGGGCGGATGTTGTCATGGGATGTGTCTCCAGTTAGAAAGATGTGGCAGATGCAGATGTTAATTAACTTCAATTTGCACGACAATGGCTTATTTTCCCAGTAAACCTTTTGCAAATCGCGATGAATCATGGACGTCCTGTCTAACCTCAAAGCCTTCGTTGCCACCGCCGATGCCGGCAGCTTTTCAGGTGCAGCGCGGCAACTCGGCCTGGTGCCCTCGGTGGTGTCCAAGCGCATTGACCAGCTCGAATGGCGCATCCGGGCGCCGCTTTTTGCGCGCTCAACCCGGCGGCTGACGCTGACCGATGTCGGCGAACGCTACCTGCGCACCGTCCGTGAGGTGATACGCCAGGTCGATGGCGCACTGGCCGGGATGGCGCGGGCCAGCGGAGAGCTTGAAGGCCACATTCGGGTCAAGGTTCCCACCACCCTGGCAGTGCTTTACCTCAGTGACATCCTCAACGACTTCCTGCGCAGCCAGCCCATGATCAGCATGGACATCGTGCTGGCGGACCGCTCTGTCAACCCGATAGAAGAAGGCTTCGATATTGCGATTGGCGCCCTGCCCGAGCTTTATGGGCGCGTTGAAAACCGGCCGCTGTGCCTGATGAAACGCCGTTTGTGCGCCTCGCCCGCTTATCTGGAACGCAAAGGAAGGCCCGAACATCCAGGCGATTTGATAGACCACGACTGCCTGGTGTTCACGACTTCCGGCGCCAGGTGGGAGTTTCAAAGCCCGCAAGGACTGATAGGCATTGACGTGCGGCCCAAACTTCGCACCAACGACGGCGCAGCCATCTGTCAGGCGACGATTGCCGGAAGCGGCATCGCCGTTCTGACCGATTACCTGTACGACGCAGCAATGCAATCGGGCGAGTTGGTAGAAGTGCTGGAGCAATACGAAATACCGGGTATCTGGCTCAAGGCGCTGGTGCCCAGCAACCGCATCGAGCTGCCGCGCATACATATGCTGCTGGACTGGCTGGAACAACACCTCAAGCCCGTCACGCCCTGGGAGAAAATCCAGCATATGACGCATCCTGAGCTTACGCAAACCCTCACCCCATAACGGCCAATCCATGAGCGCATCCATTTCAGACGATCTTGCCCTGCTCTACGCTCGTCCCGGTTTTTTGTTGCGCCGTGTGCATCAGATATCTGCCGCCGTGTTCGAGGACGAATGCCGCACGGTAGGCCTGACCCCGGCCCAGTTCGGTGTGCTGACGGTGTTGCAAAGCACGCCCGGGCTGGACCAGTCCAGCCTGGCACGCGCGCTGGGCTTTGACAAGGTCACGGTGCTGCGGGTGTTGCGCGGCCTGGAAGCGCGCGGCCTGGTGCAGCGCGCACCGGCGCCAGGAAACCGGCGCAATATCGCAGTGACCTTGTCAAGCGAGGGCGAAAAACTGCTGCTGAGTGCCCAGAAGCCGGCAGAGCGCGCCTACAACCGGCTGATGTCGCCGCTGTCAGACGAGCAGCAAATCCAGTTGGTGGCGCTGCTGCAGCAACTGACCGATGGCCTGGAGGGCCATGCGCGCGCGGTTTTTGTGCGGCCTGAGCATCCCTGAACGCCAGGGACTCGTCAAAACCGCTTCAAGCGTTGCTGGCCTGTATGCCCCACTTGGCCAGCGCAGCGTCATCGCTGACGCGCGCATCCACCCAACGCGCGCCTTCAGGGGTTTGCTCTTTTTTCCAGAACGGTGCCTGGGTCTTGAGGTAGTCCATCAGAAACTCGCAGGCCTTGAAGCTTTCGCCGCGGTGAGCGGATGTCACCGCCACCATGACCACCTGGTCCAGCGGTTGCAGCAGGCCCACACGGTGAACCACGCGCGCGCCAAAAATATCAAAGCGCGCCATAGCCTCGTCAATCATGGCCTCTATGGCCTTTTCGGTCATGCCGGGGTAGTGCTCCAGCTCCAAGCTGCTCACGTTCAAGCCATCATTGCGGTCACGGACCGTGCCCGTGAAGGTGCAGATGGCGCCTATGCGCTTGTCGTTCGCGCGCAGTATTTCAATTTCTTGTGAGAGATTGAAGTCCTCGCTACAGATCAGGACGCGAGCAGCCATCTCAGCCTCCGGTCACCGGCGGAAAAAACGCCACTTCACACGCTTCGCTGAGCAGCGCCGACTCGTCACTCATGACCTGATTGAGCGCCATGCGCACGGCCTTGCCGCGTGCCAGGCTGGCCGCGTGTGCCGCACTGGTGGCCAGCAGTTCGTCGCGCAAGGCCGCCAGCGTGGTCGCAGAGGTGTCCCGCAACTCACTGCTGCAACCCAGCGCTTCGCGAATGGAGGCGAAATATCTGATGGTGACTTTCATATGGCCGCTTTCAACACATCAAGGAAGGCATGGCGATGTACTGCACCACATCACCATGCGCAATGGTTTTACCTGCCGGGTTATCAACCAGGCCGTCGCCCCAGACCGCCGATGTGAGCACGCCCGAGCTCTGGTTGTCAAACAAATTCAGCCCGCCCGCCGCGTTGCGCCTGACGCGCAGAAATTCACGCCGTTTGTCGGCTTTTGGCCAATCAAAATGGGCCTGCATCGCCATAGCTTGAGGCGCAACTTCGCTCGCCCCCTGGAGCTTGAGAATAAACGGCCTGACCAGCAGCAAGAAAGTCACGAAGCTGGACACCGGGTTGCCCGGCAGACCGATGAAGTGCGCCGCGTTCTGGCCCTGGCCGAGCTTGCCGTAGGCAAACGGTTTGCCGGGCTTGATGGCGATCTGCCAGAGGTTGAGTTCGCCCAGAGCCTGCACCGCGGGCTTGATGTGGTCCTCTTCCCCGACCGACACACCGCCACTGGTCAGAATCAGATCGTGCTGGCGGCGCGCGTCTTCAAGCGCGGCCACCGTGGCGTCCAGGCGGTCCGGCACGATGCCCATGTCCGTGACCAAGCAACCTAGGCGCAGCAGCAGCGCACGTAAAAAGAAACGGTTGGAGTTGTAGATCGCGCCGGGCAGCATGTCTGCAGGTGCGACATCGCCAGGCATCACCAACTCGTCACCGGTCGAGAACAAGGCCACACGCACGCGCGGCGCCACGGGCAGCTTGTCAAAACCAATGCTGGCCGCCAGACCGAGCGAAGCCGGACTCAGGCGATGGCCGCGTTTGAGCACCACATCCCCGGCAGCCACGTCTTCGCCGCGCCGGCGAATCCACTGCCCAGGCTGGGGTTGCTGCTGAACGCGAACCACCGGCGAAGTGCCAACGCCGGCGTCACTGGCCACGCAGTCTTCCTGCATCACCACCGCATCTGCGCCAGGTGGAATCGGTGCACCGGTAAAAATGCGCGCGGCAGACAGCGGCGCCAGCGCGTGGCCGATGCTGCCGGCCGGAATGCGCTGATTGAGTTGCAGCGCGGTGCTGGCATCCTGCCAGTCGGCGCAGCGCAACGCATAGCCGTCCATGGAACTGTTGTCGTGCGCCGGCACGTCAAGGCTGGACAGCAGGTCCTGGGCCAGCACGCGGCCGTCGCCATCAAATGTGGACACCAACTCCGTGGCCGGCAAAGGCACGGCGTGGGCGAGCAATTCAGCCAGCGCCTGGTCCAGCGGTTTCAAGGGTTTGAACGGTGCGCGTGCGGCGGGCGTGCCGGAATCAATGCTCATGGCGAAGGTTTCTAACTTGCGTTGTTGGACAGCATCAAGGCGACGCTGGGCGTCGTCAAGGTCTCAGGCCAGGCGGTTTTCAAACGAGTAGGCAAAGCGCTCCTGATTTTCAATCAGGTAATCAGCCACGGCCTCGACATCATCAAGATCCAGCACCGGTCGCAAGGTTGCTTCGGGAAGCTGGTCGGGCGCATCGGTCGCAATGGCAACGACAAAATCGTCGTCCATATAGCGGGCCGGCTGTCCCGGGTAGTCGGCTGAGGGCGCGCGCCAGATTTCAATTTTCAGCAAATCGCTGCTTTTGAAGCCTTCGACCAGCACCCAGTCGACGCCGCTGTACAGCTCGGCCAGCAGCTGGTGCACCGTCATGTCCGACGGCTTTTCAAACTCGCGCATCAAGGCCATGCGGTTTTGCGATGCCACCACGACCTCGAAAGCGCCGGCTTCGCGGTGCCGGTAACTGTCCTTGCCCGGGTGGTCAATGTCAAACTTGTGGTGCGCATGCTTGACCACAGACACCCGCAGGCCGCGCCTTTTGAGCGCCGGAATCAGCTGCTCAACCAGTGTGGTTTTGCCCGAGCCGGAATAGCCGGCGAACCCGACGACCTTCATGGCGCCTGCTTTCCAGCGCGCAAATCGCTATTAATTAAGGAGCTGCTAGCGCCCGCCAGATATGCGCTAGAGCTCAATTTAATGAACATTTTCGACAATATAACGCTTGATCTGCGCCACATCGGGCGCCATCAGCTTGACGCGCTTTGGCAGGGCTTCTATGCCCTCAAACCGCGCCGGACGGTTCGGTGACTTGCCAAGGGCTTCTTCAATGGTGGCCGCAAACTTGATCGGCAAGGCGGTCTCCAGCACCACCATGGGCACGCCCGGCACCAGATGCTCAAGCGCGACCTTGACGCCGTCGGCCGTGTGGGTGTCAATGATGTCGCCGCTGCGCGCGTAGACGCTGCGTATGGTTGCCAGCCGGTCCGAGTGCGTGCTCTTGCCGCTGACAAAACCGTAGCGCTGGGCAGCCTGCGGGAAAGCCGCGTGGGCGCTCAGATCAAAACGGCCCTGCTGGCTCAACTGGTCGTGAAACAGCGCTTTGGTCTGGGCACCGTCACGGCCCAGCAGGTCAAACACAAAGCGCTCGAAGTTGGACGCCTTGGAAATATCCATCGACGGACTGGAGGTCTCATGGGTGTCAGCGCCGGTTCGCACGCGGTAGACGCCGGTGCGAAAGAACTCGTCAAGCACATCGTTTTCATTGGTGGCCACCACCAGCTGGTGAATCGGCAAACCCATCATGCGCGCCACATGGCCAGCGCAGACATTGCCAAAGTTGCCGGAAGGTACAGCAAAACTCACCTTGGGCAGAGTGGGCTCCTTCAAGCCGGGGCCGCGGATCTGGCCTTGCCAGTCCGCAGGCGCAGCGGCCCCCACGGGGGGCAGCGAGGACACGCCAGTGCCGAGCGTGGGGGCCACATTCGTCGCTTCGAAGTAGCCCGCAAAATAGTAGACCACCTGCGCCATCAGGCGCGCCCAGTTGATGGAGTTGACCGTCCCAATCTTGTACTGACGCTTGAACTCCAGGTCATTGGACACCGCCTTGACGATGTCCTGGCAGTCATCAAACACGCCTTCAATGACGATGTTGTGGATGTTGTCGTCCTGCAGGCTGAACATCTGCGCCTGCTGGAAGGGGCTCATGCGGCCTTCGGGCGAGGTCATGAAAACGCGCACGCCTTTTTTACCGCGCATCGCGTATTCGGCAGCGCTGCCGGTGTCGCCGCTCGTGGCGCCCAGGATGTTGAGCTCTTCGCCGCGACGCGCCAGTTCGTACTCGAACAGGTTGCCCAGCAACTGCATCGCCATATCCTTGAACGCCAGCGTCGGGCCGTTGGACAAGGCCTCGATATAGACCCCGGCTTGGAGCTCGCGCAAAGGCACAATCTCTGGCGTGCCAAACACCTCTGGCGTGTAGGTCTTCAGGCAAATCGCCTTCAGGTCTGGCGCCGGAATGTCGTCGATATAAAGCGACAGCACTTCAAACGCCAGCTCGGCATAAGTCAGCTTGCGCCAGCTGGCCAGCATGGCCGCATCGACCTGCGGGTAATGCTCGGGCAGATAGAGGCCGCCATCGGGCGCCAGGCCTTCAAGCAGGATTTCACAAAAACGTTTGCGCTCGGCGCTCGCGCCCGCAGCGCGTGTGGAGAGGTAACGCATCATTGCCCGCCCGGCCGGGCTAAGGGCAATGACGGCCCCCTCGGGGGGCAGAGAACGTAGTGAACGTGGGGGCTTTTCATACCAACTCCTCCTTGCGGATACGCGTAATTGGCGCCAGCACCGTGGGCAGCGCCTGCATTTGCGCGAGCGCCTCGTTCATCCTGGCTTCAACACAATCGTGCGTGAGGATGATGAGATCGGTCTGGGTCGAGCCTTCGCCGCCCACTTCGTCAGCCTCGCGCTGCAGTACGGCGTCAATGCTGATGCCCAGTGCAGCCAGAATTCCGGTGACGCTGGCCAGCACGCCGGCTTCGTCAGCCACATTCAGCCGCAGGTAGTAACTGGTCACCACATCGCCCATGGCCAACACCGGCGTGTCGCTCATGGCGTCGGGTTGAAACGCCAGGTGCGGCACGCGCTGCGCTGCGTCAGCCGTGTGCAGGCGGGTGATGTCCACCAGATCGGCAATCACCGCGCTGGCGGTCGGCTCGCTGCCGGCGCCCTTGCCGTAATAAAGCGTTGTGCCGACAGCATCGCCATGCACCATCACGGCGTTCATGGCGCCTTCAACGTTGGCGATCAGGCGCTTGGCCGGCACCAGGCTAGGATGCACGCGCAGCTCTATGCCCTTGGCGGTCTTTTTGGTGATGCCCAGCAGCTTGATGCGGTAGCCCAGCTGCTCGGCGTAGCGGATGTCCTGCGCGCCGAGCTTGGTGATGCCTTCGACATAGGCCTTGTCAAACTGCACCGGCACACCAAAGGCAATCGCTGACATCAGCACCGCTTTGTGCGCGGCGTCCACGCCTTCAATGTCGAAAGTCGGGTCGGCCTCGGCATAACCCAGGCGCTGCGCTTCCTTGAGCACCACGTCAAAGTCCAGGCCTTTGTCGCGCATTTCACTGAGGATGAAATTGGTCGTGCCATTGATGATGCCGGCAATCCATTCAATGCGATTGGCCGTCAAGCCCTCGCGCAGCGCCTTGATGATGGGAATGCCGCCAGCCACGGCCGCCTCAAAAGCGACCATTACGCCCTTGCGATGCGCTGCAGCAAAAATTTCGGTTCCATGCACGGCCAGCAAGGCCTTGTTGGCGGTGACCACATGCTTGCCGGCTTCAATCGCCTCGAGCACCAGTTGTCTGGCAATGCCGTAGCCACCGATCAGCTCGACCACGATGTCGATCTCGGGGTTGGCGATCACGGCGCGGGCATCTGCCACCACCGTCACATCCTTGCCGACGGCAGCCTGTGCGCGCGCGGTGTCGAGATCAGCGACCATGGAAATCTCTATGCCACGACCAGAGCGGCGCAGGATTTCGCCTTGATTGCGTTGCAGCACATTGAACACGCCGCTGCCGACGGTGCCTATGCCCAGAAGGCCTACCTGTAGGGGTTTGAGAGTGACTTGTTTCATATTTTATAAGGGGTCGTGAATGCTTTCAGCCCGCAAGGGCTGGTGAAACTGCCGGATTTCATGTCCGCACAGATGCGCCTGGCGAGACTAAGTCCGGTTGTTGCGGTAGGCCTCAAGAAACCTGGCAATCCGGCCTATGGCTTCGCGCAAGTCATCTTCGTGCGGCAAAAAGACAATCCGGAAATGGTCTGGCGTGGCCCAGTTAAAGCCAGTGCCCTGCACCAGCATCACACGGGTTTCCTCGAGCATCTCGAGGAAGAACTGGCGGTCATCGGTGATCGGGTAGACCTTGGGGTCCAGCCGCGGAAACATATACAGCGCAGCGCTCGGTTTGACGCAGCTGACGCCGGGAATCGCCGTGATCAGCTCATAGGCCAGGTCGCGCTGGCGGCGCAGACGACCGCCCTCGCCGACCAGGTCATTGATGCTCTGATAGCCGCCCAGCGCAGTCTGGATCGCCCACTGGCCGGGCACGTTGGCGCACAGCCGCATGTTCGACAGCATGTTCAGGCCTTCGATGTAATCGCGCGCAGGCTTCTTGTCGCCCGACACCACCATCCAGCCGGCGCGGTAGCCGCAGGAACGGTAGCTCTTGGACAGCGAATTGAAGGTCAGCGTCAGCACATCTTCGGACAGACTGGCCAGCGCGGTATGGTGCACGCCGTCGTAAAGCACCTTGTCGTAGACCTCGTCGGCAAAAATCACCAGCTCGTGCTCGCGTGCGATCTCTATGATGCCCTTGAGCAGTTCGTCGGAATACAGCGCGCCTGTCGGGTTGTTCGGGTTGATGACCACGATGCCGCGCGTGGCCGGTGTGATCTTGGCGCGTATGTCGGCCAGATCGGGCATCCAGCCATTGCCCTCGTCGCACATGTAATGCACCGGGGTGCCGCCAGAAAGGCTTGCCGCCGCGGTCCAGAGCGGATAGTCGGGCGCGGGCAGCAGCAACTCGTCACCATCGTTGAGCAGCGCATTGGTCGCCATGACAATCAGCTCACTGGCGCCGTTGCCCAAATAGATATCGTCCAGTGTCACGCCGACGATGCCCTGCTTCTGGGTTTCGTGCATGACCGCCTTTCGCGCCGCAAAAATGCCCTTGCTGTCCGAGTAGCCCGCCGAGTTGGGCAGGTTGCGGATCATGTCCTGCTGGATCTCCTCGGGCGAGTCGAAACCGAACACGGCGAGATTGCCGATGTTGAGCTTGATGATCTTCTGGCCCTCGTCTTCCATCTGCTTGGCGCGGTCCATGATGGGGCCGCGGATGTCATAGCAGACGTTGGCTAACTTGGCAGACTTGTTAATCAGTTTCATGGTTTTTAGGCTGGCTGAACAATGAAGGCACTGGCCGCCAAACTGACAATCGGCGAAGCGTCAGAAATTGGCGCGGTCGCTGCAGCAGCAGTTTTAGACGGAATCTATAATTTGACCACACAAAAGGTGGTTTTCAGTGCGTCATCGCTGCCAGGGCGGCAAAGCCCGAAAGCCTTTTTCTTGCCTCTCAAACGCCAGCTCAAGACCCATGAAACTTCAACCCGACCGTCTCGATGTTCAATCCATTCTGGGTTACGGTCCGGGCTGGGTCGGTCTGGGGCACCAGGGCGTGGCTGAAAAAATCGAGCACAGCATCGTGATTGGCTCGCGCGGCGAAAGATTTGACTGGAACTGCGCGCGTTTTGAAGAACTCACCGAGGCACATTTCACGCTGCTTGCGGCCATACAACCGGAACTGGTGATTTTTGGCAGCGGCACCCGACTGCGTTTTGCGCCGCCTGCATTGATGCGCGCCTTGATGCACAAGCGCATCGGTGTTGAAACCATGGACACACTGGCGGCATGCCGGACTTACAACATCCTGGCCGGCGAAGGCCGACAAGTCATCGCGGCCTTGCTGATTGAGCAGACCAGCCAGCCGCGCTGATCTTTCAGGGTAAAATATTTGGTTGCGTTTGGTGGGACAAGGCGGACGAGCACCGGTGACGGCTGCTGAAACCATCAAGGAAGCGCTCAAAAGGCCTGCAAAAGCCTAAGAGCAAAAAACCGCGGCTCATTAAAACCACTTTCGTCAGGGTCTACACAGTATGGCAGTCGTCGTCAATAAACTTCTCCCCGAATTTGAAGCGAACGCCACTGGCGGAATCAAGGTTTCCAACGTTTCCCATATGGGCAAAGTTGTCGTGCTTTACTTTTATCCCAAAGACAACACACCGGGCTGCACCACGGAAGCCATGCAATTCCGCGATCGTTACAAAGACTTCGTCAAGGCCGGAGCGACCGTGTTTGGCGTGTCACGCGACAACATGAAATCGCACGACGAGTTCAAGACCAAGCTCGAGCTGCCCTTTGAACTGATTGCCGACACTGAAGAAAAAATGTGCCACATGTTCGGCGTGGTCAAGAACAAGATCATGTACGGCAAAAAGGTCAAGGGCATTGAGCGCAGCACCTTTTTGATCGGTGACGACGGTCTGCTCAAAGAAGAGTGGCGCGGCCTGAAAGTACCCGGCCATGTTGACGACGTTCTGAAGGCCGTCAAAGCGCTGAAAAAGCCAGCTTGAAAGCCCTGATTTACGTGTCACGCGACTTGTGCATAATGAAGCCATGTTGTTGAGAAACACAGCCGCGATCACAGAAAAAGCCGTCCGGGCCTCCGGGCGGCTTTTTCACTTCTGGAACCTGAACTTTAGAGAGGTTTAAGCAACTATGCCCCTGCCCCCCGCCCCGACCAAACGTGCTGCCCTCTTGTCAACCGATGCGCTGGACGCACCAGCGCGCTCACCGTCCAAGGTCGCGCGAAAAACGGAACGCGTTGAGGCGACCCAAAGACCACCGGTGCTGGACCTCTTTGATGGCCGCAGTGCTGCTGAACACCCCGTGGCTTACAAAGAAAAAGCGCCCTCCAGCGCAAGCAGAGCGGGCGCTAGCAGCTATAAAAAAGAGAGCGTCCCGACAGCCCAGCCGGCTATCAGGCCGAAGAAAACCAAGCACAATGGGCCCGCCAAGCTGTTTGTGCTGGACACCAATGTCTTGATGCATGACCCGATGTGCCTGTTCCGCTTTGAAGAGCACGACATCTTTTTGCCCATGATCGTGCTCGAAGAGCTCGACGGCCACAAAAAAGGCATGACTGAGGTCGCCCGCAATGCGCGGCAGACCAGCCGTACGCTGGACGCGCTGGCGGGCGCGACAGGTGCCGACATCACCAAAGGCCTGAAGCTCGATACCACCGGCCACCGTGAATCCGGCGGCAGCCTGTTTTTCCAGACCAAACCGCTGGACTACACCCTGCCCGTGAGCCTGCCACAGGGCAAGGCCGACAACCAGATCCTCGGCGTAGTCGAGGCCTTGCGCAAGGAATACGCCCCGCGTGAAGTGGTGCTGGTGTCCAAGGACATCAACATGCGCGTCAAAGCCAGAGCCCTTGGCCTGGCCACAGACGACTACCAGAACGACAAGACCCTCGAAGACGGCGACCTGCTGTATTCAGGGTCGCTGGCGCTGCCAGTGGATTTCTGGACGCGCCAGAGCAAAACCATAGAGAGCTGGCAACAAGGCAGCTTTACGTTTTACCGCATCAGCGGACCCATAGTCTCCAGCCTGTTGATCAACCAGTTTGTGTTTTTTGAGGCGCCAGGCGAGCCACCGCTTTACGCGCGGGTCACCGAGATCCGCGACAAGACGGCAGTACTCAAGACCCTCAAGGACTACAACCACCTGAAAAATGCAGTCTGGGGCGTGACCACACGCAATCGCGAACAGAACTTCGCCATGAACCTGCTGATGGATCCCGAGGTTGACTTCGTCACCCTGGCGGGAACCGCCGGCACCGGCAAGACCCTGATGGCGCTGGCAAGCGGCCTGACGCAAGTGCTGGACGACCGCCGTTACACCGAGATCATCATGACCCGCGCGACGGTATCGGTTGGCGAAGACATCGGCTTTTTGCCCGGAACGGAAGAAGAAAAGATGGGTCCCTGGATGGGCGCGCTCGACGACAACCTTGAAGTCCTCGGGAAAACCGAGAATGGCTCTGGCGAATGGGGTCGCGCCGCAACCAACGAACTGATACGTTCACGCATCAAGGTCAAGAGCATGAACTTCATGCGCGGCCGCACCTTCCTGAACAAATACGTGATCATTGACGAGGCGCAAAACTTGACGCCCAAGCAGATGAAGACCCTGATCACCCGCGCCGGGCCAGGCACCAAAATCATCTGCATGGGCAACCTGGCGCAGATTGACACGCCCTACCTGACCGAAGGCTCGTCAGGCATGACCTTCGCAGTGGACCGCTTCAAGGGCTGGCCGCATGGTGGACATATCACCCTGGCGCGCGGCGAGCGTTCCCGGCTGGCTGACTTTGCCAGCGAAGTGCTGTAAGCCAGCCAAACCTGGCACCAAGCAAAAAGGCCAAGTCGCATGACTTGGCCTTTTTTTAATTCCGCTAACCGTTGGTTGGAGATGCAAGTTTCAAGCTTGCAACCCTTGCAATAAATCAACATACAGCGGTGATCGACATCCAAGCTGCCGGCGCCGGCAATTCAACGCGTATCGTCAATTACCCGGTAAAAGTCTCGGCTGGATTGAGCTCGGGAAAACGCATCCATGAAACTCATGCCTTTGTTGCGCGGTGCTGAACTTGTAGCTAAAGCTTTTTTCGGTCTATCTTCAAGGTGCGTTTCTTGCCCATTGGCTGGGTACGCGCACCAAGAAAGGCAGAGCGCTGTCTTTTACGCAGAACGTCAAGAAGCTTCTTAATCAGCCCATGCGAGGTCTGAGGCTACCTCAGATTCTTGAGCATCCGCTAAGGTCGACGACATGGCCGCGTAGAATAAATTTGGCCGGTAGACCAACATACTCAAACGAGGAGACAACGCCATGACAGAAAACAACCGCGATTGCACCATACCTACTCACGCGCTCGAGCAAACCTCCTGCGACTGCGGGTCGTTCGGTAATCCATCAGGCACGCGACGCAGCTTCATGCAGCTTATCGGGTCCATCAGTGCCGCAACCGCCTTGCCAGCGTGTACCAGCATGGATTCATCCAAGAGCGCACCCCAACTTATTGATACCCACCATCACTTTTATCCACCCGCTTACCAGAAAGCCTGGCTGGATTGGGAAGACGAGCGCAAGATTCCCCACTTCACTCAGCAGGTCGGTTGGTCAGTCGACAAAGCCTTGGACGACATGGACAAGGGGGGCGTACGCACCAGCATCTTGTCGCTCGCATCTACCCCTGGCGTTTGGTTCGACAAAGGCCCGGCCTATGCCATCACAATGGCACGCGACTGCAATGAATACGGCGCAAAAATGGTCAAGGACTATCCAGGCCGCTTTGGCCTCTTCGCCACGCTGCCCATGATTGATGTGGAGGCAAGCTTGAAGGAAATAGCCTATGCCTTTGATGTGCTCAAGGTCGATGGCGTGGGCTTGCAGACCAATTACGGCGACAAATGGCCGGGCGATCCTGCCTACAAGGCCGTATTTGACGAACTCAATCGTCGCAAAGCCGTGGTGTACTTCCATCCCTTGGTAGCGAGCTGCTGCGGACGTTTATCAGTAGGCACTTACCCAGCTGTGATAGAGGTTCCGCACGACACAACCCGTGCCGTAGTCAGCTTGCTTCTCTCAGGCACTTTTGCGCGCAACCGCGACATCAAGTGGCTGTTCAGTCATGGTGGAGGCACTGTGCCCATGCTGGCTGGACGCATGGATTTTTTCTTCAAGTCCAGGCCAGACAGCAAGACCATAGCCCCCGACGGGTACGAGGCCGAATTCTGTCGACTCTATTACGACACTGCCAACGCCACCCATCCTTCTTCGATGGCTTCGCTACTCAAACTCGTGCCTGAGTCACAAATCGTTTTTGGCTCCGACTATCCCTACGTGCCGATTAACACGCAAGCCGCAGCCATTCGAAAACTCGGTCTGTCAGACGCGACAGCGCGGGCCATCGAGAACGGCAATGCGCTGAATCTGGTGCCGCGACTCAAGGGCTAAGCCTTCCCTTTAAATGCCAGAACTTGGCAGGGGGGACACCCGCTAGAGGTGATGATCCATGATGGCGGCGTTGGCCGCGCCGTATTGCCGGGTCGAGTCGAGTCGTGTCGTGTCGTCGGGACTGGAAAGTGCTCAAAGCGAAGAGAAATCCAGGGCCAACATCAATTTTGCGGATCACTCACGCGGCAAGGGCTTATGAAACAGCGTTTGCTGTCGTTCTGCTCAAAATGAACTGATATTTGGCTTTTAGCAGTGATGACTAGGACGGCCGAGCAAAATAACCAGAACCTTGTTTTCCGTCCTATTTACGTACTGGCAAGAAAAAAGCACCCAGGTTTTCACCTGGGTGCTTGATTCATAACGTAATTCTTGGTGGGAGATGCAAGTTTCGAACTTGCGACCCCTGCAGTGTGAATGCAGTGCTCTACCCCTGAGCTAATCTCCCTGTTTGGTCAGTCTCGTATTATAGACCGCTATTTCAGGCCCAGCTGACCCTTGGCCACTAAGCAGTTGCACGCCAGACTGTTTTTCCCTTGCTGGCCTTGTCGATATCGAGCAGGAGTTTGTCGTGTTCGGCGATTTCCTGGTCATTGGCCGCCAACAAGGGCAATGCAAAGCTGCTCAGGTCTATGGCCGGGAGGTTGTCACCGCTCTGGGTCGTTCCGCCGACGTCCATCATCAGGCTGTTTTGCCCGCGTGTGAGGTTGATATACACATCGGCCAGCAGCTCGGCATCTAGCAAGGCGCCGTGCAGCGTGCGTCCTGAATTGTCAACTTCCAGCCTGTCGCAAAGTGCGTCGAGCGAGTTGCGCTTGCCTGGAAACAACTCCTTGGCCATCATCAGGCTGTCTGTGACCTTGCCAACGCAATGCTTCAATGCGGGCTTGCCGATCAGCTCAAGCTCCTTATTGAGAAAGCTCACGTCGAAAGGCGCGTTGTGAATAATGAGCTCGGCATCCTGCAAATAGGCCAGCAGCTCGTCCACAATCACAGAAAATTTCGGCTTGTCTTTCAAGAACTCATTGCTGATGCCGTGGACCTTGAGCGCGTCCTCATGGCTGTCTCGCTCGGGATTCAGGTAGAAATGCTTGTTCTTGCCGGTGAGCTTGCGACCCAGCAGCTCAACGCAGCCGATTTCAATGATGCGGTCGCCGTTTTCCGCGGACAAACCAGTGGTTTCAGTGTCTAGAACAATTTGGCGCATGGTGTTGACGGCCCCGCTTGTGGACTAGTGCAGCTCTTTGGCGTGATTGATGGTGTACTTGGGGATCTCCACCGTCACATCCGTCTGGGCCAGAAAAGCCTGGCAGCTCAGACGCGAATTGGGCTCCAGCCCCCAGGCGCGGTCAAGCAGATCTTCTTCGCTTTCGTCCAGCGCATTGAGTGAATTTAAACCTTCACGCACCACAACATGGCAGGTCGTGCAGGCGCAGCTCATGTCGCATGCGTGTTCAATATTGATATTGTTTTCAAGCAAGGCTTCGCAAATCGAGGTGCCTGGCGCGGCCTTGATCACAGCGCCTTGCGGACAATATTCAGGGTGGGGCAGTATTTTGATGATGGGCATGGTGTCAATCTCAAGGGTTGAGGTCAGTGTCTGGGCGGTCGCCTAGACGGCTTCTATGTTTTTACCGGCGAGGGCTTTTTGGATCCCGCGATTCATGCGTTCCGCAGCAAAGGCCTCGGTGCCCTTGGCCAGAGACTGCGTCGCCGCTTCAATGGCTGCAGCGCTGCCATCCGAACGCGTGTCAGCCAGTGCTGCCATCAGGCTGTCAATCTGCGCACGCTCCTTGGGGCGCAGCAGGTCCGCATCAGCATCCAGAGCGCTTTGCGTGGCCAGCAGCATGCGGTCGGCATCGACCTGCGCCTCGGCCAGCGCGCGCGCCTGCATGTCCTGCTGGGCGGTTGAAAAACTGTCTTGCAACATGCGCGCAATCTCGTCGTCTGACAAGCCATAGGACGGCTTCACGTCAATATGCGCCTCAACGCCGCTGATCTGCTCTTTGGCATTGACGCTGAGCAAGCCATCGGCGTCGACGGTGAAGGTCACGCGAACGCGCGCCGCGCCGGCCGCCATGGGCGGTATGCCGCGCAATTCAAAACGGGCCAGACTTCTGCAGTCAGCCACCAGGTCGCGTTCGCCCTGCACCACGTGCAAAGCCAGCGCGGTCTGGCCGTCTTTATAGGTCGTAAAGTCCTGCGCCATGGCCGTTGGTATGGTCTGGTTGCGCGGCACAATGCGCTCGACAAGGCCACCCATGGTTTCAATGCCCAGCGACAAGGGGATCACGTCAAGCAGCAGCAAGTCCGCGCCCAGGTTATTGCCGGCCAGCTGGTTGGCGGAAATCGCGGCGCCCAGCGCCACCACCTCATCGGGGTTGAGGTTGGTCAGCGGTTCACGCCCGAAAAAGCTCGCCACCGCCTTGCGCACTTGCGGCATGCGCGTCGAGCCACCCACCAAAACCACACCTTGAATATCTTCTTTGGCCAGTTTGGCATCACGCAAAGCCTTGCGCACCGCAGCCAGCGTGCGCTGGGTCAGATGGGCGGTGGCAGTCTCGAAATCCTCGGCCTTCATCTCGAAGTTGACCAGAACCTTGGCCAGTTGCACCGAGAAAGTCACAGTAGCCGCGGCAGTCAGGGCCTCTTTGCAAGCGCGCGCCGCGCGCTGCAGGGCCGCTTTGTCTGTGGCGCTCAAGGTATCTAGCGCGAGGCCAGCCTTGGCCAGGACCCAATCGGCCAGCGCGCGGTCGTAGTCATCACCGCCCAAGGCCGAGTCACCGCCCGTAGCCACCACTTCAAACACCCCCTGCGTCAGGCGCAGTATGGAGATATCGAAAGTGCCGCCACCCAGGTCATAAATCGCATAGACGCCTTCGCTGGCGTTGTCCAGGCCATAGGCGATTGCGGCCGCCGTGGGCTCGTTGATCAGGCGCAGTACGTTCAGGCCAGCGAGTTGCGCCGCGTCCTTGGTCGCCTGTCGCTGGGCATCGTCAAAATAAGCGGGCACGGTGATCACCGCACCGTAAATATCGTCATTGAAAGTGTCTTCGGCTCTGAACCGCAAAGTTGCCAAGATCTCCGCGCTGATCTCGACCGGGCTTTTCTCGCCCGCGACCGTTTGCAGGCTCACCATGCCAGGCTTGTCATTGAGCTGGTAAGGCAGCTGTGCACGGTTGGCGACATCTTCAATGCCACGCCCCATCAGGCGCTTGACAGACGAGATGGTGTTGACGGGATCATCAACCTGCGCGGCCAGTGCGTCAAAGCCGATCTGACGCCGCTCGGCGTCCAGGTAGCGCACCACGCTGGGCAAAATCACGCGGCCCTGCTCATCTGGCAAACACTCGGACACGCCATTGCGTACGCTGGCGACCAGCGAATGGGTGGTGCCCAGGTCTATGCCAACGGCGATGCGGCGCTGGTGCGGGTCTGGCGCTTGGCCGGGTTCGGAAATCTGGAGGAGTGCCATGAAGTCTGCTTCTACTTGTACTGTCGGATTGCCTTATTGTCCCAGCTGATCGATGCGTGCATCCACCTCGCTGGCAAAACGCTCTATGAACATCAGGCTTCTGACCTGCTGGGCCGCGGCACGGAAATCGTTTTCAAGATCAATCGAGCGCTCTATTTTTAATAGCTGCTCACGCCGGTCCCTATTGACTCCGGATGATATTTCTTCTATTTCCTGGACGCTTTTTGCATCCTCCAGGGCTTCTCGCCAGGCCATTTGCTGCATCAGGAAATCAGCCGGCATTGCGGTATTGTTCTCGGCGTTAATTGGCGCGCCACGCAGCTCACACAAATAGCTTGCGCGCTTGAGCGGATCTTTCAGCCGCTGGTAGGCCTCGTTGATGCGAACCGACCACTGCATGGCCACGCGCTGGGCGGCAGCGCCTTGGGCGGCAAACCTGTCGGGATGGGCTTCGCGCTGCAGCTCTTTCCAGCGTGCGTCAATCGCAGCGCGGTCCTGGGCAAACCGCACAGGCAGGTCAAAGAGTTCGAAATCGTTGGATTGAAGCGACGCCACTTGGAGAATCTGGTTTCGTGATGGAATGCGTAGCGAACGTGCGTCAGGCTAGGCGCACGAAGCGCAGCAACCGGAACGCAGTCAGCTACGTGAGGATTGCGAGCACCGCGCAACGACGCATGGTGCCCGCGCAGTAGCTTTACACGCGAAAGCTTTCGCCGCACCCGCAGCGATCACGCTCATTCGGGTTGATGAACTTGAAGCCCTCATTGAGGCCCTCGCGCACAAAGTCGAGCTTGGTGCCGTCGATATAAGCCATGCTTTTGGGGTCTACCAGCACCTTGACGCCGTTGTCCTCAAAAATCACGTCTTCGGGGGCAATTTCGTCGGCATATTCAAGCTTGTAGGCCAGGCCAGAGCAGCCCGTGGTTTTCACGCCCAAACGCACACCCACGCCCTTACCGCGCTTGATCATGTAGCGGGTCACGTGGCGGGCGGCAGCGTCAGTCAAGGTTACGGACATTTAGTTCACTCGAAAATTAGTTCGCGTTTGTCGTATTTCGTTTGGCTCAGGCAGCAACAGCTGGCGCGTGTTTTTGCTTGTAGTCGTTCACGGCGGCCTTGATCGCGTCTTCAGCCAATATCGAGCAGTGAATCTTCACAGGCGGCAAGGCCAATTCTTCGGCAATGGCGCTGTTCTTGATGCTCGCGGCTTCGTCCAGTGTTTTACCCTTGACCCACTCGGTCACGAGAGAGCTCGAAGCAATCGCCGAGCCGCAACCATAGGTCTTGAAGCGCGCGTCTTCAATCACACCGGTCAGCGGGTTGACCTTGATTTGCAGCTTCATCACGTCGCCGCAAGCCGGAGCGCCAACCATGCCGGTGCCTACGCTCTCGTCGCCCTTTTCAAAAGAGCCAACGTTGCGGGGGTTTTCGTAGTGGTCTACCACTTTTTCAGAATAAGCCATGATGCATTCCTTTTGTGAAATTCGTTTCTATTCAAGTGACAGCGTTGAACCGGCTTTGCCGGGTCACAGCTGTCGCCCCCTTGAGGGGGAGGCAGCGCAAGCTGCCTCGGGGGTGTGCTAACTCAATGTGCAGCCCACTGAATGGTGGACAAGTCCACACCATCCTTGAACATTTCCCATAGCGGAGACAACTCACGCAGCTTGGCGACGTTTTCCTTGATCGTGCCCACTGCGTAATCTATTTCCTTTTCGGTGCTCCAGCGGCCTATCGTCATGCGCAGGCTGCTGTGCGCCAGCTCATCGCTGCGGCCCAAGGCACGCAACACGTAGCTGGGCTCCAGGCTGGCCGAGGTGCAGGCCGAACCACTGGACACCGCCAAACCTTTGATACCCATGATGAGCGATTCGCCCTCAACGAAATTGAAGCTCATGTTGAGGTTGTGCGGCACGCGTTGTTCTGCATGCCCGTTCAGAAACACTTCTTCAACATCCTTGAGGCCAGCCAGCATGCGCTCGTGCAGCGCACGAATACGCTTGTTTTCTTCATGCATCTCGGCCTTGGCGATGCGGTAGGCCTCGCCCATACCAACACACTGATGCGTCGGCAGCGTGCCAGAACGCATGCCGCGCTCGTGGCCACCGCCATGCATTTGCGCCTCAAGGCGCACGCGCGGTTTGCGACGCACGTAGAGCGCACCAATACCTTTGGGGCCATAGGTCTTGTGCGAGGTCAGGCTCATCAGGTCAACCGGCAAGGTGGTCAGATCGATATCGACGCGGCCCGTCGCCTGTGCGGCGTCCACATGAAAAATAATGCCCTTCTTGCGGCACAGCGCGCCAATCGCGGCCATGTCCTGAATCACACCAATTTCATTGTTCACAAACATCACGCTGACCAGAATGGTGTCCGGCCGCATCGCGCTTTCGAGCGAATCCAGATTCAGCAAGCCATCGGCCTGCACGTCCAGATAAGTCACCTCAAAGCCCTGACGCTCAAGCTCGCGGCAGGTGTCTAGCACCGCCTTGTGCTCGGTCTTGACCGTGATGATGTGCTTGCCGCGGGTCTTGTAAAAGTGGGCCGCACCCTTGATCGCCAGGTTGTTGGATTCGGTCGCACCGCTGGTCCAGACAATCTCGCGCGGGTCGGCGCCAATCAGGTCGGCGATCTGCCCACGGGCTTTTTCAACCGCTGCTTCCGCCTCCCAACCCCATGCATGGCTGCGCGAGGCCGGGTTGCCGAAATGCTCACGCAACCAGGGAATCATCGCATCCACCACCCGCGGATCGCAGGGATTGGTTGAGCTGTAGTCCATGTAGATAGGAAAGTGTGGGGTATCCATTTGGCTGACTCTTTAGTTCGCGGGCTGGCTGGCAGCTGTTAAAAAAATGATCTCAATGCAATCAGGCTCAACAAGCGTCTTTGCAGGCAGTGCCTGCAAAGACCCCTATCAGGACTTGGAAAACGCGTTACCCAGCGCAAACACCGAGTTGGGGGCATTGACGCGCATGGGCTTGACCAGCGGCGCGGCAAAAATGGCTTTTTTCACCATGGGCGTGGTTTCAACCACCACACCCTTGGCCAACTGCTCGTCGACCAGCTTTTGCAGGGTTACGGAATCGAGAAATTCAACCATGCGGCTGTTCAACGAAGCCCAGAGTTCATGCGTCATGCAACGCCCACCCTCGCCCATGCAGTTTTCCTTGCCGCCGCACTGGGTGGCGTCAATCGGCTCGTCCACCGACACAATGATGTCGGCGACTGTGATTTCAGACGCTTTGCGGCCCAGCGTGTAGCCGCCGCCCGGGCCACGGGTGGACTCCACCAGTTCGTGGCGGCGCAATTTACCGAACAACTGCTCGAGATAGGACAGGGAAATCTGCTGACGCTGGCTGATAGCGGCCAGCGTGACCGGACCACTGTTCTGACGCAGTCCCAAATCAATCATCGCGGTGACCGCAAAGCGGCCTTTGGTCGTGAGGCGCATAACAAGCTCCTTTAGTTGGCTTGACTGACGTTTTCACCCCGAAAGCTTGTGACTTTCAGGGAACTCTTCCTCCAGCCGCCCAGGCCAGTCAACCGTTCGTAGCGGGGGGCTTTTTTCATTTTTTATGATCTTGACTGAATTCGTCAAGTATAGCACCGCCGCTCGTTTTCTGCACGCCATAGACGACCAAGTAGAAATTCAGACTGCTCGGTATGCGTCAGCCTTCCTGGCGCCGGCAGGGCCTGAAGGCTGGCCTACAGCCCGGCTGCGCCAGAAGCAGAAAGCGGCACCACATTGTCCGAACCCGCTGCGCCAAAAGCCTGCTCCTTGAGCACATGCAGCTGATCGCGCACATTGGCAGCTTTTTCGAACTCGAGGTTTTTCGCGTGTTCGACCATCTGTTTTTCCAGTCGCTTGATCTCGCGCGCGATGTCTTTCTCGCTCATGTCTTCGACCAGTGCCTTTTGCATCATCAGCTTTTCGGCTTCCTTGCCGGACTTTTCACTGTAGACGCCGTCAATCAAATCCTTGATGCGCTTGACCACGCTGCGGGGCGTGATGCCGTGTTCGAGGTTGTGGGCAATCTGCTTGTTGCGCCTGCGCTCGGTCTCGTACATGGCCTTTTTCATCGAGTCGGTGATGCGGTCGGCATACAGGATGGCGCGGCCGTTCACGTTGCGGGCAGCCCGGCCTATGGTCTGGATCAGGCTGCGCTCGGCGCGCAAAAAGCCTTCCTTGTCGGCATCCAGAATCGCCACCAGCGACACCTCTGGAATGTCCAGACCTTCGCGCAGCAAATTGATGCCTACCAGCACGTCAAACGCCCCCAGGCGCAAGTCGCGCAAGATCTCCACGCGCTCGACCGTGTCGACATCGCTGTGCAGGTAGCGCACCTTCACACCGTTGTCCGACAGGTAGTCGGTCAACTGCTCGGCCATGCGCTTGGTCAAGGTGGTGATCAGCACACGTTCGTTTTTTTCCACGCGTATGCGGATTTCCCCCAACACGTCATCGACCTGGTTGGTAGCCGGGCGGACTTCCACCTCTGGATCCACCAGGCCCGTGGGACGAACCACCTGCTCGACCACCTGGCCCGAGTGCTCCTGCTCATAAGCCGCAGGCGTTGCAGAGACAAAAATCGCCTGCCGCATCTTGCTTTCAAATTCTTCGAACTTGAGCGGGCGGTTGTCCAGCGCGCTTGGCAGACGAAAACCATAGTCAACCAGCGTGGTCTTGCGCGCCCGGTCACCGTTGTACATGGCGTTGAGCTGGCCAATCATCACGTGGCTCTCATCAAGAAACATCAGCGCGTCTTTAGGCAGGTAGTCGCACAAGGTTGACGGCGGCGATCCGGGTGGCGCGCCACTCAAATGGCGGGTGTAGTTCTCAATGCCTTTGCAGTGGCCGATTTCGCTGAGCATTTCCAGGTCAAAACGGGTGCGTTGCTCTATGCGCTGGGCCTCGACCAGCTTGCCCTGGGAGATGAACTCGGCGACACGCGCGGACAGCTCGAGCTTGATGGTTTCGACCGCCATCATGACCTTGTCGCGTGGCGTGACGTAATGGCTTTTCGGATACACCACAAAGCGCGGGACTTTTTGCTTGATGCGGCCGGTCAGGGGATCAAACAGTTGCAGCGACTCGATCTCGTCATCAAACAGCTCTATGCGCAGCGCCAGCTCCGAATGCTCGGCGGGAAACACGTCAATCACATCACCACGCACGCGGAAAGTGCCGCGTGAAAAATCCTGGTCGTTGCGGCTGTACTGCATGCGTATCAGTCGCGCAATAACGTCACGCTGACCCATCTTGTCGCTGACGCGCGCAATAAAGCGCATCTGCGTGTAATCCTCAGGCGCGCCAATGCCATAGATTGCACTGACCGTCCCGACAATGATGGTGTCGCGCCGCTCGAGCACACTTTTGGTGGCAGACAAGCGCATCTGCTCGATATGCTCGTTGATGGCCGAGTCTTTTTCAATGAACAGGTCGCGCTGCGGCACATAGGCCTCGGGCTGGTAATAGTCGTAATAGCTGACGAAATATTCCACCGCATTCTTGGGGAAAAACTCGCGGAACTCGCTGTACAGCTGCGCGGCCAGTGTCTTGTTGGGCGCAAACACAATCGCCGGGCGCCCCAGGCGCGCAATCACATTGGCCATGGTGTAGGTCTTGCCGGACCCGGTCACACCCAGCAGCGTCTGGAACACCTCGCCATCGTTGACGCCTTCGATCAGCTTTTCAATCGCCGCAGGCTGGTCGCCGGCTGGGAGATAGGGCTGAAACAACTCGAAGGGCGAACCAGGAAAGCTCGCAAACCTGCCCTTGGCAGCCGAATCAACCGGGCTGGTCGAGATTTCCAAAGCTTCTGGCATAAATCCTTTAAACCCCAGTTGGGGACCGCTAAAATTGTGAGCAACCGAGCAGCATACGACTTTTTTACTTTTTAAGGATATCCATGTCTTTGTTTACCGCAGTCGAAATGGCCCCACGCGACCCCATCCTGGGTCTGAACGAGCAATTCAACGCCGACAGCAACCCCAACAAGGTCAATCTGGGCGTGGGCGTTTACTACGACGACAACGGCAAACTGCCCCTGCTCAAATGCGTGCAGGCCGCTGAAAAGCAGATGATGGATGCGCCCAAGGCGCGCGGCTACCTGCCCATTGATGGCCTTGCCGCTTATGACGCTGCCGTCAAGGCGCTGGTTTTTGGCGCCGACAGTGAGCCGGTCAAGAGTGGCCGCATTGCCACCGCACAGGGCATAGGCGGCACCGGCGGCCTGAAAATTGGCGCCGACTTCCTGAAGAAACTGTTGCCCAATGCCAAGGTGCTGATTTCCGATCCAAGCTGGGAAAACCACCGCGCGCTGTTCATGCAAGCCGGCTTTGTGGTTGAAAGCTACCCCTACTACGATGCGGCCAAGCGCGGCGTCAACTTCGAAGGCATGCTGGCAGCACTGCAGGCGGCCGAGCCAGGCACCATCGTCGTGCTGCACGCCTGCTGCCACAACCCGACCGGCTACGACATCACTGCCGCGCAGTGGGACCAGGTGATTGCAGCCGTCAAGGCACGCAAACTCACGCCTTTTCTCGACATGGCCTACCAGGGCTTTGGTCATGGCATCACCGAAGACGGCGCTGTTGTCGGCAAGCTGGTCGCTGCCGGTTTGAGCTTTTTTGTCTCGACCTCTTTTTCCAAGAGCTTTAGCCTGTACGGCGAGCGCGTCGGTGCATTGTCTGTGCTGTGCGAAAGCAAGGAAGAAGCCGACCGCGTGCTGTCGCAGCTCAAGCTGGTGATTCGCACCAACTACAGCAACCCGCAAATTCATGGCGCCACCGTGGTCGCCAATGTGCTCAACACCCCTGCCCTGCGCGCCCAGTGGGAGCAGGAGCTGACCGAGATGCGCGTGCGCATCAAGGCCATGCGCCAAAAGCTCGTCGATGGCCTGAAAGCCGCCGGCGTCAAGCAGGACATGAGCTTCATCACGGCGCAGATCGGCATGTTCAGCTATTCGGGCCTGACAAAAGACCAGATGGTGCGCTTGCGCAGCGAATTTGGTGTCTATGGCACCGACACCGGTCGCATGTGCGTGGCCGCGCTCAACAGCCAGAACATCGACTACGTTTGCGCAGCGATCGTCAAGGTCATCTGATCTCCGGCTGCGGTCTCGGTAGCGGCATCAAGCCATGACGGGCGCCTGATGCCCGACCTGCTCGTCTTGCTGGTGGCCGAACCCACGCTGGTCATCGCTTATGTGATTTTCGGCCTGGTGGGGTTTGGCACCACGCTGGTGTCAGCACCCCTGCTGGCCCATGTGCTGCCGGTCACGGTCGTGGTGCCGGCACTGGCGCTGACGGACTTCATTGCCGCCTGGACCAATGGCACCAGGCTGGGCGCGGATATCGTGCGGCGCGAAGTGATGCGTCTGGTGCCGCCTATGTTTGTTGGCAGCGCCCTGGGCGCTTGGATACTGTTCGCGGTGCCGGTCAAAGCACTGATGCTGATGCTGGGCGTTTTTGTCGTGCTTTATGCGCTCAACGGCCTGCGGCCACAACAAGCCAAGCCGCCCTTGGCTGCGGGCTGGGCCTGGTGGTATGGCAGCGCGGGCGGCGTTCTGAGCGCACTTTTCGGTGCCGGAGGCTGGGTATATTCGCTCTACCTGCTGCGCCGTATTGACGACCCCAAGCAGATACGCGCCACACAAACCGCGATTTTGATGGTCAGCTCCTGCATACGCGTTGGCCTGTTCGCCGTCGCCGGGCGTTATCTTGACGCCCAACTGCTGTGGCTGGTGCTGGCTTTGCTGCCCGCCGTGGCGCTGGGTCTTTACATAGGGCACCAGATCACGCTGAAGCTGGACAGAAAGCGCTTCATGCGTGTTCTGTACGCCGTGCTGCTGCTGACCGGCAGCAGCCTGGTGCTGCACGCGCTGGCTTGACGCCCTTGAAGGGACGCTGCAAGGCGCTAACTCCAGACGACAGAGCGCATGGAGATGGAGCCGCCCTGAAAGTTGGTGTTGAAAAACCGCATCGGCTCCCCGGCTTGTACCGCGCCGGCCGCATAGAGCAGCGGCAAGTAATGCTCATGGGTCGGTTGCGCCATCTTGGCCACCTGCCCGAGTTTCTGAAAATTCTGCAAGGCCGCCAGATTGCCCTGCTGCAGATAGCCGCCTATGGTCTGGTCAAACTCGAGCGCCCAGTCATAAGCCTGGTTGGCAGGCGCGCCGCGCTGCATGTGGCGCAGGTTATGAACGATATTGCCGCTGCCCACAATCAGCACGCCCCGGTCACGCAGGCCTTTGAGCTGCTGCGCCAGGGCGTAATGGTCTTCGGGCGCTCTTGAATAGTCCATGCTGAGCTGAATCACCGGGATGTCCGCCTCGGGAAACATCGGTTTGAGAACGGCCCAGGCGCCGTGGTCCAGACCCCACTGCGTCATGTCCAGCCCCAGCGGTACAGAGCCACGCTGGCGCACCAGCTGGCTGATGGCCTGGGCCGCAGCGGTGTCGCCAGGCGCCGGGTATTGCTGGTCAAACAGCTCCTGCGGAAAACCACCAAAGTCATGAATCGTCTTGGGCTGGCTCATGGCCGTGAGCCACCAGCCTTCGGTCAGCCAATGGGCAGAAATGCACAAAATCAGCTGTGGTCGCGCCCTTTTTGTGCCGAACTCTGCGCCCAGCGCCTGCCAGCTGCGCAGGTATTCGTTGTCGCCAATGGCGTTCATGGGGCTGCCATGGCCCAAAAACAGCACGGGCATTCTTTCGGACTTCTTGAGACTGGCAATTTTGTCGAGCGAGACGGGGTCTAGGGTGGCGGACATATGTTTCTCCTGAGCAGCACTTTAATCAGCAATGCTGGTAAATCGCTTCGAGTCAAGAATTTAATTGGTGTTTATCCTCAAACCGGACTTGCCCCCGCCTGTTATATTGCACTGCAACATATTGAAATCTGCCACCTTTTCGTCCTACCGAGGTTCGTCCCATGCTTTACGAAGTCTATGAAAACCAGCGCACGCTGATGGAACCGTTTGTGGACTTTGCGCAGGCCGCCGCAAAGCTCTACGGCAACCCCCAATCGCCGATAGGAAAAAGCCCGTTTGCCCAGCGTGTGGCCGCCGGCTACAGCCTGCTTTACCGGCTTGGCAAGGACTATGAAAAGCCAGCTTTCGACATCCAGACCATTGATATAGACGGCACCGGCATAGCGATCCACGAACGCATTGAAGTTGACAAGCCATTTTGCGAATTGCGCCGCTTCAAGCGCTTCACCGACGATCCGGCCACACTGACCCGGCTCAAGGGCCAGCCTGCGGTGCTGATCGTCGCGCCACTGTCAGGGCATTACGCGACCTTGCTGCGCGACACCGTCAAGACCATGCTCAAAGACCACAAGGTCTACATCACGGACTGGAAGAACGCGCGCACCGTTCCCCTGACCGATGGCAGCTTTCACCTCGACGATTACGTCAACTACATTCAGGAATTCATTCGCCACCTGCAGGGCAAATACGGCAACTGCCACGTGATCAGCGTGTGTCAGCCCACCGTGCCGGTGTTTGCGGCAATTTCCCTGATGGCGTCGCGCGGCGAAACCACGCCGCTGTCCATGACCATGATGGGCGGCCCGATTGACGCCCGCCTGTCGCCCACGTCGGTCAACAATCTGGCAACCACCAAGCCCTATGAGTGGTTTGAGAACAATGTGATTTACCGCGTGCCCAGCAGTTTTGCCGGCGCCGGACGCCGGGTCTATCCGGGCTTTTTGCAGCACAGCGGTTTTGTGGCCATGAACCCAGACCGCCACGCCACCAGCCACTTTGACTACTTCAAGGACCTGATCAAGGGCGACGACGCCAGCGCCGAAGCCCACCGCAAGTTCTACGACGAGTACAACGCGGTGCTGGACATGGACGCGGATTACTACCTGGAAACCATCAAGACCGTGTTTCAGGAGTTCAAGCTGGTCAACGGCACCTGGGACGTGCTGTCCGTGACGGGCAAGGCCGAACGTGTCACGCCCGGCGACATCACCGCCACGGCAGTGATGACCGTCGAGGGCGAGCTGGACGACATTTCAGGCTCAGGCCAGACCCGCGCCGCACTGGAGATGTGCAGCGGCGTTCCCGCCAGCCGCAAACAACACTTTGAGGCCAAGGGCGCAGGCCACTACGGCATCTTCAGCGGCCGCCGCTGGCGTGACCTCGTCTACCCCGCGGTCAAGACCTTTATTCTTGAAGCCAGCAAGCCTGTAAAGCAAGAGCCACGGGCGCAAGCAGCTAGCAAAAAGGTAGCAGTTGAAAAACTGGCAACGGCTGTCGCGGCAACGCCAAAAGTGCAGCCGATTGCCAAACCGGCAGCGAAGGTGGTCGCCAAAGCCGCCAAGCCAGCCACGCCAGCAACCGTCAAACCGACCGCCAAGCCGACGGTGAAGGCTGGCGCCAAACCGCTGACGCAGTGGGTCACGGACAGCGCCATCAAGTCATTGAGCAAGCCAGCGGCCCCCGCCGGGCGAGCGAGCAAGGCAGCTGCCAAGCCAGCTGCGAAAAAAACCTCCGGCGGCAAATAAACCGCTGCGGCAGGCGCTGAGCGCACCGGTGCGCCAGCAGTTCGCGGGACAATAGGCCGGTGAACTCAGCCGCCCATAACGCCCTCTTACAACGCCTGCACGCCGCGCTGCCGCAAACCCAGTGCACGCGTTGCGGCTTTCCTGACTGCGCCGCTTACGCGCAGGCCATGGCTACAGGCGCGGCCGAGATCAACCAGTGCCCACCCGGCGGCGCGCTGGGAGTTCAGCGTCTGGCCGAGATCACCGGCAAGCCGGTGCTGGCGCTCAACCCGATTCACGGCAGCGAAGGTCCGCGCGCGGTCGCCGTGATTGACGAAGACTGGTGCATAGGTTGCACGCTGTGCCTGGACGCCTGCCCGACCGACGCGATTTTGGGCGGCAACAAGGTGATGCACACGGTGATGGAAGCCTGTTGCACCGGCTGCGAACTCTGCATACCCGTGTGTCCGGTCGATTGCATCAGCCTGGAAAACGTCAGCGGCGAGCGCACCGGCTGGCTGGCTTGGTCGCAGGCCGACGCCGACATGGCGCTCAGTCGCTATGAAATCCATAGCTTGCGGCGCACGTCCAGTGCGCCCAGCAAACCTGAAACACCCGCCATCAGCGGATCAGCAGGCTTGGCGTCACCGGCCGCAGGCCCGGCCAGTGCATCTGCTGTTGCCGACAAAAAACGCGCCGTGATAGCGGCGGCTTTGGCCAGCGCAAGGGCCGCGCGCCAAAGCAAGCCCTGAACGCCTGACAGCGCCCAGGGCGCTCAAAGGCCTGACTGGCCCATCGCGGCAAAGGCCTTGATCACCTCGGGCGGCGCCTGCACCATTTCAATCAGCACGCCCTCGCCCGCGATCGGAAGCTCCTCGCTGGCCTTGGGATGCATGAAGCAGATGTCAAAGCCCGCCGCACCCTTGCGAATGCCGCCGGGTGCAAAGCGAACACCGTGCGCGCTCAGCCACTCAACGGCTTTTGGCAGGTCGTCAATCCACAGGCCCACATGGTTGAGCGGCGTACTGTGCACGGCCGGCTTTTTGTCTATGTCCAGCGGCTGCATCAGGTCGACTTCAACCTTGAACGGGCCGCTGCCCATGACGCAGATGTCTTCGTCCACATTCTCGCGCTCGCTGACAAAATTGCCCGTGACCTGCAGACCCAGCATGTCGACCCACAAAGTACGCAGCCGCTCTTTGCTGGCCGCGCCAATCGCGATCTGCTGAATACCAAGAACCTTGAAAGGACGCGTCATTTTATTTTCCTCAATGAACGATTGGTGGAGCCTGGCTACTCCAGCAGGGGCCGCGGAGCCGGCTTCGCCGGGCCGCAGGCGCAGCGGCCCCCTCGGGGGGCAGGAAGCTACGCGAAGCGAGCGACCGTGGGGGCCACATTCACACAAACTCCACAATCGGCTGGTCCACTGTCAGCGATTCACCTTTTGTAGCCAGCACCTTGCCGACCACGCCGTCGGCGATGGCAAACAGCACGTTTTCCATTTTCATGGCCTCAATCACGGCCACGCGTTCACCGGCCTGGACTTTCTGCCCCACCTGCACGGCAACATCCACCAGCAGGCCGGGCATGGGCGACAGCACATAGCGGCTCATGTCGGGCGGCGCCTTGTAAGGCATAAGCGCATGCAGCTCGGCCGCGCGCGGCGACAACACCAGCGCATCGAGCCGCGTGCCGTTGTGCGCAATGCGTATGGCCAGCGGGTTTTTGCCCACGCCGCGTTCAACCTGAGCAGTGAAAGCCTGGCCGTTGACGGTGCCGCGTATGCGGGCTCCGCCCAGATGCCAGTCGCTACATATTTCATAGCTGTTAGCGCCCGTCCTGACTGTGCTGGAGCCTGATTCTGCATGGTAATGCGTGACCAGCGCCGCTTGCGAGCTGTTTTGCCCCGTGGCGCCCAGGCCAAGCACGACAAAGGCTTCGCCGACCGTCAGGCCGTGGCCAGGCAACTGTCCACTGATACCGGCCGCGCGGCCCAGCATGCGCCGGTTCACATAGGCGGCAAGCGCCACCAGAAAATCCGGGTCGTCATGCGGCACATCTTCGGCCTTGAAGCCCTGGCCGTAGTTCTCGGCAATGAAGCCGGTATTGAAATCGCCCGCCACAAACTTTGGGTGCGCGAGCAAGGCCGCCTGAAACGGAATATTGCTGGAAATCCCGCGAATCACAAAACCGTTGAGCGCCTCGCGCATCTTGGCAATCGCGTCCAGCCTGTCCTTGCCGTGCACGATCAGCTTGGCGATCATGGAGTCGTAGTACATCGGGATCTCGCCGCCGTCCTGCACACCGGTATCAACCCGCACGCCATAAAAGCCACCCTCACTCCCGCCCTCTCCCGAGGGGAGAGGGGGCTGATGACCCCCTCGCCCGACCGCGGGAGAAGGTCGGGGTGAGGGCTCCCCAGCCGCGAACATGGTCTGCCTTGGCGGCTGAAAACGCACCAGGCGACCCGTGCTCGGCAGGAAGTTGCGAAACGGATCTTCGGCATTGATGCGGCACTCCATGGCCCAGCCATTGCGCTGCACGTCTTTTTGCGCCAGCGGCAGTTTTTCACCGGCCGCCACGCGGATCATCAGCTCGACCAGGTCCAGGCCAGTGATGCATTCGGTCACCGGGTGCTCGACCTGCAGACGGGTGTTCATTTCCAGAAAGTAAAAGCTCTGGTCCTTGCCAACGACAAACTCCACCGTACCCGCGCTCTGGTAGTTCACGGCCTTGGCCAGCAGCACCGCCTGCTCACCCATGGCTTGGCGCGTGGCCTCGCTGATAAAAGGCGACGGCGCTTCTTCAATCACCTTCTGGTGCCGGCGCTGGATAGAGCATTCGCGCTCGTTGAGGTAAATCACATTGCCGAAGCTGTCGCCCATCAGCTGGATTTCGATGTGACGCGGTTCCTCGACAAACTTCTCGATGAAGACGCGGTCATCACCAAAGCTGCTCCTGGCCTCGTTGCGGCAGCTGGTGAAACCCTCAAGGGCTTCCTTGTCGTTAAAGGCCACGCGCAAACCCTTGCCGCCGCCGCCAGCGCTGGCCTTGATCATCACCGGGTAACCAATGCCTTTGGCAATCTCAACTGCTTTCTCCGCGCTTTCAATCGCGTCGTTGACGCCCGGAATGCAGTTCACACCGGCTGCACCCGCGAGCTTTTTCGACTCAATCTTGTCGCCCATGGCCGCAATCGATGCGTGCTTGGGGCCTATGAAAACAATGCCTTCTTCTTCAACACGCTTGGCAAAACCCGCGTTCTCGCTCAGAAAACCGTAGCCCGGATGCACGGCTTGCGCACCGGTCTGCTTGCAGGCGGCGATGATTTTTTCGGCTTGCAAATAACTGTCGCGGCTAGGCGCCGGGCCAATGTTGACGGCTTCGTCAGCCAGCTCGACATGGCGCGCGTCCTTGTCGGCATCAGAGTAGACCGCGACGGTCTTGATGCCCATCTTGCGGGCGGTGAGGATCACGCGGCAGGCGATTTCGCCGCGGTTCGCTATCAGTATTTTTTTAAACATGAGCGTTGCTCCAAAACTGTTTTTCAAGCGGGGGCCGCGGAACCGGCTTTGCCGGGCTGCAGGCGCCGCCCCGGAGGGGGGATCCGGCTACACCGAGTGAGCCGAGAAGGGGGGAACTCATAAGGGAATATTGCCGTGCTTGCGCCACGGGTTTTCAAGTTTTTTATCGCGCAGCATCACCAGCGAGCGGCAAATGCGCTTGCGGGTTTCGTGCGGCAGGATCACGTCATCAATAAAGCCCCGCGCGCCGGCCACAAAGGGGTTGGCAAAGCGCGCCTTGTATTCGGCCTCTCTGGCAGCCAGCTTGGCCGGGTCACCCTTGTCTTCGCGAAAGATAATCTCGACTGCGCCCTTGGCGCCCATCACCGCGATCTCGGCATTCGGCCAGGCGAAGTTCACGTCGCCGCGCAGATGTTTGGAGCTCATCACATCGTAGGCGCCGCCGTAGGCCTTGCGTGTGATCACCGTGATTTTTGGCACCGTGCATTCAGCGTAGGCGTACAGCAGCTTGGCGCCGTGCTTGATGATGCCGCCGTATTCCTGCGATGTGCCGGGCATGAAGCCGGGCACGTCGACAAAAGTCACTACCGGGATATTGAAGCAGTCGCAAAAACGCACAAAGCGCGCGGCCTTGATCGAGCTCTTGATGTCCAGGCAACCAGCCAGCACCAAGGGCTGGTTCGCAACAATACCTATGGTCTGGCCTTCCATGCGCGCAAAGCCGATGATGATGTTCTTGGCGTACTCGGGCTGTATCTCGAAGAAGTCGCCGTCGTCCACCGTCTTGACAATGAGTTCCTTCATGTCGTAAGGCTTGTTCGGGTTCTCGGGCACCAGCGTGTCCAGGCTCAGGTCCATGCGTGTGGCCGGGTCGGCGCTCGGGCGCACCGGGGCTTTTTCGCGGTTGTTCAGCGGCAGGTAGTTGTACAGCCTGCGCAGCATCAGCAGCGCTTCAACGTCGTTGTCAAAGGCCAGGTCAGCCACGCCGCTCTTGGTGGTGTGGGTGATGGCCCCGCCCAATTCCTCGGCGCTGACTTCTTCATGCGTGACGGTCTTGACGACTTCAGGACCGGTGACAAACATATAGCTGCTGTCTTTGACCATGAAGATGAAGTCGGTCATGGCCGGTGAGTACACCGCGCCGCCGGCGCTGGGCCCCATGATCATGCTGATCTGCGGCACCACACCGCTGGCCATCACATTGCGCTGGAACACGTCGGCATAACCGCCCAGTGAGGCCACGCCCTCCTGGATGCGCGCGCCGCCCGAATCGTTCAGGCCAATCACAGGCGCGCCCACTTTCATGGCCTGGTCCATCACCTTGCAGATCTTTTCGGCATGCGCCTCACTCAAGGCGCCGCCAAACACTGTGAAGTCCTGGCTGAAGACAAACACCAGGCGGCCATTGATCATGCCGTAGCCGGTGACCACGCCATCGCCCGGAATCTTGTTGTCCTGCATGCCGAAGTCACTGCAGCGGTGCTCGACAAACATGTCCCACTCTTCAAACGTACCTTCATCGAGCAGCAGCTCCAGCCGCTCGCGCGCGGTGAGCTTGCCCTTGCCGTGCTGTGCGTCAATACGTTTTTGGCCACCACCGAGTCGGGCTGCGGCGCGCTTTTGTTCAAGTTTTTCAAGAATGTCTTGCATGATGGCTTTCTGTCGTCTTTATGGATGCTACTTATTTAATAGCTGCCTGCGCTTGTCCCGATTGGGCCGCAAGCAGATTTCTTGCTGCAGTCGAGGCCGGAATCTGGCCACTGGCGACCTGCGCGCAGAGCTGCGGCAGCAAGGCCGCAACCGCAGGGTTGTGCCGAAAAGCCTGCTTGAGCCCGGCATCGATGCGCTCCCACATCCAGCTAAGGGCTTGCTGCTGGCGGCGTGCGGCCAGCCTGCCGTTTGCGCTCTGCAGCGTCCTGAACTGCGTCACAGCCGCCCAGAACGCGTCAACACCTTTGTTGTGCAGTGCACTGAGCTGCAGCACCTGTGGATGCCAGAACTGGTCGTAGCTCTGCGTCTGGGCCTGGCCCATGGCGTTGTTGACAAGGCCAAACAGACGCATGGCCGAGGTGATTTGCGCCTCGGCCCGCATGGCCGCATCGGCATCGATATCGGCCTTGTTGATGACAACCAGGTCAGCCAGCTCCATCACGCCTTTTTTGATTGCCTGCAGGTCGTCACCGGCGTTGGGCAGTTGCATCAGCACAAACATGTCGGTCATGTTGGCGACTGCCGTTTCGCTCTGGCCGACGCCTACGGTTTCAACAATCACCACGTCATAGCCCGCCGCCTCGCAGACCAGCATGGCCTCGCGCGTCTTTTCGGCCACGCCGCCCAGCGTGCCACTCGACGGGCTGGGCCGGATGTAGGCGCGTTCATGCACAGACAGCCTTTCCATGCGCGTCTTGTCGCCCAGGATGGAGCCGCCAGACACCGTTGACGATGGATCAATCGTGAGCACGGCAACGCGGTGGCCCTGCGCAATCAGGTACAGCCCCAGCACTTCGATAAACGTTGACTTGCCAACGCCGGGCACGCCGCTGATGCCCAGCCTGAAGGCCTTGCCGGTGTGCGGCAGCAAGGCCGCCAGCAACTCGTCGGCTTGCGCGCGATGGTCGGCACGGGTGGACTCCAGCAGCGTGATGGCTTTGGCGATGGCGCGGCGCTGCGCGGCGGCGTCGCCGTGCAAAACTGCATCAAGCAGCGCGCCTGGAGTCACTTCAGGCAAGCCTTGATCTGCTCCAGCACATCCTTGGCGCTGGCCGGTATTGGCGTGCCCGGGCCGTAAATGCCCTTGACGCCGGCCTCGTACAGCATCTCGTAGTCTTGCCGTGGAATCACGCCGCCCACAAACACGATGATGTCGTCGGCGCCCTGCTTTTTGAGCTCGGCGATGATGGCCGGCACCAGCGTCTTGTGGCCGGCGGCCAGCGTGCTCACGCCCACGGCGTGCACGTCGTTTTCAATGGCCTGGCGCGCGCATTCCTCGGGCGTCTGGAACAGTGGGCCCATGTCAACGTCAAAGCCGAGGTCGGCAAAGGCCGTGGCCACCACCTTGGCGCCGCGATCGTGGCCGTCCTGGCCGAGTTTGGAAATCATCACGCGCGGGCGCCGGCCTTCAGTTTCGGCAAAAGCATTGATCTCGGACTTGAGGTCTTCCCAGCCTTGCGCCGAGTCGTAAGCCGCAGCGTAGACACCACTGACTTTTTGCGTGTCGGCGCGGTGCCGGCCATAGACGGTTTCAAGCGCGTCGCTGACCTCGCCCACGGTGGCACGCAGGCGCATCGCCACAACCGTCAGTGCCAGCAGGTTGCCGGAGTTGTTTTCTGCTGCAAAAGTTATAGCTGCCAGCGCTTGCTGCACGGCCTCGGTGTCACGTTTTGCCTTGATTTCCTTGAGCCTGGCGATCTGCCCGTCACGGACGGCAACGTTGTCAATATCGCGCGACTCGATGGCGTCCTCGGTTTCCAGCTTGTATTTGTTCACGCCCACAATCACGTCACGGCCGGAATCAATACGCGCTTGCTTCTCGGCCGCCGCAGCTTCAATCTTGAGCTTGGCCCAGCCGCTGTCCACGGCCTTGACCATGCCGCCCATGGCCTGGACTTCTTCAATGATGGTCCAGGCGGCGTCGGCCATGTCCTGGGTAAGCTTTTCCATCATGTAGCTGCCGGCCCAGGGGTCTATCACGTTGGTGATGTGGGTTTCTTCCTGGATGATGAGCTGGGTGTTGCGCGCAATGCGCGAGCTGAACTCCGTGGGCAGCGCAATCGCTTCATCAAAGCTGTTGGTGTGCAGGCTCTGGGTGCCGCCAAACACCGCCGCCATGGCCTCTATGGTGGTGCGCACAATATTGTTGTAGGGGTCTTGCTCGGTCAGGCTCCAGCCGGAGGTCTGGCAGTGCGTGCGCAGCATCAGACTCTTGGGGTTCTTGGCTTCAAAGCCCTTCATGATGCGGCACCAGAGCAGGCGCGCGGCACGCATCTTGGCGACTTCCAGGTAGAAGTTCATGCCTATGGCCCAGAAAAAGCTCAGGCGCGGCGCGAACTCGTCCACATCCAGGCCCTTGCCCAGCGCGGTTTTGACATATTCCTGGCCATCGGCCAGCGTGAAAGCCAGCTCCAGCGCCTGGTTCGCGCCGGCTTCCTGCATGTGGTAGCCAGAAATCGAGATCGAATTGAACTTGGGGCAGTTCTGCGCGGTGTACTCGATGATGTCGCCAATGATACGGATGCTGGGCGCAGGCGGGTAGATATAGGTGTTGCGAACCATGAACTCCTTGAGGATGTCGTTCTGTATGGTTCCGCTGAGTTTTTCCTGCGACACGCCCTGCTCTTCAGCCGCCACGATATAGCCCGCCAGCACCGGCAGCACCGCGCCGTTCATGGTCATGGAGACACTGACCTTGTCGAGTGGGATCTGGTTGAACAGGATTTTCATGTCCTCGACACTGTCAATCGCCACACCGGCCTTGCCCACGTCGCCGGTCACGCGCGGGTGGTCACTGTCATAGCCGCGGTGGGTGGCCAGATCAAACGCCACGCTTACGCCCTGCCCGCCGGCGGCCAGGGCCTTGCGGTAAAACGCGTTGGATTCCTCGGCCGTGGAGAAGCCAGCGTACTGCCGGATGGTCCAGGGACGCACCGCATACATGCTGGCCTGTGGGCCGCGGATAAAGGGCTCAAAGCCCGGCAAGGTGTTGGTGTAAGGCAGATTCTTGACGTCTTCGGCCGTATACAGCGGCTTGATCTGAAAGCCGTCAGGCGTTTGCCAGTTCAGCGCCTCAAGCTGCCCGCCAGGTGCTGATTTGCCAGCGGCCTTGGCCCAGTCCTCAAGCGAGGCAGATTGGAATTGCGTGTCTTTGGATGTCATGGCCGGATACCGTTCATTGAGCCTGTCGAAACACCCGCCGGAGCTGCGCACCCTTTGGACAAGGGCGGCCCAGGCGGGCATCATTAGATGATTTAAGTTTACAGCATTTATAATTATTTATGCAAAATTCAGTTTCGAGTAAGATAGGATCTTGTACGCTTTTGAGCCATTAGCCGACCCCAGCACAGACCTTAGCCCACTCAAAGAACAAGTCAACATGGCCGCAGTTTCCCTGACCCCCAGAGCGCTTTATGAAGAAGTCGCCGAGTTGCTGCGCCAGCGCATCTTCAACCGTGAACTTCTGCCCGGCAGCTGGATTGACGAGCTCAAACTGGCCGAGGAATATGGCATCAGCCGCACGCCGCTGCGCGAAGCACTCAAAGTACTGGCCACCGAGGGCCTGGTGACCATGAAGGTAAGGCGCGGCGCCTACGTCACCGAGGTCAATGAAAAAGACCTGACCGACGTCTACCACCTGCTCAGCCTGCTGGAAAGCGATGCCGCTGGCGTCGTCGCCGCACAGGCCAGCGCGTCCCAGCTCAAGGAATTGCAGGATCTGCACGACGAACTCGAAAAAGCGATCAGCAACCGTGAACGCTTTTTTGAAATCAACGAAGCCTTTCATATGCGCTTGCTGGAAATCGCTGACAACCGCTGGCGCGATCAGATGGTCGCCGACCTGCGCAAGGTCATGAAGCTCAATCGCCACAACTCCCTGCTAAAGTCTGGCCGGATTGAAGAATCCCTGGCTGAACACCGCGCCATCATGCAGGCGCTGAGCTTGCACGACGCCGACGCTGCAGCGCAGCGCATGCGCGAGCATTTTTCCAACGGACTGGAAGCCGCTGCCTGAGCTTTGAAAATGCGGCTGCAGCCGAGACCGCGGCACAACACCCGCATCTACCCGTGGCGAGCACAAGCGTCTTGTCAGCAAGGCCCTCGCCCACCCATCCTGGATCTTGAAGCATGAATTTCACACCTGTCGACATCGCCTCGGCGCAAACCCTGCCCGAGTTGCTCGCCTGTCGCGCCCAGCTCAGCCCACTGGCCGAGGCTTACCGCGCGTTTGACAGCGCCAGCGAGCGCTGGGTCAGCCTGAACTGGTCAGACACCCGCAGCCGCGTCGCGCACTGGAGCCGGGCGCTGGCCGCCAGCGGCTTGCCGGGCGGCGCACGCGTAGCCATCTTGCTGCCCAATGGACTGAACGCCATGAGCATTGACCAGGCCGCGCTCGCAACCGCCTGCGTGCCTGTGCCCATGCATGCGATCGACAACCCAGGCAGCATCGCCTACATCCTGCAGGACTGCGAAGCTTCGCTGCTGTTTGTGGAGCAACTGGCCCAATGGGAGGCCATACGCGCTGCTGGCACACACTTTCCGGCGCTCAAGGCCGTGCTGCTGACCGCTGCCGACGCGGTGCTGCCTGCGGCCAGGCCAGCCGATGCCGTACCGATGCTGCGGCTTGACAGCTGGCTGGCCGCAGGCCATGAAGACACAGCCTTGCCGGCGCCACCGCTGGCCGATGATCTGGCCGCCATCGTCTACACCTCGGGCACCACCGGCAAACCCAAGGGCGTGATGCTCACGCACCGCAACGTGGTGTCTAACGTGCACGCGGTCATGGCCCGGGTGCTGCCACGCCTGGACGATGTTTTCCTGTCATTTTTGCCGCTGTCGCACACCTTTGAGCGCACAGCCGGCTACTACCTGGCCATCGCGAGCGGCAGCTGCGTGGCTTATGCGCGTTCAGTCGCGCAACTGGCCGAAGACCTGAAGAGTATCCAGCCCACGGTGCTGATTTCAGTGCCGCGCATTTACGAACGCGTGCACGCCAAGCTGCTGGAGCGGCTGGCCAGCTCGCGCTGGAAAATGCGCTTGTTCGAGGCAGCGCAGGTGCTGGGCTGGCGGCGGTTTTGTGCGGCGCACCAGCTGCCTGCGCCTGGCAAGGCCGATGAACACGCAGCAGCGCCCTGGACCTGGCTGCCCTGGCCGCTGCTGCAAGCCCTGATCGCCAAACCGGTGCTGGCCCAGTTCGGCGGTCGGATTCGCATTGCCGTGAGCGGCGGCGCACCGCTGTCGCCAGCCATTGCACACTGCTTTCTAGGCCTGGGTCTGCCCCTGCTTCAGGGCTACGGCATGACCGAGACCTCGCCCATCGTGTCGGCCAACGGCCTGGACGACAACGATCCGGCCACGGTCGGGCGCGCGCTGCAAGGCATAGAAGTTCGCATTGGCGAGCAGCATGAGCTGCAGGTGCGCGGACCGAGCGTGATGAAGGGCTACTGGAAGCGTCCGGAAGACACCGCGCGCATCCTGTCGGACGACGGCTGGCTGGCCTCGGGCGATCAGGCCGACATTACTGACGGGCGTATCCGCATCAAGGGGCGTCTGAAGGAAATCATCGTCACGTCCACCGGCGAAAAAGTGCCGCCGGCCGACCTGGAACTGGCAATTACCAACGATCCGCTGTTCGAACAAGCCCTGGTGGTTGGGGAAAACCGGCATTTCATCGCCTGCATCGCGGTGCTGCAAGCAGGCCAATGGCAGCGGCTGGCGCAGGAGCTCGGGCTCGACCCACAGGATGCGGCCAGCCTGCAACACCCCCAGGTCGCACAGGCAGCGCTGGCCCGCATTGCACAGCAGACCGCCAGCTTTCCACGCTATGCCGTGCCACGCGCAGTCTGCCTGTCGCTGGAGCCCTGGACCATAGAAAACACCTTCATGACCCCCACGCTCAAGCTCAAGCGCAACAACCTCATGACGCATTTCGCAAGTCAAATCGAGGCCATGTATGGCAAGCCAAGAAGCCCGCAGGCGGGGAAAGCGACTTGAGTGTCAGTACCATGCAGCGGGGGAAATAGTCTGGCGAGTCCAGCAGTGGGACATTAATACATTAAACTTGAATCGCTCTTCTTTTTGGTAGGGAGCAGTTAAACGTGAATTTTCAATGGGCGAGCCAGCTCGGCGCGCTACTTGTAAGCCTGTTGCTCTGCATGCCGGCTTCCCAGGCACAGACCAGTCGCCTGGACAAGGTATTGGCGTCCAGAAAAATCCACGTCTGCATCTGGCCTGACTACTACGGCATCAGCCTGAGCAATCCCAGAAGCGGAAAGTTGGAGGGTATTGACTCTGACATGGCGCTGGAGCTCGGCAAAGACCTGGCGGTATCGGTTGAGTTTGTCGACAGCTCCTTTTCAAAACTGATCCCCGATGTCACCGGCGGGCGCTGTGACATTGCGATGTTTGGCGTAGCCGTCACCCCGGCCAGAGCAAAAAAATTGCGTTTTACCCAGCCCACCATGGCCACCGATATCTACGCGATCACCAGCGTGGGAAACCGGCGTATCCGTACCTGGGCAGACATTGACAAGGCCGGCACCGTCGTTGCCGTCATCAAGGGCACGCTGCATGAACCCGTGATGCGTGAGCGACTCAAGGCCGCCAGCCTTCTGGTGCTGGACACGCCCATGGCGCGCGAAGAAGAAGTCCTGGCCGGGCGAGCCGATGTATTCATGACAGACTTTCCCTACAGCCGGCGCATGCTCGAAACCACTGACTGGGCGCGGCTGGTCGCCCCTCCATCTCCGTATCACATAAGCAATCTGGCTTATGCGCTCGCGCCGGGCGATGACAAGTGGTTTAATCGAATCGAAAAATTTGTGCAAGACATCAAGTCCGATGGTCGGCTTGCCAATGCCGCAGCGCGCCACAGGCTGGAGCCTGTCGTCTTGAAGAATTAACGCTAGATCGTCGCCAACACATGTCGAGACTGCTACCAAACTTCAGCTTTTCGCAACTGGCCCAAACATTTTTGTGGCTTTTTGCAGCCGCAGTACTTGCGGCGGTGGGCTATGTCGTTTCCCAGGATTATTCCTACCGCCTGCAGACCCAATCTGAGCGCACAAACGTCAGTGCGGTGATGTTTGAAGACCTGTCCACACAGACACTGCAGCTGGTTGAAAACACCATTCGAACATTGCCATCGCTGCAGCGATTCCCGCTCAAGGACGGCGATCTGTCTGAAATGAATGCGAGCCTGAAACGCCTGCAATACAACCAGCCGGCCATACGCTCGATCTCACTGCTCAGCCAGACAGAAGGTATTCGAGCCAGCTCCAACCCGTCCAACATTGGCAAGACGGTTGCGCTGGACGGGTTTTATCCACCGGAGGCCAACAGCCGAGACCGCGGCTTTGTGCGTTTCGGCGCTGCTTGGCTGGGGCGCGACTTCGCAGATGGCAGCCCGACCACAACCCAGCAGCCCGACTCGGATCACCAGCCCTACTTTTTGCCGCTGGCACTGCGTCTGGAGTCCACCTCGACGCCGCTCTGGATACTGGTCACATTGAACCCCAACTTTCTGATGAACCGCATCAGCCGCTACGAAGGCGCAGAAAACCAGGTGTTTGAGATGGTACGGCTCGATGGCAGCGTGCTGCTGAGCACCGATGAAAATGCGACGGCGGGTGCGATGTACGCGGCTCCGAACATTCTGGCGCGTGTTCAAGCAGGAGAAATCGGCATCGACATGGGCGACTGGATCAGCGCATTTCGGACCTCGGTAAGCTATCCTTTTTTTGTTGTGGTGCGCACGGACAGCAGCCTGATCACAAAGCAGTGGCTTAGCAACAGTGCGGGTACGGTCGCCATGGTGTTCGCTGGCCTGCTTGCCATCGTGCTGCTGACCTTGCTGCTCATGAAGCGCCTTAACAGTACTGAACAATCAGATCTGAAAAAGCGCCGCACCATTTTGCGTATGTCGCAAGCCATGGAACAAATGCCTTACGGCATATTGATCACGGACACCCAGGGCATTGTTGAATACAGCAACCCCAATTTCAGCGTTCTTACCGGCTACAGCGAAACGGAGATTGCGGGCAAAACTGTTCAAATTCTGGATGCCGGCCGGACACCCCAGCAGGTCTACGAGACGCAGCGCAGCGACTTGGCGCAAGGCAAGCTCTGGACCGGAGAATTCGAACTACGCCACCACGATGGCCACGACTACGTCGCATCCGTCGCGATGGCGCCCCTGCGCGATGAAAATGGACGAACAACCCACCATATCGCAGTATTCAACGACATCACTACGCGAAAACAGATGCAGCTCGATCTGGAGCTGGCGCTAAAACAGGCTGAATCTGCAAATCTGGCCAGGAGTAAATTCCTGGCCAATATGAGCCATGAGATTCGCACCCCCATGAACGGCATTTTGGGGATGACGCAGCTGGCCCTCGACGAAGTCCGGACCGAGCCAGTCCAGGGTTATTTGCGCCATGCGCGTTCTGCCGCGCGGTCCATGCTCAGCATGCTCAACGACATTCTGGACTTCTCCAAAATTGAGGCCGGACAGCTGCAGGTCGAATCTGTCTGTGTCGATCTGTATGAGCTGCTCGCCCAGACCACAGACATGGCGCGCAGCAACGCTGAGAAAAAAGGTCTGACTTTTGAATTGCAGATAGATCCGGCAACGCCGAAAAAGATCGGTACCGATCCGCTCAGACTGTCCCAAATCCTGCGTAACCTCATGAGCAATGCGGTCAAGTACACACAAGAAGGTCGTGTCTCTGTACGCGTGATGCCTGTGAACGACAGCAACGCAGATCACCAACACATGACCATACGCTTTGAAATCGAGGACAGCGGCGCAGGCCTCAGTGCAGAGAAGCAGGCCAGCATGTTCAGGCCGTTCACGAATGCATTTGATTCACAGAGGCAAACACTGGGCTCGAAAGGACTGGGGCTGGCGATCAGCGGACATCTGGCCCGCATGATGGGCGGCAACATGCAGGTGCGCAGCACCCTGAATGTTGGCAGTATCTTTACCCTTGATCTTGAGGTGCCGGCCATGCCAAGTCAGCCCGATCTGGATGCAAACCATGCGAGCCTGAATCCAGGCTCGAATCAGGATATCAGCGTGCTCCGGGTGCTGGTGGTAGAGGACGACACCATCAACCAGCAGTTGATGCTGGCCATTTTGTCCAAGGTTGGCATCAGGCCCGAAATTGCGGTCAATGGCGCGCTTGCGCTGGAGCGGCTGCAAGCCAGTCCTGACGCGTTTGACCTGATTTTGATGGATGTGCAGATGCCCGTGATGGACGGCATCACCGCCACCCAGGCTCTGCGCGCCGACGCCCGCTTTGCCAAACTCCCAATCATTGCGGTTACAGCCAATGCGATGGCGCAAGACCGCGACAGTTGCATGCGCGCCGGCATGCAGGACTACATCGCCAAGCCCATAGACCGTGAGGCAGTCTACGACACCCTCAGGCACTGGGGGCTGGGCAAGCAGAATGCGAAGTGGCAGGCCAGTGCAGCGCCGGCACCTGTGCAGAGCACCCCGCCTGCATCGACCGCGGCATCTTCAAACCAAGACCATGCAGTGCTGGACCGGGACGCCGCGATTGAACGTTTTGGCGGCGACGCCGGGCTTTATCAGGAAATCGCCCAGGCCTTCGCCCATGACAAGGCTGATGCAGTCGAGCAGATCCGGCTAAACCTCAATGCGGCCGACACCGCCGGAGCCCAGCGCGCGGCCCACACGCTCAAAGGGCTGGCAGCGACCATTGGCGCGGATCAGCTGCATGAGGCCGCCAAGTCGCTGGACCTGGCGCTGAAAAAAAACGACGCGCCGCAGTGCTTGCCTGGCCTGCTTGACACAGTGGACGCGGCGCTGCAGCAGGTGCTGGCATACATCGCCGCGAGCGCCAGGCCGCAAACCGAATAGTCACATTTTGATAGCAGCTTGCGCCATGACAGCGGCGGCTGGCAGGCCTTTGAGCTTGTGATCACTCCAAACCTGGCGCCAGCGGCGCGCCCCCGGCTGACCATGCCGCAGCCCCAACATGTGGCGGGCAATCGCATACCAGTGCGTGCCGTTGGCCGCAGCCTCGCGCTCCATATAGGCCACCATCTGCGCCTCCACCGATTCACGGCTCAAGGCTGAAGCTTGCGCGCCGAAAAAATCGCTATCCCAGGAAGCCAGCGCCCAGGGGTTGTGATAGGCCTCGCGGCCCACCATGACACCGTCGACCTGAGCGAGTTGTTCGGCAATCTGCTCGCCGGTGCTGATGCCGCCGTTGATGGCGATGGTCAGGCAAGGAAACTCGCGCTTGAGCCGGTGAACCAGTTCGTAGCGCAGCGGCGGCACTTCGCGGTTCTCCTTGGGACTCAAGCCCTTGAGCCAGGCGTTACGCGCATGCACGATGAACACCTTGGCGCCGGCCTCGCTAACCTGGCCGACAAAGTCGCGCACAAATTCATAGCTCTCGCCCTTGTCTATGCCAATGCGGTGCTTGACGGTCACAGGCACGCTGACCGCGTCCACCATGGCCTTGACACAGTCGGCTACCAGCTGGGGTTCGGCCATCAGGCAGGCGCCAAAGGCGCCGCGCTGCACGCGCTCGCTGGGGCAGCCGCAGTTGATATTGATTTCGTCATAGCCCCACTGCTCGCCCAGTTTGGCGCAATGCGCCAGGTCGGCTGGCTCGCTGCCGCCCAGCTGAAGCGCTACCGGATGCTCCTCGGCGTTCAGCCGCAGATGCCGCTCCACGTCGCCATGAATCAGCGCGCCCGTGGTCACCATCTCGGAGTACAGCAGGGCATGCCGGCTGAGCAGGCGGTGAAAATAGCGGCAGTGGCGATCAGTCCAGTCCATCATAGGCGCGACACTCAGGCGCCAGGGGTTGATGCCGTTAGGTGAAGGCGGCTGAAGTGGAGGCGAGAAAACATAGGGGTCGGACATGCCACCATTTTCCCAGAAACAGGGCGCACGACCCCGCGCGGGCCGGGAAAGTAATATGGACGCTGTACAAACGCAGCTCTAGCGACGCTGAACATGCAAGGTAAACCCATGACCAAGCAAAAACCGGCTCAAGTTCAACCGCACTTACAAAGCTTTTTTCAAGCACTTTTCCCGCCCATGGCAGTTCCCGTGCTGGCGACCTTGGTGCTCACGGCCTGCAGCTCGACGCCCCTGCCGCCCTGGCCAGGTTCAGGCATTGCGCCCTTGCCGCCTGCAAGCCAGCCAAGGCCTGCACCCACATCGCCAACAAGGACAACGACACCCGCCGCAACGACCACCAGCCCAGGCACGCGGCCACCCAATGGCTCGGCGCTTGCGGCCCGTTTTCCTGCGCCTGCGGTGGTCTACAGCACGCCCGGCCTGCAAGCTGGTCGCAGCAGCTTCACCACCGCGTCGGAAATACACGGCTGGCTGCGCGATCAAGCATTGGCCGCGACGCGAACGGTGGGTCTGCAAGCTGCGGTGCGGCCTTATGGCCGCTCGCAAGACGGCCAGACGCTCGAAGCGCTGGTGCTGACGAGCGCGGCTGGCACGGACGCTGCCGCCTTGCGGGCCAGCGCCAGACCCACGGTGCTGCTGCTAGCGCAGCAGCATGGCAACGAACCCGCCGGCAGTGAAGCGCTGCTGGTCATCGCCAGTGAACTCGCGCAAGGCCTGCTGCAGCCGCTGCTCGAACGCATCAACGTGGTGATCGTGGCGCGTGCCAACCCTGATGGCGCGGCGCGCGACCAGCGCGCAAGCTCGGACGGCCGGGACATCAACCGCGACCATCTGCTGCTGGCCACACCGGAGGCACAAGCGCTGGCAGCGCTGGTGCGGGATCTGCACCCGGCAGTGATCGTCGACTTGCACGAATACCCGGTCACAGGCCCGTTCATGGACCGATTTGACGCTGTGCCCAAGTTTGACGCCCTGCTGCACTACGCCAGCACGGCCAATCTGCCCGAGTTTTTGACCAAGGCCCAGGAGGAGTGGTATCGCCAGCCCATGCTGGCAGCGCTTGCGCGCCAGGGTCTGAGCACCGAGTGGTACTACCGCACACCGGGTGACACGGCAGACAGGAAAGTCTTCATGGGCGACGCGCTGCCCGAGAACGCGCGCAATGTGTATGGCTTGAAAAACAGCATCAGCCTGCTGCTGGCGACGCGCGGGGTCGGCATTGGCCGGCTGCAACTTCAGCGGCGCGTGCACACCCATGTCACAGCCATCACCAGCGTGCTTGCCAGCACCGCGCAGCGCGCGGCCGAACTGGGCCAGCTGCTGCCCTATCTCGACAAGGAAGTCAGCGAGCTGGCCTGCAAAGACCAGGCCATCATCGAAACCGCACCCACGGCCACGCAATACGCACTGCAGATGCTGGACCGGATAAGCGGGGCTGACAAATCGGTCATGGTCGAGTGGCAATCTTCGCTGGTATTACGCACCGTCAAGGTGCGTGCGCGCCCCTGCGGCTACTGGCTGTCAGCCGACTCGAGCCTCGCAATTGAACGCTTGCGCCTGCATGGCGTTCAGGTTCTGCGTGTCGCTGAAGCTGGCGCGGTGCTGGGCGACGCCTACCTCGAAAGCGCAAGCAGCCCGAGCGAAGGCCGGGCTCGCGTGCAGCTCGCGCTCGGCCTGTCGCGCGGCTTGGTGGATGTGCCGCGCGGCAGCTACTACGTGCCACTGAACCAGCCACTGGCCAACCTGGTCGTTGCAGCGCTGGAGCCCGATACGCCAAGCAGCTTTTTCGCCAACCGAGTTTTGGAGGCACTGCCAGGCACGGTGCGGGTGATGACACCGCCCCTGCTCAAACTTGAAGAACTTCCCTGATTCCATGCCGTGGGTCCAGGCGCCATCAAGCGCACACTGGCGCTGGCGTCTTACAAGCCCGCATGGCTAAGGCCGACAGCCCGCCCAGCGTTGGTGCATCCCAATGGTCCAGAGTGGTGCCGGCCACTTTATCAAGCCCGAAAGAACGCATCATGAAAAACTTCAAACTGAGCACCGACATGCTGACGCTGGGCGGCATTTTTTATCCCAGAGGCTACGCCTTCATCATGTTTGCCAACGCCGAAGACGCCGATCAGGTCGCGCTTGAGCTGCAAAGAAAGCACGAGGACACCGAACAAGTCATGCGCCTGAGCCCAGAGGTGATTTTGCGCGACATCGGCAAAGTCGAGGGCGACTCCGACATCGCCCTGCCCTCGGTCGGAACCGAGGGCGCCACCGTGCGCAAATATGTCGATCTGGCGCGCCTGGGCCATCACGCCCTGATGGTCAAGGTCAGCTCGGACCAGGACACTGAACGCCTGATGCGTGCGGCCCGAAAACCCGGCTTTAGCTATGCCCAGCGCTACCATCTTTTGGTGATAGAAGACCTTGAATAACTGCGTTTGCCGTGCGTGCAGCGGCTTGTGTTGGCCTTTAGGCAGCCTCAGGCCAGTGCCAGCAAGCGCGCACGCGCCTGGTCGTACTCGCGCTTGAGCTGGGCCACAAGATCGGCCGTCGTCTGCACCTTGGTGATCGCACCTATGCCCTGGCCGCAGCCCCAGATGTCTTTCCAGGCCTTGGACTTGTCAGCACCAAAATTCATCTTGCTGGCATCGCTCTGGGGCAAGTTCTCCGGGTCCATGCCGGCAGCACGAATCGAGGGCGCGAGGTAGTTGCCGTGTACGCCGGTGAACAGGTTGCTGTAGACGATGTCGTCAGAGCTGCTGTCGACAATCGCCTGCTTGTAGGCATCCGATGCGCGCGCTTCTTCAGTCGCGATAAAGGCCGAGCCGATGTAGGCAAAGTCAGCCCCCATGGCCTGCGCTGCCAGCACCGCGCCGCCGCTGGCGATGGCGCCCGACAAGGCGATCGGGCCGTCAAACCACTGGCGGATTTCCTGAATCAGTGCAAACGGGCTTTTGACCCCGGCGTGGCCGCCAGCACCGGCCGCCACGGCGATAAGACCGTCAGCGCCCTTCTCGATCGCCTTGTGGGCGAACTTGTTGTTGATGATGTCGTGCAACACTACGCCGCCGTAGCTGTGCGCCGCGGCATTGATGTCTTCGCGCGCGCCCAGGCTGGTGATGATGATGGGCACCTTGTACTTCACGCACAAAGCCATGTCGTGCGCCAGCCTGTCATTGGACTTATGCACGATCTGGTTGATGGCAAATGGGGCGGCCGGCTTGTCCGGATGGGCCTGGTTGTAGGCGGCCAGCGCTTCGGTGATTTCAATCAGCCAGGCTTCAAGCAGCTCGGCGGGCCGTGCGTTGAGGGCCGGCATGGAGCCGACCACGCCGGCAATGCATTGCGCAATGACCAGCTTGGGGTTGCTGATGATGAACAGCGGTGAACCGATGATGGGCAGCGGCAGGTTGTTAAGCGGCGCGGGCAGTCTGGACATGGGTTCCTTGATCAAGCAAAAGTGGAGTTTTGCGCCACCAGAAATGACAAACAGCTCAAAAGCAATGCAAAAAAGGTCTGCAGCCCTTTACCGACGGGCGCAGACAGCTTCCAAATAAATAGCAGTTCAGAAAGCCTCGAGTGCCAGTGCTGTCACGCAGTCAGCGCCTTCGACAATGCTGTCGCGCATCCCTGGGGCCTTGGTTAGCAGATGGTCGGCGTAAAAGCGGGCAGTGATGATCTTGGCTTTCATGAAGGCCGCATCGACCCCCAAAGCCAGCTGCTCCTGGGCCACCAGCAGGGCGCGCGCCATCTGCCAGCCCGCCACCAGATTGCCCGCAAGCATCAGATAAGGCACGCTGCCGGCAAAGACGGCGTTGGGACTGGCCTTGGTATTGGCAGCAACAAAGTCCACCACATCGACAAAAGCCAGGCGCGCGGCCTTCAGACGTCTGGCCACGGCCACCGCGTCTGCGCTGCCCTGCTTGAGCAGCTCTTTTTCAGTCGCTTCAATCTGTGCGGCAATCGCCTTGGCGGTCTGGCCACCGTCACGCGAGGTCTTGCGGCCCACCAGGTCATTGGCCTGGATCGCCGTCGTGCCTTCGTAAATCGTCAGTATCTTGGCGTCACGGTAGTACTGCGCGGCACCGGTCTCCTCGATGAATCCCATGCCGCCATGCACCTGCACGCCCATGGACGTGACTTCCAGACTCATCTCGGTGCTGTAGCCCTTGACCAGCGGCACCATGAATTCATAAAACGCCTGGTTCTGCTTGCGCACCTCGGCATCCGGATGGTGGTGGTTCGCGTCGTAGGCCGCAGCGGCGACGGATGCCATGGCGCGGCAGCCCTCGATAGTGGCGCGCATGGTCATCAGCATGCGCTTGACGTCTGGGTGATGGATGATGGGCGCACTGGCCTTGATCGAGCCGTCAACAGGCCGGCTCTGCACGCGGTCCTTGGCAAAGCTCACCGCCTTTTGATACGCGCGCTCGGCAATCGCAATGCCCTGCATGCCCACCGCGTAACGCGCTGAATTCATCATGATGAACATGTACTCAAGGCCGCGGTTCTCCTCGCCGACAAGGTAGCCGACCGCGCCGCCGTTGTCGCCGTACTGCAGCACGGCGGTGGGCGAAGCCTTGATGCCAAGTTTGTGCTCGATGCTCACGCAATGCACGTCGTTGCGCGCACCCAGCGTGCCATCCTTGCCGACCATAAATTTGGGCACGACAAACAGGCTGATGCCCTTGACACCCTCAGGCGCGCCACTGACGCGCGCCAGCACCAGATGGACGATGTTCTCGGCCATGTCGTGTTCACCGTAGGTGATGTAAATCTTGGTGCCAAATACCTTGTAAGTGCCGTCAAGCTGCGGCTCGGCGCGGCTACGCACCATGGCCAGATCGGAACCGGCCTGTGGCTCGGTCAGGTTCATGGTGCCGGTCCACTGACCGCTCACGAGTTTTTCGAGGTAGACCGCCTTGAGCTCGTCGGAGCCGGCCGTCAGCAAGGCTTCAATCGCGCCATCGCTGAGCAGCGGGCACAAGGCAAAACTCATATTGGCCGAGTTCAGCATCTCGCCACAAGCCGCGCCTATGGTCTTGGGCAGGCCCTGGCCGCCAAAATCAGCCGGATGCTGCAAGCCCTGCCAGCCGCCTTCCACATACTGCTTGAAGGCTTCCTTGAAACCGGGGGTGGTGGTCACCACACCGGATTGAAAGCTGGACGGGTTTTTGTCACCCTCCCAGTTCAGCGGAGACAGCACGCCCTCGTTGAACTTGGCGCACTCCTCGAGCACGGCCTGCGCCGTCTCAAAGCCCGCATCTTCAAAGCCTGGGATCTGCGCAATCTGGTCAATATTGGCCAGATGCTGGATATCAAACAGCATGTCCTTGAGAGGGGCTTTGTACGTCATGTCGTGTCTCCGTGATTCAGGTCTTCATCTGGCCGACATCCGGCCAACAAAAAAGGCAGCGCTAGCGATGCCTTTTTGGGTCTGTCAATTACAGCGCAGCGACCAGCTCCGGCACCGCCACAAACAGGTCGGCGACCAGCCCGTAGTCGGCCACAGAAAAGATCGGCGCTTCTTCGTCCTTGTTGATCGCGACGATGACCTTGCTGTCCTTCATGCCGGCCAGATGCTGGATGGCGCCCGAGATGCCGGCGGCAACATAAAGCTGTGGCGCGACGATCTTGCCGGTCTGGCCGACCTGCCAGTCGTTGGGCGCGTAACCGGCGTCAACCGCAGCGCGCGACGCGCCCATTGCGGCGCCCAGCTTGTCGGCCAGCGGCGTCATGATCTCGTTGAATTTTTCAGCAGATCCCAAGGCCCGGCCACCCGAGACGATGATCTTGGCAGCGGTCAGCTCTGGACGGTCGCTCTTGGCAATCTCGGAACCCACAAACGTGGACTTGCCGCTGTCGGCGACACCGGCCAGCACGTCCACGGCGGCAGAACCACCGGTCGCGGCCGCCGCGTCAAAGCCAGTAGTGCGAACCGTGATGACTTTGGTTGCATCAAGGCTTTGCACGATGGCAATCGCGTTACCGGCGTAAATCGGTCGCTCGAAGGTGTCTGCAGCATCGACCTTGGTGATGTCGGAAATCTGGCCCACATCAAGCGTCGCAGCGACGCGGGGCGCAATGTTTTTGCCCGATGCCGTGGCTGGAAACAGGATGTGCGAGTAGCTGCTGGCGATGGACAAAATCTGCGCGGCCATGTTTTCAGCCAGGCCGTGGGCAAACTGCTCACCCTCAACGTGTATGACTTTGGCGACGCCCATGATTTGGGCCGCGGCTTTTGCAGCGCCTTCAGCGCCCTTGCCGGCCACCAGCACATGCACATCACCGCCGCACTGGGCGGCAGCAGTCACGGTGTTCAGGGTGGCGGGCTTGATGGACAGGTTGTCGTGTTCGGCGATTACTAATGCGGTCATGTCAATCAATCCCTTAGATTACTTTGGCTTCGTTTTTGAGCTTGTCAACCAGCGCGGCGACGTCGGCCACCTTGATACCGGCGCTGCGCTTGGGCGGCTCGCTGACCTTGAGGGTCTTGATGCGCGGCTTGACGTCCACACCGAGATCTTCGGGTTTGAAGTTGTCGAGCTGCTTTTTCTTGGCCTTCATGATGTTGGGCAGCGTCACATAACGCGGCTCATTGAGGCGCAGGTCGGTCGTGATGATGGCTGGCAGGCTCAGTGAGAGCGTTTCCAGACCGCCATCGACCTCGCGCGTGACCAGCACCTTGTCGCCCGAGACTTCGACTTTGGACGCGAAGGTGGCTTGTGGCCAGCCCAGCAAGGCCGCCAGCATCTGGCCGGTCTGGTTGCAGTCATCGTCAATCGCCTGCTTGCCCAGAATCACCAGCTGAGGTTGCTCTTTGTCCACCAGCGCCTTGAGCAGCTTGGCCACAGCCAGCGGCTGCAGCTCTTCTGCGGTCTCAACCAGGATGGCGCGGTCGGCCCCAATCGCCATGGCGGTGCGCAGGGTTTCCTGGCATTGCAGCACGCCGCAGCTCACCGCGATGACCTCGGTGACGACGCCCTTTTCCTTGAGCCGGGTCGCCTCTTCGATGGCGATTTCATCAAACGGGTTCATGCTCATCTTGACGTTGGCGATATCAACACCGGTGCCGTCTGATTTGACGCGGACTTTGACGTTGTAGTCGACTACACGTTTGACGGGGACCAAGACCTTCATGAGAGGGCTCCAGAGTTTGTTAATTGACGTTTACGTAAAGGTAAGCCCTGCATTCTATGCCGCTGCAGACAGTAAACCACCCGCCCAAGGTTGGGAAACAGCTCGAATGAAAGGCTTGGATAACAGTGAAAAGCAACAAAAAGAACGACCGTTCTTTTTTATTATAGGCTGCGTTCCGAATGAATTAGAGCACCGCCTGCAAACACATGTCCCCTGGTCGGCGATCCCTCAGTTCGCAACTGGCGGCGCTGTTGCGGACACGGACGAAGCAGGCATGTGAACCACACGCTGCGGATACGGAATATCAATTGAATGCGCACGCAAGGCCTTGAGAATATGCAGATTGACGCGTGAACGCAGGTTTTGCTGTCCGTTCTCAGGATCCGTCATCCAGTAATTCAAGGTGAACTCCAGCCCATCCGCGCCAAAATTGCTCAGGTTCGCACTGGGCGGCGGCTCGTGCAACACGCGCTCCTGGGCCAAGGCCGCCTCGGTCAGCAAACGCATCACCAGATCGACATCGCTGTCATAGCCGACAGACACCACGGTGGACTGCAGCACCTGCAGGTCGCTCAGCGAAAGGTTTTCTATCCGGTTGCTGATGAATATCTCATTGGGCACGATGGATTCGCGACCCGACAAGGCACGAATCACGGTGTAGCGGGCATTGATGTCGGTGATACGGCCCTCAAAGTTGTCCACCCGCACGTTGTCGCCAATGCGTACGCTGCGCTCGGCCAGCATCACAAAGCCGCTGACATAGCTGGCGGCGAGTTTTTGCAGGCCAAAACCCAGGCCTACGCCTATAGCGCCGCCCAGCACCGAGAGCGCTGTCAGATCAATGCCCACCGCGGACAGCGCCAGCAGCAGGCCAACAAACATCAGCACCACACGCGTGGCATTGCTCACGGCCTTGCGCAGCGACAGCTCGCCGCCAGTAGCCGAGCGCAGCAGCCGGGCCTCGAGCGCAGCAGAAATCCACAGCGTGATCAGCAACACCACGCCCGCCGTGAGCGTGCCTTCAAGCATGTTGCGCACGGACAGCGTGGAACTGCCAATCTTCCACTTGATGTCGTCCAGCGCCTCCAGAATCAACGGCAGCAAGCCACTGACCCACAGCAGCATCGCCAGCCAGGCCAGCCAGGACAAGGAGCGCTCTATGGGCCGCACCCAGGACGCATTCTTGAAGGTCACTTGCAAGACCTTGACGCCCAGACGTATCAGGGCCAGCGAAAGCAACACCGGAATAGCCACCTTGAAAACCGCCAGCACCAGCATGCGCGCGAGCAGGATCTCGGCCGCATAAGCCAGCACCAGAAGCAGCACCGGAAACAGCACGCCGTCGACGGTGCGCCGGCCAAAGAGTATGGATGAATCCCGGTCACCTCCCACCGTGCGACTCAGCAAGCGCACCAGCAGCCAGGCCAGCAAAACGCAGGCCACCAGCACGCCGAGTTCGACCAGCGCGGTTGGCTGGACCAGCGCCGCAAACCATTCGTCCAGGCTGTCAATGCGGTTGTTTGGATGGCCCGAATAAGCGGCCAGAAAGCCGCCAGGGAATATGGTCTTCATGCTCAGCATGCCTACACTGGCCATTGCGGTTTCCTCTTGTCGATAAAGGCCTGCACGCCCTCCTGGGCAACCGGATGAATCATGTTGCAGGCCATGGACTGGCCAGCCAGCTGGTAAGCCGCAGCAATGCCGGTTTCTCTTTGCTTGTAAAACAAGGCCTTGCCGACGGCAATCGCCTCGCGCGGCTTGGCCAGCAGGCTTTGCAACAGCTTCTCGACCTCTGCGTCCAGCAGCTCGGCCGGCACAACACGGTTGACCAGACCGCGCACGCGCGCCTCATCGGCCGTGATGAACTCGCCCGTGAGCAGCATTTCCATGGCCTGCTTGGCCGGCATGTTGCGCACCAGGGGCACGCTGGGTGTGGCACAAAACAGGCCCACATCAATGCCATTGACACCGAAACTGGCTTGGCTGGCAGCAACGGCCAGATCGCACTGCGCCACCAGCTGGCAGCCCGCAGCAGTCGCCAACCCCTGCACCTTTGCAATCACAGGCACGGACAGGTTCTGTATGCCCAGCATTACGCGAGTGCACTGCGCGAAGAGCTTTTGGTAATAGCCAAGGTCGGGATGCGCGTGCATTTCCTTGAGGTTGTGCCCGGCGCAAAAGGCGCGGCCCTCGGCGGCGATCACCACCGCCCGGGCGCTGGCGTCCAGTGCAATGAAATCAAGCGCCGCCTGCAAAGCCGACAGCATGTCCTCGCTCAAGGCATTAAAGGTGTTGGCCCGGTTCAGGGTCAAGGTGTGCACGCCCCGGTCATCACGAATGTGAAGCAAAGGCGGTGATGAAGAAGGTGTGTTCATGAAAATTCCTACAAATCGGCCAGCACGCGGATATGCGCCTCAACGCTACAGGCCAGCGCCCGCAGGTTGTAGCCGCCCTCCAGCGACGACACGATGCGGCCCTTGGAGTGACGCTTGGCGACATCCTTGATGCGCTGGGTGATCCAGGCATAGTCCTGCTCGACCAGCCCGAGCTGTCCGAGGTCGTCGTCGCGGTGGGCGTCAAAGCCGGCGCTGATGAAAATCATTTCAGGTTTGAAAGCCTCAAGGCGCGGTATCCATAGCATGTCTATCATTTCCCGCACTTCCATGCCCTTGGTGTAGGCCGGCAGCGGCACGTTGAGCATATTGCTGGCGTGCTGGCCAGGGTCCGCATCGGCACCGCTGAAGGGGTACAGCGGGTGCTGGAAAAAACTCACCATGAGCACGCGCTCATCGCCTTTGAGAATATCCTCGGTGCCGTTGCCATGGTGCACATCGAAGTCAACAATCGCCACGCGTTTGAGGCCGTGACGCTCCAGCGCATAACGTGCGGCGATGGCCACGTTGTTGAAAAAACAAAAGCCCATGGCCTTGTCGTGGCAGGCATGGTGACCCGGCGGGCGCACGGCGCAAAAAGCGTTCTCCATCTCGCCCGCCATCACGCTGTCAGTCGCCGCAAGCACAGCACCGGCGGCGCGCAAGGCGGCGTTCCAGGTGTGGACATTGAGTGAGGTGTCGGCATCAATCTGGGCATGGCTGGGTCCGCCGGCGGCGATATCGTCAGCCAGCTGATCACTCAGGCCACGAAGGGCAGCAATCATCATGCGGTCATGCGCCAGCTCAATGTCAGCCAGTGGTGCTTGCGGCGCCTCACGCCGGTCCAGCGCATCGCCGACGCCGGTGACCAGCAAACGGTCTTCAATCGCATCCAGCCGCTCCGGGCATTCAGGATGGCCTGCGCCCATTTCGTGCTTCCAGCAATCCTTGTGGGTGAAATAACCAGTGGCATTCATGGCGTGAAAATTTTGCGGTAAGGTGTTGAATATGCAAGTCAAAGAAAAACTTCAAGCACTTTTGAATCAGCTTAACACGGTGATTGTTGGCAAATCCAGGCAGGTGCAGGACTGCGTCGCCTGCTTGCTGGCCGGCGGCCACCTGCTGATTGAGGACGTTCCTGGCGTTGGCAAGACCACGCTCGCGCATGCGCTGTCGCGTTCGCTGGGGCTGCAATTTTCGCGCGTGCAGTTCACGGCCGACTTGATGCCCAGCGATTTGTCGGGCGTGTCGATTTACGAGCGCCAGAAAGAAAGCTTTGTGTTTCACCCCGGGCCGATATTTGCGCAGATATTGCTGGCCGACGAGATCAACCGGGCCAGCCCCAAAACCCAGAGCGCCCTGCTGGAGGCGATGGAAGAAAAACAGGTCACCATAGAGGGCGAGACACGGCCGCTGCCGGTTCCGTTTTTTGTGATCGCCACGCAAAACCCGCACGATCAACTCGGCACCTATGCCCTGCCCGAATCGCAGCTGGACCGTTTTCACATGCGGATTTCCCTGGGTTACCCAGACCGCGTGGCCGAGCGCGAGCTGCTGCGCGGCAGCGACAGGCGCGACATGCTGGACGGCCTTCAAGCCGTGCTGGCGCCACACGACCTGCTGGAACTGCAAAGACGCGTGAGCCAGATCCATGTGGCCGAGCCGCTGCTCAACTACTTGCAGGACCTGGTGGCCGCAACGCGATCCGGGCGCTGGTTTTTGCAAGGCCTGAGTCCGCGCGCCGGCATTGCCATCATGCGCGCGGCCAAGGCCCAGGCTTTTTTAAGTGGCCGTGACTACGTTGCGCCCGACGACATCGCCGCCGTACTGCCGCAGACCGCCGCACACCGCCTGGTTCCGGTCAGGGACGCTGGCCGTGGCGCGCTGGAACAGGTGCGCGCCCTGCTGGACGCGGTGCCGCTGCCTTGACCTTGACTAAACCTGCCCTTCGCCCTGAGCCCGTCAAAGGGCTGGTGCCCTGATGCAGCCCCTGGCCTTCATTCGTCGCCGTTTTCAGGCCTGGTGGCAAAGCCGGCTGCCCTTGACAGATCAGCTGACGTTGACCCAGCGCAACGTTTACATCGTGCCGACCGGCCCGGGGTGGATGCTGGCCGCTACGCTGCTGACACTGCTGGTCGCGGCCATCAACTACCAACTCAGCCTCGGCTATCTGCTGACCTTTTTGCTGGGCGGCTGCGCATTGGTCGGCATGCATGTTGGCCACGCTACCCTGCGCGGACTTGCTATGAATTTGCTAGTTACTGATGCCCAGCAGGCGGGTTCTGCAGCCCTTATTGACATACAGCTCACGAACACCAGACGCGCTGCGCGCTACGGCATAGGCCTGAGCGTGCTGCGTCCGCATGATGTTGACGCCGCCGCGCAAAAGGCTGCGCGCAAGACCAGCCACTGGTCCTGGACCGACGTGCCGGCCCAAGGCAGCAGCACTGTGCAAGTCGCCTTCACGCCGACTCGTCGCGGCCTGCAGCGCCTGCCCACGTTGACCGCCGAGACGCGTTTTCCGCTGGGCACCTTCCGGGTCTGGACGGTCTGGCGCCCGGCCGCGCAAGTCCTGGTCTATCCGGCACCGGAACTTCATCCGCCGCCGCTGCCGCCTGGTGAGCCCCGGCCCAGCAACGCCGCAGCCGCCAGCCGCGCGCAAAACTCCGCTGAATTTGATGGCCTTCGCAGCTACCAGCGCGGTGATGCGATGAAGCGCGTGGTCTGGAAAAAAGCCGCCAAGGCCGACGACCAGGGCAACGGCCTGGTCGTGCGTGACAGCCAGCAGGCCCAGCGCCATGAACTCTGGCTCGACTTCATGCAGACCGGAACAGCAGATACCGAACACAAGCTGTCCCGGCTTTGCGCCTGGGTGCTGATGGCGGACCGGCTGGGCCTGGACTACGGGCTTCGCTTGCCGGCGCTTGAGGTCAAGCCCGGCAGCGGGGAGGCGCACAGGCGGCGGTGTCTGGAGGCTTTGGCGTTATGTTGAACCTCTGCACCTGTTTCAGCAGGCCGGGGGGAGCCCGGCGGCTCGTAACTTTCTTTTGCTTTGCCAAAAGAAAGTCACCAAAGAAAAGGCGAGCCGCAGTCAGGGCCACTACGCGGCGCTCCGCGGTTCCTTGCGCTGCTCGGATGAGCCGGAAATTTCAGAAACTTGTCTGCTGCGCAGCCTTCGGACATCTGAAATTTTCATCCGTCTCATCCTGTGCTGCTCAGCCCTGCCAGAACGGCACTGCGGGAGCGAAAACGAATACGGAACAAGGCTCCGATCCCGCACCATTTCTGCAACCCCGTCCTGGCTGGGCCGAGCAGCGCAGGTGGAGGCGGAAGGTCGGGCCAAACTTGTTTGAGCCGCAGGCGAATTGTTTGGACCGCCGCCGGAATCGAGCAGCGCAGTTTGCCCGTAACGCAGTGAAGGGACCCAGACTGCGGGTCGCCTTTCTTTTGGGTACTTGTTCTTTGGCGAAGCAAAGAAAAGTACCTCGCCTGCCGGGGCGAGACCCGGTCTGCTCGCACAAGCAAAGAACTTCACCCCTGCGAGCAACCCCATGCTGAGCAAAACCACTGCCTTGCTAAAAAACCTCCCCCGCGACAGCCGAGACACGCTGTTCCTGCTGCTGGTGATCGCCTGGGTGCTTCTGCCCCAGACCGCGCATCTGCCCTTGTGGTGCAGCGCCCTCGCGGCGGCGGTGCTGCTCTGGCGCGGCTGGCTGGCTTTGAACTTGCGGCCCTTGCCCGGACGCGTCTGGCTAATAGTGCTGCTGGCCACCACCATGGTCGCCACCTGGCTGACGCACCAGACCTTGCTCGGGCGCGACGCGGGCGTGACTTTACTGGCCGTGCTGCTGAGCCTGAAAACGCTGGAGCTGCGCGCCAGACGCGATGCCTTCGTGGTGTTCTTTCTCGGCTTTTTCTGCATGCTGAGCAACTTTTTTTACTCGCAGTCACTGCTGACCGCCGTCAGCATGCTGATCGGGCTGCTGGGGCTGCTCACGGTGCTGGTCAATGCCCACATGCCGGTCGGCAAGCCGCCCTTGCGGCTGGCGGCGAAAACCGCGGGCCTGATGGCGCTGGCGGGCCTGCCCATCATGCTGGTGCTGTTTATGCTGTTCCCGCGCCTGGCGCCTTTGTGGGGCGTGCCTGGCGACGCACTGGCTGGTCGCAGCGGACTGAGCGCCAGCATACAGGTCGGCAACATCGCCAGCCTTGCGCTCGACGACAGCGTGGCCATGCGCATCCGCTTTGAAGGCCTGCCACCGCCGCAGCAAGCGCTGTATTTTCGCGGCCCGGTGCTGTCCGATTTTGATGGCCGCGAGTGGCGACCCCAGCGCTTTAATTTTCCGTCACGCTACGGCCTGGCGGCCAACTTGTCGGTATCGGGCACGCCCGTGGACTACGAAGTCACACTGGAGCCCACCAACCGGCCCTGGCTGTTTGTGCTCGAAGCGGCCGCGCAAAGCCCGCAGCTGGCCGGCTACCAGAGCCAGATGCAGGCCGACTTGCAGTGGCTGGTGAACCGGCCCATCGCCGACCAGGTGCGCTACAAGGCGCGAAGTTACGCCAGCTTTCAGCATGGACCGCTGCAGCCAGTGGTCGGGCTGCGCGAGTTTGTTGAATTGCCACCCGGCTTCAATCCACGCACGCTGGCACTGGCCAGCCAGATACGCAGTGACCCACGCTATGCATCGGCTGACAGCGCGCCGCTGGTTCAGCTGGTGCTGGACAAACTGCGCACTGGCGGCTATGTCTACACGCTGGAGCCCGGCGTGTATGGCCAGAACAGCGCCGACGAGTTCTGGTTTGACCGCAAGCTGGGCTTTTGCGAGCACATCGCCGCAAGCTTTGTGATCCTGATGCGGGCGCTGGATGTGCCGGCGCGCATCGTCACCGGCTACCAGGGTGGCGAGCAAAACAGCGTCGACGGCTTTTGGACTGTGCGCCAAAGTGACGCTCATGCCTGGGCCGAAGTCTGGTACGAAGGCCGCGGCTGGGTCCGCATCGACCCGACGTCAGCCGTCGCACCTGGTCGCACCGGCGCATTTCAAAGGCTGGTTGCACCGCAAGGCGTGCTGGCGCAAACCCTGGGCAACATCAGTCCCGGTCTGGCGATCCAACTGCGTGCCAGCTGGGAAGCCCTCAACAACGCCTGGTCCCAGCGCGTGCTCAACTACACCCAGGGCAAGCAGCTGAGCCTGCTCAAAGACCTGGGATTTACCTCGCCCAGCTGGGAAGACTTGGCCTATGTGCTGCTGGGCCTGGTCGTGTTGCTCAGTCTGCTGGGCGCTGGCTGGACGCTCTGGGAACACACGCAGCACGACCCCTGGCTGAGGCTGCTCGAGCGTGCGCGCATGCAACTTGCCAGGGCCGGCATCCAAGCCCCACCGTCCAGCTCGCCGCGCCAGCTGGCTGAACGACTGGCCGAACGACTAGGAGCAGGAGCGCATGCCGGCCCGCATGGCCAGGCGCAAACCCGCGCGCTCAGCGACTGGCTGATGCAACTGGAAATGCAGCGCTATGCCAGCGCCAGCTTGGGTCACAAGCCGCAGGACAATCAGCCGCTCCGTACCGGCCTGCGCCAGTTAAAGCGACAATTCAGGCATCTGCCCTGGCCCGCGCCACGCGCAGTCTCCGCGGCCCAGCCGCATGACAACCCACACCATGACTGAAGCCGTGCCCACCAGACGCCTGATTGCTCTTTTTTTTATAGCTGTCATCACCCTGTCCGCGGGCGTCAGCCATGGAAAACCGCATAAGAAAAAGACCTCAACCAAGTCGCTTCAGGCGCTGGGCCCGCTCTACGCCAGCCGCACAGAAGCCATGCAGTTCGCCGACGACCTGGCCGAAAGACGCGGTCTGGATGCGGTCTGGGTACGCGCTGCGATTGGGCAGTCGCGCTACACGCCCAGCGTGTCACGGCTAATGCAGCCAGCCACCCAGGCCTTTGTCAAGAACTGGCGCGTCTACCGCAGCCGCTTCATCGACGACACCCGCATTGAAGCTGGCGCGCGCTTTTGGCGTGCCAACCAGGCCAGCTTGACCCGCGCTGAAAAAGAATACGGCGTGCCGGCTGAAATCATTGTCGGCATCGCCGGCGTCGAAACCATTTACGGCGTCAACACCGGCGGCTTCAAGGTCATGGACGCGCTGGCCACACTGGCTTTTGACTTCCCCCAAAGCCACCCGCGCGCCAAAGAGCGCAGCGTGTTCTTCAAGGGCGAAATCGAGCAGTTCTTGTCGCTGCAAAGCCGCCTGGGCGCCGCCCCCGCTGAAGTTCTGGCGATGAAAGGCAGCTATGCAGGCGCCATGGGCATGCCGCAGTTCATGCCTTCGAGCTGGGCCAAGTACGCGGTCGACTTCGACGGCGACAGCCGCATCGACTTGTGGAACAGCCCGGCCGACGTGATCGGCTCCATCGCCAATTACTTCAAGGCGTTCGGCTGGCAAGCCGGCATGCCGACCCATTACCCTGTGAGTTTTGACAACAGCCGCCTGGATAAACCCGCCTTGATGGCGCCAGACATCTTGCCGACCTTCAGCGTGGCCGGTTTCGCGGCCAAAGGCGCCGCGCTCGAAGGTGAGGCACTAAACCACAAGGGCCCGCTTGCCTTGATAGAACTGCTCAACGGCCCGGACGAGCCGCAGTATGTGGCGGGCACCGAAAACTTCTATGTCATCACGCGCTACAACTGGAGCAGTTACTACGCGATGGCAGTGATTGAGCTGGGTCGGGCCGTGGCCGAGAAAGTCAGGCCCTAAGGGCAAAAGCGCAAAGCAGAACGCCACTTCGATACGTTTTGAAGGGCGTCAAACCGGCTCAATCGTGATCGTCATGCGTTCTTCGCCGCCGCCCTGGCGCACGCCCTTGGCCGGCGGGCAGGCGTTGTAGTCGGTACCCATGGCCAGGCGTATGTGGCGCTCGTCGATCGGGCAGTGATGGGTCACGTCTATGCCGACCCAGCGCCGGGTGGCGACATCCAGGCACACATCTACCCAGGCATGGCTGGCCAGATCGGGCTCGTTGGCGGCGCAAAAACAGCCACTGACTTAGCGCGTAGCGCAGTGACTCCGTTTAGCGGTAATACGTGATGTGCTTGATGTGCAGCGTCAAGGCTGGATATACATCTGTTCACCGCCGCCCCGCAAGCGCTTCACATATGAAACGGGAAAACCCCCATATCCATGATTTTCAGTTCCGACTCAGAATGAACAGCTACCTAGAAAACGAAAGTATTCTTTTTTTATCGGTCTAACCAGGATTTCTCCATGTCTTTTCCGTTGGCTAAAAGTCTTGTCACCCTTGCTGCGGTAGCCACCCTGGCGATGCAACCTGCGTTGGCAGCCGATAAAGTGAAAGTAGGTTTTGTCAGCACGCTGTCCGGCCCTTCTGCGGCTTTGGGCGTGGACATTCGCGACGCCTTCATGCTGGCCGTCAAACTCAATGGCGGAAAACTAGGCGGGTTGCCGGCTGAAGTTTCCATCTCGGATGACCAATTCAAACCAGATGTTGGCAAACAACTGTTCGAGCGTTATGTCAAACGCGACAAAGTGGACTTTTTAACGGGCGTGGTGTTCTCCAACATCATGTTGGCCGGATTGCCTGAAGCCGTGGACGGCAAAACCATCTACCTCAGCCCTAATGCGGCCCCCTCACCGATTGCCGGTGCGCAATGCACCCCATACTTCTTTGCGGTGTCTTGGCCCAACGATGCCTATCATGAAGCAGCAGGCCAATACGCCACTAATCAAAAAGTAAAGTCAGCCTATTTGCTGGCTCCCAACTATCAAGCGGGCAAAGACTCCTTGGCAGGTTTCAAACGTTTCTTCAAAGGCGATGTCACTGGCGAGGTTTACACCAAGCTGGGCCAATTGGACTACTCAGCTGAGTTGGCTGAAATTCGTGCCGCCAAGCCTGAAGTGGTTTATACCTTCCTACCTGGTGGCATGGGCATCAACTTCATCAAGCAGTTCATGGCCGCAGGTTTGAACAAAAGCATCCACCTCATTCAACCTGGATTCGGTGCAGACCAGGATGTGATTCGCGCTGTGGGAAATGACATGCTCGGCATTTTTGACACGGCGCACTGGGGCATCGACCTGCCCAACGAAGCCAACAAAAAATTCGTGACTGAATTTGAAAAAGAATACAAGCGGTTGCCCACTTTGTATGCGGCTCAGGGCTATGACACTGCACTTCTCATCGATGCAGCCGTCCGTGCAGCCAATGGCAAGATTGAAGACAAAGAGGCCATGATCAAAACGCTGGCAACAGTAAAGTTCAATTCTGTTCGAGGTGATTTCCGCTTCAACACCAACCATTACCCAATTCAAAACTACTATTTGCGTGAAATCCAGAAAGACTCACAAGGCCGCTTGGTAAATCGCATTGTGGGGCAACCCATCATGACCAACCATGGTGACGCTTACGTCAAAGACTGTCCAATGAAATAAGGGGATCTAGATCCCCATGAGCAGTATTTTGATGTTGGAGCAGGCCTTGAATGGCCTGCAGTTTGGCTTGATGTTGTTTTTGCTGGCGTCTGGATTGACGCTGGTGTTCGGCATCATGGACATGATCAACTTGGCCCATGGTGCCCTTTACATGGTGGGTGCTTTTTTGACGGCCTGGCTGGTTCAGTTAACGCAGTCGTTCTTGCTGGGCGTGCTGTTGGCCGTTTTGCTCACCGCCGTGCTGGGCATGATTCTGGAAGCCACGCTGCTCAGAACACTTTATGAACGCGACCACTTGTCGCAAGTCCTGGCTACGTTCGCCCTCATTCTCATCATCAATGAATCAGTTCGAATGATTTGGGGTTCTGACCTTGCCTTGTCTGCGCCCCAAGCGCTGTCGGGGCCCGTCGAGTTACTCCCTGGTTTGTCATACCCCAGCTATCGCCTGGTCATCATCGCAGTAGGCTTAGCCATTGCATTGCTGTTGTTTTTTTTGGTCACCAAAACACGGATGGGCGCCTGGGTTCGTGCGGGAGCTTCCAATCGTGAAATGGCCATGGCCATGGGCATCAACATCAAAGCACTGTTCACAGGGGTCTTTGGCATTGGCGCAGCACTTTGCGCTGTAGCGGGCGCCATGCTGGGTCCGTTGCTCGCCGTTCAAGTGGGTATGGGTGAGAACATCCTCATTCTGGCCTTTGTGGTTATTGTGATTGGCGGCATTGGCTCTGTCTGGGGGGCTTTTGTGGGTGCCATTTTGGTAGGCTTCGTCGACACGCTGGGTCGCACGCTGTTGCCGCATTTGTTCCGTGAAATTTTCTCGCCCCAATTCGCCAGTGCTGCAGGGCCTGCAGTCGCGTCGATTTCGGTCTATCTTTTGATGGCCTTGGTGCTCTTTCTTCGCCCCCAGGGGCTGTTCTCAGCTCGCTCTTGAGCCGAGGTAAAGATGAATCGCGAAACTCCTCCCTGGCTTTGGATATTGTTGCTGGCACTGGCCATTGCACTGCCATTGGCACTGCATGCCAGAGGCCAAGACTTTTACATCAGCATGCTCAGCCGCATGATGATTTATGGCATCGCGGCTTGCAGCCTTAACCTTATTCTGGGTTTCGGCGGTTTGGTGTCATTTGGGCACGCTGCCTTTGTGGGCATTGGCGCGTATACCGTGGGCATCATGATCACCGAAGGGATGACCAATGGCTGGTTGAACTTTGCAGTTGCCATGGGTATTTCCGCCTTGGCAGCAGCCTTGATTGGCGCCATCTCCCTACGAACGCGTGGCGTGTATTTCATCATGATCACGCTGGCTTTTGCACAAATGATTTACTACTTGGTGAACTCCATCAAAGCCTATGGCGGCGATGAAGGCTTGAACATCAAATCGCGCTCCAACTTTGGCATGGGACTTGATTTGAAAAACGACGTGACTTTTTACTTTGTTGTGCTGCTGGTTTTAGTGCTCACACTGATCTTGATTTCACGCATGATGAAGTCACGTTTTGGCCGGGTGATTTTGGCCATTCGTGACGATGACACGCGTGTGGATGCCATCGGCTTTCACGCCTATACGTACAAATGTGTTTTGTTCATCATTGCCGGCACTCTGGGCGGCCTGGCGGGCGCCTTGATGGTCAACCACCAGAACTACGTCAGCCCCAACTTGATGCACTGGACGCAATCGGGCAACTTGATGGTCATGGTCATTTTGGGCGGTGTGGGCACGCTCTCGGGTGGCTTGTGGGGCGCCTTGGTGCTGCTCATATTGGAGGATGTGATCGCCGAGTACACGGTGTATTCGCAGTTCTACGTGGGGTGGTTCTTATTGGCAGTGGTGCTATTGGCACCCCGAGGTCTGTCGAGTCTCTTCAACAGGCGAGCCAAGCTTGGGTCGAAGAGGCATTCATGACGCAGCCGTCTTTGCTCAAGATTCAAAACTTGGTTAAAAAGTTTGGCGCCGTGCTCGCCACAGACCATGTCAACCTGCAAGTTGAGCCCAAGGAAATTCATGCACTGATTGGTCCCAACGGCGCGGGGAAAACCAGTTTGGTAGCGCAGTTGTCTGGCTTGCTGCCAAGCGACAGTGGCCATATTTTTTTCAAGGGTCAAGATATCACGACCATGCCCACCCATGAGCGCGTGCGCTTGGGTCTGACAAGGTCTTTTCAAATCACCCGCCTCTTCAAATCGTTCACAGTGGTGGAGAATGTTTCCCTGGCCGTCCAGGCCAGAATGGGGAATAGCTTTTCCTTTTGGAAACCTGTCAGCCAGGAAGCTGAACTGTCAGACCAAGCCATGCGTCTACTGGATGATCTGGGCCTTGCACAGCGCGCACACGACCATGCAAGCGAACTCTCGCATGGTGAACAACGCATTTTGGAACTGGGTCTGGCGATGGCCACACAAGCTCAACTGTTACTGCTGGATGAACCCATGGCAGGCGCCGGACCTGTTGAATCTGAGCGCATATTTAAACTTATCCTCAAATTGCGCGAAAAATCAGCTATTTTGCTCATTGAGCACGACATGGACGCCGTGTTCAGATTGGCCGACAGAATTTCTGTGCTGGTCAGCGGCGCGGTCATTGCCACTGGCACCCCTCAAGAAATCAGACATCACCCACAAGTCATTGCTGCTTACCTGGGCGAGGAAAACGCATGAGCTTGCTGCATGTTCAAAATGTGCAATCGGCTTACCAAGGGAGTCAGGTTCTTTTTGGCATTGACTTCAGCCTCCACGCAGGTGAATCCATGGGGTTGCTTGGCCGTAACGGCATGGGCAAAACGACGTTGATTCGAAGCATTCTGGGCCTCAAGTCTGTTCAAGGCGGTCAGGTGATATTTGACGGTCACGACATCACCAACCAGACTGCCGACAAAATTGCACGATTGGGAATTGCTGTGGTACCGGAAGGTCGACAGGTTTTCCCCAACTTATCGGTTGACGAACACCTCACGGCCTTCGCGAGCAATCGCCACCGAAGCAGAGACCTTTGGACCCCAGCCCGCGTGTACGGATTATTTCCTAGACTAGCCGAGCGAAAACCCAACTTGGGCTCTCAACTTTCAGGCGGTGAACAACAAATGTTGGCCATTGGCCGCGCTTTGGTAACCAACCCTCGCCTGATCATTCTGGACGAAGCCACGGAAGGTTTGGCACCTCTCATTCGCGAAGAAATTTGGAAATGTTTGCGCTTGCTTTGCGACGAAGGGCAAACCTTGATCGTGGTCGACAAGTATGTCAATCGCTTGGTGGAGATTGCATCGCACCACCTCATCATGGAGCGTGGGCTGGCGGCCTGGACGGGCAGCTCTAAGGCGTTGCGAGACGATCGCCAATTGTGGACGCGCTATCTGGGCGTTTAAGCTTAAAACTTTTGCGCCACTGATTTGACCGCTTGCATCAGCAATTTCCCGGCAGGACTGAACGTTGCTTTGCGACGGCGCGTGATGCCCACGCGCCTTTCCCATTGATTGTCTGTGGCCTCAAGTGCCTTGAGCTGTCCTGCTCGTGCTTCCCAGTAAATTAATTCCTCGGGGATGAAGGTTAAGGCATCGCTTTGCATCACCATGGATTTCATCAGCACGGTGGAGGTTGTTTCAACTTGCGCCACGGGCGGCTCCAGATCATGCGAAACAAAGTAATCGTCAAAGGCAAGCCGCTCCAATTCCCGGTGCCTCGGCAGTACCCATGGATATTTCACCAACATGCCGGGGGTGACCAACTTGTGTTTGGACAGGGGATGATCTGCACGGGCGACCACGGTGGCACGCTCTGTCGACAGATAGTCGTGAACCAACTCTGCATCTGCCGACCTGGCGGGCACCGATGACAACGCAAAGTCGACCTCCCCTTGTTTCACCCACGGCATCAAGGCCTCGTTCAAGCCATACAACACAGTGACATGAACGTTGGGGTTTTCTTCTGCCAACACCTTGAGCGCCAATGGCAAAAGACGGGTGGCTTCCGTGGGACCACAGCCAACCATCACGTGGCCCCTTTGAGCGCCCCGCATCGATTGAATTTCACCCACGGCATTTCGCATTTCCGCTTCGATGATGCGGCCATGCTCCATCAGGGCTTGCCCAAAAGGCGTGAGGCTGACACCAAACCGACCGCGCTCCAGTAAACGAACCCCTAGCGTCTTCTCAAGCGCCTTGATGCTCTTGGACATCGCCGGCTGAGAAATCTCCATCGAAGCCGCAGCCTCGGTGAGATTGCCGTAACGAGCTGCCGCAAGAAAGAGTTGAACTTTTCTGTAATCCATAACCTATGGTAATAGAAAAAGCATGAATTGTTGTAGATCTATTTCTTGAGCTACGTTAAGTTATCGGTTCGTGTTCATCTCAAGCCCTGAAATGGAGTTTTCATGCAATCGATAGATTTAGACCACTTGGTTCAACCAGACCGCGTTCACAAGAGCGTCTATACAGATCAGAAGCTTTTTGATCTCGAAATGGAGCACATATTTGAGAAGGCTTGGGTCTATTGCGGCCATGAATCCCAAGTGAAAGAGGTTGGCGATTACTTCACCATGCAAATTGGCCGCCAGCCCATGGTCATGGTGCGAGACATCGACAAAAGCGTCAAAGTGCTTTACAACCGCTGCCCTCACCGCGGTGTAGAGCTATGCGGCAATCAAAGCGGCAACACCGGCAAAGGCTTCGTGTGTTCCTACCATGCATGGAGCTTCAATCTGAACGGCAAAGTCAAGGCCATTCCTTTGGTCAAAGGCTACGACGGCACTCGCATGAACACGAGCGATCCAGATTGCAGCATGGTCGCAGCGGCCCGTGTGGACAGCTATCGCGGTTTTGTTTTTGTCAGTTTGTCCAAAGAGGGGCCTGGCTTGGTCGAATTTTTGGGCGAGGCCAAAGTGGCCTTTGACGACATGTGCGACCGATCGCCCGTAGGTGAGGTTGAGGCCGTGCCTGTCTGCCACCGTGTGGTGCAGCATTCCAACTGGAAGTTCTTCATGGAGAATCAACTGGATGCCTTGCACCCCTCCGTCACGCACCAGTCAACCGGCGTGTCAGCGCGCAAAGTTGAGCAGCGCTTGAAAAAAGAAAAAGGTGATGCGCCTTTGTTCTTCCATTACCTGTCCACCTTTGCCTCCAGCTTTGATCAGTGGGACTCAGTTCAAACCGTGAATTTCAAATTCGGCCATGGCATTTTGAAAGCCTATATGGGTCTGCGTCCCACCGACCCGGACACCGTGGAATATGAAGCTTTGATCAAGAAGGCGTATGGAGAGGAAAAAGGCGAAGAGTATTTGGCACGCAGTATTCACCACGTGCTGATCTACCCCTACCTGTCTGTTCAGTCCCCTTTGCAACAAGTGCGTTGCCTGCGTCCGATGGCGCCGAACAAAACGCTGTCGGAAATATGGCACTTCCGCCTAAAAGGTGTGCCAGAAGCCATCTACGAACGCTCGCTTTGGTATTTCAACCTGGTGAACTCGCCGGCCACCATGATCAATGCCGACGACCTGGAAAACTGGCACAAGGGCCAACTGGGACTGGAATCCAAAGGCGGCGAATGGGTCAGCTTCCACCGCAATTACGGTGGCGACACGGAAAAAGATGGTGTTTTGTATTCAAATAATGGCACCAGCGAAGTCGTGATGCGCAATCAGTTCAAGGCTTGGGAGTCTTATATCCGCGCCGCCATTCAACCCTTGGCAAAAGCCTGAACAGGAGTCGACCCATGAAAACCACTGAAGTCAAAGAAGTACTCGCCACAGGCGTTGTGATTGAAGGCATTCAATCGATGTCTGGTGCGGACTCCATAGAGCCTGATCACATTGGGCGAGGCCGACAGCCCAGCCAAGGTTACATTCCCAAAGCCATCAAAATTGATGCAGCGTTGCAGCGGCAAGTCGAAGAGTTGCTGTTCCATCAAGCCGCTTTGCTCGACAACAAGGCCTGGGGAGAATGGGGCAAACTGTTCAGCGATGAAGGCGTTTACTGGATGCCCTCCACGCCCACGCAAACGGACTGGCGCCGTGAAGCTTCCATTTTTGCAGAGGACAAGTTTCTCATGGAGGTCCGCATGCGCAGACTGCTACACCCCAACGCATGGTCACAAGCTGCGCAGTGGGGAACCAATCATATCGTTGGCAACATCGTGATTGAGGCGGCAGACACCAACACGGTAGAGGTGTACTCTCGCTTTCAGATGATGGAAATGCGACGAGACAACATACGGCACTTTGGCGGAAGCTACCGCCACACCCTGGTGAGGCAAGGCGGCGATTTACAAATCAAATTGCAACGCGTCGACATGACCAACGGCCAAGCGGCCTACGACTACGTTTTGCAAGCCTGGGTTTGACGCATTGGCCATCAGACAACCATGCCAGCGCCGCCAATGATCGGGATGACGGCGCGCGGCACAGGTCAGTGGTATCGAGCCACTCGATAAGGGTGCGATTTTTTCATGCCATGCACTTTTCAGCTTGGGCAAATCATATTCACTGGCTCGCTAACATTGGTCCTGTATGTGACTGATGCGCGGGACTAGACCGGCTCAATCGTGATCGTCACCGTCATACGCTCTTCGCCCCCCCCCTGCCGCACGCCCTTGGCCGGCGGGCAGGCGTTGTAGTCAGTGCCCATGGCCAGGCGAATGTGGCGCTCGTCGATCAGGCAGTGGTGCGTCACGTCTATGCTGACCCAGCGCCGGGTGGCGACATCCAGGCAGACATCGACCCAGGCGTGGCTGGCCAGATCGGGCTCGTTGGCGGCGTAAAAATAGCCGCTGACGTAACGCGCGGGGTAGCCCAGGCTGCGGCAAATCGCCACCATCACATGCGCCTGGTCCTGGCACACGCCGGCACCGGCTTGAAACGCCTGCAAGGCCGTGGTGGTGACATTGCTGCTATTTTTTTGGTAGCTGACTGCGCCCGCCACGCCTGCGCTAAGAGCCAATAAGGCTTGAAGATCGGCGCGTCCGTCGGTGCTTTGTTGTATGAACCGACGACCAAATTCAGCCAGCTGCCAATGCGGCTCGGCCAGCTGCGTGGCGCGCAAAAAGAAGTAAGGGTGGGGCAGACTTTCGGCATCAGTGAATTCAGCCACGCCCCAGGTCTGAACCTCACCAGCCGCGTTGACCAGGCTCCAGCGCACGTTGTCTGCAGGCTGACCTACAAAGGTGTAGGACTGAATGGTGTTGCCGAAGGCATCGGTCTGTACAAACAGTTTTTCAGGCGCACCCACACTCCAGAAATTGACGGTTTGCGCGGCACTGGACTGCGGTGTCAGCCACAGCGTTTGCAAGGCATACAGCAGCGGTTCGCTGTAACGATAGTCGGTAGTGTGGCGAATATGGAGCTTCATTGATTCACTGTCATTTCGGAGCGAAAACCACGCAAAACCGGCTGCTAGGAGAAGTCCCTTCAAACAGGGGCCGCAGAACCGGCTTTGCCGGGCTGCAGGCGCAGCGGCCCGCTCGGGGGGCAGGGAGTTAGACGAAGTGAACGACCGTGGGGGCTCATCAACTCGTGGCCGGCACCAGAAACTCGCGGCTCAGGTGTGCGCCCAGCTCGTTCACCCGGTCAAGAAACTGGGTCAAGAAGGCATGCAAGCCATTGGCCAGAATCTCGTCTATGCGGGCGTACTGCAAATCGGAGCGCAGCTTGCCAGCCCGGCGCAGCGTTTCGCTGCCCGAGTCACTGGTCACCATGGCCAGATTGCTCATGACTTCGTTGAGGCAACCGAGCAATGAACGCGGCATGTCGGGCCTAAGGATCAGCAGTTCGGCCACGCGCTCGGGCTTGATGACATCACGGTAGACCTTGCGGTAGACCTCAAAGCCGGAGACGCTGCGCAAGATGGCGCTCCAGTGGTAGAAATCGAATTCCTGGTCTTTCTCCGTGGCCAGGCCAAGGAAATCACTTTGTACGGCGTGAAACTTCACATCCACCAGACGGGCGGTGTTGTCGGCGCGTTCCAAAAAGGTGCCCAGGCGCAAAAAGTGAAAAGCTTCGTCCTGCAGCATGGTGCCTGCGGTGACGCCGCGTGACAGGTGTGAGCGGAACTTGACCCACTCGAAAAACTGTGCCGGATCACGTTCAAAGTCACCGTTTTTGAGCATGCGTATGACTTCAAGATAGGTCTGGTTCTCGGTTTCCCAGACTTCCGTGGTCAGCGTGCCGCGAACAGCCCTGGCGTTTTCCCTGGCGTTTTTCAGGCACGAAACAATGCTCGATGAATTGGTCTCGTCGCGCACCATGAAGTCCATGACCTTGCGCGGGGAAATCGTCTCGCCATACTTGGTCGCGTACAAGGGCTTGAGCTCGCTGATGCTGAGCAGGCCGGCCCAACCGACCTGAGCGGCGCCGGCCGACTGCGGCAGCAAGGACGTCTGGTAGTTGACATCCAGCATGCGGGCGGTGTTTTCGGCGCGCTCGGTGTAGCGGGACATCCAAAAGAGATGGTCAGCGGTTCTTGATAGCATGTCTTTTCCTTAGCCTCAAACACCGAAAGCGCTGACGCGCTTTGCGTATTTTGGTGATGTCGTCACAAGCGCTTCGCGCAATTGGTGAGCCCTCCCCGCGAATGCCTGCGGCATATCGCCGGCGCGCTCGGTGTAGCGGGACATCCAAAAGAGATGGTCAGCGGTGCGTGACAACATGATTGATTTCCTTAGCCTTGAGATTGCGACTGGAGCGTTGCCGGGGCGTCCGACTCCAGAATCCAGGTGTCTTTGGTACCACCGCCCTGCGATGAATTCACCACCAGCGAGCCGTCTTTCAAGGCGACACGCGTCAGGCCGCCAGGCACCATCTGGACCTCTTTGCCGCTGAGTACAAACGGCCGCAAGTCAATGTGGCGTGGCGCGATGCCGCTGTCGACATAGGTCGGACAGGTCGACAGGCTGAGCGTGGGCTGGGCAATATAGCCGGCCGGGTTGGCAATCAGGGCCGCGCGAAACGCCTCGATTTCCGCCTTGGTAGAGGCCGGCCCGACCAGCATGCCATAGCCGCCGGCGCCGTGAACCTCCTTGACCACCAAGTCCTTCAGGTTGGCCAGGGTGTATTTGAGGTCTTCTGGGTTGCGGCACATGAAGGTCGGCACGTTTTTCAGAATCGGCTTTTCACCAAGGTAGAACTCGATCATCTTGGGCACATAGGGGTAAATCGACTTGTCGTCTGCCACCCCTGTGCCTATCGCATTGCAGAGCGCCACGTTGCCGCTGCGGTAGACATTGAGCAGACCCGCGCAGCCCAGCGTCGAGCTCGGGCGGAAGGCCAGCGGGTCCAGGAAGTCATCGTCGACACGGCGGTAAATCACGTCCACGCGTTTCGGGCCGCGCGTGGTCCGCATGTAGACAAAGTTGTCCTTGACAAACAGGTCCTGGCCTTCGACCAGCTCCACGCCCATTTGCTGCGCCAGGAAGGCGTGTTCAAAATAAGCCGAGTTGTACATGCCAGGCGTCAGCACGACCACGGTCGGGTCGGCGGTGGCCGGCGGCGCAGAGGCACGCAGGGTTTCCAGCAGCAGGTCGGGGTAATGCGCGACCGGCGCGACCCGGTTTTCTCTGAACAACTCCGGAAACAGCCGCATCATCATTTTCCGGTCTTCCAGCATATAGCTCACGCCGCTGGGCACCCGCAGATTGTCTTCGAGCACGTAATATTCGCCGGCGCCACTTGCATCGGGCGCGCGAACAATGTCAATGCCGCTGATGTGCGAGTAAATATTGCCCGGCACATCAACGCCCATCATCTCGGGTCGGAACTGGGCATTCTGGAAAATTTGCTCGGACGGGATCACGCTGGCCTTGAGAATTTCCTGGCCATGGTAGACGTCGTGGATAAAGCGATTGAGTGCCGTGACGCGCTGCACCAGACCTTTTTCCATGCTGGCCCATTCGTGCGCAGGAATGATGCGCGGGATCAGGTCAAAGGGAATCAGGCGTTCGGTGCCCGAGCCGTCTTCATCCTTGTCGCCGTAGACCGCAAAGGTAATCCCGACGCGTCGGAAGATCATCTCCGCCTCTGCGCGCCTGGCCTGCATGGCGTCTGCTGGCTGGCGGGACAGCCAACGCTGGTAGTCCTGGTAATGTTCGCGCACGCTTTCAGCGCTCAGGTTCATTTCATCAAACATCGGTCGACTCATGTGCTATTTCTCCGGCTGCGCTTAAGGTACAGACTTGTGCAGATAGCTTAGCAAGTTATGCGCCAGAGAGCCTTACGCGCCTGCGTTTAATCGCCCGGCCTGTCGCCAGAACGACATGATGCGCGCGTCAAGCGGGCCAGGCTACGGCGTAGAGGTCAGCCTGTGATGCCAATAGCGCAGCCCTTGCTGGCGCTGGCAAAGCACTTGCGCGGGTTGCGCGCTGCGCCAGGTGGCTGCACCGCACTCGGGCGACTTGATAACGTCGATGCTGCGCTCACGGTAGCGCGCAAGCACCAGCTCGACCGGGTGACCAAAACGGTTTCGGTAGCCAGCCTGGGCCAGCGCAAACTGAGGGCGGACCGCGTCAAGAAACTGCGCGCTCGATGAAGTTTTACTGCCATGGTGAGGCATTAGCAAAAAATCAGCCTTGAGCTTGTCTCTGGCGCCCGCGTCGGCCACCAGTGCCAGCTCCTGCGGCGCTTCGAGGTCTCCGGCCAGAAGCGCAGTCTGCCTGCCGTTGGAGATGCGCAGCACGCAACTCATGGCGTTTGAGCGGGCTGCCTTGTCGTAATCGCCAGCGGCAGGATGCAGGACTTCAAAATCAACCGCATCCCAGCGCCAATGCTGACCTGCCACACAGCGCGTGGACTTGCGCACCGTCTGCAGCACATGGCTGTCTTCTATGGAGCTCACCAGCTGCGCCTGCGGCTGCATCGCCAAAACGGCAGGCGCGCCGCCTATATGGTCCATGTCGCGGTGACTGAGCATGAGCATGTCCACGCGCTCGCCCAGAGCCCGCAGCAAAGGGACCAGCACCCGGTGGCCGGCATCGCTTTCACTCGAAAAGAGCGGACCACTGTCGTAAACCAGACTGTGACTGGCGGTACGCACGATCAGCGCATTGCCCTGCCCAATGTCGGCGCCCAGCACCTCGAACTGGCCAGATGGCGGTCGCAAGGGCTGCCATAGCAGCACCGGAAGCAGCAGCGGCAGTCCCAGCATTCGCCAATGAAATGGCAGACGCATGGCCAGCAACACGCCACCGGCCACGCCAGCCGCAGCACACCACAAAGGCGCAGCCGCCACATTTACGGTCGCCAGCGGCCAGGCCGCCAGCCATTGCAAAAAGCTTGTCAAAAAGCTGACAGTCCAGGCCGCCGCGGTCCAGACCGGTGCGCACAAGACACCCAGCATGGCCAGCGGCGTCACGACCAGCGTGACCCAGGGAATCGCCACGGCATTGGCCAGCAGGCCCACCAGCGAGACCTGGTTGAACAGCAGCAGCGACAAAGGCGTGAGTGCCAGCGTGACCACCCACTGCTCGCGCGCGGCGCCGGCCAGACCGGCAAGAGGCGCTGACAGCCAAGACACCCAGAGTCGCTTTTTGAGGCTGCTTTCAGTCTCAAATTGGCCTGCAGCGCCCGAAATACGAGCACCAGCAGCTTCTGAATTTATAGCAATATGAACGCCCCGCTCGCTCGCTTCGCGTAGCTCTCTGCCCCCCGAGGGGGCTTGTTTGCCTTGGGGCGGCCCGGCGGCAAACAGCACACCCACGGCAACAAACGACAGCCAGAAGCCCGCTTGCATCAGCGCCCAGGGGTCGAGCAACACAACAACAGCCATGGCGACCAGCCAGACAAAGGGCCAGGGCCACTGTTTAGCGCTCTGCCTCAGCAGCACGACGGTGGCGAGCATGCAGATGGTGCGCTGGGCCGGCACGCCCCAGCCTGAAAAAAGCGCATACAGAGCCGCCAACAGCAAGCCGCCCAGGGCGGCCGCGCTGCTGGCAGGCAAGCGCAGACACAGACGCGGGGTCCAACGCACCGACTGCCGCCAAAGCCAGCCCAGCGCCAGCGATGCAAGCCAGGCGAACATGGTGATGTGCAAGCCGGAAATACTCATCAGGTGGGCCACACCCGTAGCGCGGAACACGTCCCAGTCGGCCCGCTCAATCGCGTTTTGATCGCCCACCACCAGCGCCGCCAGCACCCCGGCAAGCTGTCTGTCGGCTACGCGCTCAAAAATCGTTTCGCGCACGGCCTGACGGGCACGCTCTATCGGGTGCGACCAGCCATCGCCGAGCTTTCTGGGCGGCGCGTCACGCGTGCCAGTACGCACATAACCGGTGGCCTGCAAGCCCTGCTCCCACAGCCACAGCTCATAGTCAAAGCCGTGCGGGTTGCTGTTGCCGTGTGGCGCCTTGAGCCGCACCGTCATTTGCCAGCGCTCGCCTGCACGCAGATTTTGCGGCTGACGTTGCAAGGCCGGCGATAGCTCGGACGGCTCGGCACTGTCGTCCTGCAAGGCCAGGACCGGCGTTTGGCTGGCGCTGGTGGTGCTAGGTTTGCTTTCCCGCGCCGCAAAGCCCTGGTACCAGCCGAGATAAATTTGCGGCGGCAGGGTCACGGCCTGGCCGTTCAATCGGGCCGAATCCAGCCCGAACCGGAAACGAAGCCCATCCTCGGCGAACTGCGGCATCCCCAGCACCCGGCCAGTCAGCTCTAAATCCTTGCCTTCGAGGGCCGGCTTGAGCGCAGTATTTTCAAACCTCACGGCCCTGAAACCCGCCAGGCCAAAGCCCAGGGACAGGGCCAACAGAAAAACCAGACTCCAGAGCCACGGCCTGGCACCGGCCCGGCCAAGACGCGAGATGGCGCAAACAGCGCGCCCCTGCGCCAACAGCAGCGCTGCCAGCGCAGAAGCTATGCACAAGGCGTAGACCGATAGCGCAAACAGTGCCGACTGCTGCAATTGAAGCGCCACGCCTGCCACCAGGCCCAGCAGCAAGGGGCTTGAAAAGGACAAGGCAACAAGCGGCTTTTGCGCGCTGGGCGATGCCTTAGATGCGATCATGTCCCCCACAGCGCTTCCTTTATTTTTTTAGGCCATCCCTACTCCAGCCTCTATCTTCAACGAATAGGCGTCGAAAATAGCCTACAGCCAGCCCTTTGGCGCAGCTCTTGCTAGCATGCAGAGTTGCGGTATCAGGACCACGAAAGGCCAACAGCCCCACGGTGTGCCCGCTACCACGCCAGCTTTTTTGCACTGCGCCCGTTAAAACCATTGAGAAGTGAGACCGCCTTGTCCATCCACGTCGCCCTCAGCCACATCACGCATTACAAGTACGACCGCCCGGTCAAGCTCGGCCCGCAAATCGTGCGCTTGCGCCCTGCGCCACACAGCCGCACCCAGATACTGTCTTACTCGCTGACCATAGAGCCGGCCGACCATTTCATCAACTGGCAGCAGGACCCGTTCTCAAATTACCAGGCCAGGCTGGTTTTCCCGCAAGCAACCCGCGAGTTCAAGGTCACGGTCGACATGGTGGTCGACATGGTGGTGCTCAATCCCTTTGACTTCTTTCTGGAGCCGCAGGCAGAAGAGTTTCCCTTCAAGTACGAAGACGCCATGGCGCGCGAGCTTGCGCCCTATCTGGCGACCGAAGCTGCAACGCCTTTGCTTCAGGCCTACCTCGACAAGATAGACCGCACGCCAAAACGCACCAATGACTTTCTGGTCGGGCTCAACCAGAAGCTGCAGTCAGACATCAAGTACTCGATACGCATGGAGCCCGGCGTGCAAACGCCAGAAGAAACGCTGGAACTCGCCTGCGGCTCCTGCCGCGACACCGGCTGGCTGCTGGTGCAACTGCTGCGCCACTTGGGGCTGGCCGCGCGTTTTGTCTCCGGCTACCTGATTCAGCTCAAGGCCGATGTCAAATCGCTGGACGGCCCAAGCGGCGCCGAAGCCGACTTCACAGACCTGCACGCCTGGTGCGAGGTGTTTCTGCCCGGTGCCGGCTGGGTCGGACTGGACCCGACCTCGGGCCTGATGGCCGGCGAGGGCCACATTCCGCTGGCCTGCACGCCCGAACCCTCAGGCGCCGCGCCGATTGAAGGCGGCGTCGACGAATCCGAAGTGGAGTTTGCCCACCACATGGGGGTGCAGCGCATTTACGAATCCCCGCGCGTGACCAAGCCCTACACAGAAGAGCAATGGGCCCAAGTGCTGGCGCTGGGCGAGGCAGTGGATCGTGACCTGGTCAAGGGCGATGTGCGACTGACCATGGGCGGCGAGCCCACGTTTGTAGCCACCAGTGACCGCGATGCCGCCGAGTGGAATATTGACGCGCTGGGCCCGACCAAGCGCGGTTACGCGACCGAACTGGTGCAAAAGCTGCGTGCCGAATATGGCCAGGGCGGCTTTCTGCATTTTGGCCAGGGTAAGTGGTATCCGGGCGAGCAGCTGCCGCGTTGGGCGCTGAGCATCTTCTGGCGCAAGGACGGCCAGCCGGTCTGGAAGAACCCGGCGCTGTTTACCAATGAGAGCGAGCCCTGCAATTACACGGCTGAAGATGCTGCGCGTTTTACGGCAACGCTGGCCGACAAGCTGGGCCTGGCGCCGGACTTCATCACACCGGGCTACGAAGACGTCTGGTACTACATGTGGCGTGAGCGCCGCCTGCCGGTCAACGTCGATCCCTTCGACTCGAAACTCGATGACGCCATGGAACGCGAGCGTTTGCGCCGCGTTTTCATGCAGGGACTGGATTCAGTTGTCGGTTATGTGCTGCCGCTCAAGGCGCGTGAGAGTATTCCAGGCTCTACCAAGCCACTGGCTGGCCCGGCGTGGACCACAGGGCCGTGGATCTTCCGCGACGAGCGTATGTACCTGATGCCCGGTGATTCACCGATGGGCTACCGTCTGCCACTGGACTCGGTGCCATGGGTGTCCAAAACCGACTTCCCCTACATGATTGAGGCCGACCCGTTTGCGCCGCGAGACGCCCTGCCGTCGACCCAAGCATTGGCAGAGCGCTATCAAAGCGCGAGCACGACGGCCAGTGCATCTGCGCAACGTGTCGAGCAGTATCTGGAGCGCTATACCAAGGGCACGCCGCCACGCTACGAAGCCCGCCGCGTAATGCAGTCGCCCACCGCCCAAGCCCCCACGCTGTCGCAGACCACCGAGCCAGAGACGCGCGCACCAAAAGCATTTGAATCCGCGGCATGGCTGACGCGCACAGCACTGTGCGTTGAGGTGCGCGACCCGCAACGCGCCAACGGTCCCAAAGACCCCAAAGCAAAAAAAGAATCGGATGCCAAAGCCGCTGGCAAAACCAGCATGGGCCACGCCGAAAAAGGCGCAATTTACATCTTCATGCCACCCATGGAGCGGCTCGAAGACTACCTAGACCTGCTGGCCGCAGTGGAAGCCACGGCACAAAGCCTGAACCTGAAAATCGTCCTCGAAGGCTATCCGCCACCACGCGATCCGCGCCTGAAAATGCTGGCCGTCACGCCTGACCCAGGTGTCATTGAAGTCAATATTCATCCCGCCTACAACTGGGGCGAGCTGGTCGAGCACACCGAGTTTTTGTATGACATCGCGCACAAAACGCGCCTGTCGGCTGAAAAATTCATGACCGATGGCCGCCACACCGGCACCGGCGGCGGCAACCACTTTGTGCTGGGCGGCGCCACGCCGGCCGACAGCCCTTTCCTGCGCAAACCGGAAGTACTGGCCAGCCTGATTGCCTACTGGCACAACCACCCGTCGCTAAGCTATTTGTTCTCGGGCATGTTCATAGGCCCGACCAGCCAGGCGCCGCGCGTGGACGAAGCGCGCAACGACCAGCTCTATGAGCTTGAGATCGCCATGCGCGAAATCGCCATGAACCGCGAGAAATACGGCCAGGACATGCCGCCCTGGATTGTTGACCGCACGCTGCGCAACATTTTGGTGGACGTGACGGGCAACACGCACCGCAGCGAGTTCTGCATTGACAAGCTGTACTCGCCCGACTCATCGACAGGCCGGCTTGGCCTGCTGGAATTGCGCGCCTTTGAAATGCCGCCGCATGCGCGCATGAGCATTGCCCAGCAATTGCTGCTGCGCGCGCTGGTCGCACGCTTTTGGACCAAGCCTTACCTCGGACCCACCAGCCGCATGACACGCTGGGGCACCGAGCTTCACGACCGCTTCTTGCTGCCCAGCTTTGTGCGTACGGACTTCCAGGATGTGCTGACCGAGCTCACTGAGGCCGGCTACGCGTTTGACATGGCCTGGTTTGAGCCCCACTTCGAGTTCCGTTTCCCCATGATCGGACAAGTCAAGGTCAACAGCATAGAGCTGACGCTGCGCAGCGCGCTGGAGCCCTGGCATGTGATGGGCGAAGAAGGCTCGTCTGCTGGGACGGCGCGTTATGTCGACTCATCGCTTGAGAGGATAGAGGTGCATGTCACCGGACTCAATGACAACCGCTACGTGGTCACCGTCAATGGCCGGGCCCTGCCGCTGCAAAGCACAGGCACTGTGGGTGAGTATGTCGCCGGCGTGCGCTACAAGGCCTGGAACCCGCCTTCATCATTGCACCCCTCGATTGGCGTGCATGCGCCCCTGACCTTTGACATTGTCGATACCTGGATGGAGCGCTCGCTGGGCGGCTGCCAGTACCATGTGGCGCACCCGGGCGGCTTGAGTTATGCGAGCTTGCCAGTCAATTCCTACGAGGCCGAAAGCCGCCGCCTCACGCGTTTCCTGCAGATGGGACATACACCCGGCAAGATGCAGGTCAGCCCGGCGCAGCCGAGTCGGGAATTCCCGTTCACACTGGATCTGCGATAAGGACTATTGTCTGGAGAGCAAGCCATGGCGCAGCCGACTCAGCGTGATAGTGGAATAAAATCCAGCGCAGAAAACCGCTGGATTCAGCACGCTTTTTCGGCTCGGTCATGACGCTGATTCGCCGCAACATCAATGCGCCTTGCACTGCCCTGGCTGCAAGCAACTTTGGGCAACGTGGAAAACAATAACAAATCACTCTTTGCGGCCCACGCCCTGGAGTCGCCCGCAGATCTGGCACTGGCCTTGGCGCCCCCCGCCAGCGCCGGCCATTTTGACGAGTTGCGCGGGCGCACCCGCGCCCAGCCCTCGCTGCTTCCTGCCCAGTCACAGTCACAAAGTCAGAGTCAGATTCAGTCCCAGAGCCAGTTTTCTGGCGCGACGCTGAGCAGCGTAAGCACGCCCCCGGCAATGCCTCTCGACGCCGCACAGATGCAGGCCTTCAGCCCAGCGCCAGAAGCTGCCGTCGCAGCCGGTCCGGTTTCAGCCATTTCTGCCGCAGATGGCCTGGCCAAGCCCTGGACCACCTTCTTCAACTTTCTGGGCACTGATGGTTTTCATGACCTGAGCCGGCGCACCGCCAATTTGCGTCGACAGATTCGCGACAACGGCGTGACCTACAACGTCTATGCAGACGCCAACGGGCCGCAGCGCCCCTGGTCACTTGATCTTTTTCCGCTGATTTTGTCGCCACAGGACTGGGCGCAGATCTCCACCGGCATCAAGCAACGCACACGCCTGCTCAACCACATCATGGCCGATGTCTACGGGCCGCAAAACCTGCTGTCCCAGGGCCTGCTGCCTGCCGCGCTGGTGCAGGGCCATCCAGGCTATCTGCGCGCCATGCAAGGCGTCAAGCCAGCCGGCGGCATGTTTTTGCACATCGCGGCCTTCGACATGGCGCGCGGCCCGGACGGCCGCTGGTGGGTGGTGTCGCAGCGCACACAAGCCCCGTCCGGACTGGGCTACCTGCTGGAAAACCGGCTGGCCATTTCGCTGCTGTTCCCCGAAGCCTTCCGCGAGATGAAAGTCCAGCGGCTGGCCGCTTCCTACAAGGCGCTGGTCGACGGCATGAAGGCGCTCAGCCAGGGCCCTGACAGCCGCATCGTGCTGCTCACGCCCGGGCCTTACAACGAAACCTATTTTGAGCATGCCTACCTTGCGCGCTACCTGGGTCTGAGCCTGGTTGAAGGCAGTGACCTGCTGGTGCGCAACGAAAAGCTCTACCTCAAGACATTGCAGGGACTGGAGCCGGTGCACGGTCTGCTCAAGCGGCTCGATGACGAATTTCTGGATCCGCTGGAGCTGCGCTCTGACTCCACGCTGGGCGTGCCCGGCCTGCTGCAGGTGATTCGAGCCGGCAATGTGCTGGTCGCCAATGCGCCGGGCTCGGCTTTTCTTGAGTCCAGCGCCTTGCTCGGCTTTTTACCCGCGCTGTCCAGGCATCTGCTGGGCGAGACCCTGAGCCTGCCTTCGCTGGCGACCTGGTGGTGCGGCGAGCAAGCCGTGATGCAGGACGTGCTGCCGCAGCTCAAGCACTGCGTAATCAAGCCGACCTATCCGGGCTCAGGCATGGACTCCGTCATAGGCCAGACGCTGTCGCAGCGTGCGCTCGATGAATGGGCCGGCAGGATTGTTCGCCGTGGTGAGGACTACACCGTGCAGAGCTACTTGCCGCTGTCGCAAAACCCGACCTGGCAGGGCGAGAGGATAGCGCCGCGTTCGGCCATGCTGCGGGTCTTTGCCGTACCCGATGGCGCGGGCTCCTGGCAAGTCCTGCCGGGTGGCCTGGCCAGGCTGGCGGGCAAAAACGAAAACATCGCCTCCATGCAGCACGGCGGCAGCAGTGCCGACGTCTGGGCGCTGGGTGCGGCAAACCTGCAGGATGCATCCGCCAGGTCGCAGATGACGCCCTCGGGCAGCAGCTACGCCAGTGCCAACACGTTTACGCCAGCCACCGGTCAGCCATCGCCCGAGACGCTGGTCGAGTCCAGCGAAAGCCAGCCTGCGCTCGCACCCACCAAAAACACCTTGAATCGCAAACCGGCGGTAACCAGCCGGGCCGCAGAAAATCTCTTCTGGCTGGGTCGCTACACCGAGCGCGCAGAGAACTCGCTGCGGCTGGCACAGCTGACCCTGCAATGCCTGGGTGGCGAGGACCAGTCATCACAGCCACTGCTGTCATGGCTGACTGAAATGGCGGTTGACAACGCGCTGGTGCTGGACACGGTGCCGCCCGCCAGCCAGGCCAGGCGGGTGTTTGAACGCTCGCTGATTGCCGGACTGGCCAATACTGAGCAAGGCGCCAGCGTGGGTTTCAATCTGCGGGCGCTCAAAAGCGCTGCCTCGGCAGTGCGCGAGCGCCTGTCGCAGGAACAGTGGCATGTGATCGTGCGAACCGAAGCGGATTTCTTCAACCGCTTCGAGGCCTTCAAGACCGCCAACCATCACGCCAGCCATTCGCTGGAGTATTCATCGCTGGAAGCGCTGCGCGCGCTGGAATCGGCCAGTGGCTTCCTGGCAGCCATGACGGGCTCGCAGACCGACCGCATGATGCGCGACGACGGCTGGCGGCTGCTCAGCATAGGCCGCCACATCGAGCGACTGATGACGCTGTCGGCCGCGCTGGCCTGCGGCTTTCGGACCGGTGCCGTGTTTGACGACGGTGGATTCAGTGCCATGGTGGCGCTGTTTGACAGCACCATCACCTTTCATGCCCAGTACCAGCAAAGGCGCGATATTCCGGCACTGCTGGACCTGCTGGTGCTGGACCGCGACAACCCGCGTTCGCTGGGCTGGGTGGTTCAAACGCTCAAAGGCCGTCTCGACAAGCTGGCGGCCAGCGCGCCCAGCGCCGTGCCCGAGTTAGCCGACCTGACAGCCGCGCTGCCTGACCCCGCCAGCTGGGAGCTGGCCGAGCTGCTGAAAAACACGCCAGACGACAGCGCTGCACACGGTCATCACGCGCTGATTGCGCAACTCGAGCATTGCCAGTCCGCGGCCTTCGAGCTTTCGGACAACATCAGCCGCCGCTACTTCAGCCACGCCACCTCAGGCAACTACAGCCTGGGTGCCTGAGCCATGCTGCTTCATGTTGCCCATGTCACCCGCTACCGTTACAGCCCATCGGTGGAAAACGCCCACCATGTAGTGCATCTCAAACCAGCCAGCACAGGCGGCCAGCAGCTGCTGCGCCACAGCCTGCATATCAGCCCGCAGCCGGCGCAGCAGCGCGAAGTGCTTGATGTCTATGGCAACAGCAGCAGCTTTTTTTCCCTTCAGACCAGCCACGACAGCCTGATCGTCACGGCAGACAGCCTGGTTTCGACCCGTGCCAGCAGCCACGACGCGGTGCCAGCGCTGCCCTGGGAACGGGTGCGAGACAAGTTTCGCTATCGGGCCGGCGCGGACTACAACAGCGCCTGGGAATTCCTGTTCGCTTCGCCCTATGTGCCGCGCGACGATGCTTTTGCGCAATTTGCCGGGCCCAGCTTCCCGACCGGTCGTGCCTTGCCGGAGGCCGCGCATGACTTGATGCGACGCATACACCGCGCCATGTTCTACGAGAGCAACAGCACCGAAGTCAACACGCCTGCGCTAGAAGCCCTCAAGCAAGGCAAAGGCGTTTGCCAGGACTTCGCACACATCATGGTGGCCTGCTGCCGAGCCATGGGCTTGCCAGCGCGCTATGTCAGCGGCTATATGTTGACGCAACCGGCGCCGGGACAGCCGCGCCTGATTGGCTGCGATGCCTCGCATGCCTGGGCATCGGTCTACTGTCCGCATCCAGACAAGCCAGGCGACGGGCTGTGGCTGGACTTTGACCCGACCAATGACCGCGCACCCGGTGAAGACTATGTGACACTGGCCACAGGACGTGATTTTCTGGACGTGTCGCCGCTGCGCGGTGTGATACGCGGCGGCTCACAGCACATACTCGACGTGGCCGTGACCGTGACACCACTGGAATCCGAGGGCCAGCCGGCCTGATATTCCGTCATCTGGCGACGGGCAGCGGACAACAAGCTGGTTATTTTGACGCCGGTCCCTATCGCAGTCTTGCATTCTTTAACTACTTCAGGAAAACACCATGGCCCAAGGTCAACACCCGATTTATCAAAAGCTCGAACAACTCGGCATCACACTGCCACCCGTGGCAACGCCTGCGGCCGCCTATGTGCCTTACGCACAAAGCGCAAACCTGATCTTTCTGAGCGGCCATATCGCCCGAAAAGACGGCCTCGTCTGGACCGGTCAATTTGGCAAAAACATCAGCACAACTGAAGGCCAGGCCGCCGCCCGCGGCGTCGCGATTGACCTGATGGGCACGCTGCATGCGGCACTGGTCGCCACAGGCAAAGACCTGAGCTATGTCACGCGCATCGTCAAACTCATGAGCCTGGTGAATTCGACGGGCGACTTCACAGAGCAGCACCTGGTCACGAATGGCGCGAGCGAGCTGCTTGGCGAGGTCTTTGGCAACGCGATTGGCGCGCATGCCCGATCAGCGTTTGGCGTAGCCCAGATACCGCTGGGCGCATGCGTCGAAATCGAGTTGATCGCTAAAGTCGGCTGAACGCCGATTATTTCGAAAACCAGTTCAAGCACTATAAAAATAATAGCTGCCAGCGCACAGCCAATGTGCGCTGCAGCCATTTTTATTATTCAACCCGGGTGATGGACGTGGGTTTGAAGCCCAGGTCAGCGGCTTTCCCCTTTCGGCCACGAGCCGCCCTGGCATTGTTCAGACTGCGGATTTCCAGCGTCTCTTCGCGCGCCTTGCCGCCGCGGCCAATGCCTTCTATGCGCACGCTGCGGGTGTAGGCCGCCGCGCCGGCCAGACTGTCCTTGGCCTCCAGATCAATCAGCATGAGCCCGCGTCCACCAGCGGCCTGCTGCTTGAGCTCGGAAATTTCAAAGGTCAGGATGCGCCCGCCCGTCGACGCACAGGCCACATGTGTGGCCGGCACCAGCGCTGCGGCTGAGCTGCCCGAGACATGCGAAGGTTTGCAGATGGACTCACCTTCGGCGCAACTGATAAAGGCCTTGCCCGACTTGCGCGACAGCATGTTTTCAACCTGAGCCAGAAAGCCGTAGCCGCCGCTGCTGCTGAGCAGCAGGCCGGCGTTGGCCGGCCCGGCGAAATAATGCGCCGGCTGCGTGCCGGATTCCAGTTCAATCAGCGTGGTGACGGGTTGACCGTCACCGCGCGCGCCTGGCAGCACCGCCACCGGCACCGAATAGACCCGGCCCACACCCTTGGCGGCCGTGCCAAACACCAGCAAAGTGTCCACAGTTCGGCATTCAAACGCGGCGTACAGCTCGTCGCCTGGCTTGAAGCTGTATTCAGGCGCGCTGGCAGCAGCGCCAGCGCGCTCGCGGGCCCAGCCTTTTTGCGCGCGAATCCAGCCTTTGCTGCTGATCACCACGGTCACCGGCTCATCAATCACCTTGACATCAAGCACGGCTTTTTTCTCAGCGTGTATCAGGGTGCGGCGCGGGTCAGAGAACTGTTTGGCGTCGGCCTCAATTTCCTTGATCATGAGCCGGCGCAGCGCCTGCGGGCTGCCCAGAATTTCTTCGAGCCGGCCCTGCTCTTCACGCAAGGTCTTGAGCTCCTGCTCGATCTTGATAGCCTCCAGCCTGGCCAGCTGGCGCAGGCGAATTTCAAGAATGTCCTCGGCCTGGCGGTCGCTCAGGCTAAAGCGCGCAATCAGCGCCGCCTTGGGTTCATCCGACTGGCGGATGATGGCGATCACCTCGTCGATATTGAGCAGCACCGTCTGCCGCCCCTCGAGGATGTGAATCCGCCCCAGCACCTTGTCCAGCCGGTGCTGCGAACGCCGTTCAATCGTGGTCTGGCGAAACGCAATCCACTCGCCCAGCATCTGGCGCAGCGATTTTTGCGCGGGCTTGCCGTCCAGACCGACCATGGTCAGGTTGATGGACGATGAACTCTCGAGGCTGGTGTGGGCCAGCAGCGTGGTGATCAACTCGGTCTGCTCTATGCGGCTGGTCTTGGGTTCAAACACCAGACGCACAGCGTGTTCCTTGCCCGACTCGTCGCGCACCACGTCAAGCACCGACAGCACGGTCTGCTTGAGCTGGACCTGGTCGGGACTGAGCGTCTTTTTGCCAGTCTTGATCTTGGGATTGGTCAGCTCCTCGATTTCCTCGAGCACCCTTTGCGTGCTGACGCCGGGCGGCAGCTCCTGAACGACCAGCTGCCATTGGCCGCGCGCGAGGTCTTCAATTTTCCAGCGCGCTCGCACCTTCAGTGAGCCGCGTCCTGTGCTGTAGGCCGAGGCAATGTCGGCAGCGCTGGAAATGATCTGGGCACCGCCCGGGTAGTCTGGCCCGGCAATCAGCGTGTACAGCTCTTCATCGCTGAGCTTGGGCGTCTTGATCAACGCGATGCAGGCGTCGGCCACCTCGCGCAGGTTGTGGCTGGGGATTTCGGTCGCCAGTCCGACGGCAATGCCGCTGGCGCCGTTGAGCAGCGTGAACGGCAGGCGTGCCGGCAGCTGGTGCGGCTCTTCGAAGGAGCCGTCGTAGTTGGGCACAAAGTCGACCGTGCCTTCGTCGAGTTCGTCGAGCAACAAGGTCGTGATGCGCGCCAGTCGCGCCTCGGTGTAGCGCATGGCCGCCGCGCCATCGCCGTCGCGCGAGCCGAAATTGCCCTGGCCGTCGACCAGCGGATAACGCTGGCTGAAGTCCTGCGCCATGCGCACCATGGCGTCGTAAGCAGCCTGGTCGCCGTGCGGGTGGTATTTGCCAAGCACGTCGCCAACAACACGCGCACTTTTGACCGGCTTGGCACCGCTCGCACCATTGGCGCCGCCAAAGCCCAGGCCCATGCGCGCCATGCTGTACAAAATCCGTCGCTGTACGGGCTTTTGCCCATCGCAGGCATCGGGCAAGGCACGCCCCTTGACGACGCTGAGCGCGTATTCAAGATAGGCGCGCTGGGCGTAGGCGGCCAGGGAGTCCTGGTCAGCTGATTCAGGGTTGACCGATTCAGGGTCTGCGGTGAAGAGATCCATCTTTGATTCGCGCTACGTAAAAGTTTGGGGGTTAATAAGAACAAGGGGCGCGGCCGTCACGTTCAAGCCCACGGGCTGTCAGTGCGCCAGGCCTGACTAGAAACTGGAGACCACCTTGAAATGCTCGGGGTTGTAGCCGTCGTCAACCACCAGCCGGGTTGCCAGAGCGGTCACTTCAGCCGCCGCACTGCGCAGCTTGAGCTCGCTGAGCATGCGGCTGCGCCAGACCAGCGACAGGTAAACCGGCGGCAGCTGCAGCATCAGCACCACCGGCCAATAGCTTTGCATGGCTTGCCCTGTGTTGGCCAGATTGCTCAAAAAAAGCAGCGCCACCATCAGCCCAGCTGTGTGCCAGATCACCAGCAACCACTTCCACGGACCTGCCGTGTCCCCGGGCGTGAACAAATGAAAAACCAGCAAGGCCAGGCTGGTCAGCACAACCAGATCCAATACACCAACAGCCAGACCGAGCGTGAAATCATCCGGATTCAAAACAAGATGCATGCGGCCTCACTCGGTTTTGAGCTCTGGCCAGGCGCCCAAAGCAGGCGACTGCGCCAGGGGCATCATGTTGTTGCGGCCACTGGCGCCACCCATCATTTCCATGCGTACCCGCCCCGTCGTTCTTCTGGCCTGCAGCACCGCGCCAGGCGGCTTGAGCTGGCTATACAGCTGCATCACCGTCTTGACGTAATTTCTGGTTTCGGGATAGTCAGGAACGCGGTTGCCAGCGCGACGCACGGCGCCCGCGCCTGCGTTGTAAGCCGCCAGCGCCAACTCCAGCTGCCCTGGAAAAAGCGCGATCAGGTCACGCAGGTAACTGCTGCCGGCACGGATATTGATCCTTGGATCCGTGAGCTTTTTCTCGACCGGTGAATTCTTGTCGGCGCGAACGCCGTAACGTGCCGCGGTGGGCGGTATCAGCTGCATCAGGCCGACCGCGCCTTTGGGCGAGACCGCAAGCGCATCAAACCCGGACTCGGTGGCGATCAGGGCCTGCAGCAATTCGTAATCAATGCCATGCGTCGCGGCGGCATCGCGCAGCAGGTGCTTGACCGCCTTGTAGCCCGGCGAGACTTCAAAAAAAGCCAGTAATTTGGGCGGCGCGTAAGCGCTGTTGGTCGCAGCACCAGAAATCCCGCTCAAGCCGTCCGGGCGATTTTTGTCTGCCAGTCCGGTCGAGAAGCTTTCGTTGCCGCGAAAAAAAAGCTCGTAGCGCTCGTCCAGCCGCTCGGCTGAAAAGTGGGAAATGCCCTTGCCATCTATATAGCCCCAGACGTCCGCCCTGGCGGCACTGGCAAAGACGCCCAGCAGCACAGCAAGTCCGAGCAGCGCAAACCGCGACACCAAGGGAGTCGAGGTTTTGAGCCTGAGACGGTTGAAAGGAATCATCAAATATCGATATCGACCGCGTCACCATGCAATTCCATGAGCTCGCGACGCGCGGCGGCCTCGCCTTTGCCCATCAGCTTGGTGATCAGATTCTCGGTTTGCAGAAAACTCTGGTTGCCCAATTGCACAGGCAACAAGCGGCGGGTGTCAGGGTTCAGGGTGGTTTCCCACAATTGCTCGGCATTCATTTCACCCAGGCCCTTGAAGCGGCTGATGCTCCAGGCGCCTTCGCGCACGCCTTCCTTGCGCAACTTGTCCAGTATGACGCTCAGCTCGCCATCGTCAAGCGCGTAGGCCTTGGACGCCGGCTTTTTGCCCCGGGCCGGTGCATCCACACGAAACAGCGGTGGCCTGGCCACATACACATGACCGGTCTCTATGAGTTTGGGGAAATGCCGGAAGAACAGCGTGAGCAGCAGCACCTGTATGTGCGAGCCATCCACATCGGCGTCGCTCAGGATGCAGACCTTGCCATAGCGCAGGCCGCTCATGTCTGGTGCGTCATTCGGTCCGTGCGGATCCACGCCTATGGCCACGGCGATATCGTGAATTTCGGTATTGGCAAACAGCCGGTCGCGCTCTACTTCCCAGGTATTGAGCACCTTGCCACGCAGCGGCAAGATGGCCTGGCTTTCCTTGTCGCGGCCCATTTTTGCGCTGCCACCAGCCGAGTCGCCCTCGACCAGAAACACCTCGTTATGCGCCAGATCCTTGCTCTCGCAATCGGTCAGCTTGCCGGGCAACACGGCAACGCCTGAGCCCTTGCGTTTTTCGACCTTCTGGCCGGCCTTCTGGCGCGTTTGCGCAGCGCGTATCGCCAGCTCGGCGAGTTTCTTGCCGTAATCCACATGCTGGTTAAGCCAGAGTTCCAGCGCCGGTCGCACATAGCTGGAGACCAGGCGAACCGCGTCACGCGAATTGAGCCGCTCCTTGATCTGTCCCTGGAACTGGGGGTCCAGCACCTTGGCGCTCAACACATAGCTGGCACGAGCAAACACGTCTTCAGGCAGCAGCTTGACGCCTTTTGGCAGCAGGGAATGCAGCTCGATGAAGCTCTTGACGGCGGTAAAAAGACCGTCACGCAGACCGCTTTCATGGGTGCCGCCAGCGCTGGTGGGAATCAGGTTGACGTAGCTTTCGCGCACCGGCTGGCCGTCTTCTGTAAAAGCCACGCACCAGCTGGCGCCCTCGCCCTCGGCAAAACTGTCATGCGAGGCATCGGCAAAACCCTCGCCCTCAAACATGGGAATCACCGGGTCGGCAGTCAGCGTCTGCATCAGGTAGTCACGCAAACCGCCTTTGTAAACCCAGGTCTGTGTTTCGCGGGTCTTTTCCGTCGTCAGCGTCACCGTGACACCAGGCATCAAAACCGCCTTGCTGCGCAGCAAATGCATGAGCTCCGCCATGGGCAGCAGCGAAGACTCGAAATATTTGGCATCGGGCCAGGCACGCACGGAGGTACCGGACTTTCTGTCACCTTCGCCGGCCTTGCGCAATTCGAGCGGCTCGATCACGTCGCCAGCGGAAAACACCAGCCGCGCGACCTTGCCTTCCCTGTAGGACGTCACTTCAAGGCGTTTGGACAGCGCGTTGGTCACGCTCACGCCAACGCCATGCAGACCGCCAGAAAAGCTGTAGGCACCGCCCTTGCCCTTGTCAAACTTGCCGCCAGCATGCAGGCGGGTAAAGACCAGCTCGACCACCGGGGCGTTTTCCTCAGGGTGCATGCCAAACGGAATGCCGCGGCCGTCGTCTTCAATGCTGACAGAAGCGTCGGCGTGCAAGGTGACCTTGATCTTTTTGCCATGTCCGGCCAGCGCCTCGTCGGCCGAGTTGTCCAGCACTTCCTGAATGATGTGCAAGGGGTTATCGGTGCGCGTGTACATGCCCGGACGCTGCTTGACGGGCTCAAGGCCCTTGAGCACGCGGATGGAACTCTCGGAGTATTCGGTAGGTAGTTGGGCAGCCATGGCAGTTCGTAGGTTTGGCGCAATTGTAGTCGGCAGCGCCAAAGAAGCTGGATGTACATACAGTTATCTGATTCCCGCCGCAATCCAGGCGCCCGCGGCGTGTCGACATTTTGATTAAAGTATGGGATGTCTTCAATCAGCTCCAACCCGGCCCAAACGCCACCAAAAACACTTTCTGTTGCCCAGGTTCTGGCCTGCGGCGCTGCCATCGTCACACTGTCCATGGGCATACGCCACGGTTTCGGGCTGTGGCTGCAACCCATCACACAGGCGCAAGGCTGGACGCGCGAGACCTTTGCCTTCGCTATCGCGATACAAAACCTCTCCTGGGGCATATTCGGCATTTTTGCCGGCATGGTGGCAGACCGTTTTGGCGCTTTTCGCGTGATTCTGGTCGGCGCCTTGCTGTATGCGCTGGGCTTGGTCGGCATGGCGCTGTCGCCCACCGGCTTTTTATTCACGCTGACCGCCGGGGTGCTGATTGGTGCGGCCCAGGCCGGCACCACCTATGCCGTGATTTACGGCGTCATAGGCCGCAACATATCGGCGGACCGGCGCTCTTGGGCCATGGGCGTGGCGGCTGCGGCTGGCTCGTTTGGCCAGTTCCTGATGGTGCCCACCGAAGGCTTTTTGATCAGCAGTCTGGGCTGGAAGGAGGCCTTGCTGGTGCTGGGCGCCGCCGTGCTGCTGATCGCGCCGCTGGCGCTGGGCTTGCGCGAAGCCGGCTTTGCCAGTGGCAAACCCGCCAAACGCGAGCAAACCATTGGCCAGGCGCTGCGCGAAGCCTTCAAATACCCCAGCTTCCAGCTGCTGATGGCGGGCTATTTTGTCTGCGGTTTTCAGGTCGTGTTCATTGGCGTTCACATGCCCAGCTACCTCAAGGACAAGGGTTTGTCTCCGCAGGTCGCCAGTTACGCACTGGCGCTGATTGGCCTGTTCAATGTGTTTGGCACCTATGCCGCAGGCGTCTTGGGGCAGCGGATCGCCAAAAAGAGCATTCTGTCCACGATTTACTTCTCCCGCGCCGTGGTCATCGCGGTGTTTCTGGCTGCACCGCTGAGCCCCGTCAGCGTCTATATTTTTGCCAGCCTCATGGGCTTGCTGTGGCTGTCGACCGTACCTCCCACCAACGCCGTTGTGGCGCAGATTTTCGGCATACAGCATTTGTCCATGCTGGGCGGCTTCATGTTCTTCAGCCACCAGATCGGCTCATTCATGGGGGTCTGGCTAGGCGGTTACCTGTACGACCGCACCGGCGGCTACGACATCGTCTGGTACATCACCATTGCACTGGGCGTGTTTGCCGGTCTGGTCAATTTGCCGGTCCGGGAAGCGCCTATTGCACGCACCCTGCCCGGCCAGCCAGCGCTGGGAGCATGACTTGCGCCGCCAGCTGATCCTCAAGACCGCAGCTGGCGCAGCGATTGCCGCCGTGCTGCTGGCGGTGTTTGTGCTTTACACCAGGCCGGATTTTTTGCTGACGCTGGCGAACCAGGTCTGGGCCTGTTTTTAGTTCCCCACGCTCATTTTTAAGCATCATTTCGGACTGAAAGCCAATAAAGACGGGCGCGAGCAGCTATGAAAACTATAGTCATCACAGGTGCATCCGACGGCATAGGCGCCGAAATGGCGCGACAGCTGGCAGCCCGTCATGGTGCCGGCGTGGCCCTGGTTCTGGCGGCCAGGCAGGCCTCACGGCTTGCGCAAGTGGCCAGCCAGTGCAACGCGCAGGGCGCGCGGACGCTGGTGGTGCCAACCGATGTGTCGCAGGAAGCAGCCTGTCGGCATTTGATCGCCAGCGCGGTCACAGAATTTGGCGGCATCGATGTACTCATCAACAACGCGGGCGTGTCTGCCCAGGCCTTGTTTGAAGATGTCCAGTCAGAAAACCTGGGCTGGTACGAGCAGCTGATGCGCGTCAATTTCTGGGGCAGCGTCTGGTGCACGCATGCGGCTCTGCCCTACCTCAAGCAAAGCCGCGGCAGGATTGTTGCCGTATCCAGCCTGGCCGGTCTGGTGGGTGTTCCGGGACGCACCGCCTACAGCGCGAGCAAATTTGCCATGACCGGTTTTTTTGAGGCCCTCAGGGCAGAACTTAGGCACACGGGCGTCAGCGTGACCACGGCCTATCCCGGCGTGGTGGCTACCGACATCCGCCACCGCGGCTTCAATGCCGCCGGTGTCGCCGCAGGCACTAGCGGCCTGAAGGAAGACCAGGCCATGGGCGTGGCGACCTGCGCGCAGTTGATTCTGCAGGGCCTGGACAGGCGCCAGCGGGAAGTCGTCATGACCGCAAAAGGCCGGCTCGGACGCTGGCTCAAGCTGATCGCGCCGGCCCAAGTCGAAGCCATGGCCATGGCAGCACTCAAGGATGAGGTCAAACCCAGATGAATATGACCCCCACGCTTTTCACTTCGTGTAATTCGCTGCCCCCCGAGAGGGCTCATTTTTCTAGGGGCGGCCCGTCGAAAAATTGCATCAGCCCTGCACTTGGTGTCTTTTAGCTCATGCACGGTACAGAAAACCCATCCAGTTGGATACAGCGCTGGTCGCATCTGGTCAAACCCGCTGGCGTCGTGCTCGACGTGGCCTGCGGCCAGGGCCGTCACGCGCGCTGGTTTCATCAGCAAAATCATCGCCTGGTGCTTGTGGACCGGTCGCAGGCAGCTATTGAATCAATAGCAATTCCGGCAGACGCGCGTGAAGCCGTGGTGGCCGACATTGAAAACGGACCCTGGCCCTTTGCAGGCCGGCAGTTCGACGCCGTGGTGGTCACCAACTACCTGTGGCGGCCGCTCATGCCGACCCTGCTGGCCAGCCTGGCGAGCGGTGGCGTGCTGCTTTACGAAACCTTTGCCCAGGGCAACGAAACCGTAGGCAAGCCCTCACGCGCCGACTTTTTGCTGCGTCCTGGCGAGTTGCTGGATATCTGCCAGGATTTGCGCGTACTGGCATTTGAAGACGGCTTTGACGCCGGGCCGGACGGACAGACGCCGCGCTTTGTGCAGCGGATTGCTGCCGTGCGCGAAACGCAGCAGCCAGGCAACAGCGCACCGCCGCGCTACAGTCTGCGCTCGGGCGCCCGGGCCACTCCAGGCTCTGAGTAGAATGCAGGATGGTGTTTGGTCCAGCCTGAACAATCGTTTGATGCGGACCACCCCGAGACTTCAATCCAAGACATGAAAACCATTACTGGCAGCATCGTTGCACTGGCTACTCCCCTGCATGACGACGGCAAGGTCGACTATCCCACCCTGCGCAAACTGGTGGACTGGCATATCGAGCAGGGCACTGACTGCATCGGCGTGGTTGGCACCACCGGTGAGTCGCCTACCGTCAACGTTCAAGAGCATTGCGAAATCATTCGCGTCTCGGTCGAGCAGGCCAAAAAACGCGTGCCCATCATGGCTGGTTGCGGCGCCAATTCAACGGCAGAAGCCATTGAGCTGGCCCAATTCGCCAAGCAAGTCGGCGCCGATTGCCAGCTGCAGGTGGTCCCCTACTACAACAAGCCGACGCAAGAAGGCCAATACCAGCACTTCAAGGCGATAGCCGAAGCCGTTGGTGACTTGCCTTGCGTGCTGTACAACGTGCCGGGCCGCACCGTCGCCGATATGGCGCACGCCACCGTGCTGCGTCTGGCGCAGATTCCCGGCATCGTCGGAATCAAGGAAGCAACCGGCAATATCGAGCGTGCCCAGTGGCTGATTAAGGAAGTACCCAAAGGCTTTGCGGTCTACTCTGGCGACGATCCGACGGCGGTAGCCTTGATGCTGTGCGGTGGGCAAGGCAACATCAGCGTGACCGCCAACGTCGCGCCCAAACTGATGCATGAGCTGTGCATGGCGGCACTGGCCGGCGACGTCAAGCGCGCAATGACCTTGCAAATGAGTCTGCTGCCACTGCATAAAAACCTGTTTGTCGAGGCCAATCCGATTCCTGTGAAATGGGCGATGGCCCGCATGGGTCTGTGTGGACCGACTCTGCGCCTGCCCATGACGCCACTCGAAGCCTCTAACGAAGCCACCGTTGAGGGCGCGTTGCGCCTTTGCGGCCTGATCTGATTTTTAAGGATACGCAAGTGAAGACAATGCAAAACCGCAACGCTATGCGCTTGGCCAGCCACGCCGCAACCGTTTCTGCGCTGATCGCAGCGCTGCTGCTCGCCGGCTGCTCAGGCTTGGGCGACATGCTTCAGGGCGACAAGATTGATTACAAATCCAGCGGCAAGGTCGCAGCGCCGTCGCTGGCGATTCCGCCTGACCTGACACAGCTTAGCAAAGACACGCGCTATGTCGTGCCAGGCATGCCGGTCAATGCCAGCGCGTACCAGACGGCGCCGGTTGCACAGGCCGCGCCAGTCGCGGCAAGCGCTGTTGGCGACATGCGGATTGAACGCGCTGGAAACCAGCGCTGGCTGGTGGTCGACAGACCGGCCGACAAACTCTGGGGTCCCGTGCGTGACTTCTGGCAGGAAAGCGGTTTTTTGCTGACGCTTGACCAGGAAAACCTTGGCATCATGGAAACGGATTACGCTGAAAACCGGGCCAAGCTTCCGCAGGACTTCATCAGGTCCACCATTGGCAAGGTCTTCGATGGTCTGTACTCCACCGGCGAACGCGACAAGTTCCGTACCCGCCTTGAGCGCAATGCGGCTGGCGGCACTGAAATTTACATCAGCCACAGGGGCATGATAGAGACCGTGAAAACATCAGGTGGCACGCAGACCGGCGCTGACACGATCTGGCAACCCAGGCCAGCCGACCCTGAACTCGAAGCAGAATTCCTGCGTCGCCTGATGGTCAAGCTGGGCGTGAGCCAGGAGCAATCGAAGCAGCTTGTTGCAGTTGCATCAGCCAGTCCGACCTCACGCGTTGCCAGCGTCAACGGCGCACCCGTGGTCCAGATCGATCAGGATTTTGACCGCGCCTGGCGCCGTGTCGGCCTGGCACTGGATCGCACCGGTTTCACAGTAGAAGACCGCGATCGTGCGCAAGGCACTTATTTTGTCCGCTATGTTGAACCGACGGCTGACAAGAAAGAACAAAGCCTGCTGTCCAAGCTTTTCAGTGGCGCAGCACCAGCACTCGCGCCCCTCAAGTACCGCATCAGCGTGAAAAGTCAGGGTAACGCCACGACGGTGTCTGTACTTAATGCACAAGGCGCAGCGGAGTCTTCGGCCAACGCGCAGCGCATCGTGCAGGTCATTGCAGACGACCTGAAGTAAGGCCAGCCTTGCTTGTAATCCGGGCGCAGCCTGCCCTGTCAAACCAGAAGCGGCCTTGAGATTCAAAAGCCTGGGCAGCGGCAGTTCAGGCAATGCCACGCTGGTCGAAGCCAACGGGCTCATCCCATTTCGCTTGCTGATTGACTGTGGTCTGGGTATCAGGCAACTGTTGGCCAGACTGGCCCAGGCCGGTCTTGAGCCTGAGGACATCAATGCGGTGTTCATCACCCACGAGCATGGCGACCATATCGGCTGTGCGCGTTCGCTGTCCCTGCGCTACAGGATTCCAGTCTGGATGAGTTCTGGCACCTATGACGCCATAGGCGCACCTGATTTTGACGGCTTGCTGCACACAGCGCGAGATGGTCAGGCCCTTGACCTGGGTGGCCTGCAGCTCACGCCCTTTACCGTGCCGCACGACGCCAGAGAGCCCTTGCAACTGAGTTGCACCGACGGCGCAAAAAAGCTCGGTGTGCTGACCGACCTGGGTCATGCAACAGCGCATGTACTAACGCATTTGGCGGGCTGCGACGCGCTGCTGCTCGAATGCAACCATGACGAAGATTTGCTGGCGCAATCGTCCTACCCGGCGTTTTTAAAGCGCCGAGTGGGCGGCGCCTATGGCCACCTGTCTAACAGCGCTGCCGCCGACATCGCGCAAGCGATCAATCATCCGCAACTCACGCATGTGGTGGCCGCGCATCTGAGCGTGCAAAACAACCGCGCAGCATTGGCGCAGGATTTACTGGCTCAGGCCCTGTCCCGCGCGGCCAGCGACATCGTGGTGGCCGGACCCGACCAGGGCTGCGGCTGGCTGGAACTCTGAACAGGCACTTGCCTAAAGCCTGCAGAGCAAGAATATGACGGGCACAAAAAAGCCGCCTTGCGGCGGCTTTTTCGAGCAATTTGAAAAATTACTTCTTGGCGGCTTCTGGAGCGGCGGAAGCTGCAGGAGCAGTTGCGGCAGCAGCGGCAGCGTCAGCAGCAGGTGCGGCAGCGGCAGCAGGTGCAGATGCGGCTTCAGCAGGAGCGGCAACAACGGCTGGTGCAGGAGCAGCAGCTTCTTCTTTTTTACCGCAAGCGGCCAGAGCAACAGCAGCAACCAGAGCGGCCAAAACGAGAGATTTATTCATTTTTACTATCCTTGATGATTAAAAGAAAACAATTTCCGGAAATTGTCAAAAACTTGGCTGGCAGCGCATGCGCTCCCACATGTTGTTTGACCGGACGAAAGGACTCGAGCTCTTCCACCCAGCTTTAAATTATAGCCCGATTTTGCATACACAAAAAAACGGCGTCCGGTAACAGAAAGAACCCGCATCGGCCATAACAAATTGCCTCTGGCGCTTGGCCAGCAGACAAGTACGGGCGTCGAGCTAGATGCCCAGCGTGGTTGCGGGAAAAGCCGGCGAGCTCCGGCGCAGGTATTCATCGAGTTGCTCCCTGAGCTGCACACGTCGCGCCGGCTCGCCGCCCGCCATGCCGCTGCAGCGCTCCAGATCCAGCCTTTGAAATACCCAGACAGGGCTCCAGAGTGCACTCGGAAAATCCTCTGCTGACACAGCGACGTTTGAGCGACAAGTCACCAGATGCGACCAGGTGCGTCGCCAGGTCACAAAGCGCGCATGGCGTCGCACAAGCGGATCGTAATTTCTGGCCAGCATGGTCAGCTTGCGGCCCGATGCCGACCAATCGTTGAGCGACTGCGCCACTAGTCGCTCGCCCAGCGGCCAGTCTTCAAAGCTGCTGTCGCTCAGGATGAGCTCGCGCCAACCCTGGGCCGCCGCAGTCGCAAAAGCCAGGCGAATCATCTCGGCAAATTCGGTGCTTCCGTTGAAACGTCCCTGTGGCAAGTTCAAGATGGGATTGTTTGGCGTCTTTTCAGCGTCCATGGTGTGCTCCAAAAATAAATCCTTGGCTTGAACTTGGCGCACTAAAGGCTAGGCGCCGGCTTTAACCCAACCCGCATCGCACCAGTCAGCGAGCAAATCCAGCGCCGCTGAACTGGCCTTGACCAATTCATGCGCCGACAGCGCACGCTGGTCGGCCAGGCGCTGCATCAAGCGCGCATCGGCGCCTTTGGCGCGGTAACTCTCGCCATTGATGAACACATGCGCCGCGTCATACATCATCCGGCTTCGCGAATCCAGACAAACGCCCACCTCGGCCAGGGACGGACCCGAGTCAGGCTGAGGCTCATCGAACCAGACCGAGGGCTTGAGCTCGGTCATGTACTCACCGAGCGCACAGGCCACTGCCAGCGGGTCTTTCAGCGCGTCGAGAACCGCGTGGGTCGCAAAACTTGTCAATGCGGCCGGCAAGGCAGCAGGCGTTGCCGTCGCCAGCTGGTCCGGATCCCGGTACATCGCTTGCGCGCGCTCAGGGCTTGATGCCTCGGCATCATCCTCGCTGAATTCCGCCAGGCGATGCAGCAGTTCAGAGGCCAGTTCGCGTCGCGCTGGCGCCCTGAAACCAACCGAATAAGTCATGCAATCCGCGGCCTTGCCGTCTGGCCCGGCGCTGGCCTGTGCGATGCCGTCGTGTGCATAGCGCGGCGGCAGGTAAAGCATGTCACCGGCCTCAAGCAAGAACTCTTGTTCCGGCTCAAAATTCTGCAATATCTTCAGGGGCACATCAGGCTGCAGCGTCAGGTCTTTTTGTTTGCTGATCTTCCAGAGCCGACTGCCGCTGGCCTGCAGCAAAAATACGTCATAGCTGTCAAAGTGCGGCCCCACGCCACCGCCAGGCGTGGCAAACGAGATCATCAGGTCATCGAGCCGTGCATCGGGCACAAAACGAAAACGCTGCAGCAAGTCATGCGCTTTGGGCTCATGCAGGTCAGCGCCTTGCACCAGCAGCGTCCAGCCCGCCTGGTTTTGCGGCGGCAGGCTGCGCGCGGCAAAGGGGCCGGATTTCATGCGCCAGCCGGCATTTTTCTGAACGATCAGCCGTGACTCGACGGCCTCGCGCGCGGCCAGCTTGAAAAGTTCAGCTCGGCTCAGTAAGGGTTTGAAGCCCGGCAACGCCTGACGCACCAGCAGCGGTTTTTTCTGCCAATGGCGCCGCATGAATTGTGCGGGCGTCAAACCAGCAAGTAGAGACAGGGGTTGATTTACATCCATGGGACAATTGTCGGATGAAAATCACCACGCAATGCATTGTTGCCCTGACCTGGACACTAAAAGACACTTTGGGCGAAGTACTCGACGAACTCGACGAACCGGTCGAGTTTTTGCTCGGTGGCCATGACTTGCTGGAAAAAATCGAGGAAGCGCTGCAAGGCCACGAAGCCGGCGATGGGCTTGAGTTGCATTTGGAGCCAGAAAGTGCCTTTGGCGACTATGACGAATACCTGGTGTTCCTGGAGCCCCGCACGCTCTTTCCGGCAGAACTCGAAGAAGGCATGACCTTTGATGGTGCAGCCTTGCCAGCCGGCGCCAACCCCGAGACACCGCGCGACAAGATCTACACGGTCACTGAAATCTACCCCGAACACGTGGTGCTCGACGGCAACCATCCGCTCTCAGGTATTGCCCTGAGGCTGGCGCTCAAAGTCGAATCGGTGCGCGAGGCGAGTGAAGCAGAAATTGGCCAAGGCTCCATGGGCACCGGATTTTTCAAGCTCGAGTCCGCCATCAAAGGCAGCGACACCCTGCACTGACATACCCAGCCGCATGAAGCGGCCTGGGCGGCCAGGCAGGGGCGGACAAGGTGACTAGCCTGCTAGCCACCAGGCCAGCACGCTCAATAACGGTACAACTGCCCGTTTTCAATGCGTACCCTGTCTCCGGTACGCAAATCAGTCGAGCCACCCAGGTCGTAAGTGCGGTATGCACCATTGTCGGTTTGCACCGACACGCGGTAGACGTCCCGGCCCTGCGCCGAGGAGTTGCGCTGTATGGCATTTCCGGCCACCGCACCGCCCACACCGCCAGCAATCGTTGCCAGGTCGCGGCCAGAACCGCCGCCGACCTGATGCCCGATCACCGCGCCGGCAATACCGCCAATCACGGCCCCAGCACCGATGCCCGAACTTGGTTCCTGCATACGAACCACGTCCACAGCGGTGACCCGGCCGTACTCGACATAGGCGGATGTCGCGTTTCCGGCAGGATAAGACGATGAGGGATAGCTCTGAGCAGGATAAGCCGTGCTTTGGGAGTTGTAGGTCGGGGTGCCGCAGGCTGCAAGACCGACAACACAGCCCAAGGCCGCAAGGCTTGAGGCTAGGCGAGAAAAGGAAGGCATGTAGTTCTCCTGTAAAGGTGGTCACAACAGCGTGACGCAGCCAGAGGCATGAACCTCTTGCGTCTGACGTCGCTATTGAACACTGATTACAGTCCGCTTCACACCAGCGGCATGGTGAGCTGAAGGCCCGCACCGCTCTAGGCGATGGTTGGTCCCACGTGTAGGCGCATGCCGACCGGCGCTGCGCGACTGCGGGCAAGCGCTCTCAAGCCTTGCCGGTCGAGCCGTAGCCGCCCTCGCCGCGCAGGCTGGCGGGAAACTCGGTCACCACATTGAACTCTGCCTGCAACACCGGCACGATCACCAATTGCGCAATCCGCTCCATAGGCTCCATGGTGAATGCCACATCACTGCGGTTCCAGGCGCTGACCATCAGCTGGCCCTGGTAGTCGCTGTCAATCAGGCCGACCAGATTGCCCAGCACAATGCCGTGCTTGTGTCCCAGCCCGGAACGCGGCAATATCAGCGCGGCGTAGGCCGGATTGTGAATATAAATGGCGATGCCTGTAGGCACCAGTTGCCAGGCGTTGGGCGCCAGCGTCAGCGGCGCATCAAGGCAGGCGCGCAGGTCCAGGCCGGCGCTGCCGGGCGTGGCGTAGCTGGGAAGATTGCCCTGAAGGCGCGGGTCCATGATCTTGACGTCGATTTTCATTATTTTTTTCCGGATACTTGAAAAGATGTTGCCTGTCAGGCTTGAATGATGGCGGGGCTTAAAGCTGCAGGCTGACGGGCCAGACGCAGCGCAATCTCCCGCACCAGCCGCCGTGCCAGCAACAGCTTGGAAGCGCGGGGCAGCTCTAGCACCCCTTGCGCATCGAGCAGCAGCAAGGCGTTGTGGTCCTGACCAAAGGTGTCGGGCCCGATGTTGCCCACCAGCAGCGGCACCTTTTTACGCAAGCGCTTGGCTTGGGCGTTTTCAAGCAGGTCCTGGCTTTCGGCCGCAAAACCCACGCAATACAGCGCGCCGCTTGTGGCTACAGCCGACTGGGCAACATTGGCCAGAATATCTGCGTTTTCTGTGAATGCCAGCGCGGGCATCTGACCCGAGCCATCTTTTTTCAGTTTTTGCCCGGATGGCGCGCTGACGCGCCAGTCAGCCACCGCTGCAGTTGCTACAAATACCGTAGCGTCTTGCGCCCGTCGAACAACCGCTTCAAGCATATCTTGTGCTGATTTCACGTCGATGCGGGTGACGCCGCGCGGCGTTTGCAAACTGACTGGTCCAGCCACCAGCGTGACCTCTGCGCCCGCCTCACGCGCCGCCCGAGCGATCGCAAAACCCATCTTGCCGCTGGACAAATTGGTGATGCCGCGCACCGGGTCAATCGCCTCGTAAGTCGGCCCGGCCGTCACCAGAAACCGCTGCCCCGCGAGCAGCTTGGGCATGAAAAACGCAACGATGTCTTCGAGCAACTGCTCGGGCTCCAGCATGCGCCCGTCGCCGGTTTCACCGCAGGCCTGAAAACCGGTGCCTACACCCAGTACCGTAGCGCCATCGGCCTGCAACTGCGCCAGATTGCGCTGCGTGGCCGGATGTGCATACATCTCGCGGTTCATGGCCGGCGCCAGCAGCAGAGGCACTTTGTCCAGGGGTCTGGCCAGGCACATTAGGCTGAGCAGATCATCGGCCCGGCCGTGCAGCAGCTTGGCCATGAAGTCGGCGCTGCAAGGCGCAATCACGATCGCGTCGGCTTGCCGCGACAAGTTGATATGGGCCATGCTGTTGGCGCTCTCGCCCACCGGCCGGCTGTCCCACTGACTGGTAAATACCGGTCGTCCGCTCAAGGCCTGCATGGTCACTGGCGTGATGAACTGCTCGGCAGCCGCTGTCATGACCACCTGCACCGTGGAGCCGGCCTTGATCAGGGCCCGGCAGAGCTCAGCCGCCTTGTAGCAGGCAATGCCGCCGGACAGGCCGAGCACGATATGCTTGCCCTCCAGGTCCAGCGGCGCGCCATCACCATGCCCCATTTCCATCTGATTCACTTGATTCGTCATGCCCCGCAATGTATCAGCTTGTGGCGCAGAGCCATTGCAGCAAATATCACCGCCTATAATCTCGATTTCCCACCTCTACGAGCTCACAGTTCGTATTTGACATGACCAAATTTGTCTTCGTCACCGGCGGTGTGGTGTCCTCCCTGGGCAAGGGAATCGCCTCAGCCTCCTTGGCCGCGCTACTTGAATCACGCGGCCTCAAAGTTACCTTAATCAAGCTGGACCCCTACCTCAACGTAGATCCCGGCACCATGTCGCCGTTTCAGCATGGCGAAGTTTTTGTCACTGAAGACGGAGCAGAAACCGACCTGGATCTGGGCCACTACGAGCGTTTCATCGAAACGCGCATGAAGAAGGCCAACAACTTCACCACTGGCCAGATTTACAAAAGCGTGCTCGAAAAAGAGCGTCGCGGCGACTACCTCGGCAAAACCGTGCAGGTCATCCCGCACGTCACCAACGAGATTCAGGACTTCGTCAAACGCGGCGCCGGTTTCGACACGCCAGAAGCGGTCGATGTCGCCATCGTCGAGATTGGCGGCACGGTCGGTGACATCGAGTCACTGCCATTCCTGGAAGCCGTGCGGCAAATGAGCTTGCGCCTGGGCCCCAACAACACGGCTTTTGTGCACCTGAGCTATGTGCCCTGGATTGCTGCAGCCGGTGAACTCAAGACCAAGCCGACGCAGCACACTGCCAAGCAATTGCGCGAAATCGGTATCCAGGCAGATGTGCTGCTGTGCCGGGCTGACCGGCCGATTCCGAGCGAAGAACGCGAAAAAATCTCCCTGTTTTCAAACGTCCCTGAATGGGGTGTGATCTCCATGTGGGATGTGGACACCATCTACAAAGTCCCACGCATGCTGCATGAGCAGGGCCTGGACGGCCTGATCTGCGACAAGCTGCGACTGAACACGCCGCCAGCCAACCTCAAGCGCTGGGACGAGCTGGTGTACGAGACAGAACACCCGAAAAACGAAGTTCACATCGCGATGGTCGGCAAATATGTTGACCTCAGCGACAGCTACAAGTCGCTCAATGAAGCGCTCAGGCATGCCGGCATGAAAAACCATGCCAAGGTCGTGATCGAGTACATCGACTCGGAAACCCTCACGCCAGAAACCGTCTCGCGTCTGGCCAAGTTTGACGGCATTCTGGTGCCCGGCGGCTTCGGCGTGCGCGGCGTTGAAGGCAAGATTTGCGCTGCACGCTATGCCCGTGAAAACAAGGTTCCCTACCTGGGCATCTGCCTGGGCATGCAGGTCGCGACAATTGAATTCGCACGCCATGTTGCAGGCCTGAAAGACGCCAACAGCACCGAATTCGCGCCGCAGACGACACACCCGGTGATTGCCCTGATCACAGAGTGGAAAGATGAAGACGGCACCATCAAGACGCGCGATGCGCAGTCCGACATGGGCGGCACGATGCGCCTGGGCGCGCAGAGTTCTGACGTCGCCCTGGGCACGCTGGCGCACAAAATCTATGGCGACGTGGTCACAGAACGCCATCGCCATCGCTACGAGGCCAATGTGCACTACCTGCCCGCATTGCGCGAAGCCGGTCTGGTGATCTCGGCGCTGACCCAGCGCGAGCAGCTCACCGAAATCGTTGAACTGCCGCAAACACTGCACCCCTGGTACGTGGGTGTCCAGTTTCACCCGGAGTTCAAGTCGACGCCATGGAACGGCCATCCGCTGTTCAATGCCTACGTCAAGGCCGCACTGGACCATCAGGTCGCAGGCAAGGCCCTGAAGGTCGTCGGGTGACTTACGCCGGCACGATCGCAGGCACGCGCGAATCATGAAACTTTGCGGCTTCGACATTGGGCTGGACCAGCCTTTTTTCCTGATTGCCGGGCCCTGCGTGATTGAGTCCGAGCAATTGCAGATGGACACCGCAGGTACCTTGAAGGAAATCACGGCCAGCCTGGGCATACCTTTTATCTTCAAGTCCAGTTATGACAAGGCCAACCGCTCCAGCGGCACCACGTTTCGCGGCCCCGGCATGCACAAGGGACTGGAGATACTGGCCAAGGTCAAACGTGATCTGGGCGTGCCTATACTGACTGACGTTCACTCCGAGGCCGACATCGCCGCGGTAGCTGCCGTGGTTGACGTGCTGCAGACACCGGCATTTCTTTGCCGTCAGACCGACTTCATCCATGCGGTGGCTCAGTCCGGCAAACCGGTGAATATCAAGAAGGGCCAGTTTCTGGCGCCCGGCGACATGAAAAATGTCATAGACAAAGCGCGTGCCGCAGCGCGCGAAAAAGGCCTGAGCGAAGACCGCTTCATGGCCTGCGAACGCGGCGCGAGCTTTGGCTACAACAACCTGGTGTCCGACATGCGCAGCCTCGCGATCATGCGGGAAACCCACGCACCGGTGGTGTTTGACGCCACCCACTCAGTCCAGTTGCCAGGCGGCAATGGCACGAGCAGTGGCGGCCAGCGAGAAATGGTGCCCGTGCTCGCACGTGCCGCAGTGGCCGTTGGTGTCGCGGGACTCTTTATGGAAACCCACCCAGACCCGGCCAAAGCCATGAGCGACGGGCCAAATGCCGTTCCGCTCAAGCACATGCGGGCTCTGCTGGAAACACTGCTGGAGCTGGACCGTGTGACCAAGAAAAACGGTTTTCTGGAAAACAACTTCAACGCATAGGAAGCGACCATGCCATCGGCCTACATCATTGCCAACGTCACGGTCACCAACCCTGAACAATACGAAGCCTACAAAACGCTGTCGACCATTGCGGTAAAGGCCTGCGGCGCTGAGTTTTGCGCCCGCGGCGGCGCTGTCGAAGTGCTCGAGGGTGACTGGACGCCCGATCGCGTCGTGATACTGAAATTCCCGTCGGTCGAAAAGGCCAGGGACTATTACAACTCCCCCGAATACACCTCGGCCATCGCGGCCAGAAGTGGCGCATCCATCATGCGAATGGTCATCGTCGAAGGCGTTTGACCCCCGGTTTTCCGATTTTTTGATTGATTTTGAAAGAGCAAATAAATGAGCGCAATTGTTGATATCGTCGGCCGCGAAATTCTCGACAGCCGTGGCAACCCCACTGTTGAATGCGATGTGCTGCTGGAGTCCGGCGTCATGGGCCGTGCGGCCGTGCCATCGGGCGCCTCCACTGGTTCGCGTGAAGCCATCGAGCTGCGTGACGGCGACAAGTCCCGCTACCTGGGCAAAGGCGTGCTCAAGGCAGTTGAACATATCAACACCGAGATTTCCGAAGCCGTGCTGGGCCTGGATGCCAGCGAGCAGGCCTTTCTGGACCGCACGCTGATTGACCTGGACGGCACAGAAAACAAATCACGCCTGGGGGCCAACGCCATGCTGGCTGTCAGCATGGCAGTTGCCAGAGCCGCCGCTGAAGAAGCCGGCCTGCCGCTGTACCGTTACTTTGGTGGCAGTGCAGCAATGCAGATGCCCGTGCCCATGATGAATGTGGTCAACGGTGGCGCGCACGCCAACAACAACCTGGACTTGCAGGAATTCATGATCATTCCGGTAGGCGCACCGAGCTTTCGCGAAGCCGTGCGTTACGGCGCCGAAGTTTTTCATGCACTGAAAAAAATCCTGCACGACAAGGGCATGAGCATTGCGGTTGGTGACGAGGGGGGCTTTGCGCCCAATGTGCCAAGCCACGAAGCGGCCATACAGATGATCCTGGAAGCCATTGACAAAGCCGGCTTTGTTGCCGGTGAGCAGATCGCACTGGGCCTTGATTGCGCCGCTTCCGAGTTTTACAAGGATGGCAAATATGTGCTGTCCGGTGAAGGCCTGAGCCTGACGGCACAGGAATGGACAGACATGCTCGCGACCTGGGTCGACAAATACCCGATCATCAGCATTGAGGACGGCATGGCCGAAGGCGACTGGGATGGCTGGAAAATCCTGACCGACCGTCTGGGCAAGAACGTGCAGATCGTCGGTGATGACCTGTTTGTAACCAACACGAAAATCCTCAAGGAAGGTATAGACAAAGGCATTGCCAACTCCATCCTGATCAAGATCAACCAGATCGGCACCTTGACCGAAACCTTTGCTGCGATTGAGATGGCCAAGCGCGCCGGCTACACCGCCGTGATCTCGCATCGTTCAGGCGAAACCGAAGACTCGACGATTGCAGACATCGCAGTCGGCACCAATGCGGGCCAGATCAAGACCGGTTCGCTTTCACGCTCTGACCGCATGGCCAAGTACAACCAGTTGCTGCGCATAGAAGAAGACCTCGGCGAAGTGGCGAGCTACCCCGGTCGCGCCGCGTTCTACAACCTGCGCTAAGTCGCTTGCTGCACTAAAGAGTGGTTCAGCCGTGGGACATCGCCTCATCTCCGCCATCCTGATTGCGCTGCTGCTGTTGCTGCACGCGCAACTCTGGCTTGGCCGGGGCAGCATCCCCCGTGTGCGCGAATTGCAGCAGCGGCTCGACGAGCAGCATGCGAAAAACGTCCAGGCCCAGGCCGCCAATGACCAGTTGGCCGCAGAAGTCAGGGACCTCAAGGAAGGCCTGGACATGGTTGAAGAAAAGGCGCGCAGTGAATTGGGCATGGTCAAGCCCAATGAAATCTTTGTACAGATCAGCAAATAAGCCAGCACTGGCGACGCTGAAGGTAGCGCTGATGGGCGCGCCTGGAAGCGGCAAATCGCAACTGGCCACAGCCCTCGGCCAGGCGCTGCAGGCGCTGGACTGGCCGGCTTATGTGGCCAGTGCAGATCTGGCTGCGGCGCAGGCGCCGGCAAACCAGCAAACGCTCAGACTCCTAATGGGCCTGCAGGCGACCGACGCCGCAACACAACAGGCAGACCAGTCGATACGCGCAGCACTGGCGCTAAGCAAGGCCGCGTTCCAGGTGCTTTATGGTTCGGCAGACGAAAAACTGAGCCAGGCCTTGAGCATTGTGGAGGCCCTCATGCCGCAGCACCGGCAGCATGTTCAGTCCGGGGCAGCTTTGAACCACAAGCCATGGGTCTGGGCCTGTGACAAATGCAGCGACCCGCAATGCGAGCACAGGCTGCTCACCGACCTGCTGCAAAAGCGGGCGACACAGGCTTCAGGCTACTGAACCGTTGGGCTGGGTGGCGGCTGCAGCGTGGGATTGGTAAAAATCTGCGCCGCGTCCACCGGGTCAAAATCGTAGTGCGCGCCACAAAACTCGCAGGTCACGCCCACGGCGCCAAGCTCTGCGATCACGCTTTCAACCTCGGCAACCCCAAGACTGCGCAGCATGTTGCCAACCCGCTCGCGTGAGCAACTGCAGGCAAAGCTCGGCGTCAAAGGCTCATAGCGGGTGATGGGTTCCTCCCAAAAGAGGCGATGCAAAATCGTGTCGGCATCCAGGCTCAACAATTCCTCGCGCTTGAGCGTTCCAGCAAGAATCGAAATACGCTTGTAGTCTTCGTTGACGCCGATCTCGTCTTCATTCGCGTCCCTGTCAATCTGGCCTTCCAGATTGCCCATGCCCTTGACCGGCAGGCGCTGGATCAACAAGCCAGCAGCCACCTCACCGTCGGCGGCCAGAATCAGGCGGGTATCGAGTTGTTCGCTTTGCAGCATGTAGTGCTCCAGCACCTCGCTGAGCTTTTCAAGCTTTTCATGGCTGTCGCCAAAAAGCGGCACCACACCCTGGTAGGCCTGCTGTCCGGGCAACTTGTCCTTGGGGTCCAGGGTGATCGCGCAGCGTCCCTCGTTGTTGACGTTGACCAGCTGGCTCAGACTGCTGCCGGACTCGACAGCGCCCGTCACGGTGGCCGTGGCGCGCAGGCTCAGATCGGGCTGAACCTCGGCAACCGCCAGCTTGACCGGACCATCACCAAAAATCTGCAACACCAGCGCGCCGTTGAATTTGATATTGCTTTGCATCAGCGCGCCCGCAGCGGCCATCTCGCCAAGCAGGTGCATGACCTCGACCGGATAGCCGCCAGCGGCCTGCCGACGCTTGAGGATTTCCTGCCAGGAGTCGGTCAGGCGAACCAGCATGCCGCGCACTGGCAGGCCCTCAAAGATAAATTTATGGAGTTCAGACATAGCGAAAAAAGTAAAACCTAAAAGAAATCGGATCAAGCCAGCTTTTTAAGACCGGACTTGTAGCGCTTGGCGTTGGCCGTGTAGTTTTTGGCGCTCATTTTCAGGCCCTCAATCTGCTCGGGCGTCAGTTGCCTGACCACTTTTGCAGGACTGCCCAGAATCATGGAGCCGTCAGGAAACACCTTGCCCTCCGTCACCAGTGCGCCCGCACCGACCAGGCAGTTCTTGCCTATCCTGGCGCCGTTGAGCACTACCGCCTGAATGCCGATCAGCGTGCCGTCGCCAATGCTGCAGCCGTGCAGCATGGCCTGGTGGCCGACGGTGACGTTCTCGCCAATCACCAGCGGACTGCCGTGGTCGGCATGCAAGACACTGTTGTCCTGGATGTTGGAGCCCCGCCCCACGCTGATGGTGTCGGTATCACCGCGTATCACAACGCCAAACCAGACACTGCTGTCCTCAGCCAGCGTCACGCGGCCCAGCACCTGGGCATTGTCTGCCACCCAGGCGGAGGCGTGGATATCGGGGGTCAGATCGTCAAGCTGGTAAATGGCCATGCTGGTCCTGAAGGCTGCTGGGTTGGAAGGCGTTGCACCCGATTGTAAGGATGCAGGCCTGGTTCAGCTGCAGGCGCAGCCAGGGCACGGCAACGCGCAGGTCGTGGACAATCACGCCATGACGACTATTGCCCCCAAGCTGGAGTTGCGCCAGCAGGCCCTGGCCGCGCTGATGGCCTCAAATCCTGATAAAAAAGTGGCTCTGACGCAATGCCTGCGGGCGCAAGCAGCTACTTTTTTTATAGCGACTGACACACCGCAAGCGCACTTTCAAGCCCCTGAGGATCTGCCCGGCTGCCCAGCGCGGCCGGAGTTGCGCTCGCACCTGGATGTCCCCAAGCGCTCGCCCTTCACCACCGAGGGCCTGGCGGCGCTGATCCATGCGGTCAGCCACATCGAGTTCAACGCCATCAATCTGGCGCTCGACGCCATTTGGCGTTTTTCCGACATGCCCCAAGCCTACTACCTGGACTGGCTGCGCGTGGCCGATGAGGAAGCCCTGCATTTCAGCCTGTTGCGCACCCATTTGCAAAGCCTGGGCTATGACTACGGCGACTTCCCGGCCCACACCGGTCTGTGGGACATGACGGAAAAAACCAGCTCCGACGTGCTGGCACGCATGGCACTGGTGCCGCGCACGCTGGAAGCGCGCGGGCTGGATGCCACGCCGCCCATGCAGGCCAAGCTGCGCAGGGTCGGCACGCCCGAGGCGCTGCGCGCCGTGGACATCCTGGACATCATCCTGCGGGACGAGATCGGCCATGTCGCGATAGGCAACCACTGGTACCGCTTCCTGTGCGACCAGCGTGCGCTCGAGCCGCTGGCCACCTATGCGGCACTGGCCAGCCAATACGGCGCGCCCCGGCTCAAGGGCCCGCTCAACCTGAGCGCGCGCCGTGACGCCGGATTTGACGCCGCAGAACTGGCACTGCTGAGCCAGCAAGCGTGAGCCTCGCAATAGATCAAGCGCCCTAGGACTACAGACAAGGCAACTAAAACTGGCTAGTCTGATCGTGCACAAAAAGGAGCTGGAGCATGATCACCAAGCTGATTTCGAGCCTTCCCTCACACGCGCCGCAACTGCCGGCGGATGTCGCGGTGCAACTGCCGCATGGCCAGCTGCTAGGCGCGGCCAACGCCTCGGTGAAGCTGGTGATCTCCAGCTGGTCCAGCATGGCCCGCCTGAGAGCCGGCCAGATAGGCACACTGGCCGAAGACTATGTAGAGGGCAAACTTCAGCTTGAAGGCGCCATGCGTGACATCATGCGCGCCGTCACACGGCTGATGCCCGGCAGCCCGTTATACAGCGACACCGCATGGTGGACCAGTCTGCTGCGGCGCGCCAAATCGCTGGCCGCCCATACCCAGGCAAAAGACGCCGCGCAGGTGCAATTCCATTACGACGTTTCAGATGATTTTTACGCGCTGTGGCTGGACCCGAGGCGCGTTTATTCCTGCGCTTATTACCGCGACCTGACAGATGCCTCGACCACCTTGGCTCAAGCCCAGGAAGCCAAGCTGGACCACATCTGCAGAAAATTGATGCTCAAGCCCGGCGAGCGTTTTCTTGATATTGGTGCGGGCTGGGGCGGGCTGCTGCTGTGGGCCGCCGAGCACTATGGCGTAGAAGGCACAGGCATCACGCTGTCTAGAAACCAGCACGCCCATGTGCAACAACTGATCGCACAAAAAGGTCTGGGGCAGCGCGTGAAGATGGAACTGTGCGACTACCGCGACATGCAGCTGGGCGCGCAAGACAAGCCCTTCGACAAAATCGCCTCCGTCGGCATGTTTGAGCATGTGGGCCACGCCAACATGAACGCCTATTTCAAGAAAATCATGCATTTGCTGGCCCCAGGCGGCATGGTCCTGAACCATGGCATCACGGCCGGCGGGCTGGACAACCGGCAGTTGGGCGCCGGCATGGGCGACTTCATCGAAAAATACATCTTTCCTGGTGGCGAGCTGATGCATGTGAGCGCCGTGCTCGAGCATCTGTCGCGTGCCGGCCTGGAGCTGGTGGATGCCGAGAACCTGCGGCCGCATTACGCCCGCACGCTGTGGGACTGGTCCAGCGCGCTGGAAACGCAGCTGGACACCGCGCGCCAGGTGCTGACAGCGAACGCAGGCCCAAGCAATGCTGAAAAAACCTTGCGCGCCTACCGCCTCTACCTCGCGGGCAGCGCCATGAGTTTTGAGCAGGGCTGGATATCACTGCACCAGTTGCTGGCGACCAAACCAACGGGCGATGTCAGCAGCGCGCCTGCCGTCGGTGCCCAATCGGTTTACCCGTTCAACCGCGATTACATGTACCGCACGCAATGACTGGCCGGCCGCGCTGAGCGCATCAACCGCGGGGATGGTGCTGCGCGTGCAAGGACTTGAGCCGCTCACGCGCCACGTGGGTGTAAATCGTGGTCGTCGAGATGTCCGCATGACCGAGCAGCATCTGGACCGCGCGCAGGTCTGCGCCATGGTTCAACAAATGTGTTGCAAAGGCATGGCGCAAGGTGTGCGGTGACAGCGGCGAGCGGATGTCGGCCAGCAGCGCGTATTTTTTGACCAGCATCCAGAACATCACCCGGCTCATGCTGCTGCCCCGGCTGGTGACAAACAAGTCCTCGGTTTGTTGCCCGCCCAGAATCACAGGCCTGGCCTGCTCCAGATAAAGCACGATGGCCTCGCGCGCAACCTGTCCAAAAGGTACCAGCCGCTCCTTGCTGCCCTTGCCCATGACGCGCAGCACGCCTTCATTCAAACCGACATGAAAAGTCTTGAGTCCCACTAGCTCACTGACGCGCAGGCCGCTGGCATACATCAGCTCCAGCATGGCGCGGTCGCGCTGTCCGAGCGGGCTGTCTTCATCTGGCGCGGCCAGCAGCGCTTCGACCTGGGCTTCACTCATCACCTTGGGCACACGCAAGGCCTGTTTGGCTGATTGCAGTTTGAGCGTCGGGTCAGCCGTGATGAAACGCTCGCGCAGCGCCCAACGGAAATAGCGCTTGAAGACCGTCAGGCGGCGATTCGCCGAGGTGGCCTTGGTCGCGCTGTGGCGGGCCGAAAAATAGCGGCTCAGATCGATTTCAAGCGTCTCGTCGAGCTGGCGGCCCTGCTGCGCCTTTTCGGCCAGCCAGCTCGCATAAAGCGACAGATCGCGCCGATAGGCACCCAGGGTGTTTTTGGAGAGCCCGTCTTCGAGCCACAAGGCATCTATGAACGCATCAATACTTGATTGGCTGGCAGTGGGCATGGCCTTAACCATAACAAAAAAACAGCCATAAAAAAGCCGCGCTGCAAATGCCTGTCACGGGCAGTTGCGGCGCGGCTTTCACGCCCTTTGAAGACCTAAAGTGGCTTGAAGTGGGCTTCAGCTATCAATCGAGCTTGAGCTTGGCCATTTCAACAACTTTCAAGTAGACCTCGTACTCGGCCTTGATCTGCGCCGTGAACTGCTCTGGCGTGTTGGCCACAATCAGTGAACCCGTGTCTTCAATACGCTTGCGCACGGCTGGATCTTCCAGCGACTTCTTCACGCCTGCGCTGATCTTGTCAACCACCTCTTTGGGCAATGCCTTGGGGCCGAGAATGCCGTAGTAGGCCATGCGGTTCACAGGCTCCAGACCAAGCTCCTTGAAGGTCGGCACATCGGGCAAGACCGCCAGGCGCTGCGGCGCGGCGACGACGATGGGCACCAGACGTTTTTGCAAGATAAAGGGCAGAGCCGATGGCAGGTTGTCAAAAATCATGTTGACCTGCCCGGCGACCGTGTCGTTGAGCGCCGGTCCGCCACCTCGGTAGGGAATGTGGGTTATGTAAGTGCCGCTAAGATTTTTGTACAGCTCCATCTGCAGATGGCCAATGCCGCCTGTGCCTGACGACGAATAGGAGTATTTGCCAGGATTCTTCTTCAGCTCGGCAATGAACTCTTTATAGTTTTTGGCCGGAAAGCTGGGGTGCACCGCAATGACGTTGGGGGTCGCGGCAATGTTGATGATGGGCGTGAAGTCCGTCAGCGTGTTGTACGGAATCTTGGGGTTGATGGCGGGATTTGCCGCCGTGGTGGACACCGTCGCCACGCCCAGCGTGTAGCCGTCCGGCACGGCGCGCGCTATTTCAGTCGCGCCGACAACGCCGCCGCCGCCCGCCTTGTTCTCGACAATCACGCTCTGGCCCAGCACCTTGCCCAATGGCTCGGCGATCACGCGCGCAACGATATCGGTGGTGCCGCCGGGCGCGAAAGGCACCTGCAGCCTGACGACCTTGTTCGGATAGGACTGCGCAAAAGCGCTGCCCGCCACAGCCGTCAATGCCAGCACAGCCAGTGTGGATCGGGTAAACAATAAGTGAAGATGGCGACGTTGCATGTTCAAGTCCTTCAGGAAATTAATGGCTCAATGTTAAACGCAAGCGGCAGTCAAACCAGTCGCGCGCTGGCAGCCATGCTCTATGTGATCAGGCCTAAGGTCAAACCCTAGGCCGGCTGGCTTTGCGGTTATTCTCAAGCGGTGAATTACGCTCAACTTCTCTTTCCCGATTTCTCCCTGATCGTCTGTGGCTACCTGGTCTGCCGCTACACCGCACTGAACCGAACCGTCTGGGAGCAGGTTGAAAGCCTGGTGTACTACTTCCTGTTTCCGGTGCTGCTGTTTCAGTCGATTGTCAAAAGCCCGCTGGACCTGCGCGCGGCGTCCAGCCTGATCAGCGCAGGGCTGCTGCTGGGCCTTTGCGGCATTGCCCTGGCCTACAGCCTGCCCTGGCTGCCCTGGCTTGGCAAACGCATTGACAGGCGCGAACACGCAGCCAGCGCGCAGGTGGCGTTTCGTTTTAACTCCTTCATAGGACTGGCACTGGCCGACCGGCTGGCAGGCAGCCAGGGTCTGCTGCTGATTGCGGTGCTGATCGGGGTGTGCGTGCCGCTATTCAATGTGGCGGCGGTGTGGCCCATGGCCAGACACGCCCAGCGCGGCTTTCTGCGCGAGTTGATCCGCAACCCGTTGATCATCGCCACAGCCACTGGCCTGGTCGCCAACCTGCTGGGATTCAGCTTGCCGGTCTGGCTGGAGCCGACCGTCACGCGCATTGGCGCGGCATCGCTGGCGCTCGGCTTGATGGCCGCCGGCGCCGGCATGCAGTTTGAACATTTGTCGCAGTCCAAAACCCTGAGCGTCAGCGTGCTGACCATCAGGCATTTCATATCGCCGCTCGTGGCCTGCGGACTGGCCCTGCTGTTTGAGCTGTCGCCAGTGCAGACCACCATACTGCTGGCCTTCGCTGCGCTACCCACGGCGTCCAGCGCCTATGTGCTGGCGGCCCGCATGGGCTACAACGGCGGCTACGTGGCTGGCCTGGTGACGCTGTCAACCATGCTGGGCGTGCTGAGTTTGCCCTTTGCCCTGGCCGTACTGCGCTAGTCTGGCGTGGCCGGCATGCTACTGAATACGTAGCTGCTTACGCACTTCCTTATTGGCCTAAAGCCACTATTGATTGAAAATTCAGGACTATTCAGGCGCCAGTGCCCAGTCAATATGCTCGCCCAGCAGCTCGCTGGCTTGCGCGCGCCGCGCCTGCAGCGCCTGCCTGATCCCCTGGTCACACCCGGCACGCAAGGCATTGCCCATGGCCACCGCAATATTGCGCAGCCAGCGCTCATGGCCGATGCGGCGGATGGCACTGCCTTCAGTGAAGCGCAAAAACGCTTCTTCAGTCCAGGCGAACAAGGTCACCAGCTGCTGACCTGTCAGACCCTGGCGCTCGTCAAAGTCAGGCAAGGCGCTACGCTGCGCGAACTTGTTCCAGGGGCAAATCAACTGACAGTCGTCGCAGCCATAGATGCGGTTGCCTATGAGCCGTCTGAACTCCAGCGGAATCGGACCGGCGTGTTCAATCGTCAGATAGGAAATGCAGCGCCGCGCATCGAGCTTGTAGGGCGCAACAATGGCCTGCGTGGGGCAAACAGTGATGCAGGCGCTGCAGCTTCCGCAGTGCGGCGTGACAGGCGCTGTGGCTGGCAAAGCCAGATCCAGGTAGATCTCGCCAAGAAAAAACATGGACCCCGCCTCACGGCTGATCAGCAGCGTGTGTTTGCCGCGCCAGCCCTGGCCGCTGCGGGCGGCCAACTCGGCCTCCAGCACGGGCGCAGAGTCGGTGAAGACACGCGCGCCCAGCGGACCGACATGCGCGGCGATCCGGTCACTGAGTTTTTGCAGGCGGGCGCGCATGACCTTGTGGTAATCCCGGCCACGCGCGTAGACCGAGACAATAGCCTCATCGGGTCGGTCAAGGCGACCGAACTCCACGGCTTGCCAGTCTGAGCCGGCATCTGTTGCCACCGGCAGGTAATCCATGCGCGCCGTGATCACGCTCACGGTGCCGGGTATCAATTCTGCAGGCCGCGCACGCTTGAGCCCGTGCGCCGCCATGTAATGCATGTCACCGTGAAAGCCCTGGGCCAGCCAGGCAGATAATCCAGACTCGGCCGAAGACAGGTCGACACCGGCAATGCCAATTTGCGAAAATCCGAGCTCGCGCGCCCAAGTTTGAATTTGCTGCACGAATTGATTTAAGAGATGACTACTAGCTTGCACCCGCTGATTGTAAAAACTATTGCCTGGCAAAACGAGGCCGACACCCTGGCCTTCGCTCAGAACCTGGCGCGTAGCCCGGCGCTTGCGCACGCCATGATTGAGTTGCGCGGTGATCTGGGCGCAGGCAAAACCACTTTTGTGCGCCATCTCTTGCAGTCACTCGGCGTCCAGGGCCGCATCAAAAGCCCCACCTATGCAGTGGTCGAACCCTATACGCTGGGCGACGCCGCGCCCCATCCCAAGCTTGATATCTGGCACTTCGACTTTTACCGTTTCAACGATCCGCGTGAATGGGAAGAAGCCGGTTTTCGCGACATTTTTGCCAGCCCCGGACTCAAACTGGTGGAATGGCCAGAAAAAGCTGGCAAGCATTTGCCAAAAGCCGACTTGCAGATCGCTATCGAGGTGCTGACAGATGAGTCGCGTGTCGTCACACTCACGGCCTGCACAGCGACTGGTGCGGAATTGCTCGCATGAACGAGACCTTGCCACGACCGGCCAAGAAGCTCAGCAGGCGCCAGGCCATGCAGCTGGGCGGCGTGGTGCTGCTGCTGGGCGTTCAACACATTGCACGCGGCGCGACGATTGTGGCGGTGCGGGTCTGGCCATCCAAGGACTACACGCGGCTAACGATTGAGTCCGATGCGGAAATCAAGACCCGACAGTTTTTTGTCTCCGACCCGCCGCGTCTGGCCGTCGACATCGAGGGCATAGACCTGATCCCCGCGCTGCGCGAGCTGGTAGCCAAGGTCAAGCCTGACGACCCCAACATCCTGGGCATTCGCGTCGGACAAAACGCGCCCGGCGTGCTACGGCTGGTGATAGACCTCAAGCGCGCCATCCTTCCGCAGGTCTTCACGCTGGCGCCCATTGCCGCTTACCAATACCGTTGGGTGTGCGATCTTTACCCGGCACAAGCGGCTGACCCGCTGGAAGCGCTGATCGCCGAGCGCCTTGCAGAAAAATCACCGGCCGAAAAATCATCTGGCGCCCAAGCACCGCGCGCGACAAGCGCCGATCCGCTTGGCGAGCTGATGGCCCAGCAAGCGGTCAAGCCGGCTGCAAGCGCCGAAAAGCGTGCGGATGCCAGTTCATCTCCAAGCAGTGCGGCAGAAAAAAAACGCGCCACCGAAAGCAGCTCGGGCAAAGCGCCGGCCGAGCCCTTGTTTGCAGGCAATGGCAAGACCGACCGCCTGGTGATCGTTGCCCTGGACCCCGGTCATGGTGGTGAAGACCCAGGCGCTATCGGCCCGGGTGGCACACGTGAAAAAGACGTGGTGCTGCAAATCGCACATCGCCTGCGTGACCGCATCAACCAGCAAACCAATATGCGCGCCTACCTCACGCGCGATGCTGATTTTTTTGTGCCGCTTCACATACGCGTGCAAAAAGCCAGACGCGTGCAGGCCGATCTCTTCATCAGCATTCATGCCGACGCCTTCTTTACCGCCAGGCCGCAAGGCGCCAGTGTCTTTGCACTGAGCGACAAAGGCGCATCAAGCAGCGCCGCGCGCTGGATGGCCGACAAGGAAAACTCGGCCGACCTGGTAGGCGGTCTGAACGTCAAGGCCAAGGACGCGCAGGTGCAAAAAGCCCTGCTCGACATGAGCACCACCGCGCAGATCAATGACAGCCTCAAGCTGGGCGGCGCCATGCTCGGTGAAATCGGCAGTGTCGGCAAGCTGCACAAACCCAGGGTGGAGCAAGCCGGTTTTGCGGTGCTCAAGGCGCCCGATATTCCGAGCATCCTGGTGGAGACCGCCTTCATCAGCAATCCGGACGAAGAGACCAAGCTGCGCAGCGACGACTACCAGGAGCAACTGGCCGATGCCCTGATGCGCGGCATCCATCGCTACTTTTCCCGCAACCCACCGCTGGCGCGCAACCGTCAGGTCTAGTGACTTGCGCGGGCAAAGGTCTGAGCACAAAAGTCAGAGGAAACCGCGAAATTGCGCACGCCAGACCACAGACAGCGGGTGTGTCCGCCTACAGCTGGCCGGCATAGACTGCCCTATATTGAAACCACAGGCGGCTCCATTGAATAGCAACGTACGTTAAGTCGAGGTCCATAGCGAAGAGCCTGAATTTTTGTAAAGGTGACTCTTATGAACTCGAAACTCTTGATGACAGCCGCTGCCGGCGTGATTGCACTGTCGGCCATGACTGGCTGTGGAACCAACCCCACACACGCGCAAATTGGCACAGCAACGGGCGCCGTCGTTGGTGGCGTGGTGGGCAATGCCGTGTTGGGCGGCACGCTCGGCACGGTAGGCGGTGCAGCTGCAGGCGCCCTTATTGGCAATGAGGTCGGAAAACGCAACTAGGCGCCGCACATGCGACACGCGAGTTGATTCTTCAATCGCGTCAGATCGGGTAAATCAGCGAGTTCAAAACCATCTCGCTGTCATACACGGCCAGGCGTGACTTGAACATCAATACGCCCTCAACGCGGACCAGTTCGTCGATGTAACGCCCGACGTTGTAGACCTCGCTGACGCCGCCGCCCGATCCGCCTGGCTTGGTGCGAAATACAGCGTAGCTGGACTCGGCCTTGACCACATCGCCCTGGCGCGCGACAAAGCGTGCCGCACTGATCACATGACGCGTGTAATACGGGCCGTGATAAATGGTTTGTGTGATGCCATAGACGCGGTCCTGCATCATGCCCCGGCTTTCCAGCGCCATCAGCGCCAGCGGCAGCGCGCGCTCGAAGTTCTCTCTGGCCTGAAGCGTGTAGCGCCCGTCTTCAACAAAAAACTGCGGCCAGGCCTCAAAGCGTTGCTCGTCCAGCGCCGCCGCATAGGCCGCATTGAGCTGGTCAATCTCGTGATGAAGAAACAGCATCTCGAGTTTGGCGTCAGCGCCAAGATCCAGCGGCACAGTCATATCGCCATCACCTTTCGCCAGTAGGCGTACATGCTGCGGATCAGCGTTTCAGTCACCATGTGCTCCGTCATCTCTGTGCCGGTTCCGCCCAGCTCGCACAGGGTGGCGCCGGTTTCTCCTGCCTGTCTGAAGCCGTCTTGGCTGAACTCTATGACCTCACCATCGTCGGCGCTGACAAAGCCGGCCGGTCCGAACAAATTGGCCTGGCGCAGCCGGCGCTGCGTCATCTCCGGGCTGTCGTCGGCAAACCCGAAGTGCGTCCAGACAAAGTCAAACTCGCCCGGCCCGCGCGGCACGATATGGCGCGTGCTCAAGGAGTTGACCTGCTGCTGAACAATCAGACTGGGGAACAGCGTGATCATGGTCACGGTCGGCGTGATGTCAGTGCCGGGATTGGAAGGATCGTCAATCCGCCACCAGGCTTCAGGTGCCACGTCCAGCAAACGCGCATCATGCAAGCTCATATTGGCCTTGAAACTGGTCACGCCTGCAGTCACCTCGCTGGCCGGCGCATCCGCTGTAGCCGCTGCGCTGGCGCTCTCATTGCGCCTTGAGATCATCACCGCATGCCGCCCGTGCTGATCCATCACCATGCGACTCTTCTGGTCCGCCCGCCACAAACCAAAAGTCACAAACCAGGTGTGCAGCAGTCCGGGATGGTAGGGGTCCTTGATGTTTTCCATCATGAGCTTCCAGTTGCCTGGAATGCGTTGCCGGTTGTAGCCCAGCAGCGTCAGCTTTCTGGCGCCCGGCTCTGCCGCGTCACGCGACTTGAAGATGCGGTCCAGCCAGGGCATGACATTGGGCCCCAGATAATCTTCCAGTGGCTCGACCTCCTCGCTGAAGGTGGCGAACACCAGACCATGCAGTAGCGCGACGCGCAGTTTGCGCAGGCCATGGTCCTTGAGCTCAAAGCCTTCAGGCATGCCGCCGTTAATGCAGTCCCCTTCTTTGACCCCGTCCTTGAACGGCAGGCCCGCCAGATCGCCGTTGAGCTTGTAAGTCCACTGGTGGTAGGGGCAGACAAAGCTGCGCGCATTGCCTTGCGGGGTTTGGCAAAAGCGCACCCCGCGATGGGCGCAGCGATTTTCAACGACCCGTATGCCTGTATCCGTGCCGCGGTCCTTGGGCGCCACGCGGTCCCGCACCATAAGCACCTGACGTTCGCCAACGTGGCTTAGCTTGTAGTCACCGATATTGGGGATTTCAACTTCCAGGCCGACATAAGACCAGTGCGCGCCATAAAAAATACGCTCAAGTTCGCGCTGGTAAAGCTGCTCATCGGTGTAAACCCAGAAAGGGACACGGCTGGAACCCGCCGGGCTCCAGCGGGAAGTCTCTGAGCCAGGTTGGGTGCTGGAAGGTGGCTGCGCGTTCATGCTTGCTCGCTGGCGTTGAGGCCGGTAGGACGCCGAATGTCAGGCGCAAGGAAATAGTACGCTTACTTATCAATCCCGGCCAGTCGGGTTTTTACGAACCCTGCGCCGCTTTGCGTCTGGCCTTCCAGGCGCCGAACAACACCAGCAGGCCGGGCACCAGAATCATGGCCCAGATGATTTTGTCCAGGTGCGTTTTGACGAAGGGCACATTGCCGAAAAAGTAACCCGCGCTCACCACGCCGCCAACCCAGAGCGCGCCGCCAGTGATATCGTAAAAGGTAAATTTGCTGCGCGTCATCTGCGACACACCGGCGACAAAGGGCGCGAAGGTGCGTAAAAAAGGCATGAAGCGCGCGGCAACAATCGTGATGCCGCCATAACGCTCATAGAAAGCATGCGCCTGGTCGAAGGCTTTTTTGTTGAAGAAACGCGAGTCTTCCCACTGGAACACCTTGGGGCCAAGGTAATGGCCTATGGTGTAGTTGGACTGGTTTCCAAGCACCGCCGCCGCGAACAGCAAGCCAACCACCAGCGGATAGTTCATCAAGCCGACGCCGCACATCGCGCCCACCACAAACAGCAGCGAGTCCCCCGGCAGAAACGGCATGACTACCAGGCCGGTTTCGACAAAAATGACCAGAAACAGCAGGGCGTAGACCCACAGCCCGTAGTTGTTGACAAATGATTCCAGATGCCGGTCGATGTGGAGGATGAAGTCGAGGAGAAATGCAAAGAGTTCCATGGGCATGATTTTGACAGGTCTGCCGGCCCGCCCCAGCCTCTAAAATCCTGAGCAATGACTGCCCTGCTCCCAACCCGCCGCCCGATACGCGAACTTCCAGATGAGCTGATCAGCCAGATCGCGGCCGGCGAGGTCGTCGAGCGCCCGGCTTCCGTGGTGCGTGAGCTGGTCGACAACGCGCTGGACGCTGGCGCCACGCAGATCACCGTGCGCCTGCTGGCCGGTGGCGTGCGGCTGATTCTGGTCGAGGACGACGGCTCGGGTATTCCGCGCGAAGAGTTGCCGGTGGCGCTCAGGCGTCACGCGACCAGCAAGATCGCCTCGCTCAAGGACCTGGAAGCTGTGGGCACCATGGGCTTTCGTGGTGAGGCGCTGGCAGCCATCAATTCCATTGCCGACATGAGCTTGGTGTCGCGCACCGAGGATGCAGAACACGGCTGGCAGCTCGACGGCGGAACCGGCGAACTCAAACCGGCCGCACGCAACCGCGGCACCAGTGTCGAGGTGCGCGAGCTGTTTTACGCCACCCCAGCGCGCCGCAAATTCCTGAAGGCCGACGCGACCGAACTCGCGCACTGCATTGAAGCGGTACGCCGCCATGCCTTGGTGCGCGCCGACGTCGGCTTTTCGATCTGGCATGAGGGCAAGCTGGTCGAGCAGTGGCGCGCCTGCATTGTCAACGCCTCACAAGACGCGCAGCAAGCGCACGAGCAGCGCCTGGCCGATGTGCTGGGCAGCGACTTTGTGACGCAGTCGGTCGCCGTCAACTACGAAAGCAGCGCCAGGCGCGCCGATGGCCTGCCCGCGCTGCGCGTCTGGGGCCGGGCCGGCATCCCGGACGCTGCGCGCTCGCGCGCTGACCAGCAGTTTGCCTATGTCAACGGCCGCTATGTGCGCGACAAGACCCTGATGCATGCGGCGCGCAGCGCCTACGAGGACGTGTTGCACGGCCACCGCCAGCCGGTCTATGCGCTGTATGTCGAGATGGACCCGACGCGTGTCGATGTCAACGTGCACCCCACCAAAATCGAGGTGCGCTTTCGAGACAGCCGTGAAGTCCACCAGGCGGTGCGCCGCGCTGCCGAAAACGCCCTGGCGATTCCGCGCTCGGGCGAGACCGGCATGGTTCCGGGTACGCCATTTGATGCGCAATTTATAGAACAGAACAAGACGCTAGAGCATAACCAGTGGGCGCAACCAGCTATCAATTTTGAAGCACATCGTAATCGTCAGGTGTCAGACTTCGAAGCCATGTGGCCTTCTGGGTCCCCCTCTGCGTCAACTTCTGCGTCTCCATACGCCGTACGCCCCGAGCCTACCCAAGGCCTTCAGACGGCGCAGGCTTGGACAAGCGCAGCCCGAACGGAAACAGAAAACAAGCACCTGCCCGCCGGCGACTGGCCGCTGGGCCGCGCCATCGCGCAGCTGCAAGGCATTTATGTGCTGGCCGAAAACGCCCAGGGGCTGGTGATCGTCGACATGCATGCGGCCCACGAGCGCATTGTTTATGAGCGGCTCAAGATCCAGATGGCGCAGGCTGGCGAGAGCGGCACAGCCATCGCCAGCCAGCCGCTGCTGATTCCCGCGACCTTTGCTGCCAGTCCGCAGGAAGTCGCCACGGCAGAAGCCAGCGCCGAAGTGCTGAGCACCCTGGGACTGGAGATCACGGCGTTTTCGCCCCGCACACTTGCCGTGCGCGCCGTGCCCACCAGTCTGGCACAAGGCGATGCGGTCGAGCTCGCCAGAAGCGTGCTGGCCGAGCTCGCGCAGCACGATGCCAGCACCGTCATACAGCGCGCGCAAAACGAGCTGCTGTCAACCATGGCCTGCCACGGCGCAGTGCGCGCCAACCGCAAGCTCACGCTCGAAGAAATGAACGCGCTGCTGCGCCAGATGGAGGCCACCGAGCGCTCGGACCAGTGCAACCACGGCAGGCCCACCTGGCGCCAGCTCAGCATTCGGGAACTCGACGCGCTTTTTTTGCGCGGGCGCTGAGCAGCCGGCCCAAGGCCTGCTTCTGCTACCCTCACCGCGATGTCTGATTCTTCTGTGAAAACTTATGCTGCGATTGCAGCGCCAGCCTTGATGCCCATGTCCGCCGGCTTGGTGGTTCTGTTGCTGTCCATGCTGCTGGGACTGCAAACCATCACCACTGACTTGTATCTGCCCGCACTGCCGGCGCTGACCGAAAGTTTTGCCGCCAGCATGGGACAAGCCCAGCTGACCCTGACGGCCATGCTGCTGGCGTTCGGGCTGTCGCAACTGGTCTGGGGCCCGGTGTCGGACCGCTTTGGCCGCCGCCCTGTCTTGCTGCTGGGACTGGCCGCCTATGTGCTTGCGGCAGTGGCCAGCGCGCTGGCCACCAGCATGGAGATGCTGATTGCCTGCCGAATGGTCCAGGGTGCGGCCATGGGGGCGGCCGTGATGGGCGCACGCGCCATCGTGCGCGACCTCTATGAACCGGTAGATGGCACCCGAATCATCTCCAAGGGACTGACGGGTCTGGGCATTCTGGCCTGCCTGAGCGGCCCGATAGGCGGCCTGCTGTCAGACCACTTTGGTTCGCGCACCACCTTGCTGGCACTGGCCATCTTCGGCGCTTTCACCCTGGCCCTGGTGGCACTGCGCTTTGAGGAAACCGTGACGCAGAAAAACCTGCTCGCGCTGCGGCCCGCCACGCTGCTGCGCACCTGGTGGACGATAGTGCGCAACCCGACCTTTCTGACCTATTCGGCGCTGACCACCACCACCTATGCGGGGCTGTTCACCTATCTGGCCGCCTCGCCTTTTGTCTTCATCAAAGTCCTGGGACTGACGAAAACGCAATACGGCTTCGTGATGTTCTCCATGCCCCTGTCCTATATCGCCGGTACCTTTGTCTGCCGGCTGCTGCTGCCGCGGCTTGGCATACAGCGCACCGTGGCCATAGGCGGGGCTTTCAGCCTGGCCGGCGGCACACTGATGGGCGGGCTGGCGATGGCAGGTCTGAGCAGCGGCTGGGCCATCATGCTGCCGTTTTATCTGTTCATGCTGGCGCACGGCATTCACCAGCCCTGCGGCCAGAGCGCCGCGATCGGGCCTTTCCCGCAGGCCGCCGGCGCGGCCTCGGCGCTCAATGGTTTCCTGATGATGCTGGCCAGCTTTGCCATGGGCGGCTGGCTGGGCACGCACATGGACGGAACCGTCGGGCCGCTGGCCTATGGCGTCTGGTTTTGGGGTGCGCTGACCGCGCTGATCGCCTGGACCGTGGTGCAAAAACATGGCAAAGCCAGTGCGCACTGAGCTGCCGCGCTATCTGTGCCTTGCCGGCCCCACGGCTTCAGGCAAGACCGCTGCCGCGCTGGCCATTGCCAGGCGCTTTGCAGTCGAGATCATCAGCGTCGACTCGGCACTGGTCTACCGCGGCATGGACATCGGCACGGCCAAGCCCACGGCGCTGGAGCTGGCCGCCGTGCCGCACCACCTGATAGACATTCGCGACCCGCTCAGTGCCTACAGCGCTGCAGAGTTTGTCGCTGACGCGAGCCGCTTGATAGTAGACATCCACGCGCGCGGCAAGCTGCCGCTGCTGGTGGGCGGCACCATGCTGTATTTCAAGGCCTTGTTTGACGGGCTGGACGAGATGCCCAAGGCCGACCCCGTGGTGCGTGCAGTGATTGCCAGCCAGGCCCTTGAAGCGGGCTGGCCGGCCATGCATGCCGAGCTGGCGCTGGTCGATCCTGTGATTGCCGCGCGGCTGCAGCCGCAGGACTCGCAGCGCATCTCGCGCGCGCTCGAAGTCTTCAGGATTTCCGGCCAGCCACTGTCGAGCTTCCAGCAGCGTGACGCTACGAAAAAAATAGCTGCTAGCGCTCATGGATCGGGCGCTGCAACGCTTATTTCTCTTGAACCCAAAGAGCGCAGCTGGCTCCATGAGCGGATTGGCCTGCGTTTTGATGCGATGCTGGCTGACGGTTTTCTCGACGAAGTCCGCAGCCTGCGCGCACGCGGTGACCTGCATGCCGAGCTGCCGTCCATGCGCTGCGTCGGCTACCGCCAGGCCTGGGAGGCCCTTGACAGCTTGTGGCCCATGAGCGAGCTGCGTGACAAGGGCGTGATTGCAACGCGCCAGCTGGCCAAGCGCCAGATGACCTGGCTGCGCTCCATGCCCGAGCGCCGCCAGGTGGCCTGCGATGCGCCGGATGCGCAGCAGCAAGTACTCGATCTGGTTACAGCCATGCGCGCGGCCCCCGTCCAAGGCGGCACGGCATGACGCTGGAAGTCTCTGGCCTGGGCAAGCGTTATGGCGACAGCGTGGTGTTCAGCCAGGTGTCACTGACGGTGGCGCCGGGCGAATTCCTGGCAATTGTGGGCGAGTCTGGCGTCGGCAAATCCACGCTGCTCAACTGCATGGCCGGGCTCGACAGCTGGGACCAGGGCACGGTCAGGCTCAAGGGCGCGGACCTGGGCACGCTGAGCGACGACCAGCGCGCGCTGCTGCGCCGCCAGCATGTGGGTTTTGTGTTTCAGGCCTTTCATGTGCTCCCGCACCTGGACGTGGCGCAAAACGTGGCCCTGCCCCTGCTGCTGCTGGACCAGGCCGACGATGCGCGCGTGCAGGCCATGCTCGACGCAGTCGGCTTGCATGGTCTGGGTGCGCGGCTGCCGCAGCAGCTCAGTGGCGGCCAGCTGCAGCGCGTAGCAATTGCCAGAGCGCTGGTGCACCGCCCCGGCCTGCTGCTGGCCGACGAACCCACAGGCAACCTGGACCCCAGCACCGCGGCCAGGGTGATGGACGCGCTGATCGCGCAGACCCGCGAACACGGCGCCTCCCTGGTGCTGGTGACCCACTCCGAAGCCGCCGCGGCCCGCGCCGACCGCGTGCTGCACCTGAGCAGCCAGGGCATTGGCGGCCAGGCATGAAGCGCATCGCACGCGGCCGCTGAGCTCAGCCTACTTGCCGCCCCAGTGGACAAAGCGCCGTTCAATCACGATGAACAGCAGGTTCAGCAAATAGCCCAGCACGCCAGTTGCAAAAATCGACGCGTACATGTCAGGCATGTCAAACACCATTTGCGACTTCAGGATGCGCTGACCCAGCCCGTCGGTCGAACCGATAAACATTTCAGCGACGATCACGATCACCAGTGCCAGCGACACGCCGGAACGCATGCCGACAAAGGTCTGCGGCAGACACTCCCAGAGCGTCACATCGGTCAACACACCCAGTCGTGATGCACCCATCACACGCGCAGCCAGCTGACGCTGCTTACGGGCATTCATGACGCCGTAAGCGACATTGAACAAGATGGCCAGACCGGCACCAAATGCGGCCACCGCGATCTTGGTTTTCTCACCGCCACCAAACAAGACCAGAAACAGCGGGAACATCGCTGAGGCGGGTGTTGAGCGGAAGAAATCGACCGGAAACTCTATGGTCCGGTAAATCTTGTCGGATGAGCCCAGCACAATGCCAACCGGCACCGCGACCACCAGGGCGATCGCAAAAGCCAGGCTGGTGCGCACAATCGTGCGTTCAAAGTCAGCCCACAGCGAGCCTTCCTTCATGCCCTGCCAGAACGCGGCCCAGGATTCCGATGGCGTGGGCAAGAGCACCGGATCGACCAGGTGCAGCTCGACCACGATTTTCCAGAACACGATCAGCAGCAAGGCGCCAGCCAGAGGCCGCAACAGACCTTCAAAAGAGGCTATTATTTTCATTTCCGCACCTCGCGCTGAAAAATTTCGAGGCTGCGTGCCTTGACATCTATGAATTGCGGCGTGAGCGTGGTTTCTGCATTGCGCGGACGCGGCGCATCAAAAGGCAGGAACTCGGCCACCCGGGTCGGATTGCGCGTGAGCAGCAACAGGTAGTCGGCCAGATACACGGCCTCATCAAGATCATGCGACACCAACAGCGTGGTCATCTGTCTTTCCATGAACACTTTTTGCAGCGTCTCGCGCAGGAAATTGCACATCTCGTAGTCGAGTGCAGAAAAAGGCTCGTCGAGAAACAGCACTTCTGGCTCGACCACCAGCGCACGCATGATGGACACCATCTGCTGCTGGCCGCCCGACATCTCATAGGGGTACTTATTGAGGTCAATCTTGACGTCAAAGCTGGCCACCAGTTTGTCGACATGCGCGTTTTTTTCAGCCTTGGTCAAGTCCAGGAACTTGAGCGGATAACGGATATTGTCAATCGCGCGAAGCCACGGAAAAACGGCTTCACGGTAGTTCTGAAACACGTAGCCAATGCGCGTTTCGTGGATTTCCTTGCCTTCAAACAGTATCTGTCCGCTGTCATAGGGCAGGATGCCCGAGATCATGTTGATCAGGGTGCTCTTGCCGCAGCCATTGGGGCCGAAGATGGAGGTGATTTTCCCTTTGGGGATATCGAGGTCGAACGCGTCATAAAGCGTGTTGGCGCCAAATTTCTTGTTCAGGCCTCGTACCGTGATGTGGGTACCGGGCGGATACCAGCGGTGCCTGGCGTCGGCCTCGGCAGCGAGGTCCACCTTTGTCTGCGGCTCCAATGTTTGCATTACATCGCCTTGATGAAGGTTTTGACGTCGACGCTGCCCTTGACAACGCCCATGCCAACGCCGATGTCGACAAACTTCTGGAAGTCAGCCTGGTCGGTGGTGCTCAAGCTTTTGACCATGACAAAGTTGGCAAGCGGAACCGTGGCGGTCAAAGTCGCCGGCACGTTCATGTCACGCGCGAGGTAGTCACGCGCAGTCGGGTCAACATTGGCGTCCTTGACCGCTTTGGCCCAGGCCTTGGCAAAACGCGCGGCGACATCAGGACGCTCGGTCAGCAACTTATTGGACAGCGCACCGCCAGCGGCGAATGCCTGCGCCGAAGTGCGGCCCAGCAGGTAGGTGGAAATCACACCGGCTTCCAGACGCCGCGCCACACCCTGCTTGATCATGGTGCTGGCAATCGGCTCCAGGGTGTAGCCGGCATCAAAAGTGCCCGCCTGCAAGGCGCCCAGATGCACGCCCATTTGCTGCTCCTGAATGGTGTAGTCGCGGCCCTCTTCAAGCCCTATGGTCTTGAGTACTGCGCGAGCCGTGCCAATGTTCGCAGGGCCAGGTGCCGACATCAGCTTCAGGCCTTTGAGGTCCTTGAGGGTCTTGGCGCTGGAATCCGCCTTCACCACGAACTGCTCGGTGATGTACTGCGCGTTCTGACCATTAAGCGAGATATAGGTCAGCGTGTTGGGCCGGCGCTGGTTGATGTTCGCGCCCTCGAGTGTGACCAAATTGGATGCTGCGTCGATATCGCCGCTGACCAGCGACTGGACGATCAGGGGTGCCGAAGCCAGCGGTACGGTTTCCACGCTGATGCCGACTTCCTTGAAGTAGCCGCGCTCCAGCGCGATGAAATAAGGCAGGGCCGAACTCGATGCGAAAACACCGACTTTGACTTTGTCATCAGCGACGGCCTGCGCGCAGAAAGTGGCGGCCAGCGCGGTGGTGGCAAGCAGATTGATCAGGTGACGCAATTTCATGGGGGGTTCCTTGATAGTTGAAAGAAGCTGAAAGAAAACAATTAAAAAAAGCTGCTGCCGGCAACGTAACGCCGGCCTTCAGACAGGTCGGGCGGTGGACCCGACTCGGCCAGGCCTTCGAATGTGAGCTCAAGTTGCAGGCCGCTCGGGTCATACACAAACAGCTGCCACAAGCTGGTGCCGGGCACGAGAAATTCGCGCCAGTCGAGCTGCTGGTCGGCAAAACGCTGACGGTAGGCGTGGTAGCCGCTGCAGGACAAAGACAAGTGGTCGACCGCAGCCGTGCCGCGTGGCACCAGACCGGACGCATCGAGCGCGGGACCGCCGGCATAGACATGCACGATGGCATCGCCGCCAGGTTGCGGGCAGGCCAGCCAGGCGCCGGGGTAGCCAAAATCCGGACGCGCGACTTCACGCAAGCCAATCGCCTGCAGATAAAAGCGCAGCGTTGCAGCCAGGTCAGCCGTCTTGATGGCAATGTGGAACAAGCCGTGGACGACGGCACCGTCGGCGGCCATCAAACAACCTCCCGATAAAGGCGCTTGAGCTTGTCCTGAAACGGCGTCTGCATCTTCTTGAGTGCACCCGCCACAGGGTCCGTACCGGGCAACATGGTGTCCGTCGCTTCGAGGGAAAAATCCATTACAAAGCGAATGCGCGCCTTGCGCTGGGCATCAAAATCCTGCAGCCACGACTGCACATCACGGCTGCCGGCGGCGAGGCGGGCGGCGATCAGCTCGGCGGCCACGCAGGCGTCCTCTATGGCTTGGGTCGCGCCCTGACCCAGGGTCGGCACCATGCCGTGCGCTGCGTCACCAAGGTAGAGCACCTGGGTGCCTGCTTCGAGGTAGGCCGGCTCGGTCTCCTGCAGGCGCGCCCAGTGGATGGCATCAACATGCTTGGCCAGTGCGTCTATCATCCAGGTGGCCTGGGCGCTGGGCGCGCGGTCAGCAGGCGTGTAGCAGTCCCGCAAGGCCTGGGCGGTCTTTTGTTCATCGGCGATATCGTCCTGCGGACGAATCGGGAAGGTTCCTGCGATGTAGATGTGGCCAGGCGGCACGCGAAACGCCAGCAGGCGGTTGGCGCCGTTAAACCATTGCTCGTAATCGTCAATCAGCCCGCCACTGGTGTCTGGCACCAGCAAGCGATAAATGGCCACACCGATCTGGCGCATTTTGGGCGACCCAGAGAGCCGCTCACGCGCCATCGAGTAGCGGCCATCACCGGCGATCAGCAGGTCTATGTCGTCCATGCGGTGGGCCTGGCCATCGGCCTGGTACTCGACAAAGCAGCGTGCCGGATCGCTTTCGCTACGGCCGATGGCGGTGACTGCGCAGCTGTACTGCACGGTATCGCCCGCGGCATCGCGCAGCACACGGTAAAGCTCTGACCAGCGTATGCGAACGCCATCGTTGTCGGCAACCTGCGACAGCGGCATGTGAAACAACTCCGTGCCATCGGTCAGCGAATTGCGCCAGCTTTTCCAGGGGAAACTGCCCGCGCTCACGGCATCGGCCAGCTCGGGCGCATGGGCACGCAACATCTTGATGGCGTTGGGTCCGACATTCAGACCCGTGCCTGATTCGGAGTGGTCGTTGCGCTCGACACGCTCGAGGCAAGTGACATCAACGCCGGGCAGGCTGGACAGCTTTCGCGCCAGAATGCAACCGGCAACGCCGGCGCCGATGATGAGCACCCGCAGGTTTGGTAAAGGGGACGTTGGATGCAGGGTGTGACTCATAGCGTGATCATGCAAATTGCATGCCATTGGTTTGAAAATGCTTGTGCTGTGACGATTCGGGCGCGATCTCCCACAGCTGCCGCCAGGGCGCCGCCTGCTGGTACTGCAAGCCCATTGCGCACAGGCGCGCGTCGTCGCCGTGGCGACCGACCAGCTGCACGCCTATGGGCAAGCCTTCGGCCGAAGGCCTGGCTGGCAAGGCCAGCGCGGGCAATCCAGCCGCGTTGACAAACGCGGTGAAGATCGCATGGCCACGCGGGCCGACCGCGCTGCCGTCAATGGACTGCGGATGGCTTTGATCTGCAGCCCAAGGCAAGGCGGCGGCGGCTGGCAAAAGCAGAAAATCTATCTGCTCGAACACGGCGGACAGCACATCGCGCAGCCGCTGCACCTGCTCAAGGGCCTGTGCGTAATTGGCGCCGCTGTGCAGTCGCCCGGCTTGCAGCATTGTCGCAACCGCCGGCCCGACCTCACCGGTGCGGGAGACGAAAGCAGAGTCCAGCAGCCAGGCCAGACCGGACTGGCTGATGACGGGCCAGGCCAGTTCGTTGACGGCGCAGATCGCACTGACAAGCGCATCCGGAACGTGGCCGTCAATCTGATGGCCAAGCCGATCCAGCACGCGCGCTGCGTCCTCGGTGCTGGCGCGGGTGTGCGCGTCTACCGGTGAGGCGCCTAGCGCCGTGAGCAACAAAATGCGCGAAGGCTGGGCGGGCGACAGCTCAAAATCCTGACCGCGAAAAGCGGCGGACCGGCTGTCCGATGCATGACTGGGTGCAATCTGGTGCATCACCAGCGCCAAATCCTCAACCTGGCGCGCAATCGGGCCTATCACTTCAAAATCGTGCAGAAATGCCGGGAACCCATCGCTGCGCGGCACCCGGCCAGTCGATGGCTTGAAGCCGGTGCAAGCAGTGTGGGCGCAGGGGCGTCGTATGGACCCGCCGCCATCGGTGGCCAGCGCAAACGGCGCGATGCCCGCCGCCACGGCCGCAACCGCGCCGCCGCTGGAGCCGCCTGGCGTGAGCGCCAGGTCCCAGGGATTGCGGGTAACACCAAACAGTGGGTTGTCGGTGTAGCCCTGCAAGGCGAACTCCGGCGTATTGGTTTTACCCAGCAGCACGGCGCCAGCTGCGCGCAGCCGGGCGACCGGCAGTTCGTCGCGCAGCGGAACATGCTCGGCATAAAGCCGGCTGCCGAAAGTGCTGCGCAGGCCGGCCACCGGTATGTTGTCTTTCACTGTGAACGGCACGCCATCCAGAGCAGAAATTGGCTTGCCCTGCTGCCAGCGCCTGGTGCTGGCGGTGGCGGTCTGCAGCGAGGCCTGCAGGTCATGCGTGACCACCGCATTGATGGCCGGATTGACCTGTTCCATGCGTTGCCACACCGAGACCAGCGCATCCAGCGGACTCAGGCTGCCACTGCGATAGGCAGCCGTCAGTGCCGTGGCACTCAAGGTCCAGGGCAGAACCGTCATGCGGCGAACCGCCTTGGCCTGACACCGTCTGCGCCCGCGATCACGGCGATCAAGCCGCCACCGTCAGGGCCCTGGTGCTCGGCGCCGCCAGACACAAAAATCCTGCCGTCACCGAGGACGCTTGCGACCGCACCCCCGAGCGCCGCACGAATATGGCGCTGGGCGTTGATGTCGGTGTCATCGAGCATGGTGTGGCGATTGGCGCGCACCATGCCGCGGCGGTCCGGTTCGGATTTGACGAACACGCCAGCAACCCGCTCCAGCGTCTGTGCAGACAGCTGCGGCAGCGCCGGCAAATCCAGATCGGCCAGCACCGCATAGACAGCGCCGATATCCAGCGCGTCGCTCATGGGCTGATGCGCAATCCGGTACGGCCCGCGCCATGCCCGGCTGTTGCCCAGCACAATCACCTCGCAGCAGTTGACTTCCACACCCGAAGAAATGCTGGCCCGATCCGAGTAAAGACTGAAGTCCGACAGCAAAACGGCTTCGCTGACCGCTGCGGCATCCAGCTCACCCAGGGCTATCGCCACACCCAGCGCACCGGCTGCGCGCGAAAAAGCCATGACCCGGTTCGGATCACTTGCAACGACATCCTGGCCACGCGAGCGCGCCTCCTGGGCGCGCGCCACGGTGATGCAGGGGCATTTGACCTGCACGAAATGAACGTCATCCGGGTTACCTATGTGCGCCGCCAGCATGGCCTGGCGGACCGATTGCGCAACCTGCATGATCTGCTGCATGCGCCCCACATGTTCGGCCGGCAGTACATCGCTAAAGGCCAGTCCGATGGCCAGCGCAGTGTCGGCCCCGACCGGAGCGGCCTCTGCGCTGTCCTGCTCGCGGCGGCAAAACACCACGTAATGCGGACTGAGCACGCCTTCGGTGCCGCCCGAAAGAATGCAGGGAATGCTGCGCATCAGCGACTCGGGTGAACACGCAAGATGGCCGGACAGCATCTGCATCAGGCTTTGCGTGAAGTAGCCACGCGTGAAGTCATTGACGCCGCCATTGCCTTCGGTCTTGCCGATCACGGCCACCACTTCGTGCGCCTCAATCACGCCGCTGCGAATCAGCGCGTCAAGAGCGGAAAGGTCGCCGGGATGGGCCATCGGCAAAGAGTAAACAAGTGCTTGCATGGGCCCATGTTGCGCCGCAATGCATGCAAACAACTAGCTCAAAATTCAGCCCGAAGCAGGATCAAAATGTGTGCAGTCACGCGCGCCGCACCAAGCGCCGCACTAGGCCTCGAACAGCGCTGCACGCAGGGTTTCCAGAAAGTTGCTGGGCGCCAGCGGCAATGCCCGACCAGTGCGGCTGGCCAGCACCAGCCGGCTTCGCGCCAGCTCTGGGTCCGACAGTGGAATCGCCACCAGCTCACCCAGCGCCACGTCGCGCCGGGTACCCGCTTCAAACTGAAAGCAGATGGCCTGTGCGTGCCGGGCGAATGCCTTGCAGGTCTCCACCGAGCCCGACTCGGCCACGACTTGAAGCTGAATGCGTGATTTGACCAGATGCTGATCTATCAGCCTGCGGCTGCCAAAGGAATCATCGCCCAGCACCACTGGCCAGGGCTGGCAGTCGGCCAGGCGCAAACTGGCATGCCTGGCCAACGCATGATCAGCATGCATCATGGCGTGCAGCGGTTGCGCAATCGCGCCATGAACGCTCAGCTGCGCATGCACCGGCAGATCATGGGCCACCAGCAGTTCAACCTGGTCGTCGAGCAAGGCCTGCATCAGCGTCTGGGTGCCGCCTACGGTGAGCTGAAACTGCACGCCTGGGTGTCTGGCCTGGTAGGCGGCAGTGATCTGGGGAATGATGTCGGTAGCCACCGACTCGGCACAGGCCAGTCGCACAACGCCTCGCATCAGGCCGCGCAATTGCTCGATCTGCGAGATCGAATATTCAAGATCATTGAAGCTGCGACGTATATGCGAAACCAGGATTTCGCCAGCGGCGGTCAGCCGAACACCACGCGGCAGACGCTCGAACAAGGCCGTGCCCAGGTCCTCCTCGGCCTCCAGAATCTTGCGGTTCAGCGCAGTTGAGGCCACGTGCAGTTTTTCCGCCGCCTTGCGGATGGAGCCGGCGCGCGCCACCGCATCAACATAGACATAAAGACGCGAGGGATGGAGCATGCGAGGAACTTAAAACGGAAAGCCGCAAGCCACTTGTGCATGGCCTGAAGAGACACAATCGGGGGAAACTATCAATTGGTCAGCAATTCTTCAGTTTAGCGCCTTGTAAACCGTACCGACCGAATGCCGAACCGCCCCGCCAACGGGCAGAACCCGATCGCGCCATCAACAATGAGCCCCGCCAGCATGTTCAAGCCTCGCTTTGAGTTTTCCATCGCCTTGCGGCCTGCGCCGCTGTTGGGCTGTGAACAAGACCAGGCCAGCGACTGCGGGCATAAGGCATGATCAGGCTGCTGAAAACCTTTTCCTGGCAGGAGCTGCGCCACCACCCGTGGCGCAACGCCGCCGCGGTGCTGGCCGTGACACTGGGCGTGGCGCTGGCGTTTTCGGTGCATCTGATCAACGCGTCGGCGCTGAGCGAGTTTTCGCAGGCCGTGCGCTCGGCCGGCGGCCAGCCCGATCTTGAACTGCGCGCGGTTCAGGGCAGCTTTGACGAAGCAATTTTTGAACGCGTTGCCAACCATGCGCAGGTGGCCGTGGCCAGCCCGGTGCTGGAGCTGGCGAGCTATGCGCTCGCAGCGCAGGGCAAGCGTGTGCCGATACGGGTTGTGGGCCTGGACGCCCTGGTGGTGGCGCAGATCGCACCGGCCTTGATGCCCGTGCCCACCAGCCAGACCGAGCGCTATGCCTTGTTCTCGCCGGCAACGGTGTTTTTGAATCCGGCGGCGCGGCAAAGCCTGCCGGGCGAATCCATCAAACTGCAAAGCGGCCTGCAGTTGACTGAGGTCAGCGTCGCCGGCACGGTCAGCGCAGTCGGCAGCGCACTGGCGGTCATGGACATTGCGGCAGCGCAGGATTTGTTTGGCAAGCATGGGCAGCTGACGCGCATTGATGTGCGCCTTAAGCCGGGGACTGATGTCACAGGTTTCACCCAGTCGCTGCAACTGCCGCCTGGCATCACCGCAGCCGAGCCAGGCGACGCGGCGCAGCGCGTGAGCAACCTGTCGCGCGCCTACCGTGTCAACCTCACGGTGCTGGCGCTGGTGGCCTTGTTCACCGGTGCTTTTCTGGTTTTTTCAGTGCTCTCGCTCAGCGTGGCCAAGCGCGCGCAGCAGTTTGCGCTGCTCGGCGTGCTGGGTTTGACCGGGCGCGAACGCCTGCGCCTGGTGCTGGCCGAGTCCGGCCTGCTGGGCCTGCTGGGCAGCGTTGCCGGCGTGGCGCTGGGCACGGCGCTGGCAGCGCTGGCCCTGCGCGTGCTGGGCGGCGATCTGGGCGGTGGCTACTTTTCTGGTGTCGCGCCACCCTTGCAGTGGAGCAGCTGGGCCGCATTGACCTATGGCTCGCTTGGCCTTGCGGCTGCGCTGGTGGGCGGCTGGTGGCCGGCGCGGGCCGCGCAAAAGCTGCCGCCGGCGCAAACACTCAAAGGCCTGGGCGCCGCACCACCAGCGGGTCAGGCGCACTGGATCAGTATCATTTTGATAGCTGCTGGCGCCCTGCTGGCTTTGACGCCACCCGTTTTTGGCATTCCGTTGGCGGCTTATTTTTCGGTCGCGTTGCTGCTGCTGGGCGGCATCACCGCGCTGCCGCCGCTGATCAAGTTGCTGTATGACGCCTTGAGTCCGTGGGTGGCGCACCAGCTGCTGCCCATGCTGGCGGTGGAGCGCGCGCGACGCGTGCGTGAAAGCGCGGCCATCGCCGTCAGCGGCGTGGTCGCCTCGCTGAGCCTAGCGGTCGCGCTCACCGTGATGGTCGCCAGTTTCAGGGACTCGGTCACGCACTGGCTGGACGTGGTGCTGCCGGCCGACTTGTACATGCGCACAGCGCCGCCGTCGGCCACCTCATCCATCGCCGGCGACACGGTGTATTTCTCGCCGGAGTTCGTGACTGGCATTGCCAAGGTCAAGGGCGTGCGCCGGCTCAGTGCGCTGCGCAACACCGCGCTGCAGCTGGACGCCAGCCGGCCCGCGGTGGCGCTGATCGCACGTGAGATCAGCGATCCGGCCAGCGCGCTACCGCTGGTTGGCCCGGCGCTGGCCTTGCCCGCCGGCCACCCCGAGTACGTCGCGCTGTATGTGAGCGAAGCCATGGTCGACCTGTATGGCGCGCGTCCAGGCACGCTCTTCATGCCGCTGCAAGCCAGCTTTTCACAGTCATTCAATGCCACAACGCCCGAATCACGGGCGCAAGCAGCTACTGATTCGATAGCAAAGTTCTATGTTGCCGGCGTCTGGCGCGACTACGCCCGCCAGTTCGGCGCGGTGGCCATGGACAGCCGCGACTTTGTGCGCCTGAGCGGTGACCGGCGCGTCAACGATCTGGCTCTCTGGCTAGACGCCCAGGCCGACAGCGATGCCGTCGAACAGGCGGTGCGCGAGCAGGCCGATCACCTCTCGGGCGCTGGCGGCCTGATCGAGTTTGCCTCGACGCGCCAGATACGCGCGACCTCGCTGAAAATTTTTGACCGCAGCTTTGCCGTGACCTACTGGTTGCAGGGCGTGGCGATTGCGATTGGTCTGTTTGGCGTGGCCGCCAGTTTCAGCGCGCAGGTGCTGGCGCGGCGCAAGGAGTTCGGCCTGCTCGCGCATCTGGGCTTGACGCGCAGGCAAATCCTCGCCGTGGTAGCTGGCGAAGGCGCGGCCTGGACGCTGATAGGCGCCATCGCGGGTCTGGGTTTGGGACTGGCCGTAGCCGTGGTGCTGGTGCATGTCGTGAACCCGCAAAGTTTTCACTGGACCATGGACCTGGTGCTGCCCTGGTCACGCCTTGTCAGCCTGTGCGCTGCGGTCGTTCTGGCAGGCACCGTGACGGCCTGGCTGGCCGGGCGCGCCGCTGCCGGCAGGGATGCGGTGCTGGCCGTCAAGGAAGACTGGTAGCGCTTGCCGCCTTGTAGCGCGGTCGGCCAACCACGGCCGGCCGTATGCACGCTATCTGCACATCCCGTGCGATATGCGCTTTCTTTTGCTTACGTCCGTAACGTTTTTGTCTTGTCATTGTCATCAGGGCAGTACAACCGCCGTCTACCATGAACGCATCATTCCGACGAGAGGCTCATCATGACATCCGCTGAATATCGCATTGAAAGCCTTGGTCCACTGGTCGGCAGTCTTTTGCCGTCAGACCATTTCAAGCAACTTTATGCAGACCGCTCTCTCGCAGTCGCGGTCGCCGTCAAAAGCGTTGCCGACCCCACGCGCCAGCAGGTGCAGGTCGTGCATATTCCCAGTGGCGAAATTGTGTTTCAGACCACGCCCTGGCAACAAAACAGATAAACCGCGCACACAGGTCTAAAGCCCGGCCCGGGCTATCGCGGCAAGCTTGCTGCGAGAATCAGCGCCATGACCCGTTCCAAGACAACCCACCAGACAAGCGCTTCGCCCGTCCTGGCGCGGCGTCAGCTGCTGCAGTTTGGTTTGTCTGGTCTGAGCGGTATTGCAGGTCTTGCCAGCACGGCCCAGGCGCTGCCCGCAAAGACATTGGTGTTCCCACGCGACCGCGGCTCGCACCCGGACTTTGCCACTGAATGGTGGTACATCACCGGCCAGGCCACATCGGGTACACGCAGCTTTGGTTTTCAGCTCACATTTTTTCGCTCGCGCGTTCTGCCCACACAGGGCATGAGCTCAAAGTTCGCCGCAAAACAGCTGCTGTTCGCGCATGCGGCCATCACCGATGTGGCGGGCAGAAAACTCTGGCACGACCAACGCATTGCGCGAGACGGTTTTGCCGTGGCCTCAGCCAGCGAAGACGACACGCAGATCAAGCTGCGCGACTGGTCACTGACAAGCCAGGGCGGGCGTTACAAGGCCAGCCTGAGCGCGGCCGACTTTGCCATCAATCTGCAATTTAGCGAAACCCAGACCGTGTTGCTGCAGGGCCGGCAAGGCTTGTCGCGCAAAGGCCCGAACGCCCTGCAGGCCAGCTATTACTACAGCCAGCCGCAGCTGGCCGCCACCGGTAGCCTGCGCGTAAAAGCAGAAACTTTTGCGGTGACGGGCAAGGCCTGGCTGGACCATGAGTGGAGCCAGGAGCTGCTCGATCCCGCTGCCACCGGCTGGGACTGGATTGGGATGAATCTCGACGACGGCAGCGCCTTGACGGCCTTCAGGTTGCGCAGCAAGGACGGCGCCGCCCTATGGGACGGCGGCTCGTTCAGGTCTGCGAAAAACGAGCTCTACACCTTCAGCCGCGGCGAGGTGAGCTTCAAGCCGCTGCGAAGCTGGACCAGCCCGCTCACGCAAACCAGCTATCCGGTCGAGTGGCTGGTCAGAACGCCAGCAGATTTTTATACCGTCAGGGCCGTGATCGACAACCAGGAACTCGACAGCCGACAATCGACAGGCGCGATCTACTGGGAAGGCCTGAGCGAGCTGATTGACAGCAATGGCAAAAAAGTCGGCAGCGGTTACCTCGAAATGACAGGCTACGCCGCGCCCCTGCGCATGTAGGGCCTGCATTTGCCGCTGCCCGGATACTAGGCGCCGGTCGGGTAGAAAAACTCCTCGCGTATTATTTTCCCCTGCTCCACGGTGTAGAGCCCAACTTCGTCCATATGCATCCTTCGGCCCGATGGCTTGTTGGTGACGTCTATCTGAAAACCCACAACGAAGCGGTTGCCGTGAGGCCATGGGCCGGTCACCGATGCGGAGTGAATTTCATGGTTGCTCTGCCACCACTGGCTTTTCGCCCGGATGGCCTCAAGCCCCCTGACCTCCTGCTGCGCGCCCGGCATGGCCATCGCTTCCACGCTGACCGCGTCTTGCGCATACAGCGTGTCCAGCGCGTCTTCGCTCTTTCCCCGCCGACAAAAGTCGACCAGCTTGTCAGCCACTTCTTGTGTCGTCATAAAGCCTCCTTGAAAAAGAAAACCAGGACTGTTCAAAGACCACAGAGGAACACGCTTGTTCCCGCGCGCCAGTTTATGCAGGCAAGTGCACGGATCCAAAGAGCAGCCAAAAACCCCAGATAACGCTCCAGTTTTCCAAAGGCGAGCAGCCCAGGAACACATCGCCATGAGCTGCGAAAACCGTTCTTCCAGCTAAAAAAAATGACTTATGTCACAGCTGCGGCAACATTGTTAAGCGCGTCGATACATTTGCACACAACATCGCCACAATGGAGATGCCAACGGGCAGGATCGGCTGGCTATGCCAGTTCGGTGGACGGCACACAGGCTTCGAATCATCTCCGAAATCATTACCCTCGCCCCGGTAAAAGGAAAATCCGTATGTTTCATGTCTCGGTTAAAAAGTGGCTCGCCACAACACTGATGCTGCTTTGCGCGGCGGCACACGCGCAAACCAACAGCGAGTTTGTTTTTGGTCAGCTGTCGCCATTCACCAATCTCCCAACGCCTGAAGCGCTGGAGATCAACCAGGGCGCGAACGCCTATCTTGCGCAGATCAACAAGTCAGGCGTGCTGCCGCGCAAGATGTCGCTCTTCAAAATGGATGACGAGTACAACGGCGACAAATTTGTGGAGCAGTTTGGCAAGGCCATGGCCAAGTCGCCGCTTGTCATGATCACACCCATCGGTTCCACCTCCGTCAAGCGCATGCTCAGCGACAAACTGCTGGACAAGTCCGACGTGGTAGTAATGAACGCCATTCCTGGCGCGGAAAGCCTGCGCAACCCGGGTCACCCCAGGTTCTTTCACATACGCGCTGGTGACAAGCAGCAAATTGAAAAGCTGGTCAGCAATGCCAAGGCCATTGGTATCAGCCGGCTCGCGGTGCTTAACAACGATCAGGAGATGGGTCTTTCGGGCGTGCAGGTCGCCCAGGACGAAGCCACCCGCGTCGGCGGGCTGCAACTCAAAGGCATGACGTCAGCGTCCGACGCGCCATCGATCACAGCGGCCAGCGTCAAGCTCGCGGCGCTAAATCCGCAAGGTGTGCTGATCGTTGGCCCGCCGCGCTTTTCCGTAGATGCCGTGGCCGCGCTGCGCAAGTCGGGCGTCAGCCAACCGCTGTTTATGCTGTCGTATGTGCAGCCAGGACTGCTGATCAAGGTGGCGGGCCTCGAAGGCGCGCGCGGCGTCGGTATTTCACAAACCTACCCAAACCCCAACAACAACACCTTGCCACTGATGCGGGACTTCCACGCGACCATGAAAGCGGCATTTCCAGAGGTGAGCCACTACACCCCTTTCCAGCTTGAAGGCTATCTCTGCGCCCGGACCCTGGTTGAGGCTTTGAAGCGCATCAAGTCAAAAGAAGTCACGCCCGCATTGCTGGCGCAATCACTCAAGACCATGGGCGAGCTGGACTTTGGCGGCTTCAGGGTTGATTTCACGAAAAGCAATATCGGCAGCAAATTTGTCGATATTGCGGTGGTAAGCAGCGAAGGTAAGCTGCTTTACTGAGCTATCGCTACCAAACGGTTAATGGGCACCGGCCGCTGCATCGGCCGCACCAGCACCCGCCTTGGACTTGATGTTTTTGGCCAAAAATACCAGCGGAATCAGCGCCAAAAACACCAGGGCCGAGATGTAAAAAACATCCGACACCGCCAGCATATAGGCTTGCTGGTCAAGCAGCCGGTTGACAGTGGCGAGCGCCTGGTCGGGTGTAAGTCCGGCACTGGCCAGACCGGAAAGCGTGCTGTTGGCAGCCACACTGCCGGTGTTGACGGCTTCACTCAGGTGCGCGTGGTGCATGGCGGCGCGGTCTTGCCAGACGGTGGTGGCAATCGACGTGCCAAAAGACCCGGCGACGATGCGCACAAAGTTTGACAGGCCCGAGGCCGCCGGAATACGGTCCGGCGAAATGCCCGACAGCGTCAGTGTCAGCAGAGGAATGAAGAAGAAAGCCATCGCCACACCCTGGATGATGGTCGGAATCAGGATGGTGTTGAAGTCAGCCTGGGTGTTGAAGTTCGAACGCATCCAGAGCACCAGCGCAAAGATCCCAAATGCGAATGCAGCGAATTTTCGGGGGTCGAACTTGGCCATGTTTTTGCCAATCAGCGGCGACAGCAGCAGCGCCAGCAGTCCGACCGGCGCCATGACCTGGCCGGCCTGCGTGGAGGTGTAGCCCATGAACTGCTGCAGCCACAGCGGCAGCAGCACGACATTGCCGAAAAACAGGCCATAACCAATGGACAGCGCCGTGGCGCCGACCCAGAAGTTGCGCCGTTTGAACAGCGACAAATCAACCACGGGGTGCGCATCGGTCAGCTCCCAGATCACAAAGGCGATCAGACCGACCAGCGCCACAATGCCCAGCGCGATGACTTCGCCCGAGTGAAACCAGTCCAGCTCGTGGCCCTTGTCGAGCATGATCTGCAGCGCGCCTACCCAGATCACCAGCAGCGCCAGGCCGATCGAGTCAATCGGCAGTTTTTGCGTGCGGGTTTCGCGCTTTCTGAAAATACTCCAGGTGATGAAAGCGGCGCCAAAGCCGACCGGAATATTGATGTAGAAAATCCACGGCCAGGAGATGTTGTCGGTGATCCAGCCGCCCAGCAGCGGCCCCATGACGGGCGCGACCAGCGTGGTCATGGACCACAGCGCCATCGCCAGCCCCGCCAGCGCCTTGGGATAGCTCGACAGCAGCAAGGATTGCGACAAGGGAATCATGGGCCCGGCGACCAGACCCTGAAGCACGCGAAAGAAAATCAAGGTCGTCATGTTGGGCGCCAGGCCGCACAACCATGAGGTGATGACAAACAAGATGATGCTGGCCGTGAACAGACGCACCTGGCCAAAGCGCTGCGACAGCCAGCCCGTCAGCGGCACGGCAATCGCGTTGGCCACGCCAAAGCTGGTGATGACCCAGGTGCCCTGATTCGGGCTCACGCCCAGGTCGCCGGCAATCGCCGGCAAGGACACGTTGGCAATCGAGCTGTCCAGCACGTTCATGAAGGTGGCGGCCGACAGTGCCAGCGTGCCCCAAAGCCGGGCCGAACCGGACAACGGCGGCAATGGAATGTGGTCAGCAGGTGCGGATGTGGATGCGGATGCCATGGGCGCCTACGAAGAATGGTTCGAAAAAAATTCGAAGAGTGAGTCGGGAAACAAATCTTTAAAAACGGCCAGAACAATCTGGCCGTCTGGCTGGGTGATGACTAAGAAGCCGTCGCAGCTACGCCGGTCTTTTCAACATGACCGGCCTTGTGCGCCTTGGATGTCTTGCCCGGCTTGCCCGGCTTGCCGATATTGGCGGCAATCACGCGCCGCACATCCTGCTCGGCCGCGTCGCCCGCTGCGCCATATGCCTGCATCAGTGCCGCTGCACGTGGTGCGTCGGCCAGCGCTTTACCGTCCTTTTTGCTGACATCAATCTCGGCGTCCATGGACAGGCCGACGCGCAGCGGGTTGGCTTCGAGCTGGCTGGCATCCAGCACAATGCGCACCGGCACACGCTGCACCACCTTGATCCAGTTGCCGGTGGCATTTTGCGCGGGCAACAGCGAAAACGCCGCACCCGTGCCGACACCCAGACCCGCGACCGTGCCGGTGTAGCTGACTTTTTTGCCGTACAGATCGGCCACCAGCGCCACCGGCTGGCCAATTCTGATGTTGCGCAACTGCACTTCCTTGAAGTTGGCATCAACCCAGACCTGCTTGAGCGGCACGATGGCCATCATGGGCGTGCCGGCAGCCACGCGCTGGCCGAGCTGCACGGTGCGCTTGGCAACGTAGCCGTCCACCGGCGCGGTCAGACTGGCGCGCTGGGTCGCCAAAAAGGCTTCGCGCACCTTGGCCGCAGCCATCATTACGCTGGGGTGCTGCTCGACGCTGGTGCCATCGGTCAGAGACTCGTTGCTGCTGAGTTGTTCGCGCGCGGCAACCACGCCGGCTTGTGCCGCAGCCAAAGCACTTTTGGCATTGGCCAGTTGCGTTTGCGCGTGGCCCAACTCTTCCTTGGACACGGCGCCATTGCCCGTCAGCGACTGACGGCGGTCCAGGTCATCGCTCGCGCGGGCTATCTCGCTCTGCGCCTTGGCAACATCCGCATCGCGCAGCGCGATCTGAGCTGACAGCGAGCCGTTGTTGGCGTACAGCGTACGCACCTGACGCACGGCCTGGGCCAGCGCCGCTTCGGCCTGCTCGAGAGCAACTTTCGCATCGGCAGGGTCCAGCTGTACCAGCGCCTGGCCGGCTTTCACAAAGTCGGTGTCGTCGGCCATGATGGCCATCACGGTGCCGCCAATTTGCGGCGTGATCTGGATCACATTGCCTTGCACATAGGCGTTGTCCGTCGACTCGTAATGGCTGGCGACCAGGTATTCATAGCTGGCCCAGCCCAGCCCGGCCAGCACGACCACGCCAGCCAGCAAGGTCAGCGCATTTTTGCGCTTGGAGTTGCCCGCAGGCGGCTGTGCCGAAGCGGTTGAAACAGTGGGGGAGGAGGATTCAGGAGCGTTCATGGTGTTGCCAAAAATGGAGATGTCAAAAAAGAGCGGGTCAAAGGCTAGGCGTTGCGGTCAGTGGGCGGCCGCCACGGCAGCGGTTGCGCCGGGCGCTGCGGCATAACCACCGCCCAGGGCGCGAATCAGCGCCACCTGCGTGTCCAGCGCACGGGCGCTCAGATCCACGGCGGTCCGGCGCTGGGCCAGCACACTGGTTTCTGCCGTGAGCACATTCAGATAGTTGCCCAGGCCGGCCTTGTAGCGCTGCAGCGCGATCTCGTAAGCGCCTTCAGCAAAGCCCTGGGCCGCACGCTGCTCGGTCTGCTGGCGGGTGATCGCCTGCAGGGACGCGACCTGGTCGGCCACATCGCGGACCGCGTCCAGCACGGCGGCGTTATAGCTTTCAACCGCTGCATCCAGATCGGCCGTCTTGCCGCGCAGGTTGGCGCGCAAACGACCGGCGTCAAAAATCGGCAGGCGCAAGGCCGGCCCAACGCCCCATTGCTGGCTGCCAGAATCAAACACTCGGCTCAGGCCTATGCTGGAAAAACCCGCAAATCCGACCAGGTTGATGTTGGGGTAAAACTGGGTCTTGGCGTTACGCACGTCCTGGCTGGAGGCCTCAACACGCCAGCGCGCTGCCGCGATGTCTGCCCGGCGGCCCAGTAAGTCAGCCGGAATAACGGTGCCAACTGCTACACTTTTAATAGCTGCCTGCGCTGGCAGAGTGGGCTCCAGCATCAAATTTGACTGGCCAACCAGAGCGCCAAGGGCATTGCGCGTGAGCGCCATTTGCTCGTGCAAGGACTCGAGCTGCAGGCGCGCCTCCGGCAAACCGCCTTCGCTTTGGCGCAGTTCGAGCCGGGTGTCCAGGCCCGCGTTCACGCGGTCCTGCACCAGCTTGAGGCTTTCCTGGCGCTGAGACAGCGTGCGGCTGGCCACCAGAGCCTGCTCGTTCAGGCGAATCAGCTGAAAGTAGCTGCGCGCGACATTGCTGGCCAGCAACACGCGGGCGGCCTGGGCATCGGCCTCGGCTGCTTTCACGCTACCCAGGGCCGCATCCAGCGCAGCGCGGTTCTTGCCAAAGAAATCAAGCTCCCAACTGGCGCTGAGCTGGGCGGTGCCAGTCTCGCGTACGGTGCCCGCCAACGGCGGCGGTACCAGGCCGTTGGTGGTGTAAAGCTGGCGCGAGGCTTCGAGCTGGCCATTGACTTGCGGCAAGGTGGCGGCATCCGCTGCTTCGCTCACGGCTTGTGCACGGGTCAGGCGCGCCTGCGCGAGCTTCAGGCTGGGGTTGGTCGCAAGCGCCTGGTCGACCAGCCGGTTCAGCTGTTCGTCGCCGAAGTCGCGCCACCACTGGCTGGGCAAGGCGGCACTGGAAGCCGCCGCAGGCAGCCCCAGTGAGGACGCGTCGCGCAGGCTGGACTTGGGCGTGATGCCCGACATATCGGCGCAGCCGCTGATGCCGGTAGCCATCAGCCCTGCGGCGACCAGGCCGGCGGCGGCAACAACAGCCATGCGAAACGAGGCATGCCACAGCGGCAGCGCGGGCTGCGCGTCGTCACACGCCGTCAGGGCGGCGGGTCCGGTTGCGTCCAGAAGATCGGAGTTAAGCTTGTTTTTCATGTTCAATAGACGATGGATTTGACGAAATTCGGAGGGATTATTCGGGCGCTTTATCTGGCGTCGGAGCTGGCGTTTTATCGCTGGCCTTGTCCGGCGAGCCTTGCAGCGTCAGCGCGGTGTCCAGGATGCGGCGCAAATAGCCTTGCAGGGTTTGCCACTCTTGCAGCGAGAAACCACTCAAATGCTGGTTCTGGACACGGCAGACAATTTCGGGGATCTTGCTGGCGGCATCGCGGCCGGCATCGGTCAGTTCAAGATTGACCACCCGCCTGTCGTCCGAAGAGCGAACGCGCCGGCACAGCTGTTTGGCCTCCAGGCGGTCGAGCAGGCGCGTCATGGAGCCAGCGTCCAGATCGCATTCGCGCGCCAGCTCGGCCACCGTCGAAGCCATGCCCATGTAAAGCTTGAACAGCGGAAGCCACTGCGCATTGGTCAGGCCGGTGGGTTCAAGCTCGTGCTCAATGCCCTGCGCCGCCACCGACATGATGCGGCGCATCATGTGGGCAATGCTGTCTTCGGGCTTGTAGCCTTCGGCCTGATAAAACTCGACCAGCGGACAGTGCACATCAGCCATGCTGGCGCTGGAATCAAGGGATACGTCGCTTGTTTTGGATTTTAAAGCCATGGACGAATATTAATTGCTTAGGCAACTATTGTCAAGGCGGTCTTTGTGATGGCAGGTTTTATCGCTAAACTCGGTTAATGGCTACAAGCAACACACAGCCCAAGGGCTCCCCTCGCTCACTTTCTGGCCTGCTGCCCTTTCTGCGCCCCTACCGAGGCCGGATCGCACTGGCAGTGGTGTTTCTGGTGCTGGCCGCAATTGCCACGCTGGTCTTCCCGCTGGCCTTACGCAGCCTGATAGACGGCGGTCTGGTCAAGGCCAACATGACGGCGGCCGACAAGGGCGAGCAATTGCTGACGCTGAGAAACCATTTTTTCGAGCTGTTTGCCGTCGCCGCCGCGCTGGGGCTGTTTTCAGCCGGCCGCTTTTACATGGTCAGCTGGCTGGGCGAGCGCGTCACGGCCGACCTGCGCAACGCGGTCTATTCGCATGTGCTCAGGCAAAGTCCGGAGTTCTTTGAAACCACGCAAACCGGCGAGGTGCTGTCGCGCCTGACCGGCGACACCACGCTGGTGCAAACCGTTGTCGGCTCGTCGCTGAGCATGGGACTGCGCAATGCGGTGATGGGTGTGGGCGCGCTCATCATGCTGATCTATACCAACCCCTATCTGATGTTCCAGGTGCTCGGCGTTCTGGTGCTGATCGTCGCGCCATCGGTCTGGTTTGGCCGCCGCGTGCGCAAGCTTTCGCGCGCCAGCCAGGACCGCGTCGCCGACTCCAGCGCGATTGCCGCGGAGGTGCTCAATGCGATTCCGGTGGTGCAAAGCTATACAGCCGAAGCACGCGAGGCCAGTCGCTTCAATGTGTCCACCAGCAATGCCTTCAACGTTGCAGTGCGCCGCACCAAGGCGCGTTCTGCACTGGTCGCGTTCATCATCATTGCCACCTCGGCGGCCCTGCTCTGGGGTCTGTACCAGGGCACGCAGGCAGTCATGCGCGGTGACATCACGGCCGGTCATCTGGGCCAGACGGTGGTTTATGTGATCATTCTGGCCAGCGCCGCCGCTGTGCTGGGCGAGGTTTATGGCGATTTGCTGCGCGCCGCCGGTGCGACCGAACGGCTGATGGAACTGCTGGCTTCGCAATCAGCTATTTCTTCACCATCAAAACCGGCTGCAGCGCCCGCCATCCGGGCGGGAAGCGCTATTGAATTTGAAGCAGTGACATTTCACTACCCATCGCGTCCGACGCAGGCCGCGCTGAGCGACTTCAGCATGCGCGTCGCGCCGGGCGAAACCGTGGCGATAGTCGGACCCAGCGGCGCCGGCAAAAGCACGGTGTTTCAGCTGCTGCTGCGTTTTTATGACCCCATCTCAGGCCGCATCGCGCTGGACGGCGTGGTGACGCGCGACATGGCGCTTGAAGACTTGCGCCACCGCGTCGGCATCGTGCCGCAGGACGCGGTGATTTTCTCCACCAGTGCGCTGGAAAACATACGCTACGGCAAGCCTGATGCAAGCGATGAGGAAACCCGCGCCGCCGCCAAGGCCGCCTTCGCGGACGAGTTCATCAGCGCCCTGCCCGAGGCTTACAACACCTTTCTGGGCGAACGCGGCGTGCGCCTGTCGGGCGGCCAGCGCCAGCGCATTGCGATCGCGCGTGCCATGCTGAAGAACTCGCCCCTGCTGCTGCTCGACGAGGCCACCAGCGCGCTTGACGCAGAAAGCGAACGCATGGTGCAGGCCGCGCTTGAGTCGGCCATGAAAGACCGCACCACCCTGGTCATCGCCCACCGCCTGGCCACGGTACAAAAAGCCGATCGCATCCTGGTGCTGGACCACGGCGAGCTGGTCGAGCAAGGCACGCACGCCGAGCTGGTTGACAAGGGCGGCGTGTATGCGCGGCTGGCGGCCTTGCAATTCACCACCTGAGCGCGGCTTGAAAAGACACTAGATCACGGTCATGCATTTCTTGCATGACGCTGGGCAAAGCGCACCTTGGACATTTGGCGGACAGGCTCCTAAGCTCGGGGTATTCCCAAACAGGAGTTATCGCATGTCACAGGCATCCGCATCGATCCCGGCCACGTCCTCCCCGGCAGCACTGCACCCACTGCCGTCCTACCTGCAGGAAGACAAGCTCGGCCCATGGGGCAACTACCTGCAGCAGGTTGACCGCGTCATACCGCACCTGGGCAGCCTGGCGCGCTGGGCTGAAACACTCAAGCGTCCCAAGCGGATTTTGATTGTCGATGTGCCCATCCATATGGATGACGGCACGGTCGCGCACTTCGAAGGCTACCGCGTGCAACACAATGTCTCGCGCGGTCCTGGCAAAGGCGGCGTGCGCTTTCACCAGGACGTGACGCTCTCGGAAGTGATGGCGCTGTCAGCCTGGATGTCGGTCAAGAACGCTGCGGTGAATGTGCCCTACGGCGGCGCCAAGGGCGGCATACGTGTCGACCCTAAAAAGCTGTCACGCGGTGAACTCGAGCGCATGACGCGCCGCTACACCAGCGAGATCGGCATCATCATCGGCCCGAACAAGGACATCCCGGCGCCCGACGTCAACACCAACGAGCAGATCATGGCCTGGATGATGGACACCTATTCCATGAACACCGGCTCGACCGCCACGGGCGTGGTCACCGGCAAGCCGATTGATCTCGGCGGCTCGCTGGGCAGGCGCGAAGCCACCGGGCGCGGCGTCTTCACCGTCGGCTGCGAAGCCGCCCAGCACATAGGGATGGAGATTTCGGGCGCGCGCGTTGCGGTGCAGGGCTTTGGCAATGTGGGCGGCGTGGCCGGCAAGCTGTTCGCCGCAGCCGGTGCCCGCGTCGTGGCCGTGCAAGACCACGGCGGCACGATTTACCGCGAAGCCGGCCTGGATGTTCCGTCACTTCTGAGGCATGTGGAGGAAACCGGCAGCGTCGGCGGTTTTCCGGGCGCCGAAGTCATTGCCAAGGATGCTTTCTGGGACGTCGATTGCGACATCCTGATTCCGGCCGCATTGGAGCAGCAGATCACCACCGCCAACGCCGGCCGCATCAAGGCCCGCATGATCATTGAAGGCGCGAACGGTCCGACCACCCCGGCAGCAGACGACATCCTGCAGGAGCGCAACATCCTGGTGCTGCCCGACGTGATCGCCAATGCCGGCGGCGTGACGGTGAGTTACTTTGAATGGGTGCAGGATTTTTCGAGCTTCTTCTGGGACGAAGACGAGATAAACGCCCGACTCGTGAAGATCATGAAGCACGCCTTTGCGGCAGTCTGGGGCGTGTCGCAAGACCAGAAAGTCAGCCTGCGTACGGCGACCTTCATCGTCGCCTGCAAACGCATCCTGCATACACGCGAGTTGCGCGGCCTGTATCCCTGATTGCTGCATCGTGTCGGCGACGTACAAACGGTTATCAGGCCACTTCAACATACTTAACGTGACTCGCGCCTTGGGGCATAGCCAGGCCGTCTTCACGCAAACCATCGAGATGGAAAATAATGACGTCGCGAATTTCGGTTTCGACTTCAGCGACCGTTGCGCCCGTGGCAACGCACCCCGGCAAGTCAGGGACATACGCCGAATAATTGCCTTTTGCCTTTTCAATAACGACTGCGTAGCGCATGCAAGCTCACATAAGACCAGCCGATTTGCGAATGCTGTTCAGTGTGCCCGCTGCCAAATCGTCACTTAGCCGGGATGACAGGTAGAGAGCCCCGTATACGAATCCGGATTCATCATCCCAAACCCGTCCTGGCTGGGCTGAGCAGCGCAGGAGGGGACGGATCAAAAATTTTAGATGTCCGCAGACTGCGCAGCAGACAAGTTTCTAAAATTTCCGTCCGCTCCGAGCAGCGCAAGTTGCCCGTAACGCAGTGAAGGGACCCAGACTGCGGGTCGCCTTTTCTTTTGCTTACTTTGCTTTTGGCGAAGCAAAAGAAAAGTGAGTCGCCCGCCGGGGCGAGACCCGGCCTGGTCATGAAGCAAGGCCCGTCTACTGCAATGTCTCTTTCAGCGCAGCAGGCATCGGCAAAGGCATGACCTCAATGCCCTCCTCCATCAGCTCTACCGCTTCACGCACACTGGTCTGCCCGCGGATGCTGCGCGCTTCGATGTCGCCGTAGTGCATGCGCCGCGCCTCGTCGGCGAATCGGCCGCCCACATCTTCGGTGTTGGCGAGCACCTGACGCAGGGCTTTGAGAAAGTTGGACTGGTCTGCAAGGCTTGCGCCGGCCTGCGCGGCTTCAGGCGCGTTGGACTGCACTGGCGCTGCTGGCAGGTTTGACTGGCCGCCCTGCTCAGCTGGCTGGCTGGCCGCTTGATGGCTGCCCAGATTAAGCCGTGGCGCACTGGGCATTTTTTGTATGACCTTGTCAGCGCACAGCGGACATTCCACCAGGCCACGCACAAGCTGAGCCTGAAAATCAACTTCAGACGCAAACCAGCCTTCAAACGAATGCCCAAGGGCGCACTGCAGGTTCAGAACTTTCATGGGCAGATTATCTTCAAGGCGTCAGGCTGCTGAAGACTGCCAGTCCAATGTCCACTTCTGCGACAGCACGTTTTGAAGCCAAAGCACACCGGTCAAGGTCTTGGCATCGGTGATCTGGCCATCACAGCACCAGGCCAGCAGTTCGTCCGGTGTGGCGCTGAACAGGTCCAGAAACTCGCCAGCATCGAGCTTGCGCTCACCTGCGATCAGGTCACGCGCAAACCAGATGTCTATGAATTCAGTCGAATAAGAGATCACCGGGTGCAACACGCCAGCCCTGGCCCACTGGCGCGCGGCGTATCCGGTTTCTTCGAGCAGCTCGCGCTGGGCGCAGGCCAGTGAGGCCTCGCCCGGATCCAGCTTTCCGGCAGGAAACTCAATCATCACGGCTTTGAGCGGGTAGCGGTATTGACGCTCCATCACGAGCCGGCCGTCGGCCAGCTGCGCCACCACCATCACGGCGCCCGGATGAATCACATATTCACGGGTGGTCTGACTGCCATCCGGCAGCCGCACGGTGTCGCGAAAGGCATGAAGAAAACTGCCCTTGAGGACTTCCGTGGAGTCCAGCTGGATCTCCGTCAAATGCGAATCGGAGCTGCCGTTCTCAAAAGCCTCGCCAGGTCCGCTCATGTGCGGTGCTTGAACAGATAGCGCCAGGTAAAGCCGGGAAAGGCGAAGGTGATGAAGAGCGCGACAGTAATGGCGTAAAACTCCCATCCCTGTGGTGCGATTTGACCCAGGCTTTGCTCAAGTAGCAGGCCTATGCCGCCGGCCAGCAGATAGCAGACCAGCAATTCAGCCAGCCGCACAGCCAACGTTTTAGGCGTTTTAAGGGGCAGCACGGCGAACAGCCGCTGGCTCACAAAAGGCAGATTGGCAGCACAAAGGGCCAGCACAACCAGCAGCCAGACCGAAACCGTTTGACTCATGGCTTGGGTCTAGTTGCCCAAAGACTTGACGATGCTGCTGACAGCCTGGGTGCACAAGGTCATCACGCCGCCTGGCATCACACCAAGAATCAAAATCAGTGCACCGTTGACAGCCAGCACGGCGCGGGCGTCCGCAGGCGCGGTGATGGGCTGAAGATTGAAGTCACTGGGCGCATCAAAATACATGACCTTGACGACGCGCAAATAATAAAAAGCGCCTATCAGAGACATCATCACGGCAAAAAGACCCAGAACCAGGTAGCTGGTCTGCTGCGATGAGATCAAGGCCTGCAACACCGACAGCTTGGCGTAAAAGCCCACCAGCGGCGGCAAGCCGGCCAGTGAAAACATGCACATCGCCATCACGCCTGCAAACAACGGGCTGCGCTGGTTCAGGCCGGCCAGATCGGTGATTTCTTCGGACTCATGGCCGCTTCTGGCCAGCAGCATGATGATGCCAAACGCACCCAGCGTGGTGAGCACATAGGTCAGCGCATAGAACATGGCGGCGCTATAAGCCATCTCGGTATTGAGCTGGTTGCCGTTGACCACACCTGACAGCAAGCCCAGCAGCAAAAAGCCCATTTGCGAAATGGTTGAAAACGCCAGCATGCGCTTGAGGTTGGACTGGGCAATAGCGGCCAGATTCCCCACCAGCAAGGAGCCTATCGCCATCAACGCCAGCATCTGCTGCCAGTCAATCGCCAAGGGCAACAGACCTTCAACCAGCAAGCGGATACAGATAGCAAACGCGGCCAGCTGAGGTGCAGCGCCAATCAGCAGCGTGACAGCCGTAGGTGCGCCCTGGTAGACGTCTGGCAGCCACATGTGAAAAGGCACGGCGCCCAGTTTGAAGGCCAAGCCTGCCACGATGAAGACCAGACCGAAGACCAGCACCTGGTGCTTGACCTGGCGACTGGCGATCGCGTTGAACACTTCGTTGAGGTCCAGCGATCCGGTTGCGCCATAAAGCATGGACAAGCCGTAAAGCAGGAAGCCCGAGGCCAGCGCGCCCAGCACAAAGTACTTCATGGCCGCTTCTGTGGCCGTCGCGTTCTCGCGCCGCAATGCAACCAGCGCATAGCTCGACAGCGTCAGCAGCTCCAGGCCCATGTAGATGACCAGGAAGTTGTGGCCGGAAATCATCACGAACATGCCCAGCAATGAAAACAGGCTGAGCGTGAAGAACTCACCGCCGCGCAACATGCCGCGGTCAGCCGCGTAAGGCCGGCCATAAACCAGCGTAACCATCACTGCGATGCTGGCAAAGCACTTGAGCCAGCTGCCCATGGGATCGCTGACCACCATGTTGCCAAAGCCGTAAAAGGTGTCGCCGCCCACGGCATAGGCCGCTTCCATGGCGGCAACGGCAGCCAGCGTCAGCAGGCTGAGCACGTAGGTTCCGGTGCGCTGGGGCGTCTTGACGCCCAAATCGACCAGCGCGATCACGCAAGCCATGATCAATAGGGTGAGCTCGGGGTAAACCGCGATCCATGAAAGTTTGTCAATCATCTGAATTCTTCTGGATTAGTTCAGTTTCGAGATGGCCACATGCTTGAGCAGGTCGGCCACCGAGATGTTCATCACGTCGGTGAAGGGCTTGGGATAGATTCCCATAAACAACACAGCCACAGCCAGCAGACCGAGCATCAGGAATTCACGGCTGTTGATGTCGCTCAGGCCCTTGACCTTGTCATTGGTGACCGGGCCGAGGTATACGCGCTTGTACATCCACAGCGTGTAGGCTGCGCCAAAAACCAGCGCCGATGCCGAAGCAAAGCCTATCCAGAAGTTGAATTTGACGGCGCCAAGAATCACCATCCATTCACCGACAAAGCCTGCCGTGGCCGGCAGCCCGCAATTGGCCATGGAGAAAAACAAGGCGAATGCGGCGAACTTGGGCATGGTGTTGACCACACCGCCGTAGCTGGCGATCTCACGTGAGTGCACCCGGTCGTAAAGCACGCCGATGGACAGGAACATCGCAGCAGACACAAAACCGTGGGCAATCATCTGCACAACGCCGCCGGACACACCCAGTTCGTTGAATATGAAAAACCCCAGGGTCACAAAACCCATGTGGGCTACCGACGAATAGGCCACCAGCTTTTTCATGTCCTGCTGCACCATGGCCACCAGGCCCACGTAGACCACCGCCGTCAGCGACAGCGCGATCATCAGCCAGGCCCACTCGTGTGTGGCGTCGGGAGCGATCGGCATGGAAAAGCGCAGAAAACCATAAGCGCCGAGCTTGAGCATGATGGCTGCCAGCACTGCAGAGCCGCCGGTAGGCGCCTCAACGTGAACGTCAGGCAACCAGGTATGCACTGGCCACATCGGCACCTTCACGGCAAAGGCCGAGAAAAAAGCAAAGAAAAGAAGCGTCTGTGCAGTGCCGCCCAGTGGCAACTGGTGCCAGGTCAGGATGTCAAAACTGCCGCCCGACTTGTTGTACAGGTAGATCAGTGCAACCAGCATCAACAAGGAGCCGAGCAGCGTGTACAGGAAGAACTTGAAAGCCGCGTAAATCTTGTTCGGCCCGCCCCAGATACCGATGATCAGGTACATGGGAATCAGCGTGGCTTCGAAAAACACGTAGAACAGCAGACCATCGAGAGCGGTGAACACCCCTATCATCAAACCGCTGAGAATCAGAAAGGCGGCCATGTACTGGTTGACACGCGTCGTGATGGCTTCCCAGCTGGCGATGATCACCACCAAGTTGATGAAGGCTGTGAGCAGCACAAACCACAACGAAATTCCGTCCACACCGAGGTGGTAGTTGACATTGAAACGCTGTATCCAGCTGCCGCTTTCAACAAACTGCATGGCCGAGGTATCGAGCTTGAAGCCCGCGTACAAAGGCAGCGTGACCAGAAAGCTGGCGACCGCACCTATGAGCGCGATCCAGCGGACGCTGCGCGCCTGCTCGTCACGGCCCAGGGCCAACAAAACGATGCCGAAAACAATCGGCGTCCAGATAGCAAGACTCAACAAACCCATTCTTGTTCTTCCCGGTTTCTTATTTATTGAGCCAGACGAAATACGTCATCAACACAAACACACCAATGATCATGCCAAAGGCGTAATGGTAGATATAGCCTGACTGCAGGCGACGCACCATGCCCGACACCCAGGCCACCAGCTTCCATGAGCCATTGACGATCGCGCCGTCAATCACCTTCTGGTCACCAAATTTCCACAGACCTGTTCCCAGCGCGCGGGCGCCACGCGCAAGCACGTTCTCATTGAACCAGTCGAGGTAATACTTGTTGTCAAGCAAGGTGTAAATCGGCTGCGCAAGGCGTTTGATGGCCGTCGGCAAGGCCGGGTTCACCATATACATGTAGTAAGACAGCGCCACGCCCGACAGCGCCAGCCAGAACGGCGCGGCCAACAAGCCGTGCAAGGCCATCTGCACTGGTCCCTCAAACAGGTGCTTCAGCTCCTCCATCGCCGGGTGGCGTTCAAGGTTGACCGCAATCGCGTCCTTGAAGAAGTCGCCAAACAGCATGGGCTCTATGGTCAGAAAGCCTATCACCACCGAAGGGATGGCCAACAGGATCAGGGGCACGGTCACCACCCATGGAGACTCGTGCGGCTTGCCATGGGCCGCGTGATCGGCGTGATCATCATGCGCCCCATGGTGGTCATCGTGGTGCGCATCAGGGTTCTGGTCAAAACGTTCCTTGCCGTGAAAGACCAGGAAGTAGAGGCGAAAGGAGTAAAACGCCGTCACGAACACACCGGCCAACACGGCGAAGTAGGCAAAGCCGGCGCCGGCCAGATGGCTTTCGTGCACCGCTTCAATGATGCTGTCCTTGGAGTAAAAACCAGCAAACAAAGGCGTGCCGATCAAGGCCAAGGATCCGAGCAAGGACGTGATCCCGGTGATTGGCATGTACTTGCGCAAGCCGCCCATCCAGCGAATGTCCTGGTTGTGGTGTACGCCCAGAATGACAGAGCCGGCAGCAAGAAACAGCAAGGCTTTGAAAAACGCGTGCGTCATCAGGTGAAACACCGCCACGGAATAGGCCGAAGCGCCAAGCGCCACGGTCATATAGCCGAGTTGCGACAAGGTGGAATAAGCCACCACGCGCTTGATGTCGTTCTGGATGATGCCCAGAAAGCCCATGAACAGTGCTGTGATCGCGCCAATGACCATGATGAAGCTGAGCGCGGTGTCGCTGAGTTCAAACAACGGTGACATGCGTGCCACCATGAAGATGCCGGCAGTGACCATGGTCGCGGCATGAATCAGCGCCGAAATCGGGGTCGGGCCTTCCATGGAGTCAGGCAACCACACATGCAGCGGGAACTGGGCGGACTTGCCCATGGCGCCTATGAACAGGCAGATGCAGATCACGGTGACCAACATCCAGTCGGTGCCAGGCAGGCTCAGCTTGGCCAGGTCGTTAGCCTTGGCAAATGCTTCACCGTAGTTGAGCGTTCCGGCATAAGCGGCAATCAAACCAATCCCGAGGATGAAACCAAAGTCACCGACGCGGTTCACCAAAAAGGCCTTCATGTTGGCGAAGATCGCAGTCGGCTTGTTGAAGTAAAAGCCGATCAGCAGATAAGACACCAGACCCACGGCTTCCCAGCCAAAGAACAGCTGTAGCATGTTGTTGCTCATCACCAGCATCAGCATGGCAAAGGTGAACAGCGAGATGTAGCCGAAGAAGCGGTTGTAGCCGTCTTCTTCTTCCATGTAGCCAATCGTGTAGATGTGCACCATCAGCGAGACAAAGCTCACCACGCACATCATCATCGCTGTCAGGCCATCGACCAGAAAGCCGATTTCCATCTTCAGGCCACCCACGACCATCCAGGTGTAGAGCGTCTCGTTCAGCCGTGCGCCGTCTATGGCCACGCTTTTGAGTGTCATGACAGAAATGATGAATGCCACAAGCACACCAAGAATGGTCAGGCTGTGCGACAGGCGCCGGCCTATCCAGTTACCACCGAAGGCCGTGCCAAAAACACCAGCCAGCACAGCACCGGCCAAAGGCGCGAGTGGAACCGCCAGCAAGGCAGATACAGAAAGGGTTTGACTCATTATTTAGCCGCTCTTAGGACCGCCCCGGGGGCGCTTGGCGCCCCTTCGGGGAGCCGGGAATATACAGAAAGGATCGCATGGAGGCTCGTGTTTTTCCGCAGGGCCGCCCCAAGGAAAAATGCACCCCCTCGGGGGGCAGCGCAGTACGCGAAGCGACAAGCGTAGGGGCTCATATCACCCCTGCAGCGTGTTGAGTTCGTCGACGTTGATGCTGGACTTGTTACGGAACAGCAGCACCAGTATGGCCAGACCAATGGCTGATTCAGCAGCGGCCACAGTCAGAATGAAAAACACGAAGATCTGGCCAGCCATGTCGTTCAGATAGTAGGAAAAGGCCACGAAATTCATGTTGACCGCGAGCAGCATCAGCTCGATAGCCATCAGCAGCACGATCAGGTTCTTGCGGTTCAAAAAGATACCGATCACCGACAGCGCGAACAGCATGGCGCCCAGCGAGAGAAAGTGTCCGAGTGTGAGCGTCATGCCTGTTTCTCCTCTGCGGCGGCCGCAGGCGCCGCGACCACGGACTTCATCTTGACTAGACGAACACGGTCAGCACTCTTGACGCGTACCTGGTCAGCCGGATTGATGTATTTGGAATCCTTGCGCGCACGCAAGGTCAAGGCGATGGCGGCAATGATGGCCACCAGCAGAATCACCGCCGCGATTTCAAGCGGATAGATGTACTGCGAGTACAAGATCTTGCCGAGCTCCTTGGTGTTCGACAGCTGCGCACCGATCTGGTCGGAGCCAGACATGTTGGGTGGCTCGCGGAACCCACCCATGAGCACGTAAGACATCTCCAGCGCGATGATGGCGCCAACCGTTCCCGCGAGCGGAAAATGTTTCCAGAAATCCTTGCGTACCCCGTCGAGATTGACGTCCAGCATCATCACGACAAACAGGAACAGCACCATCACGGCGCCCACATAAACCAGCACCAGAGTGATCGCCAGAAACTCTGCCTTGAGCAAAATCCAGACAGCCGCTGCTTGGAAAAACGCCAGCACGAGGTAGAGCGCCGCATGCACAGGATTGCGCGCGGTGATCACCCGGAAGGCTGCAAACAGCAGCACCGCGGCGAAGACATAAAAAAGACCTGTTTTAGCGTCCATATTGTTTTGGATTCTTTCTTGAGACTGCTGATTCGCAAATAGGCGTGTCCGACGGCAAGTCCGGGTTAACGGAACTTGGCATCTGCCGCGCGATTGGCGGCGATTTCAGTTTCGTATCGATCGCCAACGGCCAGCAACATCTCTTTGGTGAAATAAAGATCACCACGTTTTTCACCGTGGTATTCAAAAATGTGCGTCTCAACGATGGAATCGACCGGGCAGCTTTCCTCGCAAAAACCGCAAAAAATACACTTGGTCAGGTCGATGTCGTAGCGCGAAGTACGGCGGCTGCCATCGTCCCGCACCTCGGACTCGATGGTGATGGCCATGGCCGGGCAGACCGCTTCACAGAGCTTGCAAGCAATGCAACGCTCCTCGCCGTTTTCATAGCGGCGCAAGGCATGCAAGCCACGAAAACGCGGGCTTTGCGGCGTTTTTTCTTCAGGGAACTGGACCGTGATCTTGCGGCGAAACATGTACTTGCCGGTCAGGGCCATGCCCTTGAACAGCTCGGTGAGCATGAAGCTGGAGACGAAGTCTTTGACAGATGCAACTGCACTCATGATGTTTTCCTGCGCAACTCAGTCATATAAGCAATTCTTTTCAAGCAGGTGCCGCGGAACCGGCTTTGCCGGGCCGCAGGCGCAGCGGCCCCCTCGGGGGGCAGCGCATTACACGAAGTGAAAAGCGTGGGGGCCATATTCACTTCCAGATGTTGTAAGACGTCTGCATCCAGGCGCCAACAACCACCAGCCAGACCAGTGTCACAGGGATGAATATCTTCCAGCCCAAACGCATGATCTGGTCGTAGCGAAAGCGTGGGAAGGTTGCACGCACCCAGAGGAACATGGTGACTACGACAAAGGTTTTTGCGCCCAGCCAGATCCAGCCAGGGATAAAGCTCAGGAATTCAACCGGTGGCAGCCAGCCGCCCAGAAAGAGCAGGACGGCCAAAATCGCGACGAGCCACATATTGGCATATTCAGCCAGGAAGAACATCGCGAACGCCATGCCCGAGTACTCGACCATGTGACCGGCAACGATCTCGGACTCACCCTCGACCACGTCAAACGGGTGACGGTTGGTTTCGGCCAGGCCGGAGATGAAATAGACCAGAAAAATGGGCAGCAAAGGCAACCAGTTCCATGAGAGAAAGCCCAAACCCTGGCTGGCGGCCATTCCCTTGGCCTGGCTCATCACGATATCCGTCATGTTCAGACTACCGCTCACCATGAGCACAACTACCAGGCAAAAGCCCATGGCAATTTCATAGCTGACCATCTGGGCCGAGGCCCGCATGGCGCCGAGAAAGGCGTACTTGGAGTTGGACGCCCAGCCGGCAATGATCACACCATAAACCTCCATTGAGGTGATGGCCATCAAGAACAGCAGACCGGCATTGATGTTGGCCAGTGCGATGTCAGGACCGAACGGTATGACGGCCCAGGCGGCTAGAGCCGGCATGATGGTCATGATGGGGCCCAGCACAAACAGACCCTTGCTGGCCGCTGTCGGGATGATGATTTCCTTGGTCAGCAGCTTGAGCGCATCGGCTATGGGCTGCAGCAGACCAAAGGGACCGACGCGGTTAGGTCCGAGACGAATCTGGGTGAAACCGATCGCCTTGCGCTCCCAAAGCGTCAGGTAAGCCACACAACCCATGAGTGGCAACAAGACACAGACAATCTTGATCAGCACCCACAACACTGGCCAGACCGTCGCCGGCCAAACGCCACCCAGCAGGCCCTGGCCAAAACCATAAACAGCGTCAATCATGCTGCCACCTCTGCTGATGCGGCTTGAACGTCCGCCTGATGGGATAGCGACTGACGGGCGTCAGCCGTGAGTTGCAAGGAAGTTGCGCGCCTGACCAGCCCATCGAGCTGATAAATGCTGGCGACCACCGGTTCCGCACCCGCAGGCAGGCTGAGCTTGATGCCAGCATCGCTGCTGTTGCCCAGGCGTTCGGCCGGCACTTGCACGCCGTCGGCGCCAGCGATCTGCGCGCGCACATCCTGGGAAGACTCGAAATCAAAGCCCGGCAGGCCAAGCAAATTGGCCAGTACGCGCAGGACTTTCCACGCCGGACGCGTTTCGCCCAGTGGCTTGACCACAGCATGAAAGCCCTGCACACGGCCTTCAGCATTGACAAAAGTTCCTGAGGTCTCTGTAAACGGCGCGATAGGCAGCAGCACATCGCTAAAGCTCATATTCGCTTTGAACGGGCTGAGCGTCACCACCATCTGAGCCAGATTCAGCGATGCCCTGGCCTTGGCGCCAGCGGCCGAGTCAAACTCGGGCTCGTTGTTGAGCAAGACAACCGCTTTGAGCTTGCCGTCCAGCATCTGACCGGCATTGAAGCCTTGCGCACCAGGCAAAGCGCCTGCTAGTTGCGCGCCAACGGTGTTGGCAGCCTCGGTCAGATAACCAACTGTAGCGCCCGTTTGAGCGCCTATCCAGTTGGCCAGGCTCAGCAGACTGGCTGCATTGGCATGGTGCGCGGCAGCGTTACCCAGCAAGATGGCTTTGCGCTCACCGCCCTGAAGCGACTTGGCGATCGCCTTGGCAGCGTCGCTTGGCTGGCCAGCTGCGGGTGCGGCGATGCCCTTGTCAGCGGCGATCACGGCAGCAATGTCAGCCAGGGCCTGCGCCCAGGTGGCCGAGCCCGACAAGACACTGTGGGCCACAGGCATGGCCCAGGCGTCTGGCGAAGCCAGCTCTGCTACTGAATTAATAGTGCTCAGCGCACAGCCCTTGCCCACGGACTGCCGAATTCGCTGTGCAAACAGCGGATGGTCCTTGCGCAGATTGGAGCCAATCACCAGCACGCGCTGCAGCTCTGACAGGCTGGCAATCGATGTCCCTAGCCAGCGAACCGACGCCGCAGTTGAAAACTCTGCATTGCGCAGGCGGTAATCGATGTTGTCGCTGCCCAGCCCGTGCATCAGCGAAGCGGCCAGGTAGAGCTCTTCGAGCGTGCTGTGTGGGCTCGCGAGGGTCCCGATACTGTTGGCACCGTGGTCGGCCTTGATCTGTTTCAGTCCATTGGCGACATATTCAAGTGCCGTCTGCCAGTCAACGCTTTTCCATTCGCCGCCCTGCTTGAGCATGGGACTTAGCAGGCGTTCATCGCTGTTCAGGGCTTCGTAAGAGAAACGGTCACGGTCAGCGATCCAGCATTCGTTGACGTCTTCATTTTCCAGCGGAACCACGCGCATGACCTTGTTGCCCTTGACCTGGACTATCAGGTTGGAACCGGTCGAATCGTGCGGGCTGACCGACTTGCGGCGTGACAGCTCCCAGGTACGGGCGCTGTAGCGAAAAGGCTTGCTGGTCAGCGCACCGACCGGGCAGATGTCAATCATGTTGCCCGACAGCTCGGAATCCACAGACATGCCGACAAAGGTTTCAATCTCCGCATGCTCGCCGCGGTGCGACATGCCCAACTCCATCACGCCGGCGACTTCCTGGCCAAAACGCACGCAACGGGTGCAATGGATGCAGCGGCTCATCTCCTGCATCGAAACCAGAGGGCCCACATCCTTGTGAAAGACCACGCGTTTTTCTTCTTGATAGCGCGACTCGCTGGCGCCATAGCCCACGGCCAGATCCTGCAGCTGGCACTCGCCGCCCTGGTCACAGATGGGGCAATCCAGCGGGTGGTTGATCAGCAAAAACTCCATCACACCCTTTTGGGCCTTGATGGCTTTGTCGTTCTTGGTGCGCACGATCATGCCCTGCGTCACAGGCGTGGCGCATGCCGGCATGGGCTTGGGTGCTTTTTCAATATCCACCAGACACATGCGGCAGTTGGCAGCAATGGACAGCTTCTTGTGATAGCAGAAATGCGGAATGTAGGTGCCGGCTTTTTCCGCCGCATGCATCACGGTGCTGCCTTCGAGCACTTCCACTTTCTGACCGTCGAGTTCTATTTCAACCATATGTTTTCTTTCCGCGATCAGGCTTGTACAGCCGCAGATGTACCAGCCTGAGGGGTCTTTTGGGGAATCATGGCTTCAAACTCATGACGGAAATGCTTGATCATGGCGCGCACGGGCATGGCCGCAGCGTCGCCCAGCGCGCAAATGGTGCGGCCCTGGATGTTGTCAGCTACAGAGTTGAGCAAATCCATGTCGCCCTGACGGCCCTGACCGTGGTGAATGCGCTCGACCACGCGCCACAACCAACCCGTGCCTTCGCGGCATGGCGTGCACTGACCGCAGGACTCGTGCATGTAAAAGTAGGACAGCCGTTTGAGCGACTCGACCATGCATCTGGAGTCGTCCATGACAATGACAGCGCCCGAGCCCAGCATGGAGCCTGCCTTGGCTATCGAGTCATAGTCCATGGTGCAATCCATCATGATGGCTGCCGGCAGTACCGGAGAAGACGAACCACCAGGAATCACAGCCTTGAGCGTGCGACCCTTGCGTACACCGCCGGCAAGCTCGAGCAGCTTGGCAAATGGCGTGCCCATGGGCACTTCGTAATTGCCTGGCAGCTCGACATCGCCAGACACCGAATAAATCTTGGTGCCGCCGTTATTAGGCTTGCCGCACTCCAGGTAAGCCTGGCCGCCATTGCGGATGATCCACGGCACGGCCGCGAAGGTTTCGGTATTGTTGATGGTGGTCGGCTTGCCATACAGGCCAAAGCTGGCCGGAAACGGCGGCTTGAAACGCGGCTGGCCCTTTTTGCCTTCCAGGGACTCCAGCAAGGCCGTCTCTTCGCCGCAAATATAAGCGCCAAAGCCGTGCGCTGCATGCAGCTGAAAAGAAAAGCTGCTGTCCAGAATTTTCTCGCCCAGCAAGCCGGCCGCGCGGGCTTCAAGCAGTGCTTCTTCGAAACGCTGGTAGGTGGCAAAGATCTCGCCGTGGATGTAGTTGTAGCCCACGGTGATGCCCATGGCGTAAGCTGCAATTGCCATGCCCTCGATCACGCTGTGCGGGTTGTACTGCATGATGTCGCGGTCTTTGCAGGTGCCCGGCTCGCCCTCGTCCGAATTGCAGACCAGATATTTTTGGCCTGGAAACTGACGCGGCATGAAGCTCCATTTGAGTCCGGTCGGAAAACCGGCGCCGCCGCGGCCACGCAAACCGCCAGCCTTGACCTCGGCAATCACCTGGTCAGGCGTCAGACCCGCGCCACCGTCCTGGCCCAGTATCTTGCGCAGTGCCTGATAGCCGCCGCGCGCCTCGTAGTCCTTCAGGCGCCAGTTGCTGCCATTGAGGTCTGCAAGAATTTGCGGGCTGATGTGACGGCCATGAAAACAGCTTTGCACGCCGGTGGCGGCAAACTGCGACAGCACGGTTTGCGCTGCACTTGAACTTGTTGCCAGGGTCATGATGACTTTGCCTCAGCAGATTGAAGACCAGCGATGAGCTGGTCAATTTTTTCATGACTCATGAAGCTGCACATCGTGAGGTCATTGACCAGCAATACGGGTGAATCGGCGCAGGCGCCCAGGCACTCCGATTGCTGCAGGGTGAACAGGCCGTCGGCCGTGGTTTCGCCCATGGCAATTCCCAGCTTGTGCTCCAGATGCGACAGGGCCTTGGCACCGTCACGCAACTGGCACGGCAGATTGGTGCAGATGTTGAGCTTGTACTTGCCCACCGGCTGCTGGTTGTACATGTTGTAGAAGGTCGTGACTTCGTGCACCGCAATCGGCGCCATGCCGAGGTAGTCAGCAACCAGTACTTCGCTCTCGGCACTGACATAGCCACGCTCTTCCTGGACTATGGTCAGGCAGGCCATGACGGCTGACTGTTTTTGGTCCGCAGGATATTTGGCAACTTCCCGGTCGAAACGGGCCAGCGCCTGGGCGGACAGCGCGGCTAGGCCGGCTTGGGTTGGTTCAGGATTCATGGAAGAAGTCATGGGTTTAACGGTCAATTTCACCGAACACAATGTCCATGGTGCCGATCACGGCAACCGCGTCGGCAATCATGTGGCCGCGTGACATCTCGTCCATGGCAGCCAGATGCGCGAATCCAGGTGGTCGAATTTTCATGCGATAAGGCTTGTTGGCGCCGTCGCTGACGATGTAGATGCCGAACTCGCCCTTGGGGTGCTCGACAGCGGCATACGCCTCGCCTTCGGGCACATGAAAGCCTTCAGTGAAGAGTTTGAAATGATGAATCAACTCTTCCATGTTGGACTTCATGGATTCACGGTCAGGCGCCGCCACCTTGTGGTTGCTGGTGATCACCGGGCCGGGGTTGACACGCAGCCAGTCGATGCACTGCTTGATGATGCGGTTGGACTGACGCATCTCTGCGACACGCACCAGATAGCGGTCGTAGCAATCGCCGGTCTTGCCGACAGGGATATCAAAATCCATCTGGCTGTAGACGTCATAGGGCTGCTGCTTGCGCAAGTCCCATGCAAAGCCCGAGCCCCTGAGCATGGGGCCGGTGAAACCGAGGTTCAATGCGCGCTCTGGCGAGACCACACCGACGCCTACCGTGCGCTGCTTCCAGATGCGGTTGTCGGTCAGCAGGGTTTCGTACTCGTCCACATAGCCTGGGAACTTGTTGCAGAAGTCTTCAATGAAGTCCAGCAAAGAGCCCTGACGGTTTTCGTTCAAGGCATCAATGGCCTTGGCATTCTTGACCTTGCTGACGCGGTACTGCGGCATGGTCTCGGGCAGATCGCGGTAGACGCCGCCCGGACGGAAATAGGCCGCATGCATGCGCGCGCCGGAGACGGCCTCGTACATGTCAAACAGCGCCTCGCGTTCGCGAAAGCAGTAAATCAGGATGTTCATCGCGCCGCAGTCAAAGCCGTGCGCACCCAGCCATAGCAAATGATTGAGCAGACGCGTGATCTCGGCAAACATCACGCGGATGTACTGGGCCCGAACCGGCACGTCAACGCCCAGCATTTTTTCTATGGCCAGGCAATATGCCTGCTCGTTCGACATCATCGACACATAGTCGAGCCTGTCCATGTAAGGCAGGGACTGGATGTAGGTCTTGCTCTCGGCGAGCTTTTCTGTCGCGCGATGCAACAGGCCAATGTGCGGATCGGCACGCTGAATGACTTCGCCGTCAAGCTCGAGCACCAGGCGCAAGACGCCGTGCGCTGCCGGATGCTGCGGTCCAAAATTAAGCGTGTAGTTTTTGATTTCAGCCATGTGGGGGTATCAGACTCTGTAAAACTGGCTGCTGCCGCCGCGCAGCACACGAAATGGCAAGCGTGTGGGCTTTTTCACTGCAGACCACCGCCGTAGTTGTCTTCGCGGATCACGCGCGGCGTGATTTCGCGAGGCTCGATGGTGACGGGCTGGTAAATCACGCGCTTTTGCTCGGGGTCGTAGCGCATTTCCACATGACCCGTGGTCGGAAAGTCCTTGCGGAAGGGATGACCGATGAAACCGTAGTCGGTCAGGATGCGGCGCAGATCGTTGTGGCCTTCGAAGATGATGCCAAACAGGTCAAACGCTTCGCGCTCAAACCAGTTCGCGGCATTCCAGACGCCGTTGACAGAATCGACCACAGGAAAATCGTCGTCCGCGCAAAACACCTTCAGACGCAAACGCTGGTTCAGGCTGACCGACAGCAAGTGCAAGGCCACACAAAAGCGCAAGCCTTCGTACTGGCCGTCCTTGTACTCCGAGTAATCGAGACCGCACAAATCGATCAATTGCTCGAACTTGCAGCCTGCGGCATCACGCAGCAAGCTTGCGGCGGCAAGGTAGTCTGCAGCCGCCACAGTGACGGTCACTTCACCGAATGCAATCTTGATGCTTTTGAGCTTGTCGCCGAGTGCCGCAGAAACGGCGTCGCCGATTTGCTGGGCCGAAGCTGGCGAGGATAAAACAGTGGCCTGCATCAAGCCCTCGCAATCGTGTTGGTGCGGCGAATCTTCTGCTGCAGCTGGATGATGCCGTACATCAGCGCCTCGGCAGTCGGCGGGCAACCCGGTACATACACGTCAACTGGCACAATCCGGTCGCAACCACGAACCACCGAATAACTGTAGTGGTAATAGCCGCCGCCATTGGCGCACGACCCCATGGACAGGACCCAGCGCGGCTCGGACATCTGGTCATAGACCTTGCGCAATGCCGGACCCATCTTGTTGCACAGCGTGCCGGCAACAATCATTAAATCCGACTGACGCGGACTGGGCCTGAACAACATGCCAAAACGATCCAGATCGTAGCGCGCAGCGCCCGCATGCATCATCTCGACGGCGCAGCATGCGAGGCCAAAAGTCATGGGCCAAAGTGACCCGGTCTTGGCCCAGTTGACCACCGAGTCGTAGCTCGTGGTCATGAAACCTTCGTTAAATACACCTTCGAGTGACATACCCGTACCTTAATTGGTGAGCTTTTTTGACAAGCTTTTCGGCGAACTGCCAGCGAAGACCGCCACAGAAAACCCCGGCGGTCTTACGCGATTATTCCCAGTCCAGCGCGCCCTTTTTCCACTCGTAAATAAAGCCCACGACCAGAATTCCCAGGAAAACCATGACCGACCAGAAACCCAGCGCACCCACATCCTTGAGCGCAACCGCCCAGGGAAAAAGAAACGCGATTTCAAGATCAAAAAGAATAAAGAGAATGGCCACCAGGTAGTAGCGCACATCGAATTTCATGCGCGCATCCTCGAAAGCCTCGAAGCCGCATTCGTAAGGGGAATTTTTTTCGCTGTCGGGTCGCACCGGACCGAGCAGACGACCAAGAACCTGGGGCACAACGCCGACACCCACACCAACCAGAATAAACAAAAGAACGGGGAGGTATTGATCGAGGTTCATTGTTGATTCAGTTCTGGAAGCGGCACCAGGAGCTGTAGCGGTGTACAGCAGCCTGAGCCTGAGGTGCCAGTATTGCCAGTTTTCCGTTTGCTGCGGCAGCATCGCAAGAGCGCTGCTGCTGATACTCATCAATCTGGTGCGGATGGCGAGACTCGAACTCGCACAGCTTTCGCCACTACCCCCTCAAGATAGCGTGTCTACCAATTTCACCACATCCGCGCTTGCTAACTCACTCTGTCGATGTCCGGAAGGCATGAGGAAACCTTGCGATTTTGCGCTTTCCAAACAGTCTCAGAGTTTACCCTGAAATCTGACCGCCTCCGAAGAGAAGAGGCGGCTAAATCAGCTTATTTCGTCGGGATTTGTCCGGCGCCCGGTGCAGCTGGCGCTGCAGGCACTGGAACGGCTGCGCTGTTCGTCACAGGCGCCGTGCTTCCTGGTATCTGCGCCGCACCCGATGCAGCAGTTGCTGGCGCGCTGACGGCCGTACCTTCAAGCACACTGGTGCTGGTGCGCGGCTGCGCATTGCCGAAATAGGCCAGCAACAAGGTACAGACAAAAAATACCGCAGCCAAAATGCTGGTGGTGCGCGACAGGAAGTTGGCGCTACCGCTGGCGCCAAACAGGCTGCCAGAGCCGCCACTGCCGAAGGCTGCGCCCATGTCGGCACCCTTGCCGTGCTGCACAAGAATCAGGCCAATCATGCCCAGTGCGGTGAGCATCTGCACAGCCAACACAATGGTTAATACAACGTTCATAAATACTCCTAATTTAATAGCGTTCTGCGCCCGTCAAACTTGGGCTGCAGCAATAATCTTCAAAAAATCCGCGGCTTTGAGAGAGGCTCCGCCAATCAGGCCGCCATCGATATCGGGCTGCGCCAGCAGCGTTGCAGCATTGGCAGCATTCATGCTGCCGCCGTACAGGATTTTCACCCGCGCCGATTGATCGCTTGCCGCCTTGAGCTGCGCGCGCAAGACAGCATGCACCGCTTGCGCCTCATCGGGCGATGCGGTCTTGCCCGTGCCTATGGCCCAGACTGGCTCATAGGCCACCACGATCTCGCTGATGCAGTGACCATTGGCATGAATCACCGCCGCCAGCTGACGCTTGACCACTTCTTCGGTACGCCCTGCCTCACGCTCAGCCAGCGTTTCACCAACGCAGACGATGGGCGTGATGCCAGCGGCCAAAGCCGCCTTGGCCTTGTCCGCCACCAGCGCGTCAGTCTCAAAATGGTACTGGCGACGCTCGGAATGGCCAACGATCACGTAGCGGCAAGCCAGCTCATGCAGCATGGCCGCACTGACCTCTCCGGTATAGGCGCCGGCCGCATGTGCCGACACATCTTGCGCGCCGAGTTCAATGGCCGATAGTGCTGCTTGGCTCAACTTCAAGGCCTGAACCTGCGCCAGATATGGAGCTGGGACACATACGGCAATCTCGCACGCCGGCTTGTCGGGCAACCCCTGGGCCAGTTCGGCCAGCAAGGCCTGGTTGGCGGCCAGGCTGCCGTTCATTTTCCAGTTTCCTGCAATCAGCTTTTTCATCTTGCGCACCGCTTACCAGGTCAAGACAATTTTGCCGACATGCGCATTCGACTCCATCAGCGTATGCGCCTTGGCGGCGTCGGCCGCAGCAAACGTGCTGTGTATCACTGGCTTGATCGCACCACTGGCCAGCAGCGGCCAGACCTTGTCCCGCAGCGCTGCGGCAATGGCGCTCTTGAAATCAAGCGAACGCGGCCTGAGCGTGGAACCCGTGATGGTCAGGCGCTTGCGCAGCACCAGGCCGGCATTGAATTCGGCCTTGACGCCGCCCTGCACCGCAATGATGACCAGGCGACCGTCTTCGGCCAGACACTCAACTTCACGCGCCACATAGCTGCCAGCGACCATGTCCAAAATGACATTCACGCCTTGGCCATCGGTGAGCTTCTTCACTTCTTCAACGAAGTCAGCACTTTTGTAATTGATGGCATGGTCGGCGCCCAGGGCCAAACAGGCGGCGCACTTGTCGTCGCTGCCGGCCGTCACCAGCACCACAGCGCCCAGCGCCTTGGCGATCTGAATGGCCGTCACGCCAATGCCACTCGAGCCACCCTGAATCAACAGCGTTTCGCCACGCTGCAAACCAGCTCGCTCGAACACATTGCTCCAGACCGTAAAAAAGGTCTCGGGCAACGAAGCCGCTTCAATATCCGTCAAACCCTCAGGCACAGGCAGACACTGACCGACTGGCGCCACGCACAACTCGGCATAACCGCCACCGGCGACCAGCGCGCAAACGCGGTCACCGAGCTTGAAGCCGGCCGCCAACATGGCCTGCGCATCGCCGTCGACCACGACGCCCGCGACTTCTAGGCCGGGAATATCGGAGGCACCAGCCGGCACCGGATAGTTGCCGGTGCGCTGCAACACGTCAGGACGGTTGATACCGGAGGCGGCCACGCGGATCAGCAGCTCACCCTTGCCCGGCACTGGCGCAGGGCGTGAGCCCAGACGCAGCACATCAGGCGCGCCAAAGGCGCTTATTTCAATTGCTTTCATACGAATTCTCGATATGTTTTGTGGTGCCAGCGCCCTACAGTCGGGCGCCAGCAGCTACAAAATCAATAGCAGATGAGATTAGCCGCGATCCTGATCCTGGGCTGGACGGTCCAGCAAGGCTTTCATGGACAACTTCACGCGACCTTTTTCGTCGGTTTCCAGAACCTTGACGCGAACGATCTGGCCTTCGGTGAGGTAGTCAGAGACCTTCTCGACGCGCTCGTGCGCGATCTGGCTGATGTGCAGCAGACCATCTTTGCCAGGCAGCAGGTTGATCAGTGCGCCGAAGTCCAGGATCTTGGTGATCGGGCCTTCGTAGATCTTGCCGATTTCAACTTCAGCGGTGATCTCGGCGATGCGGCGCTTGGCCTCGTCAGCCTTGGCGCTGTCGTTGGATGCGATGGTGATGGTGCCATCTTCCTCGATGTTGATCTGCGTGCCGGTCTCTTCGGTCAGCGCGCGAATCACAGCGCCGCCCTTGCCGATCACGTCACGAATCTTCTCTGGGTTGATCTTCATGACATATAGGCGCGGTGCGAAGTCAGAGACTTCAGCCTTGGCTTCGCCCATGGCTTCCTGCATTTTGCCCAGAATGTGCATGCGGGCTTCCTTGGCCTGAGCCAGCGCGACCTGCATGATTTCTTTGGTGATGCCCTGGATCTTGATGTCCATCTGCAGCGCGGTGATACCGAAAGTGGTACCAGCGACCTTGAAGTCCATGTCGCCCAGATGATCTTCATCGCCCAGGATGTCGGTCAGCACGGCAAAACGGTTGTCTTCCTTGATCAGACCCATAGCGATACCGGCCACGTGTGCCTTCATGGGCACGCCGGCATCCATCAGCGACAGGCAACCGCCGCAAACCGAAGCCATGGACGACGAGCCGTTGGACTCGGTGATCTCGCTCACGACACGCATGGTGTACGGGAACTCTTCCTTGGATGGCAGAACAGCGATCAGCGCGCGCTTGGCCAGACGGCCGTGGCCGATTTCTCGGCGTTTTGGTGAACCGACACGACCGGTTTCGCCGGTGGCGAACGGAGGCATGTTGTAGTGCAGCATGAAGCGGTCTTCGTAGTCACCGCTCAAGGCGTCGATGCGCTGCGCATCACGCTCGGTTCCCAGCGTTGTCACTACCAGCGCCTGGGTTTCACCACGCGTGAACAGGGCCGAACCGTGGGTACGCGGCAGCACGCTGTTGCGAATCTCGATAGGACGCACGGTGCGGGTGTCGCGGCCGTCAATGCGCGGATCGCCAGCCAGAATCTGACTGCGAACAATCTTGGCTTCGATGTCGAACAGCATGCCGTCCACAGCAACGCTGTCGAACTCGACGCCTTCGGCCTTCAGGCCCATCTTGGTCCAGGTCGTCACTTCACGCGTTGCGCGGGTGCGGGCTTGCTTGTTACGGATCTGGTAAGCGGCAACCAGCTTTTCCTCGGCCAGTGCAACGACCTTGGCGATCAGCACTTCGTCCTTGGCAGGCGCGGTCCAGTCCCAGACCGGCTTACCGGCATCACGAACCAGTTCGTGAATCGCATTGATCGCGATGTTGCCCTGCTCATGGCCAAACACGATGGCGCCCAGCATGATTTCTTCGGACAGCTGGCTGGCTTCGGACTCAACCATCAGCACAGCAGCTTCGGTACCAGCAACTACCAGATCCATCTTCGAATCGATGAGCTGGGTCTTGCCGGGGTTCAGCACATATTGGCCGTCGATGTAAGCCACGCGAGCGGCGCCAATCGGGCCATTGAATGGAATGCCGGAAATCGACAGCGCTGCGCTAGATGCGATCAACGCAGGAATATCACCCTCAACTTCAGGGTTCAGTGACAGCACGTGAATCACGACCTGCACTTCATTGAAGAAGCCTTCAGGAAACAAAGGACGGATAGGACGATCGATCAGACGCGAGGTCAGCGTTTCGAATTCGCTGGGACGGCCTTCACGCTTGAAGAAGCTGCCGGGAATGCGGCCAGCAGCATAGGTTTTCTCAAGGTAGTCGACTGTCAGCGGGAAAAAGTCCTGACCCGGCTTGGCATCGGTTTTGGCAACCACAGTGGCCAGCACCACGGTGCCGTCCATGTCAACCAGCACGGCGCCGCCGGCCTGGCGGGCCAGTTCACCGGTTTCCATCGTGACCTTGTGCTGGCCCCATTGGAATGATTTGCTAACTTTGTTAAAAATGCTCATGTTTTTTCTCCACTAGTTTCGAGCGCTTGAGGCAGCGCCAGAGGCCCGGAGTGGCGACAATCGAGGACGATGCCATTCCACAAAACGCCTGACACCAGGACAACCTGATCAGGACTTTTTTTGTGGAATGACACAGCGCGTACCCGTTTTGTCTTGCTCCGATATAAGTCAGTCATGCCGCTGGCACTTCTGAAAATCTGTGTTTTTTGCGTTTTTAAAGTGCAAAACGCCTGAGTCAGAAAAACCAACTCAGGCGCTTTTTATCGGTATTGGTGCTTACTTACGCAGGCCAAGCTTGGCGATCAACGCGGTGTAACGGGCTGCATCCCTGGACTTCAGGTAGTCCAGCAGCTTACGGCGACGGCTCACCATGCGCAGCAGGCCGCGACGACCGTGGTGGTCTTTGGCGTGGGTTTTGAAATGGGGCATCAATTCATTGATGCGGCCGGTCAGCAAGCCGACCTGAACTTCAGGACTACCGGTGTCGCCGACAGAACGTGCATTGGACTGAACGATTTCAGCCTTGATGAATTTTGCAATCATGATTTTCTTTCTTGCACCTGGGTGCGCTTGCGAGCGATGCAGCATTCCCGACATGGGAGTTGGCCGCTTTCGTCGTGTTCTGGCAACCCGGTCGACGAAGACCCGATTGCGCAGAGCCCCAGATTATAGTCTGAGAACCTGCTCATGTTCCAAGCCAGCGCTCCAGACGATCCACGCCCTGCCCCAGCCTGGCCAGGTCCCGGCTGGCAAAACACCAGCGCAGCCAGCCTTGGGCCTCGGGCTGAGGGTTGACCATGAAGGCATTGCCCGGCGCCAGTCCCAGACCGGCTTCGACCACCAACCGCTTGGCGGTGGCCAGCGAATCACCAAACCGCGCCTGATCCTGCAAGCGGAAAAAGGCATACATGCCGCCTTTGGGAGCGGCGACCTGCACCCCAGGCACGGCTTGCAGCAAGGGAATCAGCGTGTCGCGGCAGGCTTTGAGATGGCTGAGCACTTGCGGCGTGATCTGCGCTGCGCCCTGAATCGCCGCCAGACCGGCACGCTGTATGAATACGGGTGCGCAGGACGTGTTGAACTCAATGAGTTTTCCCATATGCAGCGTCATGGCCGGCGGCATCACCAGCCAGCCCAAGCGCCAGCCGGTCATGAGAAAACTCTTGGAGAAACTCTGGGCGACAACCAGCCGGTCGTCCGGTAAGGCGATGTCCAGGAAACTCGGGGCACAACCGTTGGGGCTGCTTTCGAAGTAGAGCCGTTCGTAGACCTCGTCAGCCAGAATCCAGGTGCCGGCGCGCCGGCAATGCTGGAGTATGGCCTGCTGCTCGCTGCGGCTCAGTGTCCAGCCGGTCGGGTTGTTGGGCGCATTGACGATCAGCAGCTTGGTCCTGGGCGTGATCGCCTCCAGCAGTTCCGACAGGTCGAGCTGCCATTGCCCGCTCACTGGCCGGAGACTGACGCATTTGACAAGCGCGCCCATGATGGCCGGCTGCGCCGTCAGATTTGGCCAGACCGGCGTGACCGCCACCACCTCGTCGCCGGCGTCCACCAGGGCTTGCACCGCGAGCATCAAGGCGTTAACGCCACCCGATGTGACGGCGATCCGGCCTGCGTCAATGGCCGCAGCACCTGCAGCGCGCAGGCCGGTCGCATAGGCGGCGATGGCCTCGCGCAACTCAGGCAAGCCCAGGTTTTGTGCGTAAAAAGTTTCGCCCTGCTGCAAGGAAGCCGCTGCAGCCTCGCGGATAAATGCGGGCGTCACCTCGTCACTCTCACCGAACCAGAACTTGAGCACATCCCTGCGCCCCATGCCGGCGTTGGCCACCTGGCGAATCATGGACTCTTCAAGATTTAAAACCGCCTGCCGCATATCCGCCTTTTTGCCTGGAGTTCGCTGATCGCCGTTTGGTGAAATTTCAGGGGCGCAGCATCTTGCAGCTTTGCGGCTGCTCGGCACTGGCCGCCGCCACCGTGCGTATGACCCGAAAGCCATAGCCCGAGCCCTCAACATCAAATTTCACGCCAGGCGCGCCCTGCCGGTCCATCAGCGCCACCTGCAACTCTTGCTGAAACTGGTGGTCTGCCGCGCGCATGGCGCCACTGTGACCGGCCAGGCTGACCACCGCCCGCTCCATCTGCGCGGCAACAGCCCCGGCCTCAAGAGTGCCGGCCTTTTCAATGCTTTGGGCCAAGGCTTCGACCATCAGCTGCATGCGCATGTGCACATAGTCGTCCTGCGGCTTGGGAAAGCGCTGGCGAAACGACTGGTAAAAAGCCTGCGAGGGCGCGCCAGCCGCATTCGGAAACCATTCAGCCACCGCCATCACCTTGCCGACCCCGGCCTCACCCAAAGCCGCCGGCACACCGAGCGCATTGCCATAAAAGGTGTAGAACTTGCCCTCGTAGCCGACATCTCTTGCGGCCTTGATCAGCAAGGTCAGATCATTGCCCCAGTTGCCCGTCAGCACCGCCTGCGCGCCGCTGGACTTGATCTTCACGGCATAAGGCATGAAGTCTTTCACGCGGCCCAGCGCATGCAGCTCTTCGCCCACGATGCGCACATCCGGTCGCCTGGCCGTGATCTGCAGGCGGGCTTCACGCAGCACGGCCTGGCCAAAGCTGTAGTCCTGGCCTATCAGGTAAACACTTTTGACGACCTTGTCATTCTTGAGCACGTCCATCAGCGCCGCCATGCGCATATCGGCATGGGCATCGAAACGGAAATGCCAGTAACTGCATTTTTCGTTTGTCAGCGCCGGATCGACGGCGGCATAGTTCAAAAACAGCACGCGCTTGCCAGGCTCGCGTTCGTTGTGCTTGTTGATCGCATCAATCAGGACCGCCGCCGTGGCCGACGAATTGCCCTGGGCAACCACAGTCACGCCGTCGTCAATCGCAGAACGCAAGGCGGCCAAGGCATCTTCGTTTTGGCCCTTGCTGTCGTAACGCTCTATGAGCAGCGCACGCGAGCCGCCCGCCAGCCGGATGCCACCGCGCGCATTGACGCGCTCGGCAGCCCAGACGAGGTTGCGAAACACCGCTTCGCCGGTATTGGCAAACGGACCCGACAGACTCTCAATCAGCGCGAGCCGGACCGCAGGTGGCGCGGCAGACTCGGCCTGCGCAAACAGCGCAGCGCCTGCAAAGCAGGCGAGCAGCAGGTGTTTGACGATTTTTTGCACAGCCAAGGCGCTCAAGCCACCAGTTCCGCCAGCGGCCAGCGCGGCTTGACATCAAAGCTATAGCTGCCATCAAGCGATTCCAGCCCCGCCTGCAGACGCATGCCGGCAGCCAGGGCAATCATGGCGCCGTTGTCGGTGCACAGATGCAGTTCAGGGTAGTGCACGCGAATGCCGCGCTTCAGGCAGACGGCGTTGAGCTGCTCGCGCAGCAAGGCATTGGCCCCAACACCACCGGCCACCACCAGACGGTTCAAGCCGGTCTGCGCCATGGCGCTCATTGATTTTCTGACCAGCACGTCAACAATCGCCGCCTGGGTGGAGGCGGCCAGGTCGGCCTTGCGGCTTTCAAGCTCAGAACCGAGTTTTTTGGCCTGCGTCAGCACGGCAGTTTTCAGGCCGGCAAAGGAAAAATCAAGGTTGCCACTGTGGAGCAGCGGACGCGGCAACTTGAAAGCTGCACCATCACCCGACTCGGCGAGCTTGGAAAGATGTGGCCCACCGGGATATGGCAGGCCCATGAGCTTGGCCGACTTGTCAAAAGCCTCACCGGCCGCGTCGTCAATGGATTCGCCCAGCAGCTCGTAGCTGCCCACGCGCTCAACCCGCATCAGCTGCGTATGCCCGCCCGACACCAGCAGCGCCACAAAGGGGAACTCGGGTGGATCAGCCCCCAAAAAAGGCGACAGCAAATGCCCCTCCAGGTGGTGCACGCCCATGACCGGCTTGCCCAGAGCCGCGGCCAGCGCGCAAGCCACACCCGCCCCCACAAGCAAAGCGCCTGCCAGGCCAGGCCCACGTGTGTAGGCAATCACATCAACCTCCGCCAGCGTGCGCTGCGCCTGCTGCATCACCTCGTGGGTCAAAGGCAGCACGCGCCGGATATGGTCGCGGCTCGCCAGTTCAGGCACCACACCGCCATAAGCCTGATGCATGTCTATCTGGCTAAACAAAGCATGCGCCAGCAAGCGCGGCACGCTTTTGACAGCGGCGTCGACCAGCGCCACGCCGGTTTCATCGCAACTCGATTCAAATCCCAAAACAATCATGCGGGAAGTGTAGCCCGCGCATTTATTGCGCCGTCTGACAGACGCCAGACACTGTCACGTCGCCAAGCGTCAGGATCAGGCGTAAATCTTGCACAATCGACGCCATGAAGTCGCCCCATTTATTGCGCCTGGTGGTTATTGCACCAGATCTGGCCGTCGCTGAGGCTGCGGACGACGCCGCATTGGCGTTGATAGACCGCTCGCGTCAATTGCGCATCGGGCTGCTCGAAGGCGGGTTCAACCTGGTTGCCACGTTGCCCGCAGACACCTTTTTGCGCGAACGCCTGGCGCAATTGCAACCCGACATGATCATTGTGGATGCCGAAAGCGACGCGCGTGACTCGCTGGAGCATGTGGTGATGGCCACACGCGACGAGCGGCGCCCCATTGTGCTGTTTACCAACGACAACGACACCAGTCACGTCGATGACGCGGTGGCCGCCGGTGTTTCGGCCTACATCGTGGCCGGGCTGGAGCCCGCCCGCATACGCCCGATTCTCGAGGTGGCTATGGCCAGATTCCGGCATGAGCAAGGCCTGAGACGCGAGCTGGCCGATGCCAGGACCGAGCTGCAGGAGCGCAAGCTGCTCGACAAGGCCAAGGCACTTCTGATGCAGCGCCAGGGCCTGACCGAGCCCCAAGCCTATGAAAAGCTCAGAAAAGCGGCCATGGACAAAGGCCTGCGCATGGCCGATGTAGCCCAGCGCATGCTCGACGTGGCCGACCTGCTGGGCTGATTGCCGCCCCACGCCAGCGTGCGCCTGGCCCACAGCGGCTACCGCAACTGTCCTACGCCAGGCCGCTCGAGCGCACCGTAAAAACGTTCACGGTCACCAATTCAGGGCACAAAGCCAGTCGGCGGTGTCAGTGAATCGGGTCTACCAGCTCATTTCAATGCGTGCAGCAAAGTCGTCGCGCTGAGTGATCAGGAGCCGTTTTCGTTCGAACTTACCAAGGAATTACCATGAAATACCTCGCCATTTTTTCAGCCTCACTATTGGCATTGAGCTTGACCGCTTGCGACAAGCCAGCGGTCGTCACGCCCGCCGTGGTGACAGTGCCCACGCCGGTACCAGGACCTGCAGGACCCACGGGCGCAACCGGCTCGACCGGATCAACCGGCGCGACCGGCAGCACAGGCGTGACCGGCACAACAGGCTCTACCGGTTACACCGGCGCCACGGGCGCCACAGGTGCAACTGGCGACACTGGCGCGGAGGGCCAGCGCGGCAAAACCGGTGGCGACACCGTCGTGGTTGTACCACCCGCACGTTAAAGCTCACAGGACAATCCCGGTGCAGCCCTCGCTGCAGGCTGCACCGGGCTAAATGCGTCTTGACTGCCTGCACTACCGCCCTCGCTCGGCGTCCAAGCGCCTGAACTGGCGCTGGCCCGCGTCTGGCTGACCCAGGCCAGCTCAGCCAAGGCCACGCGCCGCGATTCAAGACCGAAATGGTGCAGCGCACAAAAGCAGTGCAGCACACGCCCGCTCGCAGCAGCTCAGCCAACCCCATTCGCTATTAAATAAGTAGCTGCCTGCGTTCACCAGCAGGACGTTCCGGGAACATTCCATTTAAAAACTCAAACCAAAGCAGACTCAAATAGCATTGGCACGAGTATTGCTTAATCTTGAAGGCAAGACATTTCGATTCAACGGCGAAGCGAAGTGTCTCTATCAAGAACAAAGGCGTTCGCACCCTGCACCCACGTTTGACGTGGCTGCTCTGGTCGAGCGCCTTTTTTGTTTTCTGTCCCGGTATTGATTTCCTTTTTTACCTTCTGGAGTGACTCAACATGACTGAATTGCTGAAATCTTCACTGACCCGCCGCAGCGTGCTGCAGGCCGCCACCGTGGGCGCGGTTGGCATCAGTCCGGCGCTGCGCGCGGCAGTCTATGCGCAGGGCTCGGACGCGCCGGAAAAAAAGGAAGTCAAGATCGGCTTTATCCCCTTGACCGACTGCGCCTCGGTGGTGATGGCCTCGGTACTAGGCATAGACAAGAAATACGGCGTGACCATCATTCCGACCAAGGAAGCAAGCTGGGCCGGTGTGCGCGACAAGCTGGTCAATGGCGAACTCGACTTTGCCCATGTGCTGTACGGCCTGCTCTACGGCGTGCACATGGGTACCGCAGGCCCCAAGAAGGACATGGCGGTGCTGATGACGCTCAACAACAATGGGCAGGCCATCACGCTGTCGAAAAAACTCGCCGACAAGGGTGCCGTGGACGGGGCTGGCCTGGCCAAGCTCATGGCCTCCGACAAGCGCGAATACACCTTTGCCCAGACCTTCCCCACCGGCACCCACGCGATGTGGCTGTATTACTGGATGGCAGCCAATGGCATCAACCCGATGAAAGACGCCAAGGTCATCACCGTGCCACCACCGCAAATGGTGGCCAATATGCGGGTGGGCAACATGGATGGTTTTTGCGTCGGTGAGCCCTGGGGCCACCGCGCCATCATTGACGGCATAGGCGTGACTGCCATCACCACACAGGACATCTGGAAGGACCATCCTGAAAAGGTGCTAGGCACCACGGCCGAATTCACCAGGAAATACCCGAACACGGCGCGCGCCGTGACCGCTGCGATCCTGGAAGCCGGCAAGTGGATTGACGCCAGTCTGACCAACAAGAACAAGATGGCCGAAACCATCGCCGACAAGAGCTATGTCAACACCAGCGTGGACGCGATCAACCAGCGTATTCTGGGCCGCTACCAGAACGGCATGGGCAAAACCTGGGATGACCCCAACTACATGAAGTTTTCCGGCGATGGCGCGGTGAACTTCCCCTACCTGTCGGACGGTATGTGGTTCCTGACCCAGCACAAGCGCTGGGGCCTGATCAAGGAGCATCCGGACTACCTGGCGCTGGCCAAGCAGATCAACCAGATCGACATTTACAAGCAGGCCGCAAGCGCCGCCAAGATCGCCGTACCGAAAGACGTGATGCGCAGCAGCAAGCTGATGGACGGCGTGGTCTGGGACGGCAAGGACCCGAAAAAGTACGCCGACAGCTTCAAAGTCCACGCGGCCTGAGCCTGATTTTCCCTGAACACCAAGTAACGAGGTAAAGCCATGGTCAGCGCAGTATTTCACAACCCCCTGGACACCGCTGCACCCGCAGCCACCGCCAAAGGCGCAGCTGTCGCGCCATTGGCCGCCAGCAAAGCCAGCAGGCCACAGCGCGACATGTCGTTTCTCTGGATGGGAATATTGCCGCCTGTTCTGGGTCTGGGCCTGCTGGCGCTGGTGTGGGAGATGGTGTCGCTTGGAACCGGCGCGAGCATTCCCTCACCCAAGGACACCTTGATCCAGGCGATACAGATCTTTCGTGATCCGTTTTACAGCAAAGGCCCCAACGACCAGGGCGTGGGCTGGAACGTGCTGTCATCGCTCAAGCGCGTGGCGCTGGGCTTTGGGCTCGCCGCCCTTGTCGGCATACCGGTGGGTTTCCTGATAGGCCGCTTCACCTTTTTGAGCCGCATGTTCAATCCGCTGATCAGCCTGATGCGGCCGGTGTCGCCGCTGGCGTGGTTGCCGATTGGCCTGCTGGTCTTCAAGGGCGCCAACCCGGCGGCCATCTGGACCATCTTCATCTGCTCGATCTGGCCCATGATCATCAACACCGCAGTTGGCGTGCAGCGCGTACCGCAGGACTACATGAACGTGGCCCGCGTACTCAACCTCAGTGAATGGAAGATCGTCACCAAGATCCTCTTTCCCGCCGTACTGCCCTATATGTTGACCGGCGTTCGCCTGGCAGTGGGCACCGCCTGGCTGGTCATCGTCGCGGCGGAAATGCTGACCGGCGGCGTAGGCATCGGCTTCTGGGTCTGGGACGAGTGGAACAACCTGAACGTCAAGAACATCATCATCGCGATCTTTGTGATCGGCATCGTTGGTCTGCTGCTCGAGTACGCGCTGATCAAACTGGCCACGGCCTTCACGTTTGAAGAAGTCAAGAACTGAAATAAAAGTTCTCCCCCGAAGCGCCTTCGGCGCCTCCCCCTCAAGGTGGCACCACCAGCGGCCCGGCAAAGCCGGTTCCGCGGTGGTCCCCGCAAACGGAGCCACATCATGACCTCATTGACCACCAAGTACATCGAAATCCAGGACGTGGAGCAGACCTTTAAAACCCGCAAAGGTCCGTTCTGCGCGCTCAAGAACATCAACCTGACGGTCGCCAAAGGCGAGTTTGTCACGCTGATAGGCCACTCCGGCTGCGGCAAATCCACGCTGCTCAACCTGATTGCCGGCCTGACCACGCCCACACAAGGCACGCTGCTGTGCGCCAACCGGGAAATCGCCGGACCCGGTCCGGAGCGCGCCGTGGTGTTTCAAAACCACTCGCTGCTGCCCTGGCTGACCTGCTTTGAAAACGTCTACCTGGCGGTCGAGCGGGTGTTTTCGACCAGCGAGAACAAGGCCCAGCTCAGGGCACGCACCGATGCGGTGCTAGCCATGGTCGGGCTCACGGCAGCGGCGCAAAAACGTCCTGGCGAAATTTCTGGTGGCATGAAGCAGCGGGTCGGCATTGCGCGCGCGCTGTCCATGGAGCCCAAGGTGCTGTTGCTCGACGAGCCCTTTGGCGCCCTCGATGCGCTGACCCGGGCCAAGCTGCAGGACGAGTTGCTGCAGATTGTCGCCAACACCCAAAGCACGGTGGTGATGGTCACCCACGATGTGGACGAAGCGGTGCTGCTGTCGGACAAGATCGTGATGATGACCAACGGTCCTTCAGCCACCATAGGTGAAGTTCTCAGCATCGAGCTGGCCAGGCCGCGCAACCGCGTGGCGCTCGCGGAAAGCACGCAATACCTGCATTACCGCAAAGCCGTGATTGACTTTCTCTACACGCGCCAGGCGCATGTGGAAAAAGCGGCCTGAACATGCCCACCCCCGTTGCTTGCTCGCTACGCGTAGCTGCGCCCCCCTCAACGGGAGCAACACCAGCGGCCCCGCGAAGCCGGTTCTGCGGCGTTCCTGAATAAAACCCTTCCACTGGAGATACCTATGGATATGCAATTAAAAACGAAGCAAAAGCTGGTGATGGTGGGCAACGGCATGGCCGGTGTGCGCACGCTGGAGGAGCTGCTGAAAATCGCGCCCGACATGTACGACATCACGGTCTTTGGCGCCGAGCCGCACCCCAACTACAACCGTATCCTGCTGAGCCCGGTGCTGGCCGGCGAGCAGACGCTGGACGAGATCGTGCTCAACAACTGGGACTGGTACAGCGACAACCACATCACGCTGCACGCGGGCAAAAAAGTCGCTGAAGTGGACCGCATCAAGCGCGTCGTGCGCGCCGAAGACGGCACGCAAGTCGCTTACGACCGCCTGCTGATGTGTACCGGCTCCAACCCATTCATGCTGCCTGTTCCCGGCAAGGAACTGGCAGGCGTGATCGCCTACCGCGACATTGCCGACACCAACGCCATGATTGACGCGTCCGTCAAATACAAAAAAGCCGTGGTCATTGGTGGCGGCCTGCTGGGCCTGGAAGCGGCCAATGGCCTGATGCTGCGCGGCATGGAAGTCAGCGTCGTGCATGTCATGCCCACGCTGATGGAGCGCCAGCTCGACAGCGTCGCCGGCAAGCTGCTGCAAAAGTCGCTGGAAGATCGCGGCCTGAAGTTCCTGATGGGCGCGCAGACCGAGGAGTTGGTAGGCAGTGAAGACGGCGGCAAAGCTGGCCGGGTCACAGCCATCAAATTCAAGGACGGCAGCGAGCTAGCCACCGATCTGGTGGTGATGGCCGTCGGCATTCGCCCCAACACCGCACTGGCCGAGTCCATGCGCCTGCATTGCAACAAGGGCATTGTCGTCAACGACACCATGCAGACCGTGACCGATGCGCGCGTTTACTCGGTCGGAGAGTGCGCCGCGCACAGAGGCATTGCCTATGGCCTGGTCGCGCCACTGTTCGAGCAGGCCAAGGTCGCCGCCAACCATCTGGCCCAGTTCGGCATTGGCCGCTACACCGGCTCACTGACCTCAACCAAACTCAAGGTCACCGGCATAGACCTGTTCAGTGCCGGCGACTTCATGGGCGGCGACGGCGCCGAAGAGATCGTCATGAGCGACCCGTTTGGCGGGGTCTACAAAAAACTGGTCATCAAGGACGACAAGCTGATAGGCGCCTGCCTTTATGGCGACACCGTCGACGGCAGCTACTACTTCAAGCTCCTCAGGGATGGCCGCAGCGTGGCGGGCATACGCGACAAGCTGATGTTCGGCGAATCCAATATTGGCGACACCGGCCATGAAGGCCACAGCAAGGCGGCAAGCATGCCGGACAACGCCGAAGTCTGTGGTTGCAATGGCGTGACCAAAGGCGCGATCTGCAAGGCCATCAAGGAAAAAGGTCTGTTCACGCTTGATGAAGTGCGCAAGCACACCAAAGCCAGCGCGTCTTGCGGCTCGTGCACCGGCCTGGTCGAGCAGATACTGATGTTCACTGCAGGCGGCGACTACTCGGCCACGCCCAAGCTCAAAGCCATGTGCAGCTGCACCGACCATGGCCACCAGGCCGTGCGTGACGCGATACGCGACAACAAACTGCTCACGATAGGCGAGGTCTACAAAACCATGGCCTGGCGCACGCCCAATGGCTGCGCCAGCTGCCGCCCGGCCATCAACTACTACGTCACCAGCACCTGGCCCAAGGAGGCAAAGGACGATCCGCAAAGCCGCTACATCAACGAGCGCAGCCACGCAAACATTCAAAAAGACGGCACCTACAGCGTGATCCCGCGCATGTGGGGCGGCGAGACGACCTCCAGCGAGTTGCGCCGGATTGCCGACGCTGTAGACAAGTACAAGATCCCGACAGTCAAGGTCACAGGTGGCCAGCGCATTGACCTGCTGGGCGTGAAAAAAGAAGACCTGGTCAATGTCTGGAAAGACATCGGCATGCCTTCGGGACATGCCTACGCCAAGGCGCTGCGCACCGTCAAAACCTGTGTCGGCAGCGAATGGTGCCGCATGGGCACGCAGGACTCCACGCAAATGGGCAAGGACCTGGAACGCGCGATGTGGCGCATGTACGCACCGCACAAGGTCAAGTTTGCCGTCAGCGGTTGCCCGCGCAATTGCGCCGAATCCGGCATCAAGGACGTCGGCATCATAGGTGTTGACTCCGGCTGGGAAATGTATATCGCCGGCAATGGTGGCATCAAGACCGAGGTGGCGCACTTTTTCACCAAGGTGAAAACGCCTGCGGAAGTACTGGAATACACCGGCGCGTTTTGCGAGCTCTACCGCCAGGAGGGCTGGTACCTGGAGCGCACCGTGCATTACGTGAACCGGGTCGGCCTGGACTATGTCAAAAAACGCATTCTTGAAGACCACGAAGGCCGCAAGGCATTGTGGGAGCGCCTGCAATTTGCGCTCGACGGCGAGCCCGATCCCTGGTTCGATTTCAAGGACGCAGCGGTGGACACACGGCAATTTGAAAAGCTCGCTCCGGCCTGAACTTAAAAAAACGAGTAAACACCATGTCTGAATGGAAAAAAATCTGCCTGGTCACTGACATCCCGGTGCTGGGCTCGCGCCGCGTGGCGCGCGCGCACGGCCTGGACGTGGCTGTGTTTCGCAATGAAGTGGACGGCGTGTTCGCGCTGCTGGACCGCTGCCCGCACAAAGGCGGGCCACTGAGCCAGGGCATCGTGTTTGGCACCAGCGTGGCCTGCCCGCTGCACAACTGGACCATAGACCTCGAAGGCGGCTGCGCCAAAGCGCCTGATGAAGGCTGCACACCAAAATTCAGCGTGCGCGTTGCAGACGGCGCGGTGCACCTTGATGCCGCAGAACTCGCGACACTGGCGATAGACCTGACGCGGCCGGCGGCCGGGCCAAAACTCTTGTCTCCTCTCCCTCTGGGAGAGGGCTAGGGTGAGGGCCAGCGGCGTGACCAGCGTGACCAACCCAGGCAATACGGGGCGCCCTCACCCCCGTCCTCTCCCAGTGGGAGAGGGCGTGAAGCAAACACGATCAACCTGCCCCTACTGTGGGGTGGGGTGCGGCGTGATCATTGAGTCCACTGCAGAGCAGATCACAGGTGTCAGGGGTGACCCGGACCATCCTGCCAACTTTGGACGGCTGTGCACCAAGGGTTCGACGCTGGCGCTGACGGCGTCGGCATCCGTCACGCGGCAAACACGGCTGCTCTACCCGATGCGGCGTGAGCACAGGCATGAGGCGCCCAAACGGCTGTCCTGGGACAGCGCGCTGACATTCGCAGCTGAAAGCTTTGCCCAGATCATTGGCGAGCACGGCGCCGATGCGGTCGGCTTTTACATCTCCGGCCAGTTGCTGACCGAAGACTATTACGTCTTCAACAAGCTGGCCAAGGGCCTGCTGGGCACCAACAACGTCGACACCAACTCGCGCCTGTGCATGAGCAGCGCGGTCGCCGGCTACAAGCAGACACTGGGCGCCGATGCGCCGCCAAGCTGCTACGACGACGTGAACCATGCGCAGTGCATCTTCATTGTCGGCAGCAACACCGCCTACGCGCACCCCATCCTGTTCAGGCGCATTGAGGACGCCAAGGCCGCCAATCCGGCGCTGAAGATTATTTTTTGCGACCCGCGCCGCACCGATACCGCCGAGATTGCCGACCTGTATTTGCCTATCCAGCCCGGCACCGATGTGTCCTTGTTCAACGGCATGCTGCACCTCATGCTGTGGGAAGGCTGGACCGACACGGCCTACATCGCCGCGCACACCACCGGCTTTGAGGCGCTCAAGGCCACCGTGCGTGACTACACCCCCGAGCTGGTGGCCGAGACCTGCGGCATCAAAAAGGAAGACCTGTTTGCGGCGGCGAAAATGTTCGCAACATCCGCCGCAACACTGAGCCTGTACTGCCAGGGCCTGAACCAGTCCAGCAGCGGCACGGCAAAAAATGCGGCACTGATCAACCTGCATCTGGCCACAGCCCAGATTGGCAAGCCCGGCGCAGGACCGTTTTCGCTGACCGGCCAGCCCAATGCCATGGGCGGCCGTGAAGTCGGCGGCCTGGCCAACCTCATGAGCGGGCACCGGGACATGGCTAACCCTGATCACCGCGCTGAAGTTGCGGCGCTCTGGGGCATAGCCAGCGTGCCCTACAAGCCGGGCAAGTCGGCTGTCGAGATGTTTGAGGCCGCGGCCGATGGTGAAATCAAGGCACTCTGGATTGCCTGCACCAATCCCGCCCAGTCCATGCCCGACCAGGCCACCGTGCGCCGCGCGCTGGAGCGCGCAGAACTGGTGATCGTGCAGGAAGCTTTTGCCACGCCTTCGAGTTGCGACTACGCCGACCTGTTGTTGCCGGCCAGCACCTGGGGCGAAAAAATGGGCACGGTCACCAACAGCGAGCGACGCATCAGCCGCGTCAGGCCGGCCGTCAAACCGCCAGGCGAAGCGCGCCACGACTGGTCGATTGCGGTGGAGTTTGCGCAGCGGCTGGAGGCCTTGCTGCAGCCGCTGCGCCCAACCCTTTTTCCCTATTCGCTGACCGACGAAACCGCGGGCATAGAGGCGATCTGGAATGAACACCGCGAGTCCACCCGCGGGCGCGACCTGGACATCACCGGCATGAGCTACGCGATGCTGGAAGCCGCGCCCCAGCAATGGCCTTTAAAAACTGGCGAAAGCACGGGCAAGACCAGGCTTTATGAAGACGGTATCTTCCCGACCGAAGACGGCAAGGCGCGCTTTGTCAACACCGTCTACAAGCCGGTCGCAGAGCCGCGCGAATCGCGCTTTCCGTTTTCCCTGACCACCGGTCGACTGCGTGACCAGTGGCATGGCATGAGCCGCACCGGCACGCTGGGCCGGCTGTTTGGCCATGTGGCCGAGCCATGCGTGCAGATGAATGCCAGCGACATGGCGCGCAGGCTGCTCAAGGACGGTGATCTGGTGCAAGTGACGTCCAAACGTGGCTCCATCGTCGTGCCGCTGCAGGCCAGCGCCGAAGTAGCGGTAAGCCAGGCCTTCATCGCCATGCACTGGGGTGAGGAGTATTTGAGCGGCGTGTCCAGCATAGGCGAGCCACTGGCAGGCATTAATGCGCTGACCACCTCGGCGTATTGCCCGAGCTCCAAGCAACCCGAGCTCAAGCATGCGGCCGTCAAGATTCTCAAGGCCGAGCTGCCCTGGTCGCTGCTAGCCATGGCCTGGCTGCCCGACGACACGGCACTCACTGCGCGCGAGCAGCTCAAGCCCTTCATGAAGGCCTTTGCCTTCACCAGTTGTGTGCCGTTTTCAAACAACACGCCGTTAGCTGGAGCGCCAGGCCGCGAGCGAGGCGGTGTGCTGTTTCGTGCCGCGGGCCATGAAGCGCCTGCGGATGAAATACTGGCCAGCATTGAACGCATTCTGGGTCTGGATGGCGCGGACGTTCTGCGTTATGCCGACAGGAACAAAGGCCAGCGCCGCAGTGCGCGCCTGCAACGTGTGGACCAGCATGCCGAGCTGCTTGGCTTCTTGCTGGCCGGTGACACCAGTGCCGAGGCATGGATCAAAACCCTGCTGCAGGATGAACTACCGGCACAGGCTTACGGCCGTCTCTTGCTGTTGCCGGGCGCCAAGGCGCCAGTGGCGATTCAAACGCGCGGCAAGCTGGTTTGCACCTGCCTGAACGTCACCGATACAGCGATTGACGCGCAGCTGCAGTTATTGAGCCAGGGCATCAGCCTTGGAAGCAGCGGCGCAGGCTATCTCGCAACGGACCAGGAGCGGCTGGCAGCGCTGCAGGACAGCTTGAAATGCGGCACCAATTGCGGCTCCTGCATACCCGAGCTCAAACGCCGTGTGCGCGACGCCCGAAATGCCGCGCCCGCTGCAGGCCAGGCAGCACAGCGCAGCGTGATCGCGATCAAGCAAATCGCCTGAGCGCTTCAAGCCGGGCGTGAGGCTTAAGCTAATAAGCCTAGGTTATCTGCCTTAGCCGACAATGGCCGCAAGGGCACAACATCTCATGAGCATCAGTCAGTACATCAAGGAAATCGGGCGCGGCAAAGACGGTGCCCGGCCTTTGTCGCGCGCCCAGGCCGCAGACCTGATGGGGCAAGTACTTGACGGCGTCGTGACCGACCTCGAAATCGGCGCCTTTTGCCTGGCCATGCGCATCAAGGGCGAAACACCTGAAGAAATGGCTGGCTTTCTCGACGCCACACACCAGCGGCTGAACCACCTGCCCGCAAACAGCGCAAATTCACCCACCGTGGTGCTGCCGAGCTACAACGGTGCGCGCAAGCTGCCCGTGCTCACGCCTTTGCTGGCCTTGTTGCTCGCGCGGGAAGGCCTGGCCGTTCTGATCCATGGCAGCCCCACCGAATCCAGCCGCGTTTTTGCATCAGAAGTGCTGCTAGCCCTTGGCATACCGGCGCAAACAGCTATTGATTCAATAGCGCCCGGCGAACTGGCATTTGTCCCGACCGAACTGCTTTGTCCGGCGCTCAAACGTCTGCTGGACGTGCGCCGTGCCGTGGGCCTGCGCAATCCGGCGCACAGCCTGGTCAAGATCATGAATCCCTGCCTGGGGAAAAGCCTGGTGCTCAGCAGCTACACGCATCCCGAATATGCGCTGTCCATGGGCCAGACCTTCGAGCTGATCCAGGCCAATGCCATGCTGCTGCGCGGCACCGAAGGCGAAGTGGTGGCCGACGCACGCCGCATGCCGCAAATGGAAGCCTTTGTGGGTGGCCAGCGCCAACTGCTGCAAGCGGCCCAGAGCGGCACACTGCCCAAGCTGCCCGATCTGCCAAAAACAACCGACGCGGCCAGCACAGCGGCGTATATTCAATCCGTATTGGCCGGTGAGCGAGCCGTTCCGGCGTCGATTGCCCGGCAGGTGGAACACATCTTGCGTCTAGTGGTTCAACTATGAACAACAATTCTTATTTTCTCGCCGGCAACGGCAGCTGCACGCTGGTGGGCGCGGGGCCGGGTGACCCCGAGCTGCTCACGCTCAAGGCCCTCAAAGCCATTCAGGCTGCCACGGTGCTGTTTGTGGACGACCTGGTCAGCGAAGAAATCGTGGCTTTTGCCAATCCCGCAGCACGCGTCGTCTATGTTGGCAAGCGTGGCGGCTGCAAGTCAACGCCGCAGGCCTTTATTGAAAAGCTCATGCTGATGGCCGTGCGCGAGGGCGACAAGGTGGTGCGCCTCAAAGGCGGCGATCCCTTCATTTTTGGCCGTGGTGGTGAGGAAGTCGAGCACTTGCGCGCCGCCGGCATTGAAGTTCAAGTCATCAACGGCATCACCGCCGGCCTGGCTGCCGTGACCTCATTGGGCGTGCCGCTCACGCACCGCCAACACGCGCATGGCGTGGTGTTTGTGACCGGCCATGCCAAGCCAGGCGACGAAGGCTGCGACTGGGCCGCGCTGGCGGCCACCGCCGCGCAGGCCAGGCTGACGCTGGTGATCTACATGGGCGTGACCGGCTCGCAACATATCCAGGACCAGTTGCTGCAGGGTCTGGACGCTCAAACGCCAGTGGCGATCATTCAGAACGCCAGCCTGCCAGCACAGCGTCATGCTGTGACCACGCTGTGCGCATTGCGCGAAACCATAGAGCGCGAAGGCCTGCAAAGCCCCAGCGTGATCGTGGTCGGCAATGTGCTGCACGGGCTGGCCGCATTGAGCGGTGCAGAGCACGCGTCTGACCGGAAGAATTTCGGCTAGCGCTGGGGAATCCGGTGCCGCGCAATATGCGGGCCGCCATCGTTCATGCTCTCGGGCCGCAGCGCGGCATGTTTGGTCACGCGGCCCTTCATGCGCTTGCGCCACATCCTGAAAGACGAGGCTTTCATGCCCGCGCGCATGAGGTCGACAACGGCCGACTCGTTCAGACCAAATTGCAGTTCAATCGCCTCAAAGGGCGTGCGGTCTTCCCAGGCCATCTCGATGATGCGGGAGATGTCCGCGGCATCAAGCGCCGCAGCTGAGGCTGTCTTTTTCATGGCTTTGAGGGTAACAGGCTGAGGCATCACCCCAGCGAGCGGCTAACCCGCTATGCTCTTCGAACTACGCAGCATTGCACTTTGCCGCACTTCAAACTTATCTGTATCGACCGGACTCTTCATGTCAACCCGTATTCTTGCCGGCGCACTGCTGGCACTCAGCCTGAGCTGCACCCAGGCGCAAACCTTTTCATTCGGCCTCTGGGGCGACATGCCTTATCACAAGGCTGGCGACGAGCCGAAGATTCCAGCGCTGCTCAAAAGCATCAACCGCTCGGATATCGCGTTCTCCATCTACGACGGTGACATCAAGGACGGCAGTTCCAAATGCTCGGACGACATCTATGCCGCCGCCCTGGGCATGTTTGGCGCGCTGAAAAAGCCCGTGGTCTATGTGCCCGGCGACAACGAATGGACCGACTGCCACCGCACCAACAATGGCGGCTATGACGCGCTCGAGCGCCTGGCCTATCTGCGCAAAACCATGTACCCGACAGCCAGCAGCCTGGGCCAACAGCAGATGCTGCTCGCGCATCAGGGCCAGCCCGGCGGCAAGTTCTATGAAAACACGCGCTGGAGCTACCGCCGCATCGTGTTTGTCGGCCTGAACATGCCGGGCAGCAACAACAACGCCATACTGGACGCGCAGGACTGCAGCTACAAAAGCGGGCGCACGCCGGCCCAGTGCGAAGCAGGCAATGCCGAATACCGCGAACGCGACGCCGCCAACGTGGCCTGGATGCAGCAGGCTTTCAAGCTCGCCAAGGCGCAGAAATCCCCGGGCATTGTGCTGACGGTTCAGTCCGATCCGGGCTTTGACTTGCCGGAAACGGAAGACATCGACGAAAGCCTGAACCCGCGCCTGAGCGGCTACCGTAACTTCATGAACAAACTGGTGGAAGAAACCGAACAGTTCAAAGGCCAGATCTTGTTCGTGCACGGCGACACGCATTTCTTCAAGCTCGACAAGCCGCTGTACAGCCCAAGCCGGCTGCTGCCCAATTTCACGCGCTTGCAGACTTTTGGCAGCCCGCTGGTGCACTGGGTACGCGTCACGGTGGCGCCCGCCAGCGCCAACGTCTTCACGGTTCACCCCGTCATCGTGCAGCAATGAGCTACCAAAATGCTACCAATAAAGTAGCTGTTACCGCCCGTATCTACTGGGCCAGAGGCTGATTTGACCAATAAATTCGATGTTGTGGTGATAGGCGCGGGCGCCGCTGGCCTGTTTTGTGCCGGTGCGGCGGGCCAGCTTGGCCTGAGCGTGCTGCTGGTAGACCACAGTGAAAAAGTGGCAGAAAAAATCCGTATTTCGGGCGGTGGACGCTGCAACTTCACCAACCGGGACACCAGCCCCGCCCAGTTTTTAAGCGACAACCCGCACTTTTGCCGCTCTGCCCTGTCGCGCTACACGCCGCAGGACTTCATCGCCCTGCTGCAAAAACACGGCGTGCCCTTTCATGAAAAGCACAAGGGCCAGCTGTTTTGCGACCATTCGGCAGAAGATGTGATCAAGGTCTTGCTCGCCGAATGCGTCGCGGGAAATGTCACGCGTTGGCAGCCTTGCAGCATCAAAAGCATTCGCAGCGTCCAGCAGTCAGGCGTGAGTAGCTATGAAATTCAGAGCGACCGGGGGCTGATAGAAACCCCGCAAGTGGTGGTCGCCACGGGCGGGCTGTCTATTCCCAAGATTGGCGCAACCGATTTTGGCTACCGGATTGCCCAGCAGTTTGACCTCAAAGTGGTCGAACCCCGGGCCGCACTGGTGCCACTGACTTTTGACGGCGAGGACTGGGCGCCTTTTGCCCAGCTCGCCGGGCTGGCGCTACCGGTGCTGATCGAGAGCAGCGCGCCGGATGCAACGCCCAAACAACGAAAAAAAGCCGTGGTCTTCGCTGAAGACCTACTGTTCACCCACCGCGGCCTGAGCGGGCCGGCCGTGCTGCAGATCTCCAGCTTCTGGCGCGAAGGCCAGCCCGTGCGCGTCAACCTCGCGCCCGGCCTGGACCTGCCGGCGCGGCTTTTGAGCGCCAAGGCCAGCTCCAAGAAACTGATTGCCAACGAACTGGCCAGCCTGGTGCCTGGGCGCTTGGCCGACGCCTGGGTCAGCGCAGATCCTGCGCTGCAGCGCCCGATCAGCGACGCGACCGACAAGGCGCTTTCAGGCCTGGCCGAGCGCCTGACCGACTGGCAGCTCACGCCCACCGGCTCGGAAGGCTACAAAAAGGCCGAAGTCACGGTGGGCGGCGTGGATACGCGGGAGTTGTCCTCCCAGACCATGGAATCGCAGCAGCCCGGCCTGTACTTCATAGGCGAGGTGGTCGACGTGACAGGCTGGCTGGGCGGCTACAATTTCCAGTGGGCTTGGGCCTCGGCGTTTGCCTGCGCGCAAGCGCTGTTTATCAAGCATGGCCAGGCAATTAAATCGGACAAATGACCACGCTTAGGCTATAATCGCAGGCTTTGCTAGCAAACCCGCGCCCGGCCTGATTCTGATCAGATCACTAACGACGCAAATTTTTGGATCCACTCATCAATGACGACCATTCGTGTAAAAGATAACGAGCCCTTCGACGTGGCTCTGCGCCGCTTTAAGCGCACCATTGAAAAACTCGGCCTGCTGACCGACTTGCGCGCACGCGAGTTCTACGAGAAGCCAACGGCTGAACGTAAACGCAAGAAGGCTGCTGCCGTCAAGCGCAACTACAAGCGCATTCGCTCCATGCAGTTGCCAAAGAAACTGTACTAAACCGTACATTTCAAAGCAACGAAAAAGCCTGCTCGAGAATTCTCTGGCGGGCTTTTTTGCTTTTAGCCCGGCCAGGGCGCAGTCAGCCCCAGGCCCAGATCAGACCATTCACCTATTTCGAAGGCACCCCATGTCCCTCAAAGACCAAATCACCGAAGACATGAAAACCGCCATGCGCGCCAAGGACAGCGAGCGCCTGGGCACCATACGTCTGCTGCTGGCCGCCTGCAAGCAAAAGGAAGTCGACGAGCGCGTGGTGCTTGATGACGCCGCCGTTGTGGCGATTGTTGACAAGCTGATCAAGCAGCGCAAGGACTCCATAGAGGCCTTCCAGAAGGCCGATCGTAAGGACCTAGCTGACAAGGAAGCCTCAGAGCTGCTGGTGCTTCAGGCTTACCTGCCCGCGCGCCTGAGCCAGGAAGAAGTCACCGCAGCCGTCAAAGCCATCGTCACAGAACTGGGCGCCAGCGGTCCCGGCGACATGGGCAAGGTCATGGGCGCAGTCAAGGCCCAGCTGACCGGCAAAGCCGACATGGGACAGGTTTCAGCAGCCGTCAAAGCTGCCCTGGCAGGTTAACCTCACAGTAAGCCCCCACCGTCGCTCACTGCGTGTAGCTTCCTGCCCCCCAAGGGGGCTAATTTCCCTTGGGGCGGCCCGGCGGGAAATTGTGGCCCCCACGCTCGCTCACTGCATGTAGCTTGCTGCCCCCGAGGGGGGCGCTGCGCCTGCGGCCCCGGCTTGACTTAAGACGTCCTCATGCCCGCGCAAATCGCGGTGAGCGACCCAGGGAGCTCAGCTACCAGCAACCTTCATGCGGTTCACCAGAATCGAACCGACGGTTTTTGCACCGTAGTTGTAAGCGTCCGCGCCTACGGCCTGTATGCCCAGCAGCATGTCCTTGAGGTTGCCGGCAATGGTGATCTCCTCGACCGGGAACGCGATCTGGCCTTTTTCAACCCAGAAGCCCGCGGCGCCGCGCGAATAGTCGCCGGTCACGTAGTTCACGCCCTGCCCCATGAGTTCGGTGACGAACAGGCCGGTGCCGAGTTTTTTCAGCATCGCGTCGAGGTCGTCGCCAGCGGCCGTCTGCCGGCTGCTCATGACCAGATTGTGCGAGCCGCCGGCATTGCCGGTGGTGCGCATGCCCAGTTTGCGGGCCGAATAGGTGCTCAGGAAGTAGCCACGCACAATGCCGGCATCGACCACGGTGCGGGCATGGGTTTTCACACCCTCTTCATCAAACGGCGCACTGCCCTTGCCTTTTTTCAGGAACGGGTCTTCGGTGATGTCAATATGCTCGGGAAACGCTAGTTTGCCCATGCTGCCCAGCAAAAAAGTGCTCTTGCGATAAAGCGCACCGCCGCTGACGGCCTGCACAAAACCGCCCAGCAGGCCGGCGGCCAGCGGCGACTCGAACAGCACCGGGCATTCACAGGTCTTGATCTTGCGGCTTTTCAGGCGCGACAAAGCGCGCTCTGCGGCGTAGCGGCCCACCACTTCAGGGCTGGCCAGCTCGGCTGCATCACGCATGGAGCTATACCAGGCGTCACGCTGCATGTCGCCATTGCGCCCGGGTGATGACGCGATAGGCGCCACTGAGAGGCTGTGGCGCGAACTCGCGTAGCCGCCACGAAAGCCGCGCGTGTGGGCGCTGAAAAAATGGCTTTGCTGGGCCGAAACGCCAGCGCCTTCGCTGTTGGTGATGCGGCGGCTGGTCGACAGCGCAGCCGATTCGCAGCGCAGCGCGATCTGGGCCGCGTCTTCCGAGGTGATGGACCAGGGGTGAAACAAGTCCAGCTCCTGGTGCACCTTGGCAATGTCGCGGTCGGCCGGCAGACCGGAGGACTTGTCTTCTGCGGTAAAACGTGCAATATCGTAGGCGGCTTTGACGGTTTGCTCTATCGCGGCTTTGGAGAAATCGCTGGTCGCGGCATTGCCACGTTTTTGCCCAACGTAGACCGTGATGCCCAGGGATTTGTCGCGGTTGCGCTCAACGTTTTCGAGCTCGCCCTTGCGCACGCTGACCGACAGGCCGCAGCCCTCGGAGGCCTCGGCAGCAGCATCAGTTGCACCGAGTTTTTTCGCGTGGTCCAGTGCGCTGTCGACCAGGTGTTCGAAAAAATCGCGGCTGTAACTGAAGCCTTTTTCCGGTTCATTGACGGGCTGGGCGGAAGGTTTGCTGCGAGTTGCGCGGGATAAGGTCTTTAAGGTCATATGGGTAGCTATGATACTGACTGCTATGAACAACAAGACTCCTAAGGCCATCAAAGGCTACTGGTCCAACGGCCGCTTCGTCAAACCGGAAGAAATTGCCGCTGAAGAAGTGGGTCCGCCCAGTAAAACCCAACTCAAGGCCGAGGCCGACGAAAAGCAGGCGCTCGGAGAAGCGCTGCTGACCCTGCGCGCCGATCTGATGGCGCGCCTGGCGCTGCCTGACAAGCTGCTGGACGCGCTGGCACAAGCCAAAAAAATTACCAACTTCGAGGGCAGACGCCGGCAAATGCAGTTTATCGGTAAGCTGATGCGCCCGCTTGACCCGGAGCCTATCCGCGAGGCCATCAACGAGCAGCTCAACGGCTCTGCGCAGCTCACGCTGCAACTGCATCTGGCCGAGCAATGGCGCGACAAGCTGGTGGTGGACGACCAGGCACTGAGCGACTGGCTCACGGCTTACCCGGCGACCGACGCCCAGCAGCTGCGCGCGCTGATTCGCCAGGCACGCAAGGACTTCAAACCGGAAAAGCCAGGTGAAGCACCGCGACATGGCAAGTCTTACCGCGAGATTTTCCAGCTGGTCAAGGAAAACATGAAGAACGCAGCCCAGGACGCCGACGCATGAGCCAGGCGCATGACCGGGTCAAGATAGGCATCGTGTCGGTCAGCGACCGGGCCTCCAGCGGTGTCTACGTGGACAAAGGCCTGCCCGCGCTCAAAGAGTGGCTGACCCAGGCGCTGCTCAACCCCATCGATTTTGAAGAGCGGCTGATTCCCGACGAGCAGGCCGGCATCAGCGCCGCGCTGATAGACCTGGTGGACGCTGGCTGCGCGCTGGTTCTGACCACAGGGGGCACGGGCCCGGCACTGCGTGACGTCACGCCTGAGGCCACGCTGGCCGTGGCGCACAAGCAAATGCCTGGCTTTGGCGAGCAGATGCGCCAGATCAGTCTGAAGTTTGTACCGACCGCGATTCTTTCGCGCCAATGCGCGGTGGTTCGCGACCAAAGCCTGATCATCAATTTGCCAGGCCAGCCCAAGTCGATTGCCGAAACGCTCGAAGGCCTCAAAGCCGCCAGCGGCGAGCAGCTGGTGCCAGGCATCTTTGCCGCCGTGCCTTACTGCATTGACCTGATAGGCGGGCCCTACTTGGAAACGCGCGACGAAGTCTGCAAGGCCTTCAGACCGAAGTCTGCAATCCGCGTGGTGACGCCGGGCTAAGCCCTATTTGCCCATCAGCTGGTTCAGCTTGTCGGCCTCAAAGGTCTCTTGTAGCGCCGCATCTTCGGGCACGCAGCCGCGGCTGACCTTGCCAAGCTCAGACAGCTTTTCTATCGCCTGCCAGAGCAGCGAAATCTGGTGCTCCTGCGACGAGGCATTGTCGATCAGGCCCTTCATCGCCTGCGACACAGGGTCGTCTTCGAGCGTGATGCCGTAGGCCGAAAACTTGCTCGGCGCCGTTGTGACGTCGGCGCTCTCGCCGGTCTTCGAAGGAATGATGCGCGCCGGAATACCAACCGCCGTTGCACCTGCGGGCACCGGCTTGATCACCACCGCATTGCTGCCAATCTTGGCGCCGTCGCCGACCAGAAAACCACCGAGCACCTTGGCGCCGGCGCTGACCACCACGTTTTTGCCCAGGGTCGGATGCCGCTTTTCGCCCTTGTAGAGCGAGGTTCCGCCCAATGTCACGCCCTGGTAAATCGTGCAGCCGTCACCGATTTCTGCGGTCTCGCCGACCACCACGCCCATCGCATGGTCGAAAAACACGCGTTCGCCGATCACGGCGCCGGGGTGAATTTCAATGCCGGTGAACCCACGCGCCAGGTGCGAGATGAAGCGGCCCAGCCATTTGAGGCCATGACCCCAGCACCAGTGCGCCAGCCGGTGCAGCATGATGGCGTGCAGGCCTGGGTAGCAGGTCAGCACCTCCCAGCGCGTGCGGGCGGCCGGGTCGCGATCGAGGATGCACTGGATGTCGGAACGGAGTCTGGAAAACATGGGCGTAGTCTACTGGTCGTGTTAGGAGTCTGCTGGCTGGGCTTATTCGGACGCGCTTTGGGGCGAGCTTTTCGGACTCTTGCTCATCATGGCCTTGGCAACACCGCGCAGAATATGAATTTCTTCGGGACTGAGTTGGGCGCGGTTAAACAGCTGGTTGAGCCGGGGCATGAGTTTTTTAGGGGCCGCCGGGTCCAGAAAGCCAATGTCCAGCAAGGCTTCTTCCCAGTGGTTCAGCATGCCGGCAACCGCGGCCGCGTCAGCCAGCTTGCGTTCGACCTTCGCCGCTTCAAGCGCAAAACCGCCCAGCGCTTCGCGCCAGTCATAGGCAATCAGCTGCACCGCAGCGCCCAGGTTGAGCGAGCCGAAATGCGGGTCGGTCGGAATACTCAGGCAGGCATGGCAGCGGTAAACGTCTTCGTTCTGCATGCCAAAGCGCTCGGAGCCAAATAAAAAGCCGACGCCTTCAAGCCTTTGAACCAAATCAGCCTCCAGCGCAATATCAGCGGGCGCTGACAGCTCCTTTTTTTGTAGCAAATTGGCAAAATGAAGGCGCGGCGCCAGCGTCGGCGGGCCAAAGTCACGCGGCGTCATGGCGGTCGCGCACAAGTGCGTCATGTCGTCCAGAGCCTCGTCCAGCGTGTCCACGATGCGCGCATTTTTCAGCACATCAAGCGCACCGCTGGCGCGCTGAATGGTTTCTTCACGCCGCAGCACATTGGCCCAGCGCGGCGCGACCAGCACCATATCGTCAAAGCCCATGACCTTCATGGCTCGGGCGGCAGCGCCCACATTGCCGGCATGGCTGGTGTTAATCAGGATAAATCGGGTTTTCATGGGCAAGAATGCGGCCTATCTCTAGGCGAATTTAGGAGAAGCGGCAGTTGAGCCGGTAAAATACCGCTATTGTCGCTGCCCTGGTTGCCGGGTTGCAGCCCTGCCCATTCCTTGTGGGTGCTCTTTCTTATCCTCTATGTCCAGCAATCTACACCCCATGCTCAACGTGGCCATCAAGGCTGCGCGCGCCGCCGGCGCCATCATCAACCGCGCCGCGCTTGATGTGGAATCGGTTCGCATCTCGGCCAAGCAGACCAATGACTTCGTCACCGAAATCGACCATGCGGCCGAGGCGATCATCATTGAAACCCTGCTGACAGCCTACCCCGGTCACGGCATCCTGGCCGAAGAGTCGGGCAGCGAGCATGGCGCCAAGGACTCCGAGTTTGTCTGGATCATCGATCCGCTGGACGGCACCACCAACTTCATTCACGGCTTTCCGGTCTATTGCGTGAGCATTGCCCTGAGCGTGCGCGGCAAGATTGAACAGGCCGTGGTCTACGACCCGACCCGCAACGACGTTTTTTGCGCCACCAAAGGCCGCGGCGCCTACATGAATGACCGTCGCATCCGTGTGGCCAAGCGCGCGCGCCTGCAGGACTGCCTGATTTCGACCGGTTTTCCCTACCGCCCTGGCGACAAACTCAAAAGCTATCTGAACATGCTGGGCGAAGTCATGAGCCAGTGCGCTGGCGTACGACGCCCGGGCGCAGCCGCACTGGACCTGGCCTATGTGGCCGCGGGTTTCAGCGATGGCTTTTTTGAAAGCGGCCTGCAGCCCTGGGACGTGGCCGCAGGTTCACTGCTGGTCACCGAGGCCGGCGGCCTGATTGGCAACTACACCGGCGAAGCCGAGTTCATAGAACACAACGAATGCGTGGCAGGCAACCCGCGCATTTATGGCCAGCTGGTGACCACGCTCGCCAAGTACAGCAAGCTCGCCCACGCCGGTGACAAGGCCCGCGTTCGCCAGGCTGCGCCCGGCTCGGCTGGCAGCGATGGCGATGCCAGCGATACCGTTGCCGCCGCCTTTGAGGCTGCGTTGACCACCAGCGCACCTGCTGCCAAAGGCACGCTCACGAAAGCCAAGCGCATCAAGCCCGCCAGCCCAGCCAAGCCGGCTGAAGAGGCGCCAGACGCACCGTTCTGACCCAGCGAAGGCCCAGTGCTGGCAGCACCCCACACCCGAGCATGCGTCAAGCCAACCCGTTGACTGAAGAAGAAGGCCACAGCGCGGCAACGCCGCCCGTGAGCTATGCAGGCCACACGCCCATGATGCAGCAGTACCTGCGCATCAAGGCGGAATACCCCGACACGCTGGTGTTCTACCGCATGGGCGACTTCTACGAAGTCTTTTTTGCCGACGCCGAAAAAGCTGCTCGGCTGCTGGACATCACGCTCACCAGGCGCGGCGCCACCAACGGCGAGCCCGTGGTCATGGCTGGCGTGCCCTTTCATTCGCTCGAAGGCTATCTCGCCAAGCTGATCAAGCTGGGCGAGTCGGTGGCGATTTGCGAGCAGGTCGGTGATGTCGCCACCAGCAAGGGGCCGGTCGAGCGCAAGGTCGTGCGTGTGGTCACCCCTGGCACGCTGACCGACACCGAGCTGCTCAGCGACAAGACCGAATCCATGCTGCTGGCCGTGCAGCAGGGCCAACGCAACACCTGCGGCCTGGCCTGGCTCAGCGTGACGCAAGGCGAGATCCACCTGGCGCAATGCGCCAACGACGAACTCGAAGCCTGGCTGGCACGCATTGCGCCCAGCGAGCTGCTCTACAACGTTGACGCAAGCCCGGCCTTCGAGCAGCGCCTCAAGCAAGCCCAGTTCAGCCAGCGCTGCGTGGTCACCGCACGTCCGGCCTGGCAATTTGATGCCAGCCTGGGCGCGCGCCGCCTGCTGGCGCAGCTCAAGGTCGCCTCGCTCGCCAGCTGGGATGCCCAAGCCCTGACCGAAGCGCATGCGGCCGCCTCGGTACTGCTAGGCTATGCGGAGCACACCCAGGGCCGCAGCCTGCCGCATGTGCAGGCGCTGGTGGTCGTGCGTTCCGGCGAACTGCTGGAGCTGCCGCTGAGCACGCGGCGCAACCTTGAGCTCACGCAGACCTTGCGCGGTGAGGATTCGCCCACGCTGTTTTCCTTGCTCGACAGTTGCGCCACCGGCATGGGCAGCCGCGCCTTGAAAAGCTGGCTGCTCAGCCCGCGCCGCGAACGCAGCCAGGCCGCGGCGCGGCTCGAAGCCATCACACACCTGCGCGCCGGCCTGCAGCAGAGCTTGCGCGCCCAGCTCAAGGGCAGCAGCGATGTCGAACGCATCACCGCCCGCATCGCGCTGCGCCAGGTGCGGCCGCGCGAGCTCGTGGCGCTGCAGCTGACGCTACAAAAAGCAGAGCTGCTTGCGCCCGTATCTATTGGCCTGCCGGCACTTTTGACCAATATATTTGAGGATTTACAGCCACCCGAGGGTTGCGCGGCGCTGCTCAGGCGCTATGTGCTGGACGAACCAGCCGCGCTGATTCGCGACGGCGGCGTCATCAACCACGGTTGCGATGCCGATCTCGATGAGCTGCGCGCCATACAGACCAATTGCGACGCCTTCCTGCTTGACCTGGAAGGCCGCGAGCGGGCCCGCACCGGCATTGCCAACCTGCGGGTCCAGTTCAACAAGGTGCATGGCTTTTACATCGAAGTCACGCAGGGCCAGACCGCCAAGGTTCCAGACGACTACCGACGCCGCCAGACCCTGAAGAACGCCGAGCGCTACATCACGCCCGAACTCAAGGCCTTCGAAGACAAGGCCTTGTCGGCGCAGGAACGGGCGCTGGCGCGCGAGAAGTGGCTGTACGAGCAGCTGCTCGACCAGCTGCAGGACTTCATTCCCGCGCTGAGCCGGCTGGCGCGCGCCCTCGCCGCCCTCGACGCGCTGTGCGCGCTGGCCGAGCGCTCGCTCACGCTGAACTGGTCGGCGCCGGTGTTTGTCAAAGAGCCCTGCATAGACATCACGCAAGGCCGGCACCCTGTCGTCGAGGCCAGGCTACTGGAGACCGGCTCAGGCGCCTTCATTGCCAACGACTGCTGCATGACCGGCATGAACGGCAAGGGCCGTATGCAGATCATCACCGGCCCGAATATGGGCGGCAAGTCGACCTATATGCGCCAGGTCGCACTCATCGTGCTGCTTGCCAGCGTCGGCTCTTATGTGCCCGCCAGCGGCTGCCGCCTGGGACCGATTGATGCCATACACACCCGCATAGGCGCAGCCGACGACGTGGCCAATGCGCAGTCCACCTTCATGCTGGAGATGACGGAAGCCGCGCAAATCCTGCACACCGCCACGCCGCATTCGCTGGTGTTGATGGACGAAATCGGGCGCGGCACCTCGACCTTTGATGGCCTGGCACTGGCCGGCGGGATTGCCGCGCACCTGCACAACAAGACCCAGGCCTTCACGCTGTTTGCAACGCATTACTTCGAGCTGACCGAATTTCCTGCGCAGCACCATGGCGCCATCAACGTGCATGTCAGCGCCGTCGAATCGGGCAACGACATCGTGTTTCTGCACCACATCGAGCCCGGCCCGGCCAGCAAGAGCTACGGTATCGCGGTGGCCAAGCTGGCCGGTGTGCCGGCCGCCGTTGTCAACCATGCGCGCCATGCGCTGCAGGCGCTGGAGGCGCAGCAAACCGAAGCGCGCGCGCAGGTCGACCTGTTCGCCGCGCCACCAGAGCCGGCGTCCATGGCGCAAAGTGCGGTCGACATGGCCTTGAGTAACATTGACCCCGACGCGCTGAGCCCACGTGAAGCGCTGGACGCGCTCTATCGGCTGAAAAAGCTGTCGGTCCAGAACTGAATTTCTGCCTCGAACTATTGAGTGAACCTTTTATGACCTATTGCGTTGCCATCAAACTCAATGCCGGCCTGGTGTTTCTTTCGGACTCCCGAACCAACGCCGGGCTGGACCAGATCAGTACTTTTCGCAAGATGATCATTTATGAAAAGCAGGGCGACCGCTTCATGGTGCTGCTGTCGGCTGGCAACCTGTCGATTTCCCAGTCGGTGCGCGAAATCCTGCAGATCGAGCAGCTCAAGGATCCCGAAGGCGGCCCACCCATCACCATCTGGAACGCCAAAAGCATGTTTGATGCGGCGCGTGTCCTGGGCGCGGCCATACGCCGTGTTCATGAGCGTGATGCGGAAGACCTCAAACACGCCGGCGTTGATTTCAATGTCTCGCTGATCTTCGGCGGGCAGATAGGTGGCGAAGGCATGCGCCTGTTTCAGGTCTACTCCGCCGGCAACTTCATAGAAGCCACACCCGAAACGCCTTACTTCCAGGTCGGTGAATCCAAATACGGCAAGCCGGTGCTGGACCGCGTGATCACGCCCGACACGCCGCTGGACGAGGCCGCCAAGTGCGCGCTGGTATCGATGGACTCGACCCTCAAGTCCAACTTGTCCGTCGGCCTGCCGCTGGACATGGTGGTCTATGAAGTGGGCAGCTTGAGAAGCGACAAGGTGGTCTGCATAGACCACGAAAACCCCTACTTCCGCATGCTGCACGACAGCTGGGGCAAAAAGCTGCGCGAAGTCTTCGACAGCATTGAAGACCCGATGTGGAGCGGCGGCGAAACACAGGTGCCGCTGTTGACACCGCTGACACGCAACCAGCCCTTGCGAAAAATAAGCTCACCCGAAGAAAAGCTGATCTAGCACCGTGACAACACCATCCAAACCGTTGATCGTTTTTTCGCACGGCAACAGCTTTCCGGCCAGCACCTACAACGTGCTGTTCCAGCACCTGCAGGCGCGTGGCTTTGAGGTCCGGGCGATTGAGAAATTCGGTCATGATCCGGCTTACCCAGTCACCAGCAACTGGCCGCATCTGGTGCAGCAGCTGGCGGACTTCACGGCGCAGCAGGTTGAAGCATCCGGTGAAGGCGCTTACCTCGTCGGTCACTCGCTGGGCGGTTACTTGAGTTTCATGTGCGCGGCGAGGCATCCCATACTGGACGGCAGGCCACTGCGCGGCGTATTGCTGCTGGACTCACCGCTGATAGGCGGCTGGCGCGCAACGGCGCTGAGCGTCGCCAAACGCGCCAAGCTGGTGGGCTCGGTCTCGCCTGGCGTCATCAGCCGTAAACGCAAAAACCAGTGGTTTGACAAAGACGAGGTGCTGGCGCATTTTCGCGGCAAGAAAACCTTTGCCAAGTGGGATGACGCCATGCTGCGCGACTACATCGAGCATGGCACGCACGACGCCGCAAGCAGCAGTGAAGGCCAGCGCCTGCTGAGCTTTGACCGCAACGTTGAGACCGCCATCTACAACACGCTGCCAGACAATCTTGAGCAACTCATCAAGCACCACCCTCTGGCCTGCCCGGTCGCCTTCATAGGCGGGCTGCAGTCCAGCGAGATCAAACAAGTTGGCATGGCGCTGACCGAAAAGATCACCAAGGGCCGCCTCATGATGCTGGACGGCAGCCATCTATTCCCGATGGAAAAACCGCTCGCTACAGCAGCGGCCATAGAGGCCGCGCTGCGCAACCTGGGGGCCTGATTTCAGGCCACAGGCTCAGGCGGCCCAGGTGACGAGGCCACTCCAGGCCGTGGCCAGCACCGCCACACCAAAGGCAATGCGGTACCAGGCAAACGGCACGAAGTCGTGTGTGCTGATGTAGCGCAGCAGCCAGCGCACGCATAGCCAGGCGCTGACGAACGAGAACACCAGGCCCACAGCGAACAGCGGAATGTCATGCACAGACAGCAGCGCCCGCTCCTTGAACAGGCTGTAGGCGCCTGCGCCTATCAGCGTCGGAATCGCGAGAAAGAAAGAAAAATCCGTGGCTGCCTGACGCGACAGGCCAAACAGCATGCCGCCTATGATGGTGGCGCCGCTTCGGCTGGTACCGGGGACCATGGCCAGACACTGCGCCAGACCCACCTTGAGCGCGTCCAGAGGCGTCATGTCGTCCACATGCAGGATGCGAACCGACCCCGGCGGCCGCCTCTCGGCCCACAAAATGATGAAGCCGCCGATGATGAAGGTGCTTGCCACCACGGTCGGTATGAAAAGATGCGCCTTGATCATCTTGCCAAACACCAGGCCCAGCACCACCGCAGGCAGAAAGCCGATGAGGATGTTGATCGCCAGCCGTCGTGCCCTGGGCTGACGCGGCAGCGCAACAATGGTTGAATGTATCTTTTGCCAGTAAACCAGAATCACGGCAAAGATGGCGCCGGTCTGGATCGCGATGTCAAACACCTTGGCCTTTTCATCGTCAAAGCCCAGCAGCGCGCCCGCCAGGATAAGGTGGCCGGTCGACGAGATCGGAAGAAACTCGGTCAGACCCTCAACAACGCCCATGATGGCGGCTTTGATCAACAGTGCAATGTCCACGCTGGCTCCTGAAATAAGCTGTGGATTATCAACCCGGCACAAGTCAGCGCCATCAATCAGCAAAAAACGCAGCCGGCACAAAAAAGCCTGCGCGAAGCAGGCTTTGGTTTCAAACCGGATCAATGGGCGTTAGCCCATTTAACCCATTGCAGGGCCGGTCAATGGCGCTTGGGCACCATTAGCGGCGGTAATAAACAGGGGCGTAGCCCTGCTGATAGCCGCGACCATCGTGGTCGTCGCGATCACCACCATGGTGCTCATGGCGCTCCTCGTGCTCACGGCCGTGCTGCCCATACCAGCCGTTGTGACGACCAGGCGACATGTAAACCACCTGCGGCTGGCCATAGTAATAAGGTCGGGGCTGTACAAAAACCGGTTGGGCTTGCACATAAACTGGCAGCGCTTGCACGTAAACCGGTGCGGGCTGCGAATAAACCGGGAAGGCATTGCCGACGTTGACGGCAACGCCGGGTGAGCCCACACCGACTGACCAATAGACGTTGTCGCGTGCCTGCGCGGCACCTGCAAAACCCATGGCTGCGAGCGCCAGGGCGGCGGCGGCACCTGCGACCAGGGCTGAATGTTTGGGCTGGATGGCTGTCTTCATATGCGTATCCTTAAGAGGGCGTGAAGTGCCCAGGTAGTTATTAAACGCAGCAGTCGGCCAGCCGCCTACGCCATCAAAGGTTAAGTGAGTAGCAAAACGTAAGCTTGCGACAGCCTAAAATCATCCGATGATCTCTCCTGCCCCCAATAAAAATGCTGCGCCCGTAGCGGCTGACAAAGAAACCCAAAAGCCCAGCAACTTTTTGCGCCAGATCATTGAGCACGATCTGGCCGCCGGCACCTATGCCCAGCGCCGCTGGGCTGGCAGCCCTGGCGACGCAGCACACCACGCGCAAGGCCAGCCCGACCCGGCCAAAATCCGCACCCGCTTTCCGCCAGAGCCCAACGGCTATCTGCATGTTGGCCACGCCAAAAGCATCTGCCTGAACTTTGGCCTGGCGCGTGACTACGGCGGCGTATGCCATCTGCGCTTTGACGACACCAACCCGGAAAAAGAAGACACCGAGTACGTCACCAGCATCATCGACACGGTGCGCTGGCTGGGCTTTGAGTGGAATGGCGCGGCCGACGCAGCGCCCTACCAGGCGAGTGACTACTTCGACTTCATGTACCGCGCGGCCGAGCATTTGATAGAAGCCGGGCACGCCTATGTCGACGAGCAAACCGTCGAGCAGATACGCATCAATCGCGGCGACTTCAGCAAGCCCGGTGTCGACAGCCCCTTTCGCGCGCGCACGCCGGCCGAGAACCTGGCGCGCTTCAGGGAAATGCGCGACGGCAAGCATGCAGATGGCGCCATGGTGCTGCGCGCCAAGATCGACATGGCCAGCCCCAACATCAACATGCGCGACCCAGCCATCTACCGCATACGCCGCGCCACGCACCACAACACCGGCGACAAATGGTGCATCTACCCGATGTACACCTTTGCGCATCCGATTGAAGACGCGCTGGAGAACATCACCCACAGCATCTGCACGCTGGAATTTGAAGACCAGCGCCCGTTTTATGACTGGCTGATGGCGCGGCTGTCGGAAGGGGCGACGCTCCCGGACGGTCGCGTTCTGGGCGGCCTGCTCAGCGCCCCGCCGCCCCACCAGTACGAGTTTGCCCGCCTGAACCTGACCTATGTCGTGACCAGCAAGCGCAAGCTCGCGCAACTGGTGTACGACCACAAGGTCTCGGGCTGGGACGACCCGCGCATGCCCACCATCGTCGGCCTGCGTCGCCGTGGCTACACGCCAGAGGCCCTGCACCTGTTTGCTGAACGCATTGGCGTGACCAAGAGCGACAGCTGGATCGACTACAGCACGCTGGAAGGCTGCCTGCGCGAAGACCTGGAAGCCAAGGCCCACCGCGGCATGGCCGTGATCAACCCCGTCAAACTGGTGCTGAGCAACTGGGACGACGTATTTGCCGACAAGGGGGGCGCCAGCCACCTGGAGCCCTGCACCCAGCCCGCCCTGCCCCACGTGGCAGAAGGGCAAGAGCCACCACCCGCACGCCACTTCACCATTGGCAAAGAAGTGTGGATAGAGCGCGAAGACTTTGAAGAAGTGCCCCCCAAGGGCTACAAGCGCTTGGTCCCACCAAGCATTGACGCGAGCGGCAATGCGGTCCCAGGAAGCAAAGTACGCCTGAAAGGCGGCTACGTGATCGAGTGCACCGGCTGCACCAAAGATGCCAATGGCGTCATCACCGAAGTGCTGGCCACCGTCGTGCCCGACACCAAGAGCGGCACCCCTGGCAGCGACAGCGTGAAGGTAAAAGCCGCCATCACCTGGGTGGGCGTGGCCGATGGCGTGAGCGCCGAAGTACGCATGTATGACCGCCTGTTTTCGGATGCCCAGCCCGACGCCGGCGGCAAGGACTTTATCGAGAGCCTGAACCCCAACAGCCTGAAGGTGGTGACTGCGATTGTTGAGCCCTCACTGGCCAACGCTTTGCCAGACCAGAAGTTTCAGTTTGAACGGCATGGCTACTTTGTGGCGGATCGGGTGGATCACGTGCAAGGCAGCAAGCCGGTGTTTAACTTGGCGGTGGGGTTGAAGGATAGTTGGGGAAAGTAATGCCTCGCCCCCAAACCATCCAAATTGTCCTCCCCGCAGGTGACCCCCGCGGCATGCGAGTGGCTGAGATAACGACGCGTATTGTTCGTGTGATCGAAGTGCCGCGCAGCCAGTTGGCAGACTTCCTCAAGATGCCCGAAGCACAGCAAGTCGGTGTGTACTTTTTGATGGGTGAATTGTCGGAAGCCGGGTTGCCGCGCGTATACATCGGCCAGTCTGGCAATGTGGGCAACCGGCTGGTCCAGCATAACCAAAACAAAGACTTTTGGAACCGGGCGCTGGTGGTCATCTCGCTCACCAACAGCATGACGCAAACGCACGCGTTGTTTCTGGAGTGGTTCGCCATTGCAGAAGCAAATAAGGCTGGGCGCTATAGCTTGGAGAACGGCAATACCGGGGCACGGCCCCACACGCCAGCCCCGCTGGAGGCGGACTGCCACGAGATTCACGAAACCGCCGCTACGTTGTTGGCCACATTAGGCCAGCCGATATTCGAGGCGTTGACCGACACCCCCACGGCAAAGAATGAGAAAGAACTGTTCTATTGCAAAGGGTCAGGGGCAGATGGCGTCGGCGAGTACACAACCGAGGGCTTCGTCGTTCACAAGGGATCGCGGGGCCGCACAGAGGTTGCCCCGTCCATCCAGGGTACGACACAAGAACGTCTGCGCAATCAACTGGTTACCGAAGGCGTAATGACCGCGGGAGATGGAATGCTCACATTCACCCGAGATCATCTCTTCACCAGCCCGAGTCTGGCCGCGTGCATAGTCATGGGCCGAGCCGCCAATGGGTGGATCGAATGGAAGGCCGCCAACGGTAAGACCCTGGACGAGTTGAAGCGGCAAACGGTAGTTTAAGTGGCCTAACTATCACTATTTTTTTGATAGCAGATTGCGCATATCCTACGAGTCCTTCCGGTATGTTTCTCCAATGCAATCCCAATCCATCCTCCACTTCTGGTTCGAAGAGATAAGCGCCAAGCAGCACTTCGTCAAAGACGCCGCGCTGGTCGAAACCGTTCGCACACGCTTTCGCGACACGCTGGAGGCCGCAGTAAAGTGTGAGTTGTTTGCGTAAGCGGCCATAGTTCGCAAACTTGAACCGCAGCGCTATAGTGGCGTTCGACCGTTTCCCATTTCACCGGAGTCCTCATGTCCCAAGCCGCTGAAGCATTGAGCGCCCAAGCCGCCAAGCTGCCGCCCGAAGAGCGCATGGAAGTGGTGGAGCGCATTCTGGACAGTCTGGACCAGCCTGATGCAGCACTGGACGCACTGTGGGCCAAAGAGGCAGACGACAGGCTTGCCGCCTACCGACGCGGTGAAGTCAAAGCCGTGGCCTTGTCTGATGTGATTGCCAAGTACCAGGTCAACGCCAAGCCTGCATGAGCACACGCTTGCTGGAGCCGGCACAGGCCGAGCTTGACGAAGCCATCACTTGGTACGCAGAACAAGCGCCCGGTCTTGGCGACGCCTTCTTGATTGAAACACTCAAAACCATCCAGCTCATCGAGAAATTTCCCAAAGCTTGGCACCCGCTGACACCACACATTCGTCGCTGCCGCCTGAGGCGCTTTCCTTACAGCGTGGTTTATACGCAAGACGTTGCAGATTTGCTGGTTTTGGCGATTGCGCACCAGCACCGCAAACCCGGCTATTGGCGCAACAGGCTGAACTGATTACCAATGAATCCCCAAGCCATCCTCCACTTCTGGTTTGAAGAGCTAAGCCCCAAGCAGCACTTCGTCAAAGACGCTGGTCTGGACGAAACCATCCGCACACGCTTTGGCGACATGCTGGAGGCCGCAGCAAAGTGTGAGTTGTTTGCGTGGCGCGCGAAGGCCCAGGGGCGGCTGGCGGAGATCATCGTGCTGGACCAGTTCTCGCGTAATGTGTACCGCGACACGCCGCGCGCCTTTGCGCAGGACGCGCTGGCGCTGGTGCTGGCGCAAGAGCTGGTGGCCAGCGGGCAGGACCGAAGCTTGTCCGTTGTACAGCGCGTGTTTGCCTACATGCCTTACATGCACAGCGAGTCCGCACTGGTGCATGCGCAAGCCGTGGCGCTGTTTTCTCAGCTGGGCATGAAAAGCAACCTCGATTTCGAGCTGCGCCACAAAGCCATCATCGACCGCTTTGGCCGCTACCCGCACCGCAACGCGGTTCTGGGGCGCAGCTCTAGCGCCGAAGAGCTGGCGTTTCTGAGCGCGCCTGGGTCTTCGTTTTAGGTTTTGTCTTACAGCCGCTACGGTTTTAGGAGCTGCTTGCGCATGTTCCGCGGGCGCTAGAAGCCGATTTGACACATAAATACTCTGCTCCGTTAAACTCCAGCCTATGCGCCCCTCAGAAGCCCTGACCCTGCACCGCACGCAAATCCGCGAGATTGCATTGCGCCACCGCGTGAGCGGTGTGCGGGTATTCGGCTCGGCGCTGCGTGGCGACGACACTTCGGAAAGCGATTTGGACATGCTGGTGGAACCCACCGCGCAAACTACGCTCATGGACATTGGTGCCATCCGGTTTGAATTGAAGCAGCTGTTAGGCATGGATGTAGATGTGCTTACCCCCAATAGCCTGCCCGCCAGCTTTCGCGATCAGGTGTTGCGCGAAGCCTTGGCCGTATGAGCCGTGCGCACCCGCTGCCGTACCCTGGGGCTTTGTTTACGAAATGCGCAATGCGTTAGCGCACGGCTATTTCACGGTGGACCTCGCCATCGTGTGGCAAACCATACAGAACGATCTGCCGTCTCTTCAAAAGCAGTTATCTGCGATTCAACTTTAGCTTGCTACGGTTTTGGTAGCTGCTTGCGCAATTCCTGCGGGCGCTTCAGCCCTATCCCTCTCATAATCCGTATATGGCCCGCCGCAAGCACCACCACGTCTACGTGATCGAGCTCTCCAGCGATGTGCTGCTGGAGCCACGCTTTCGCAAGAACAACCCCAACTACATCACCGGCAAACCCTGCGTGTACGTGGGCATGACGGGGCTGGACCCGGACCTGCGCTTTGACAAACACAAGGCCGGCATCCAGGCCAACAGCTATGCGCAGAAATACGGCCTGCGCCTGCTGCCAGACCTGTACGAGGCCTTCAACCCCATGAGCTACACAGATGCCGTGGACAGGGAGATAGAAGTCGGCATCGACCTGCGCTCTGCTGGGTTTGGCGTGTGGCAGGCCTGAAGGCTCATGGCTGTGGCGAAAACATAGGGCTTACAGCAAGCAGGTTTGCCCAATTGGTGGAATACTGACAGCCCTTTGAGCCGTATCCAACTTCACAGACAAAGAGGACCTCACAAATGATCAAGCTAATTGCACCTTTTGCCCTCACCCTGCTAATTTCCGCCTGTGCAGGCTACCCTGCCGGCCCCACTGCAACAGCACAGTTGGCGCCCACCAAAGGCAACACGACATCTGGCACTGTCACCTTTACCCAGACTGGCAACGCTGTATTGGTCGCGGGTGAAGTGCGTGGCCTGGCACCCGGCAAAGTACATGGTTTTCATGTCCACGACAAAGGCGACTGCTCCAGCGGCGATGGCATGAGCGCCGGTGGGCACTTCAACCCCACGGGCAAGGCCCATGGCGCGCACGACCACAGCGAACACCATGCCGGCGACTTGGTCAGCCTGATGGCCGATGCCAATGGTGTGGCCAAGTTCAGCTACACATCCAGCACCATCAGCGTTGGTAGCGGTGTGGCAGATGTCATTGGCCGTGGCCTGATCGTGCACCGCGATCCTGACGACTTCAAGACGCAACCCACGGGCAATTCCGGGCCGCGACTGGCATGCGCAGTCATCGTCAAGGGCTGAGTGCTTTCGTTGACTACGCTGGCGCTCACTGCTGTTAACGCCAATGTGCACAGCGTGCACTTGGCCGATGGAACGCATGTGGGTAACCTCAAGCGCATAGGCGGCGTCTGGAAGTTCAAAGCCGTGGGTTACGACGCAACTGGCGCAGTTGAGCCTGGTGGCGGCCCCTTAACCCACCAACACAACACGACCTTTGCAGAGCCCGAAGCAGCAGCCCTCAGCGCGGCTTTCAGGGCCGCCCTGCTCAACATGGAGTAACCTCGCGGCCTCAACAAACCGGAAGCGCTCCATGAAAAAACTCCACATCACCATCAAGCTCGAAATGTCTGTGCCGGATGACTGGGAACTGTCCCAGACCTCTGAAGGCAACCATGTCTTGAAGCTGCCCGACCAGCAGTTCATGGACATCGCGATTGAGCCCTTGTTCGCCAGCAACCCCGAAGAAACCTGGAGCAGCACGGAGAGCGAAGATGTGCTCAACGACATCCTCGACATGGTTGAAAGCGAAGAAATCAGCTACGCCTTTATTACGCACTAATTCACGCACTGATTTATCCACTGCCCGCCCTCACGGGCAAGCGGACCAAGCTACAAGCCCAGGACACGCTCACTTCTGGTTTCAGCAAGAATCCGGGCGGCAACACCCTGCGGGACCGCGCCGGGCGCAATGCTATGCTGGCCCGCCATGAATTCCCCAGACCTCTCCCGCCTCATCCGCTTTAACAAGCCCTACGGCGTGCTCAGCCAGTTCACGGCTGAAGGGCGCTGGCGCGGGCTGAAAGACTTCATAGACGTGCCTGGTGTCTATGTGGCGGGCCGTCTGGATGCGGACAGCGAGGGCCTGCTGCTACTGACTGGCGACGGCAAGCTGCAGGCGCGCATTTCTGACCCACGCTTCAAGATGGAAAAGATTTATTGGGTACAGGTCGAGGGCCTGCCCGATGAGGCTGCGCTTGAGGCCTTGCGGCGAGGCGTGCAACTCAAGGACGGCCCGACGCTGCCAGCGCATGCGCGCCTGATGGCCGAACCCGCAGCACTGTGGGAGCGCGAGCCGCCTATCCGCGTTCGCCAGTCCAGCCCCACCGCATGGCTGGAGCTGGGCATACGAGAAGGTCGCAACCGCCAGGTTCGCCGCATGACAGCGGCGGTGGGGTTTCCGACGCTGCGCCTGATACGCGCAGCCATAGGCCCTTACCAACTCGACGGACTGGCGCCGGGCAGCTACCAGGCACAAGAAGAAATCACGCCGCAATCAACGCAGCGCTGAGATCGTGTGACTGCAGCGCCTATAGCGCCTGCAGCACCTCAAGCGCCCGGTAAGCCCCGAGCGCCTCCTGGCAATTACTGACTCAATAGAATCTGCAAGATAACGCCGGTGGCGATGGCGACCAGAACGTAGTCACCGCCGGTTTGCACCCAGTGGTAGCCGCGTGGCGGCGCGCTCAGGCGATGGCCGCGCCAGTCGTCAACCACATAGCCGCGATCGCGGTAATAGGCAGGTAAACGGCCGCCACGGTAGAAGTTGTGCTCAGGGCCGGCGCCACGCTCACCTGCGCGCGCCTGAGGCGGCATGGGGTGATTCGGGCCGCGCTGTTGCCTTTCATTGTGGTCATAGCGGTCATTGCGGCCATCACGGTCATTTCTGCCGTCGCGACCATCCCTGTCGTTTCGCTGGTTGTGACCGGGGCGGTCATCGCCGCCGCCGCGTCCGCCGCGGTCCTGCGACATGGCCAGACCACTGAAAGTCAGTGAGACTGCGGTGAGTGCGGCTATCAATGCTCGGCTTTTCATTCGGGATCCTTCGTTGAACTGAAGAACCCATTGTTGAGCCAATACTGGTTGGCCAGCGTAGTCCGATGCCACCTTTACCCCGGCTTTGTGTATCAGGTGCGTAAAGGAAAGCCCCATCTGCGCGGCGAAGGCGGCTGATTCGCCCTAGCGCACAACCAATACAGGTACAGGCGACTCCGACACCACACGGTTGGCCACGCTGCCCAGCATCAGGCGCACGATGCCGGTACGACCGTGCGAGCCGACGATGATGAGGTCTGCGCCTTCTGCGTCGGCCGTGTGCAAGATGCCACGCGCCGAGCCTGAATCCTCCACCACGCGCAGCTGGACATCGAACTTGGACACACCCTGCTGGCTCAGGGCCGTCACCTTGGCGTGGGCCTCAGCCGCGTGCTGCTGCGCCGCGACCATGTAGGCATTGAAGCCATAGGCATTGCTCTCACCCACGCCCAGGTAAGGGTAAGGCGTGATCACGTACACGGCCGTCAGCTTGGCGCCGTGCGTGCGCGCCAACTCAAGTGCCAGCGCAGCTGCTGCGTCGGATGCCTTGGAGCCATCGGTGGCCAGCAGAATATGTTTGAACATGCGCGCCTTGACAGGTGGGGGTTAAAGTATTTTGGAGCCAGCGAACACGCATGCAGCTTGCGCTCGCAGTCATGATTGCAGGCATGATGTCGCCTTAGGCCGGCACCAGCCTTGACATGGGTCAAAACTCTCTCAGATGCGGCTGGTAGCGCTTGAAATGCCATGCGTGGCCCCAAATTGGTTTGTATGACTGAAGCACTTCACATCGTCTGCCCGCACTGCCATACCACCAACCGGGTACGCACCGACCAGCTGGGCAGCGCCCCGACCTGCGGCAGCTGCAAGAAAACCTTGTTTGAAGGCCACCCCGTGGCCCTGAATGAAGCGGCCTTTGATCGTCATATCAGCCGCAACCAGATTCCGGTGCTGGTGGATTTCTGGGCACCCTGGTGCGGACCATGCAGGCAGATGGCGCCGGCTTATGAACAGGCCGCAGCGCAGCTTGAGCCGCATCTGCGACTGGCCAAGGTTGATACCGAAGCCGTGCCCAATCTGGGCGCGCGCTTTAACATCCGCAGCATTCCGACGCTCGCGCTGTTTAATAACGGCAAGGAAATTGCGCGCCAGCCCGGCGCCATGGGAACAGCCGATATCGTGCGCTGGGTTCAGTCGAATCTGCGCTGAGCTTGGCAACTTTCGTCCCGGCTGCTTGCTATTTATTTAATAGCTTCTAGCGCCTGATAGACGGGCGCTAGCGGCCTAGCGAGAGCGCAGAAATCTTGCCGCTTGCAGCTACCACCAGCACGTAGTCGGCGCCTATCTGCACCCAATGGTGGCCGCGCGGCGGCGCAGTCAAACCATGGCCACGCCAGTCGTCAACGATGTAACCCTTGTCGCGGTAGGCTGCCGGAAGCCGGTCGCCGACGTGAATATCGTGCTCCGGACCCGCGCCGCTTTCGCTCACAGCTGCGCGTGGCGGCACCATGTGGCGCGGACCGCGATGGTGGCGGCCTGGACCGGCTTTTCCCGGTGCCATGCGCTGAGGCGGGCCATCACCTGCCCTTGGGCCGTTACCAGGTGGACGGACTTCCCGATCCTGCGCCACAGTGAAACCCGTGGCAGCAAGGCAGGCTGCGGCCAGGGCCGCCGACAGTATCTTGTGTTTCATCACACCAGCTCCTGTTGCTAAACAGACGTCGGGCGCATGAACGGCTGCGCCCCTGGCCGTGGACTCACCATGAGCCAAGGCGACACCAGGCACTCAGAACCCGGCTCCCCATGGGCCGGATGATCAAAGGGATAAAGGCTCGCCTTGGCGCTCATGATGCGACGGGGTTGCCGCAAACCTGTTGACCTGCGTCAAAGCCCCGCATCAATAGCCAGGGGTGCACAAGGCTGGGCAAGAGATCAGGCCTTGTCGCGGGTTGCCTTGAGTTTTCGCAGCTCGTCATGCAGGCCGCGCACCTCCATGCGCAGGTCGCTGATGGCCTGCATCAGGTCCCGCTCGATTTGCCGCTCCTCGGTTTCCACAAACATGGCCGCCACTGAAGCCGTGACCAGCGACAGCACCGCCAGCCCCAGCAGAACAACCAGCACCGCGAACGCACGCGAGGCATGGGTGCTGGGCACAATGTCGCCGTAGCCCACGGTTGCCGCAGTGGTAAAGGCCAGCCACAAGCCGTCGCTGAGCGTTAGCGCCTTGGGCTCGACAATCCAGAAGCCCACGCCGCCCAGGCCCAGAATCAGCAAGCATAAGAGCAGTGAATAAATCAGTCCACGGCGCGTAATCAGGCGTTTTCGTTCTTGCCATTTAATCATTGGCAGACTGTAACGGACAAGCAGTGGGCAGCGCCGGCGGGCTCAAACGCTATTTGGCGGCGGCGCCCAGCTTGGCCAGCCTGGCCGTCCATTCGCGCACGCCGTCCGGCCCGAGGCGGTCCACCATGCCGACCAGGGTTTCATCGACAGGCGAGATGCCGACAAAGCCGAGGATGTTGCGCTCCAGCGACTTGAGGCTGTGGGCACGGAAATACCAGCGGTAGACCAGCGCCGGCATACCCATGGTCACCACCACGCGCGCTGATCGACCGGCGAGCGCCTTGTGGCCCATGGGATCGTCACCTTTGGGCCCGAAGGCAAAGCCGGGCCTGGCCACCTGCTCAAGAAATGCCTTGAGCAGGGCCGGCATGTCGCCCAGCCAGAGCGGGAAAAACAGCACCAGATGCTGGGCCCAGAGGATATCGGCCTGCGCCTGCTCAAGCGCGGCGGGTACAGGCTCGTTCTGCCACGCCTGCTGGCTGCGCAGCAGCGGGAAATCGAGCTGAGCCACACGTACGCGCCGCAGCTCGTGGCCAGCTTGCTGCGCGCCCTGGGCATACGCGTCTGCCAGGGCCTGGCAAAGGTGGGCTCCGGCAGGATCGGGGTGACCGTCTATCAACAAAATTCTTCGGCTTGCCATGGCTGCCTCCTCTGAAAGTTGAGAAAGCCATGATGACAGCGCGGCCGGCGCAGGCTTTGACCGATATCAAGACCGGTGAGTCAGCCGGATGGCGTTCAGGCTGAGCGCCATGAATGCTACGATTTAAATAGCTGCTTGCGCCCGTTGGCTGGGCGTTACGGCCATTATTATTTCAAGATTTTTTGGACAAATCCCAAGGCTGCAAGCGCTACTCAGTGACCCTTCCGCGCTGACCCTTGATGGCCGAACGCTGGCTTTTGCCTTCCAGCCGGCGCTGCTTGGAGCCATAGGTCGGCTTGGTCGCGCGCCTGGCCTTGGGCGGCGAAGACACGCTGTCGATGACTTCCTGCAGGCGCTCCAGCGCGTCGCTGCGGTTCATCTCCTGCGTGCGGTGCTGCTGCGCCTTGAGCACCAGCACACCTTCTTGCGTGATGCGGCTGTCGTTCAGGCACAGCAGGCGCTCCTTGATGACCTCTGGCAAGGACGATGCACGGATGTCAAAGCGCAAATGGATGGCGCTGGACACCTTGTTGACGTTCTGCCCGCCAGCGCCCTGCGCGCGTATGGCGCTGAACTCGACCTCGCGTTCATCAACCGGAAACTTGGAAGGCGTGGTCATGCTGTTTGATCGCCGGCTTGCTGCTGTTAGACGCTTGCTTCTACAAGGCTTGCAACGCAGCAATGGGTGCGAAGGCGTGCTGTCACGCCTGGCTGATGTCGGCCAGCGCGCCAATCGCCAGCGCGTAGCCCTTGACGCCAAAACCAGCCATCACGGCCTTGGCTACCGGCGAGATGTAGGAGTGGTGACGAAAAGCCTCGCGCGCATGGACGTTGCTGATGTGCAGCTCGATCAGCGTCACGCCTGAGCCCTTGATGGCGTCCATGATGGCTATGCTGGTGTGGGTGTAGGCGCCGGCGTTGAGCACCACGCCAGCCAGCGTGCCGGCGGTCTGGGCGCGGCCGGCCTCATGAATCGCGTCAATCAGCACGCCCTCATGGTTGCTCTGGCGAAAATCAAGCTTGAAGTTGTGCGCCGCGCAGGCGCTCAGGCACAGCGCCTCGACATCGGCCAGCGTCTGATGGCCATACACAGCCGGTTCACGCGTGCCCAGCAGGTTCAAGTTGGGGCCATTGAGGATGAGCACGGTTTTCATAAAAGAGTTCCAGTATTCAAATTGATGCCAGCGTCAGACAAGCGATTATCTGCGCTGCAGGTCCAGCTTGCGTTGCAGCTGCCAGGCACGCCAGGCGCAAAAGGTCGCGAACCCGCTGGCAACGGCGCAAGCCCAGTAGACGCTGGCCAAGCCGTAAGCCGAGCTCAGCACGCCACCGGCCAGACCACCAAGCACACCCGGCAAACCGTAAGCCACCACCACATAGAGCGCCTGACCACGGCCGCGCAGGCGGCCCGGGAAATGGTGCGACAGCAGCGCAATGCACACCGTGTGGTGGGTTGCAAAGGTCAGCGCGTGCAGCATTTGCGCCAGCAGCAAGACCAGCAGCACATCGGCGTAGGCCGCGGTTAGCCCCATGCGCAGCGCCATCGCCGCCGCGCACAGCATCAACCAGGCGCTCAGGCTGAGCTTGGGCAGCCAGCGGCCCTGGGTGTAAAACCAGGCGATCTCGACCACAACCGACACCGCCCAGAGCACGCCAATCATGGTCTTGCTGTAGCCAATCGAGTCCAGGTAGAGCGAAAAGAATACGTAAATGCCGATGTGCGACAGCACATGAAAGAACGCCGAGGCAAAAAACCACAAGACGGCGCGCTGGCGAAGAATCGGCAGCACCGGGATTTTTTCCTCATGGCTGCTCACGGCCTCCTTCAGGTCTGGCAGCAACCAGACGCTGACGGTCACCGCCAGCAGCGAAAGGTTGGTCCAGGCCGGGAAATGCCGCATGCCAAAAAGCTCGAACCAGCTGCCAGCGGCAAACACCGTCACCAGAAAACCCAGCGAGCCCCACAGGCGCACGCGCCCGTAGCGTTTGGCGTCAAAGCCGCCGCCCCGGCTGATCAGGTGTGCCATCGCCGCCTCGCTCATGGGCATCATGGCGCTGGTGTGCGTGAACATCACCAGCAGCACGGCGGTGAGCCACCAGACGCCCAGACGCGACTCAAAATCCAGCCACAGGCCAAGCGAGGCGATCAATGCCACGCTGGCGCCGTAGCGCAGCAGCTTGACGCGCTCGCCCGTGTGGTCGCTGAGCGCACCCCAGCCGTAGGGCGCAAACAGGCGGGTGGCCGCCTGCACCGAGGTCAGCAAGCTGATGGCCAGAATGCTGAAGCCCAGGTCCTTGAGCCAAAGCGGCAAATAGGGGTTGAAAAAACCAATATGGGCGAAATAGCTCGCCGATAAAGCTGCAAACGGCAGCAACTGGCGGCGACTGGCCGCCGACGTCCCTTCAGTCATGAATCTGGAGCGGACTAAACCGAGGCTTTGATGGCCGACATGGGCGGCTTCACGTCGCCGCATTGCGCGCGCTGGCGCAAGGCATGCTCCATGACCACCAGCGCCAGCATGGCTTCGGCAATCGGCGTGGCGCGAATACCCACGCAGGGGTCGTGCCGCCCCTTGGTCACCACCTCGGTCGGCTGACCATTGATGTCAATCGACTGACGCGGCGTGATGATGGAGCTGGTCGGCTTGATCGCAATCGAGACTTCCAGATCCTGCCCGGTGCTGATGCCGCCCAGCACGCCGCCGGCATTATTGGACAGAAAACCTTCTGGCGACAAGCCATCGCCGTGCGTGGTGCCGCGCTGCGTGACGCTGGCAAAGCCGGCACCAATTTCTACGCCCTTGACGGCGTTGATGCCCATCATGGCAAACGCGATATCGGCATCGAGTTTGTCAAACAGCGGTTCACCCAGGCCCACAGGCACGCCCGAGGCCGTGACACGGATGCGCGCGCCGCAGGAATCACCGTCTTTGCGCAAGGCGTCCATATAGGCCTCGAGCGCAGAGACGTCAGCCACCGGGGCAAAAAACGGATTGTTGGGCACATGTTCCCAGGACTCGAAGGCAATCGGGCTGTCGCCGATTTGCGTCATGCAGCCCCGAAACGTGGTGCCGTATTTCTCATGCAGCCACTTTTTGGCCACCGCGCCGGCAGCCACCATGGGCGCGGTCAGGCGCGCCGATGAACGCCCGCCACCGCGCGGGTCGCGCAGGCCGTATTTGTGCAGATAGCTGTAATCCGCATGACCAGGCCTGAAGGTTTCAAGGATGTTGCCGTAGTCCTTGCTGCGCTGGTCGGTATTGCGTATCAGCAGGCAGATCGGCGTGCCTGTGGTTTTGCCCTGGTAAACACCCGACAGGATCTCGACCGCATCCGGCTCATTGCGCTGGGTGACGTGGCGGCTGGTGCCGGGGCGGCGACGGTCCAGGTCGGCCTGGATGTCAGCCTCACACAAGTCCATGCCCGGCGGACAGCCGTCGATCACGCAGCCAATGGCCGGGCCGTGGGATTCACCAAAGTTGGTGACTGCAAATAGGTTTCCGAAGGTGTTTCCGCTCATGCGACGATTATCTCCGAGGGTTCACGCGCTGGAACAATTCCTGCTTGTTGCACTGCACCAATTTTGATGTCTTCCAAAAAACAGGAGCTTCACCATGCTAGAGCGCACCAACACCTTGTTCTCTCACGTCAAACCAGATGACACGGCATTCAGGACTGACGGACTGCGTGATTTTTTCCTTTACCGCGACCTGGGGATTGCCGAGGCGACGCACGGAAAAGTCATCGCGCACCTCGTGAAGGCGAATATGGCACCAGAAAAAGGCACGGGTTGGCACCGACATGAGGCAGATTTCCAAATCGTCATCATGGTCAAGGGCTGGGCCAGGTTTATGTACGAAGACAAGGAAACCCTTGTTTCTGCCGGCGACTGCGTGCACCAGCGCCCCGGCATCAAACACTACCTTTTTGATTACTCGCCAGACATGGAATACCTGGAAATCGTCTCACCGGCCGACTTCAAAAGTATTGATGTAGAACCAGTATGCGAGGTGCCTGCGCCTACACCCTGGAAATAGCGCATAGCCAACGGGCTTTTAACAACCAAGCAGGAGCCGCGGAACCGGCTTCGCCGGGCCGCAGGCGCAGCGGCCCCCTCGGGGGGGGGGCAGGGCGCTACACGCAGTGAGCAAACGTGGGGGTCTTAAAACTCCGCATCCAGCTCGTCGAAATCGTCGGGCTCGGCCTGTGCGGCGGCTATCCACTCCTGCATCGCCGGCAATGTCCAGATGCTGGCGCAATAAGCGGCGGTCTGCTTGTCCAGCGCAATGTCGTAGGTTCTGAAGCGGCTGACGACGGGCGCATACATGGCGTCAGCCATGCAAGGCTTTTTGCCGAACAGGAAAGGGCCGCCGTAACGCGTGAGGCAGTCGCTCCAGATCTCCACGATCCGCTTGACGTCAGCGTCGGCGCGCGACCAGGTCTTGAACTTCGGGAAAACCGCTTTGATGTTCAGCGGCATGGACGAGCGCATGGCACCAAAACCTGAATGCATCTCACCGCAGATCGCGCGGCAGTGCGCACGGGCAGCAACATCAGCCGGCAGCAAACCGGACTTGGGTTTGATCTCATTGAGATATTCGCCAATCGCCAGGGTGTCCCAGACCTTGATCCCGTTGTGCATCAGGCTGGGCACCAAAATCGACGAGGACAGCAGCAGGATTTCGGCGCGCATGTCAGCGTCATCGGGTGGCAATACTTTTTCAGTAAATTCCAGACCGGAAAACTTGGCTAATAGCCAGCCTCGCAAAGACCAGGCACCATAATTTTTACTGCTTAGGGTAAGGACTGCATTGGCCATGGGTGTCTTTCGCAAAGGTAAAGGTCGGCTTGTCTAGCCGTCCACACACCAAAACTTCTTTTGGCGCGCTGTTGCAGTGCAAGCCTTGTGCCAAGTCAGCGCGAAAAAATCCAGCAGCAGCGCAGGTATGGCCCAGTAATTGCAACGTTGCTTTGTAGTCAATTCACACCGCTGCCAACGCAGCTCAAGAAGAAAGCAGCATGCTTTATCAAGCCTATCAGTTGCAGTCTGACATGACCTCCCCGCTGCGGATGTTCGCCGAGCATGCCAGCTTGATGCTCGGTGCCGGCAAGGCGGGCTTGCCCAGCCCGCCAGCACTGTTTTCAACGGCATCCCAATCGAGCAGCAAGCTGTCTGCTGCCTTGGAGGTGCTGGCAAGGCTGCGCTTGACGCACGCCAGGCCGGCGTACAACTTGCCCATCGTGGAAGTCGCGGGACAGACCATTGAGGTGGCCGAGCACAAAGTCTGCGCGTTGCCATTTGGCACCCTGCTGCATTTCAAAAAAGCCATGGCCAACCCCGGCCCGCGCATGTTGCTGGTGGCCCCGCTGTCTGGACATTTCGCCACGCTGCTGCGAGAAACCGCGCGCACACTGCTGGCCGACCATGACGTCTACATCACCGACTGGCACAACGCCCGAGATGTGGGACTGTCTCAGGGCGAATTTTCTCTGGACCACTACACCGACTACCTGATCAAGTTTCTGGAGGTGCTGGGCCCGAACACCCACATGGTGGCTGTCTGCCAACCTTGTGTGGCGGCATTGGCGGCCACGGCCATCATGGCCGAAGACGACAATCCGGCGCAACCGCGCAGCCTGACCCTGATGGCAGGCCCAGTGGACTGCCGTGTCAACCCGACCGGCGTCAACGAGCTGGCCAACAGCAAGCCGATTGAATGGTTTGAAAAAAACCTGATCAGCCATGTACCCTGGCCGCACAAGGGCATGATGCGGCGTGTTTACCCGGGCTTCCTGCAACTCACCGCGTTTTTGAGCATGAATCTGGAGCGGCACAAAAAATCATTTGAAGATCTGTACCAGCATGTCAAGGAGGGCGAGCTTGACAAGGCCAATGTCATCCGCACGTTTTATGACGAATACCTGGCCGTCAACGACCTGCCGGCAGCGTTTTACCTGCAGACGGTCAGCAAGGTATTTCAAACCTATGACCTGCCGCGTGGTGAGCTGACCTGGCATGGCCGCAAGGTCAACCTCAAGGCAATACGCCGCACCGCCTTGCTGACGGTAGAAGGCGAGCGCGACGACATTTGCGCTGTTGGTCAGACAGTCGCCGCACAAGACCTGTGCAGCAGTATTCGTCCTTACATGAAAACCCACCACGTACAAACAGGCGTGGGCCATTACGGCGTGTTCAGCGGCCGTAAGTGGAACCAGCAGATCTACCCGCGCGTGCGGGATGTGATTCACAGCAGCGCGGGCTAAGCGCCCTGGAATTACCGACACCTGCGCCACACGTCTGAACAAGCGCCGGTTCAGGCACAGCAAACGCCACAAAACCCGCCTGCAGATCGCAGGACGGCCAGGACGTGGCGCGCGCGCTTGCTGACCAGTCGCAGGGAAGCTACGCAAGCGTGCAGTTCTTCACAAACGACCGTGTTTTTGCGTGGCGAGACGTACTCTGGGCGCTCGAAAAAATTACACTTTGTAACTAATGACGCAGAGCGGGCTGTCGTTGACCTGCCAATTCAAGGTCCAAGAGCTGAAGGCGCTCAAAAGGAAACTGGATGAAAATACCGAAACACATTGACAGCACTTCGCACCGCGCCGAAATCGTGGCAGTTGAAGTTCTGGATGAGCTGGTGAGCCATCTGATCGAGTCGAACCGGTTTGGCGTCAACAAGAGTTTTCTGGACTGGGTGAACCACAATGCCACCCCTTTTGTGGTGGACCGCGTCAGGCGCTCAAAGCCGGAAAACTACTTTCAGGCCTGCGCAGATCCTGAAAAAATGCGCCATGCAATGCGCAAAAAGGTCTACGAATGGGTGATGCCGCACATCAGCCAGCGCTTTGGCAGTCTGGCAACGCAAGCATCGGATTTTTCTGAAACCCGCTCCGAGCCGGCCCGGCGTGCATCAGACCATGGCGCCGGCCTGTACGCGATAGACCTGGTTCTTTGAATACCGGGGGTCCGGTCGGCAAGGATGCGTCAAGCCGTCCAAAGCATCACTGGTGCGGAGATTCATCCTCGGCGGCAGGCCAGTCGCGGATATAGGCCTTGAGCATCTTGTTTTCAAAGTTCTGGCTATCAACCACGGCCTTGGCCACGTCGTAAAAACTGATCACACCCATCAGCATCTTCTGGTTCATGACCGGCATGTAGCGCGCATGGCGCTCCAGCATCATGCGGCGCACTTCATCGATCGCAGTCTCCGAGCTACAGGTCAGCGGACGGTCATTCATGGCAACGCGCACCAGCGTGCCGCCAATTTCGCCACCATTTTTGACAATGCAGACAATCACTTCGCGAAAGGTCAGCATCCCGACCAGCTCGCCTTGTGACATCACGACCAGCGAACCGATGTCTTTTTCAGCCATGATCTGAGCGGCCTTGGCCAGCGGCTCATCGGGCTGAACGGTGTAAAGCGTGTTGCCTTTAACGCGCAGTATGTCATCAACCTTCATGGTGATCTCCTCGATTTGTCTCGGTATTTTTAAGCCGCGCATGGCGACGGGGAACTTGATTGCCAATATAGCCCACAATGACGCGCTAGGCGACGACGCAGATCGCCAATTTTGTTTTTTCTACTGGAGACAAACCCATGCCCGGCTACGCAGACCCTGGCTTTGACACCCTCGCACTGCATGCGGGTGCGGCACCTGATGCCGCCACAGGCGCGCGCGCGGTCCCGTTACACCTGACGACTTCCTTCGTTTTCGAGTCCAGCGAGCACGCGGCCAGCCTGTTCAATCTCGAACGCGCCGGACATGTGTACTCACGCATCAGCAACCCCACCAACGCGGTTCTGGAGCAACGGGTGTCAGCGCTGGAGGGCGGCATCGGTGCGATCTCGACTGCCAGCGGACAAGCGGCCCTGCACCTGAGCATTGCCACGCTGATGGGCGCAGGCTCGCATATTGTGGCGAGCTCGGCACTTTACGGCGGCTCGCACAACCTGATGCACTACACCCTGCGCCGCTTTGGCATTGACACCACTTTTGTCAGGCCCGGCGATCTAGATAGCTGGAAAGCAGCCGTACGCCCCAACACCAAACTCTTTTTCGGCGAAACGGTCGGCAACCCGGGACTCGAAGTGCTGGACATTCCTGCTGTCTCAGCAATGGCGCACGAGGCCGGCGTGCCGCTGCTGGTGGACTCCACGCTGACATCGCCCTGGCTCATCAAACCCTTTGAGCATGGCGCAGATCTGGTCTACCACTCGGCAACCAAATTTTTAAGCGGCCACGGCACCGTGATTGGCGGCATCGTCGTCGATGGCGGCTCCTTTGACTGGGACGGTCCCAGGACTGCAGGCCGCTTCAGCGAGCTGACACAGGCCTACGCCGGCTTTCACAACATGGTGTTCAGCGAGGAAAGCACGGTAGGCGCGTTCTTGCTGCGCGCTCGCCGAGAAGGCCTGCGCGACTTCGGCGCCTGCATGAGTCCGCATACCGCCTGGCTGATTTTGCAGGGCATTGAAACCCTGCCGCTGCGCATGGCGCGTCACATGAGCAACACCGAAAAAGTAGTTGAGTATCTGGCCAGTCACGCCTTCGTTTCACGCGTTGGCCACCCTTTGCTGGCATCGCACTCAAGCCATGCGCTGGCCAAAATACTGTTGCCGCGCGGCGCCGGCTCGGTGTTTAGTTTTGATCTCAAGGGCAGCCGCGAACAAGGCACGGCCTTTGTAGAAGCCCTCAAGGTTTTCAGCCATCTGGCCAATGTCGGGGACTGCCGAAGCCTGGTGATTCACCCGGCCAGCACCACGCATTTCCGCATGAACGACGAGGCCTTGTCGGCCGCGGGGATCTCGCAGGGCACGATTCGCCTGTCCATAGGACTGGAAGATCCGGATGACCTGATAGACGATTTGAAGCGCGCATTGAAGGCAGCAGAAAAAACCACTTAACGCCGTTCGCCCTGAGCTTGTCGAAGTGCAAGGCTTCGTCAAGCTCAACCCGAACGGTCTGGAGACCGAAACATGCACTTATCCGTCAACGGCGCCAAGACCTATTGCTACACCGGCGGCAAGACCCTGGACCCCAAAAAGCCCACAGTGGTTTTCATACACGGCGTGCTCAATGACCACAGCGTCTGGATTCTGCAGAGCCGATATCTGGCCAACCATGGCTGGAACGTGCTGGCAGTGGACCTGCCCGGACATTGCCGCAGCGAAGGCGAGGCGCCTGCCAGCGTGGAGCAAGCGGCGGACTTCATTGCCGCGCTGCTCGATGCGGCAGGCGTGCCGCGTGCCGCATTGGTCGGCCACAGCTGGGGATCGCTGATCGCACTTGAAGCTGCGGCAAACCTCAAGGACCGCATCACGCATCTGGTGATGGTCGGCACCGCCTTTCCAATGAAGGTGTCGCCAGCACTGCTGGAAGCCGCATTGAACGAGCCCATGAAGGCGCTGCGCATGGTCAATGTGTTCTCGCGCAGCACCCTGGCCGCCCCGCCCTCGGCGCTTGGCCCCGGCACCTGGGTATTTGGCGCAAGCATGGCGCTGGGCAGACGTGTGCTGGCCAGCAACACCAAGGTCAATATTTTTCACCGCGGCTTCAAGGCCTGCGACAGCTATGCCAACGCTGAGCTTGCGATGGCTCAAATCAGTTGTCCAGTGCTGTTTTTATTGGGCGCGCAGGACCAGATGACGCAGCCAAAATCTGCTGAACGGCTTATCGAGCAAGCCCGCAGCACTGGCAAAAATTATCAGGTCGTGCGCCTGCCTGTCGGTCACCACCAGATGACGGAAGCGCCTGAGGAAACTTTGTTTGCGATCCGGGATTTTTTGCGCGTATAAAAGCGCTGCCCGGCTCAGGCTGGGACGGTCAAGCCGACCCTTGCCTCAAAGTACCTGCTGCAGCTTGAGATCAGCCCAACCCGCACGACTCCAGAGCGGCACGGTCGAGTCGGTTTTGTCCAGCAGCAATTGCTGCATCAAGGGCTCCAGCGGCGTCGTTTCAGGATCGGCCAGCAGGATGTAGCGCGACTCGGCGTCGCCCTCCTCAACGAGCTGACCCAGCCAGTCAAGCGCCACCAAGACTTCAAGCACCGGCTCAAGCTGAAGCACATCAACCTTGAGCATCTGGGCCAGACTGGATGCGCCGCAACCACGGCGATTGGTGCCCCGTTGACGCTGCAACTGCTGCAGCACTTCAAGCGCCAACTGAAACTGCCAGCCCGGTCCGCCGCCACGCCGAGCCACGCCGGCCAGCAGGCTGGGCAGGTAGGCGGCGATCACCGCGCCCAGCAATACAACCACCCAGGCGACATAAATCCAGACCAGCAGGATCGGCAGGGTTGCAAAAGCGCCGTAGACCAGCGAGTAGGTCGGCACACTGCTCAGGTAGATGGTCAAGACTTTTTTCGCCACCTCGATGCCGGCGGCGACAAAAAGCCCGCCAGACCAGGCGTGAGCCCAGCGCACATGGGTATTGGGCACATAACGGTACAGGGCTGCCATACCGCCGGCGAGCATGAAAAACTGCAGTCCATCAAGCAAAAATCTCAAGCCGTCGGGCAGGCTGCCCACCAAACCACGCGAGGCCGAAACGACGTAAGAAGTGACAGCGATGCTGGCACCCAGTACCAGCGGGCCCAGAGTCATGGCGGCCCAGTAAATCAGCACCCGCTGCGCGAGCGGCCGGGGATTCTTTACGCGCCAGATGCTGTTGAGCGTTCGGTCTATGGTCAGAATCAGCGCAATCGCCGTCATCAGCAACACGGCCAGTCCAACCACACCCAGCTTGTTGGCCTGTTTGGCAAACTGCGTCAGATAACCGAGCACCTGGCGGGAGATATTGTCCGGAATCAGACTGTTGACCAACCAGGCCTGCAGCGTGCCCTGCAACTTGGAGAACATGGGGAAAGCCGTAAAGATTGCCAGCGCAACAGTAAACAGCGGCACCAGCGCGATGATGGTGGTGAAGGTCAGGCTGCTGGCGGTAAGGCCCATGTGGTCTTCACGAAAACGGTCGCGCAGGGTCAAGGCCGTGCCGCGCCACGGAAAATGGGAAAGCTCGGTCAATAAAGCCTGCAGGGATTGCTGAAATTTCATCCCCGGTATCATGCCTCACACCTCTTACACCTGACATGAACAAAGCAAACCAAATTGACGCGACCCGCTGGCTGGCTCTGAGCAGCATGATCGGGCTGATTGTGCTGGGCCTGGCCTGGGAAATGTGGCTCTCACCGATACGCCCCGGCGGCTCACTGCTCGCCCTCAAGGTCTTGCCGCTTTGCCTGCCGCTGGCGGGCGTGCTGAAAAACCGCATGTACACCTACCGCTGGGTCAGCCTGCTGGTATGGCTGTACTTCACAGAAGGCGCAGTCCGGGCCTGGAGTGACCGCCCACCAGGAAACTACTTGGCGATGATCGAAGTTCTACTCTGCCTACTGCTGTTTGCCGCGTGCGCCCTGCATGTGCGCATTCGACTCAAACATGCGGCAGCTGACAACGCTGCCCTGCACGCCCTATGACAACTGAACTACTTGAAGCGCTGCGAAAAATCAGCGGCCCGACAAACGTCCTTTGTGACGGCGATCTGAGCGCGTGGGAGCTTGACTGGCGCAAGCGCGCGCGAGGCAAAGCCCTGGCGGTCGTGCGTCCCGCCAACACACAGGAAGTTGCCGCCGTCGTCAAGGCCTGCGCTGCGGCTGGCGTGAGCCTGGTGGCGCAAGGCGGCAACACCGGCCTGGTCGGTGGCTCCACGCCGGATGCGTCGGGAACGCAGGTGGTTCTGAGTCTGCAGCGCATGAATGCCGTTCGCCAGTTGGACGCCGCCAACCTGAGCATGACGGTGGAAGCCGGCTGCATATTGCAGGCGCTGCAGCAGCACGCCGAAAACGAAGGTTTTTTATTTCCCCTGAGTCTGGGTGCTGAAGGCAGTTGCACCATAGGCGGCAATCTGGCGACCAACGCAGGCGGCACGCAAGTCGTGCGTTACGGCAACACGCGCGAGCTGTGCCTGGGCCTGGAGGTCGTGACGGCACAAGGCGAGATCTGGCAAGGCCTGAGCGGCCTGCGCAAGGACAACACCGGTTACGACCTGAGAGATCTTTTCATTGGCAGCGAAGGCACACTGGGCATCATCACAGCCGCAACCATGAAGCTTTACCCGATGCCGGCCGCACAACTCACCGCATGGGCAGCCGTGCCATCCATGGCACACGCTGTCACGCTGCTCGGTCTGGCACACCAGCACCTGGGCGCGGGTCTGACCGGATTTGAAGTCATGGGTCAGTTTGCGCTCAGTCTGGTCGCCAAACACTTTCCGCAATTGCGTGTGCCGTTTCTCGAAGCGCCCGCCGCACCGCCGGGCCGCCCCGAACAAGGCACGGCCCCCTCGGTGGGGAGCGTGGGAACACCTTTTTGCGTGTTGCTTGAGAACTCCGACCACGAATCCGAAGCCCATGCGCGGGAACAGCTCGAACGCCTGCTGGAAGCCGCGTTTGAGCAAGGCTGCGTGAGCGATGCGGTGGTGGCTGAAAGCCTCACGCAAGCGCATCAGCTCTGGCATGTGCGCGAAAGCATCACGCTAGCGCAGGCCGAAGAAGGCCTGAACATCAAGCACGACATTTCAATCGCAGTCTCGCGCATCCCTGAGTTTGTGCAAGTCACCGATGCCTTGCTGGAGCAGGCGATTCCTGGCGTGCGTCTGGTCAACTTCGGCCACCTGGGCGATGGCAACCTGCACTACAACGTACAGGCGCCTGCCGATGGCGATGCCAAAGCGTTTTTGCGCGAGCGAGAAGAAGAAGTCAACACCATCGTCTACGACTCGGTGGCACGCTTTGACGGCTCGATTTCGGCCGAACACGGCGTCGGCAGCCTGAAACTCGACAAGCTGGAGCATCACAAGTCACCCGTTGCCCTTGGCATGATGCGCGCCATCAAGCAGGCGCTGGATCCGCACAAACTGATGAACCCGGGGCGGGTGCTGCGGATGTAGGGCTTGCAGCGGCAGATCAGGTACCCCCGTCAACACCTTTACCCACAAGGAGCACACCCATGACCGCCCGCAGCAAACCGACCCTGTTTCACTCACCCAATACCCGTTCGTCCGGCGCGCTGATACTGCTAGAAGAGCTGGGCGCCGAGTACGACTTGCACGTGCTCAACATGAAGGCCGGCGAACAGCGCGGCGCGGCGTATCTGGCCATCAACCCCATGGGCAAAGTGCCGGCCGTCCTGCACGACGGCGCACTCGTCACCGAGCAGGTTGCGGTGTTTCTGTACCTGGCCGACCTGTACCCGCAAGCCGGTTTGACACCCGCCATAGGCGATGCCTTGCGCGGCCCGTATTTGCGCTGGATCGCGTTTTATGGCTCCTGCTTTGAACCCGCCCTGATAGACCGCTCCCAAAAGCGGGCGCCGGCACCGGCGTCGACATCACCGTATGGCGACTTCGACACCATGCTCAAGACCCTGACCGACCAGCTGGCCAAAGGTCCATGGCTGCTGGGTGAAAAATTCACTGCGGCGGATGTGTTGTGGGGCACGGCACTGGGCTGGATCACCCGGTTTGGCCTGGTGCCTGAAACCCCGGTGATCCGCGCCTATATAGACCGCGTCAATGCCCGTCCTGCCTTCGCACGCATCAGGCAAAAAGATGCCGAACTGGCGGCGGCGCAGGCTTTGCCAGCTGTATAAAATGCGCCTTGCTGCCTTTGGCACCACTGACCCGGCGTTTTAACGACGGCACCGGACATTCGCCGACCTGGACCCCAACTCAACATGCAGCAGAAAACGTCGCATTTTCCTATCCGCTCCCAGTACGAAGACTTCATGCGCCATGTGGACACGCACGGCGTCTTCAAGGCTGACCGCACCGGCACCGGCACCAAAAGCGTCTTTGGCTACCAGATGCGCTTCGACTTGAACGAAGGCTTTCCGCTGGTCACAACAAAAAAAGTCCACCTCAAATCCATCGTGCAGGAACTGCTGTGGTTTCTGCAGGGTTCGAGCGACAACAACTGGTTGAAAGAGCGTGGCGTCACGATCTGGAACGAGTGGGCGCGCGAAGACGGCGACCTGGGCCCGGTTTATGGCGTGCAGTGGCGCAGCTGGCCAACGCCAGATGGCGGGCATATCGACCAGATCTCCGACGTCATCAAGACCCTGAAGACCAACCCCGACTCGCGCCGCATCATCGTGAGCGCCTGGAACGTCGCCGATCTGTCCAAAATGGCACTCATGCCCTGCCACGCCTTTTTCCAGTTTTACGTCGCACCGGCCACCGAGCCCGGCGGAAAAGGCAAGCTCAGCTGCCAGCTCTACCAGCGCAGCGCCGACATCTTCCTCGGCGTTCCTTTCAACATCGCCAGTTACGCACTGCTCACGCACATGGTGGCGCAGCAGTGCGACCTCGATGTGGGCGACTTCATCTGGACCGGCGGCGACTGCCACATCTACAGCAACCACGCCGAACAGGTGGCGCTGCAGCTCAGCCGCAGCCCCTTGCCCTACCCGACGTTGCAGATCAAGCGCAGGCCGGACTCGATTTTTGACTATCAGTTCGACGACTTCGAATTTCTCGACTACCAGCACCATCCCGCCATCAAGGCCCCGGTGGCCGTCTGATGCAGGTCTGCATGATATTTGCGCGCGCCGCCAATGGCGTGATCGGCAACAACAACGCCCTGCCATGGCACCTGCCGGAAGACATGGCGCATTTCAAACGCCTGACCAATGGCTGGCCAGTCATCATGGGGCGCAAGACCTGGGATTCACTGCCGCCCCGGTTTCGCCCCTTGCCTGGCCGTGCAAACATCGTCGTCACACGCCAGTCTGACTGGGCGCAAACCGGCGCCCAGGTGGCCTCCAGCGTGACAGATGCAATCGCAAAATGCGGCGCTGCAGAACAAGTCTGGGTCATAGGCGGCGCGCAAATCTATGCGCAAGCCGAGCCGCTGGCGCAGCGCATCGAAGTCACGGAAATCGCGCGGGACTACGAGGGCGATGCCTTTGCGCCGAAGCTGGGTCCGGCATGGCACGAAAGTGCGCGTGCAGACCAGGTGTCGTCCAAGGGCTTGAAGTTCAGTTTTGTCACTTACACGAAAAATTAGGAGATTGATATGTCAGGAGACGGCTTTCACGTTCACGGACCCCACGACCACGAGCTCGAGCACGCCGCGCAAGGCGGCCACGGCGAACACAGCGCCATGATCAACCAGATCGCCATGTTCACGGCCATCGTCGCGACGGTGGGCGCTATTTTTGGCTATATGGGTGGCGCGACACAGGCCAATGCGGGTCTGTACAAAAACAATGCCGCCATCAAGAAAACTGAGGCATCCAACCAGTGGAACTACTTTCAGGCCAAAAGCACCAAGCAGTCGCTGGCAGAGGTATCGCGCGATCTGACGCCCCGCGAAGACGAAAAACTGAAGTACCAAGCCAAGATTGACCGCTACGAAAAAGAAAAAAACGAGATCAAGCTGGGTGCAGACAAGCTCGAAGCCGAAGCCACGGTCTGGGACAAATCGTCTGACGAGCAGATGCACCAGCACCACCGCTGGGCGCAGGCCACCACCTTGCTGCAGGTCTGCATTGCCATGGCCGCCATCGCCTTGCTGACCAAGAAAAAATGGCTGGAGTACGCCATGTTTGCTGCCGGCGCCATAGGCGTGACTGTCGGGATTCTCGCTGCGCTGCATATTTGATAGCAGGTTGCACCCGTATTTATTGGTCTGGAACTGAAAACACATGAAAATTGCCACCTGGAATGTCAACTCTCTGGCCGTGCGCCTGCCGCAGGTGCTCGACTGGCTGACGGCCAACCCGGTTGATGCGCTGTGCCTGCAGGAACTCAAGCTCAGCGAGGACAAGTTCCCCTTCAAAGAGCTTGAAGCGGCGGGCTACCACAGCGCGGTGTTTGGCCAGAAGACCTATAACGGCGTGGCCATCCTGAGCCGCACCGCCGCGCGCGATGTGGTGAAAAACATCAACGGTTTTAGTGATGAGCAGTCCCGGGTGATTGCCGCCACGCTGGACACGCCGGACGGCGAACTGCGTATTGTCAATGCCTACTTCGTCAATGGGCAGACACCGGGCAGCGAGAAGTTTGAGTACAAGATGAAGTGGCTGGACGGCCTGCGCAACTGGTTGCGCGACGAGCTGGCAGCACACCCGCGTCTGGTGCTGCTGGGTGACTTCAACATCACGGTAGACGACCGCGACACCTATGACCCCGAAGGTCTGCGTGAAACCATTCACCACACAACCGAAGAGCGCCAGCATTTCCAGGCGCTGATCGATCTGGGGCTGACGGATGCCTTCCGGATGTTTGAGCAGCCCGAGAAAAGCTACTCATGGTGGGACTACCGCGAATTCGCATTCAGACGCAACCGCGGCTTGCGCATTGACCACATCCTGGTCAGCCAGGCCGTCAAGCCCATGGTGAAAAGCTGCGTGATCGACAAGCTGCCACGCAAAAACGAGCGCCCCAGCGACCACGTACCGGTGACAGTGGAACTGGGATAAAACCAATCAGCCGGATTAAGCGGCTGTGGGAAATCGATTCAGCCCAAGCCGGGGCCGCGGAACCGGCTTAGCCGGGCCGCAGGCGCAGCGGCCCCCTCGGGGGTGGATAGAGAGCTACGCGATGAGAACGAACGTGGGGGCGACGCCGAACGCCGCGAAGGGCCGCCCCGAGCAAGTTCAGCCCCCTCGGGGGGCAGAGCGCTACGCGAAGCGAGCGAACGTGGGGGCAACGCAGAACGACGCGAAGGGCCGCCCCGAGCAAGTTCAGCCCCCTCGGGGGG
>CANEXF010000001.1 GCA_947443645.1 Comamonadaceae bacterium | reverse complement strand
TTGTAGCCCACGCTCAGCCACGCGTTGTCGGTGACCTTGAAGCCGAGCGACACCCCCAGGTGGTAGTCAAGGCTGCCGCTTTTCCAAGAATGCAGGGCGCCGGCATGCAGACCGATGTCCCAGCGCTCGCCCAGATCCTGCCGCAGCTCAACGCCGAACAAGTCAGTCACCCCGGTGTAGGCGCTGCCGTCCAGACTGTCGCGCACATATTTCACGCCGTATTGCAGCGCAAGCTGGCTTTGCCGGTTGGGCATCCAGTTGGCGTTGAGGTTGTTGATCAGCTTGCGCGTGAGCAAGCGGCCCATCAGGTCCTGGCTGGACTCCTGCACATACTGCAGCCGGTCCAGCCATATCCACTCGCCAACATTGGGGCGGTGAGCGTAACTCAGGCGGGCATCAACCTTGCTGCTGTCCAGGGTGCCACTGGCGCGGTTGTAAAGCAGGCCTGCGGCCATGCTTTTGCCATCTTCCAGATTGCGCTGCGCGCCCAGCAGCAGGTTGACCTTGGTATCGGTCGCGCTGGCGCGCCATTCGAGCCGGGCATTGCCGCTCCAGTCCTGCTTTTTGTAGGCCGCGCCAACAAACACGGCGGTGTAGTCGCCGGTCACCAGACTGGTCGCAGTGCCGGGCGTGGTGTTGGTGCTGATGCCCGAAGCAGTGCTGCTGCTGGCCGCATTGCTGGTGCCAAAAGCTGGTACCTGCGCGGCGGTGAATGGCGTGGTCGAGGCGCCGCCCAGAGTCTGCGAGCGGTCTATGCCAAAGTCAGCCGCCCACTGCGGGTTGATTTGCCATTTCTGGACCAGCCCAAGGTTGCCATACAGCCGGTTGCCATCCGGTCCGGTCTGGTTGCCCAGCGAGCTGGCCAGCTCGCCGCCCGTCCAGGGCTGGGTGCGCAGGCCCACGCGCGTGGTGTCGGCCTTGAAAGCCCCGCTGAACGCGCGTTCCTGCTGGGCAAACACGGTGAGCTGCGGGCTGACCTTGTAATCGATGCCCAGAACCAGCCGGTTTGGGAAAGTGGCGCTGCTGCCCTGACTGCCCAGGTCCAGCTCCGTGCTGGCGCGCAGGTTCAGCTTTTTGTCCAGCATCTCGTAGCCCACGCCAGCCATAAGCTGGTTCGCGCTGGCGTCCTTGCCCTTGCCATCGGTCTCGCTCGCAGAACGCACGCCCGCGCTGGTGGTGAGCGCCTGGTTTTTCCATTGGCCGCGCGCTTCAATCACCTCGCGCTGGGCATCTGTGACCAGATTGGACTGGCGATAGGCCTCACCCTGCAGCTGCAAAGTCTCGGTCAGCTGCAGCCGGGCATCGACCCCCAGTTTGCGGGTTCCAGCTTCCGCGCCAGCCTGCTGCCCCAGCCCGAAGCCGGCATCCTGCTGGCGCGCGTAAGCGCGTGCGGCCAGCGCTGCATCGACATGGCTGAGTTCTGCCACATAGGCCTTGCCGGTTTCCTGGCCCAGCGTCGATTGCCGCTGGCTGATCGCCAGCTCGCTGCGCAGCTTGGTGCTGTCGCCAAAACGCAGCGTGCTGTCGGCGCCTGTCAGCGTGGCTTCGCGGCCCAGGTTGCCCTCGTGAATGTGGGTCAGGCCAAGCTCGCTCTTTTGGCCCGGGTTGTCGCCCACCTTGACCGCGACACGGCCGCCATAAGTCAAGCGGGCATCGGCCTGGCCACCCGATTCGTATTCGGCAACGATGAACACCGGATTGAAGCTGGCATCGCGCGTGGCAATCGGCTCGCTGAAAAACAGCGTGCCCAGTGCATAGTCAATCTGGTAGTCGAGGTAGCGTGTGTAGGTCTTGCTGCTGATGATGATCTCGGGCCGGAAGCGATCACGCACCTCTACCCTGACCTTGTCGGAGTTCACCAGGATGTCGCGACCGGCCAGGCGGTACAGGCCTGAGGTGCCGTCGCCCTGGATTTCGTCCTTGCGAAAGCTTTGCGCCGTCAAGCTGGCAAAGCCGTTGTAGCCCAGGCGCTCGCCCTTGTACTCGGACTTGATGCCGTTGAGCGTGCGGCTGTAGCGGCCCAACTCGGTCACGGACAGGCCGGTGTCGTAGTCGCCAAACAAGGCATAAAACTGCGATTTTTCAATCTTCAGGTAGAGCTTGCGCGCGCTCGCCGCATCAAACTGCGGCTGGGTCGCGTCGCCATACAGCGTGTAGAACTGGTTCGGGTCAATCGCCTGTGTCAAAGGCTGGCCAAGCGGCTGATTCAGCAGGCTGCCGCCCGCGTTCTTTTCCTTGGCGCTGTCATAGGCCAGCGTCAACAGATATTCGCCCTTGACCCGACCCTTGGCGTAAAAAGCCGCGCGGTTCTGGTCAAACAGCTGTTCGTCGGCGCCAGCCGCTGTCAGGCTCTCCATATTGCCGCTGAGCTTCTTGTGGCCCACGCCGCCCTCGGCAAAACCAACCAGCACCCAGTCACGAAGTTCGGGCGTGAGCCAGGCGCGTATTTCCTGCGTGCGGCCATTGCCAAAGTCAAAGTTGAGCACCACCTCGCCGACCTGCGTGGTCGCTTGCAGCGCAATCAGCGCCACACCGTCGTCACCAATCTGGTAACGGGCCCGGCCGCCCAGCTTGCCGGTCAGGGGCTCGCGCTGGATGGCGTCGGCCTGGTCTTGCGATAGGTAGGGCGCCGCAAGCTGAAACTCGCCACCCGCGCCGCGCCGTACCGGCTTGCCCTCCTTGTCCAGCATGCGCACGGCGACTACTGGCGGCGTGCGGCCATCGGCGACCAGTTGCGAGTGCTTGAGGTCGAACGCCGCGCTGGCCGGACCAACTGCGTAGTGAATAGAGCGGCTCTCCTGCAACACGACCTGGCCCTGCGGATCACGCACCGTGACCTCCATCAGGTTATCACCATCGCGCAGCTCGACCGCGCGCCAGCTGGACAGCGCCAGCGTGCCCGCCGGGTTCAACACGACGCCGTCAAAGCGCAGGGCATTGACGGCAGCACCGTTGACCTTTAGCTCCACCTGGTGCTTGGCCGCGTGCTTGATGGCGACCTTGACAACAGGCAGTGCGGGCACGAAATCCGGCCTGGGATGCAGCCACTCTGCGCCAGGCGCGGCGGCAGCCAGCCATTTGTCGTCGTAAGGCAGGATCTCCACCAGTTGCAATGCCGCACCGGGCCGGCTTGCACTGGGCGAGAGCTGCGCCGTGGGCTGCAGCTGTTTCTCGACCAGTTCCTCGTTTTGAATGCCGGCCAAGCGCTTGAGCCGGAAGTCGGCACGCCACAAGGTGCCACCACGCAGGTTGACGAACTGTGAAAAGTTGCGGCCACCGGTACGGGTGTTTTGCTCGCAGGCCTGCAACTCAAGCCCTTTGGGCAAGCTGGTTTCATCGATTTGAACCACATGCGTGCCGGGGCGAAGGTTGTCGGCATGCCAGCGGCCGTCGTGGTCAGTCACGATGTAAGTGCCGTCTTGCAGCATCACCCGCACGCCCTTGAGGCCACGTGCCTGGCTTTGGTCGACAGCCTCATTGCCGCAGCTTTCGACCAGCGTGACGCGGCCCAGCAAAATCGCGCGGCTGCGGTTGAGGTCTTCGCGCACCAGCACTGCGGCGCGCGCGATGTTCGAGGTCGCGCCGCTGCTGGCCTGCGCCGTGTTTTCAGCCTGTCCCGTACGGGCGCCCGCCAGCACGGCTGCAACATAACGCAGGTTCAAGCTGCTACTGCCACTGCCAGGCAGCGTGCCGACACTGAACTCCAGGCTACGTCCATCGGCGCTGATGCTTGGGTCTGCCAGCACAGCGTTTTCGAGCCGGGCGGAACCCGGCTGATAACGAAAGCCCAGCGGCAGGCGGTCGGCAATCCGCAGCGCGGCAACCGGGCTGGTGCCCACATTGCTGATGCTCACGATGTAGGGCACGAACTCGCCAATCGCCACCACCGCCTTGCCGGCGCTCTTGGTGAGCTTGACACCGACCGCGCCCGAGCTGTCCAGCGGCACATCGATTTCGGTGGGGGGGCCGGGGAGGACTGCAAAGGGTTCGGCGCGCGAGCCGGTGACGATAAAAAAGGGCGCGCCGGGCAGCGCCTGCAAGGCCGACGTTGCTGCGGCCGAAGGATAGGCGTAGTTGGCTGGCGGCGTGATCGCCAGGCGGTAATTGCCCGGCGCCACGCGCGGGAACTGGTAGCGGCCGGCAGCAAATACGTAGACCGTGCCGCCACTGTCGGTCACGCTGGCACCGCTGATCACCGTCGATGGATAAGTGCTGATGCCATCGTTGCCCAGCACCGCCGCTGGCAAGCCGGTCGCCATGTCCAGCAGCGTGACTTGCGCGCCGTTGACAGGCAAGCCGGTGGCCGAGTCAAACACCAGGCCCATGGGGTCAACCAGCGCCGCAGCCGTCACCGCAATGCTGCCGGCCGACTGGTCCAGATAAGTGGCCAGCAGCTTGAAATTCCCCCCAACATTGAGTACGCAGTTGCCGGGCTGAACCGCACCGGACGACGAAGGGATGTAGCCTATGAAAACGCCTGTGGAAGGCCCGGTTTCGGTGAGCTTGAGGGACTCGCTGTCAACGCCGTTGCTCGACAGCGTGACGTCCACGGTCTCGGCCACCAGCGGGTCCAGGTTCTGGTCGTAGTCTGTGACGCGAACAAACACCGGGTCACCGATCGCATACAGGGCAGAAGGCGACAGCAGCAGACTGCCCGGCACGGTCAAGACCGGGCCACCCGGTATGCTGGGAGAAGGCAGCGGGCTGAAACCGGCGCCTGCATTGCATTGCGTGGGCGCAACACTCTGCACACTCGCCATACCCGCCGGCAGGCCAGCAGTGCTCGGCAGAAAACGCATGAAAGCAATGCTTGCGGGCGTGCTGGCCACGGTGCTCACGCTGGCCGAACCGGTCACCGTGATCGGTGTGCCCACAATGCTGAAACTGACGCTGGCGGTATTGTTGATGACGGTGTTGGGCGGCGTGGCAGCCAGCGCCATGCCAAGGCCACCCAGCGCAAGAACAAGTGCCGGCAAGAAGCGGCGCACCAGCGCCGCAGTGAAATCACGGCCAAGGCTTGAAAAAGCCTTTGCATAGGGACGGAAAGTCGCCATGCAAAGGCCCGCTGAGCCAAAGCTCAGCGAGCGTGGCGCAGCCACTCCAGCGCGGCGAACCGTGCCGGAGGCTTGCTGTGCGCCATGAAATGCGACCAAGTTCAGCTCAGTTGATTTTGACTTGGAAAATCACCGATACGGTTTCGCTCGCCTTCAATTCGCCGGCGGTGTAGCCGGCTTCAACCGGTAGCACCAAGGCGAAATTCACAGTGACATTGCTGCCACTCAAGTCAATGCCGTCGGCGCTGCTGGTCGACGTGAAGTACTTGGGAAAACCTGCACGCGTGGTGCCGGTCGCGGTGGCCAGGAATCCCGAACCCGCAACCGATGTCGGCGTTCCCGTCGCAGAAGCACAGGTGGTTGACGCCGTGGCAGGCAAACCTGCGCCCGTGATCAGGTTGGGATCGAAGGTGACCAGTGCCGTCAAGGTGTCGGCAATGCTGCTCAAGGTGGCCGAGGCCGCGCCAGTGTTGGCAATGGCTATGGTGTAGCGAACAAAGGAGCCCGGTATGTTTTTAGGATTGCTGCTGCCGTTGAACGGGTCGCAGACCGGCGCAACCGATTTCGTCACTGTCAGCGCAGCTGTGACGACCTTGAAAACGTCGCGCGACGACGACTTGGCATCTCTGGCCACGTCATCGGTTCCAGCGATATCGGCAAAGACGATGTCCACGCCGGCAGTGTTCGCGCCTGCGGTTTCCGTCAAAGCCGCGCCCTGACCAGCCGTACCGCCTACCAGCGCGGTGGCCGTCAGCGACACCACCGCGCCATCACCATTGACCTGGGTGAGCGGGATGGGGCAAACCACATAGACCGTCTTGGAGCCATCGGCCACCAACTCGTCGATGAAGGTCGCAGTGTCCTGGGCGGCTTGGTAGCCTGCGGTGGTGCCGTTTTCAACAAATGCCGAGCAAGCCCCGGTATCGAAGTTGTCGGTCACGCCAAACAGCGCGCCACCGGCAACGTTCGCCCCAGCCAGCAAAAAGTCCTGCGTGCTGTTGCCATTGTTGACCACCGAGAAAGTGGCCACGCCGCTGGTGCCTGGCACGGCGCTGACAAAGGCGACGTCAGTTGTCGTCACCGTCAGGTTGATCTTGTTGTCGACCAAAAAGCTGGTTGCAGTCCCGGCGCCAGAGGTATTGCCTGCAGCGCTTGAGCCAATCGGCGTTTGCGCAGTCGCACCGACCGAGTAACTCAGCGTGGCCAGATTGGTGATGGAGGTGCCTGAGGCGGTGCCGGCCGCATGGGCCGCGCCGCCGACCAGAACACCAGTCAGCACCAAGGCAGTGATGGCCCCCGGTCTGGCGAGGGTCTTGTGGAAAAGTGATTTCATGATGGTCCCTGTTAAAAATTGAACGGAAAGAAAAAAACCTCGGGCCTGACACCCGAGGAAGGCCCGAGACCGGCCCACGGGCGGCCCGAGAATCGTTGGCGCGTCAATCGAGTTCTGGGCCTGGCGCGCGCGCGGCGCGTCGACCACAAGGCAGGCCGGTTGATGCAGCCGGTTCATGGCCGGCCTTGTTCACATGCGCAGGCCGCCCTGGCGCTCGTCAATGAGCCGTGCGGCGCGCAAGGTGGCAGCATGTGGCGCTGGCCTAATTGACAACGACGCGAAAGCCCGCTTCGCCCTGCTTGCCCGCGGCCAGCTCGCCGCGCAGGCTCCAGCGGACATGGGTGACTTCGGAGATGCCTGCTGCGCGCTCTTTGCCATCGGCGCCCTTGACCCTGAGCTTGTCGGCTGCGGCCCAGGTTTTCCCGCCATCGGCCGAATAACTGATGTCCATGCCCTCGCCATAGGCGCTGGCGGCGACCAGCGTGGTGTTGGCCGGAATCGGATTGCTGATGTTGATATTGCCGGCCGGCTTGGCACCGATATTGCGAAACGTCGAGGTGTAGAACACCACGGTGCCGGGAATCGCTTTTTGCACAGGGCTGCGTTTTTTCTCCAGCTTGCCGTCTGTGCCTGTCACGGCGAGCTCGACCTCGGCGACGTTCTTGAACTCGATGTTGCCGCGCGCGGCGGGCGCCTGTGCCAGCGCGGCACTGGTGAAGCCTGTCAGCAGCGCCGACAGTGTGATGCAAAGCAATTGGTTGCGCATGGCAATACTCCTGGTTAGTTGACGGTGGTTTTAAATTCGATCACCCGCGTGGCGGGCGCCGGGGTGTTGCCAAAGACGATGCTGATGACGCCTGCGGCATAGCTCGCGTTGTCTGCGTCCACGGCGTCTGTGCGTGCAGCGCCGTCGACCTTCAGGCTGCCCGGCACATAGGTCGTGGTGGCTGGAAGCGGATCGGAAAAGCTCAGGTTCTCGGCGATGCCTGTGCCACTGAGCGTGAGCACCAGGCGGTAGCTGAGCTCGGCGCCCGGCATCACCAGGCTGCCGCCTGACGGGTCGCGCACCAGGGACACCGCCTTGCTCAGACTCGACAACAAACCGGACACCACATAGCCGCTGATCGCCAGGGCCTGGGCCCGGCTGCTGCCGACCACCGCCATGACGCCGCCTTGCCCGAGCCCCGGCAAGCTGGTGCCGGGTGGCTGGCCAGCGGCACCCGCCGTGGTCGAGCTGGCGGTCAGACTCACATTACCAACAAGGCCAACGCTCAGCGCCGCGGGAATGCTGCTGACGACATAAACCATGCGGCTGGCATCGGGCGCCAGTGTGGGGTCGTTCTGGCCGGGTAAATACAAGCTGTCAGCGTTAGGACCACTCGCCTGAAAGCCTGGCTGCGCGCCGTTTTCAAGGTAAATGCCGGCATTGACAGCGCTGATGGGATCGAACTGGTCGCCCGACAGCGCGTTGTTGCGCAGCATGCTGAAGGTCTGCGGGCCATTGCCAGTATTGGTGAGCAAAAAGCCCAAGGGGCGACCGGCATCGGGGGAGCTGACCGTCAGCGCCGAGCCATCCTGCCGGGTCAGCACCACATCGATGACTTGCGCCACCACCACCGCCGGGGCATTTGCAACCAGTGGCGCGGCCACTTGCCCGCTGATCGAGTAGCTCAGCGTGACGCTGTTCTGGATCAGGGTTCCAGCGGCAGTTCCAGTCGCCCGGGCCTTGCCGCTGCCAATAGCCATCAGGGCAGCAGCCAGGCACAGCAAGGCAAAGGCGCGACTTTGCACACGAAGCAGCGTCTTCGCTTGAAGCTGTCCCCTCTGGGCCAGCTCAAGGGCATGCAGTAGGTGCACCATGGTTTACAAACACTCGTTTCTCGCTTCAATGAACCGGCCAGCACCTTTGAACGGCTGGACCCTGCGTTTTTTGACGACTCACCACCTGGGCAGGGGAAAAGCCCCGTCAAATGTTTCATATCAAGACATTTGTAAGTTTATGTTCCAAGTATCAAATTTCCTTGGACGCCAGCCCGAGCAGGCGCCTTAAAGTCTTTATTCATGAAAAAGCACACAAATACAGTGACTTACTGTTGTTAAGCCAGCAGGCCCTGGATATGGCTCTGGTCTTTTTTCGGCCCGAAACGCCCAGAAAATACGTAACAAAAAAACAAATTCACGGAAATTGGCTTGGCAAAACAGCCAGCTGCAGCAGCCCATGGACCCGGCTCAGCGCTCATGGCGCGGCTGGCGCGCTACGCCGCCGGCCTATGCTTTGCCTTGTTTTTCAGGGTTAAAAAGTGAACGCAACGACGGTCCGACGGGCGCTGGCAGCTACGCTATTCATAGCGCTCAATGCACCAGCCAGGACTGGCCGAGCGGGGCTAGACTCGAGCCATGCTTAAAACCGTCACCAACTGGGTCGCGGCCATCGTTCTGGCCTGCATGGGCAACGCGCACGCGCAGAGCGCCGCCAAGGTCGTCGACATTCCGACCCGACCGGGTGTGACGCAGCGTCTGCTGGTGTTGGCAGCGCCCGAATCACCGGCCAAAGCCGCGGCGATTGTGTTCACCGGCGGCAATGGCCTGCTGCAGATAGGCGTCAATGGCGAGATCGCGCAGGGCCGAGGCAATTTTCTGGTGCGATCACGCCAGCTGTTTGCCGACCAGGGCCTGTTGGTGGTACTGGTCGATACGCCCTCGGACAGACAAACATTCCCTTATCTGGCCGGCTTTCGGCAAACCCCGGAACACCTGGCAGACGTCAAGGCCGTGATCGCCTGGGTACGCACGCAGACCACCACGCCAGTGTGGCTGCTGGGCACCAGTCGGGGCACGCAATCGGCCGCCTTTGCGGCCACCGAACTTCAGGGCGCAGTTGGGCCGGACGGACTGGTCCTGACCTCGACCATATTGCGCGACGAGCGCGGCCGCGCTGTTACCAGAATGCCGCTGGACAGGCTGCGCATCCCCGTGCTGGTGGCGCACCATGAGCAGGACGGCTGCAGTCTGTGCGCTTACAGTGATCTGCCCGGCCTGATGCAACAGCTCAGCAACGCGCCACGCAAGCAGTTGCTGAGCTTCAAGGGCGGCGACAACAGCGGCGATCCCTGCGAGGCCATGGCCTACCACGGCTTTAATGGGCTGGAGAGCGATGTGGTGGCGCAGGCTGTGGCCTGGATGCTGGCGAAATAGCGCAGCCAGTCAGCCCGCTACAGACACCGCAGCGTTTTTCGCCCACTCCTCAGACTCGGGATTCAACGGTAAAGTCAAGACCACGCGCGATGCGTGACAAGCACCAGATAGGACCCAGGGGAGTTGGGCGCCTGGTGGTCTGCTGACGGTCGCGGCCAACGTCTTTTTTGAGCAAGAAAATGCCGCTTGCCTGGTCAAGCCGGCAAACCAATGAAATGAAACGTATGCAATGGACCCAGGCGCAGCGCGCCGAAAAAATGAACCCTTCGGTGATCCGTGAGATCCTGAAGGTGACTGAAAAGCCCGGCATCATCAGCTTTGCAGGCGGATTGCCTTCCCCCAAAACCTTTCCGGTCGAGGCCTTTGCCGCAGCCTGCGCGACGGTGCTTCAAACCGACGGCCGCGCTGCGCTGCAGTATGCGGCCAGCGAAGGCTACGCCCCCCTGCGTGAATGGATTGCCGCCGACCTGAGCCGGCAAAGCCAGGCCGCGGGCCTCGCCTGGACAATTGACCCCGACCAGGTCCTGATCACCACCGGCAGCCAGCAGGCGCTGGATCTGATCGCCAAGATCCTGATCGACAAGGACTCGCGCGTACTGGTCGAAACCCCGACCTACCTGGGCGCGCTGCAGGCTTTCACGCCCATGGAGCCCGAATTTGTCAGTGTGGCCAGCGACGCTGGTGGCATTGATGTTCAGGACCTGTCCGCCAAGGCTGCTGGCGCCCGCTTTCTCTATGTGCTGCCCAACTTCCAGAATCCCACCGGCAACTCCATGGATGAAGCGCGGCGTGCAGCCTTGAGCACCACCGCCGCACGGCTTGGACTGCCCATCGTCGAGGACAACCCCTATGGTGACTTGTGGTTTGAAGCGCCACCGCCGCCCACGCTGAGCGCACGCAATCCCGAAGGCTGCATTTACATGGGCTCTTTCAGCAAGACGCTGGCGCCCGGCCTGCGCCTGGGCTTTCTGGTCGCGCCCAAGGCGCTGTATCCCAAGCTGCTGCAAGCCAAGCAGGCCGCTGATCTGCACAGCCCCAGCTTTAACCAGCGCATCGTGGCAGAAGTCCTGAAAGACGGCTTTCTGGACCGCCATGTGCCGACCATTCGCGCGCTCTACAAGGCGCAACGCGATGCCATGCTGGCGGCACTCGACACCCATCTGGCCGGCACGGGCGTGCAGTGGAACACGCCACATGGCGGCATGTTTTTGTGGCTCAGATTGCCCAAGGGCATGGACGCTGTGGCCCTGCTGCCGCAAGCCGTGGCACGCAACGTCGCCTATGTGCCGGGCGCGGCGTTTTACAGCGGCGCACCCGATCCGGGCACGCTGCGCCTGTCCTTTGTGACCTCGTCGGTCGCGCAAATCGATGAGGGCATCGCCGCCCTCGCACAAGTCCTGAAAGCCAACCTGCCATGAAGGAAATGCACAGCGGACAGCGCAGCGGCCTGCATATCTGGGGCCGCATGAGCTCCATCAATGTCAAGAAAGTGGTCTGGACGGCGCAGGAGTTGGGGCTTGAGTTTCAGCGCACAGAAGCCGGCGGCCAGTTTGGCGTTGTCAAGACGCCCGAGTATGTTCGGCTCAACCCGAACTCCACCGTACCCGTGATCGAAGACGATGACTTCGTGCTGTGGGAATCCAATGCCATCGTTCGCTACCTGTGCGCCAAGCACTCCAGCGGCCAGCTTTACCCCACTGAACTGCGCCAGCGTTTTGATGCCGAGCGCTGGATGGACTGGCAGCAAACCAGCCTGAACCCGGCCAGTCGTCCGGGCTTCTGGCAGCTCATACGCACGCCTGCCGAGCAGCGCGACCTGGCCGCGGTGGCCGAGTCCAATGCCGCCGTGGAGCTGCTGATGGCGCGGCTGGACGCGCACCTGGCGCAACGCAGCTTCATGGTTGGCGAGCATTTTTCCATGGCGGATATCCCGCTGGCCTGCGAGGTGCACCGCTGGTTTGGCATGCCGCAGCCACGCCAGAGCCGGCCGCATATCGAGCGCTGGTTCGCAAGCCTGGCGGCCAGGCAGACCAGCAAGGGCGTACTCGATCTGGCCTTGTCCTGAGGCCGCGCCATGCTGCAACGCGCTTATAAACAAGTCGACGTTTTCACCGATCAGCCCTACCTGGGCAACCCGCTGGCCGTGGTGCTGGACAGCAGCGGTCTGGACGATGAAACCATGCAGCGCTTTGCGCGCTGGACCAATCTGTCGGAAACCACGTTTTTGCAGCCACCACTCGCGCCGTCAGCCGACTACCGCGTGCGCATCTTCACGCCCGGCGGCGAACTGCCTTTTGCCGGCCACCCCACGCTGGGCAGCTGCCACAGCTGGCTGGAGGCCGGCGGGCAGCCCAAGCAGCCGGACGTCATCGTTCAGGAGTGCGCGCTCGGTCTGATCAAAATCCGCCGCGAGGTCGGCTCCGCAGGTCTGGCGTTTGCCGCGCCGCCACTCAAGCGCTCGCAGCCTGGCAGCGTGCTGCTGGCGCAGGTCGCCGCCGCACTGGGCTTGAAGCTCGAGCAGATCACCGCGTCGCAAATGCTGGACAACGGACCGGTCTGGCTGGCGCTGCTGCTGGACAGCCCCGAGACCGTGTTGCAACTGATGCCCGATCACCCTGCGCTAAAAAAACTACAGCTCAAGGTCGGTGTGGCGGGAATCTACCCGCGCATTGAAGCCCCGGCGCTGATAGCACGCGCCAACCGCGAGGCACGGGCCTTTGGCCAGACCGCCAATTGCAGCCCGGCCGGGCCAGACATCGAAGTACGTGCTTTTGCCGCCGCAACCGGCATCCCGGAAGACCCGGTCACCGGCAGCCTCAATGCCAGTCTGGCCCAGTGGCTGATGGCCGAAGGCCTGATGCCAGAGCGCTACCAGGCGTCGCAAGGCCTTTGCCTGGGACGTGCCGGACAGTTGGTGCTGGCGCGCGATGCGGCAGGCCAGGTCTGGGTTGGCGGCGACAGCGTCACCTGCATTGACGGCCTGGTGACGCTCTAGCCGGCTTACCGGCGCGCCAACTGCAGGTCACGCCTGCGACTGGCGCCGCGCGGATTTCTTGCAACAATCTGGCATGGGCAAGCTTTACCTTGTGCGCCACGGCCAGGCCTCATTTGGCGCAGACAATTACGACGTTCTGAGCCCCATGGGCCAGCAGCAAAGCCTGCGCCTGGGCCAGTACTTCAAACACAAGGGGCTGCACTTCGATGCGGCTTATACCGGCACGCTGCAACGCCAGACGCAGACCTTTGCGGGCATCTGCGAAGGCCTGGGGACGGCGCTGCAGGCCCAGCCTTGGCCGGGGCTCAATGAGTACGACAGCGCAGCGGTGATTGCCGCCATCCATCCCTACAAGCTCGAGAAACCGAACTCAGCCGAAATGTACCGCAGCCATTTCCGCTTGCTCAAGGACGGCCTGACGCAGTGGATGGCTGGCGTAGTCAGCCCCAAAGGCATGCCGAGCTACAGCGAGTTTGTCAGCGGCGTGACCAGCGCGCTGGACCATATCCGAAAAAACTGTGACGGCCATGTGCTGCTGGTCTCCAGCGGTGGGCCAATCTCGACGGCCGTCGGCCATGTGCTGAGTGCCAGCCCGGAAGCGACCATTGAGCTGAACCTGCGCATACGAAACTCCTCGGTCACCGAGTTTGCCTTCACGCCCAAACGCCACATGCTGGTGACCTACAACACCTTGCCGCACCTGGACGCACCCGAACATGCGGACTGGGTGACCTACGCCTGAGCCCGGGCCGACGCCGGGCTGACTTAATTTGTCAGGCCCGGGTTCTGCGCCGCCGTCACGCGCCAGACCGTGTTGCCCACATCGTCGGCCACCAGCAAGGCGCCGCGCTGATCCATGGCCACGCCTACCGGTCGGCCATAAGCATGGCCTTCGGGGCTTAGAAAGCCGGTCAGCACATCGACCGGCAGACCCTGCGGCTGGCCATTCGCAAAAGGCACGAAAACCACCTTGTAACCACTGTGGGGCACGCGGTTCCAGGAGCCGTGCTCACCGACAAACACGCCATTGGACAGCGCTTGCGGCAGCGCGCGGCCGCCAGAAAAGACCATGCCCAAGGGCGCAACATGCGAGCCCAGCGCGTAGTCGGGCGGCAGCGCTTTGGCCACCAGATCGGGCCGGGCTGGTTTGACCCTGTCGTCGACGTTCTGGCCGTAATAGCTGTAAGGCCAGCCGTAAAAAGCGCCGTCCTTGACCGCGGTCAAGTAATCGGGCACCAGATCACTGCCGATCTCGTCACGCTCGTTGACCACAGTCCAGAGTGCGCCGCCTTCAGGTGCCCAGCCCATGCCATTGGGGTTGCGCAGGCCGGACGCAAAGACGCGGTGGCTGGCGCTGTGGCGGTCAACCTCCCAGATCGCGGCGCGGCCGAGTTCGGCATCGGGCCCACGCTCGCCGACATTGCTGTTCGAGCCCACCGTGACGTAAAGCTTGTTGCCATCGGCACTGGCGATCAGGTTCTTGGTCCAGTGGTGGTTGATGGGGCCGGCCGGCAAATCCAGCAGCTTGACAGGCGGCGCGCTGATGCCGGTCTGGCCCGTCACATAGGGAAAGCGCACGATGGCATCACTGTTGGCCACATAAAAGTCGTTGCCGACCAGCGCCATGCCAAACGGCGAGTTCAAGTTCTGTAAAAAGACGCTGCGAACTTCAGCGTGGCCATCACCATCGGCGTCGCGCAGCAGCGTGATGCGGTTGGCAGACGGCACACCAGCCCCAGCCCTACCCATCACCCATTTCATGACCATGCCCCTGAGGCCTTTGCCATCCTCGGGCTTGGCCGGCGCATTGCTTTCGGCCACCAGCACATCGCCGTTGGGCAGGGTGTAGACCCAGCGCGGATGCTCGAGCCCGCTGGCCAGCGCGCTGACCGCCAATCCCACCATGGGTGTAGGCATCAGGCCTTCGGGCCAGCCTCTGGCCGGTGCGATATTGACAGTCGGAAGCAGGCTGCGGCTGGGCTGCGGCAAGGTCGGGCTGGCGCCCATGTCGGCCATAGGCCTCAGCTTGGTAGTGTCGCCGCAGGCCACCAGGGTGCCCACCAGCAGGGCCACGGGCAACACGGTGGTGCCCACATACTTGAAGTAAAAAGCCCTGGACTGCATAAAACACCCTTTAAAAGCTGCCAAATCGGTCAAATTGGCCTGCAGCGCAGTCCTTGCCAAGACTGTGCGCGCGGCCTGGCCGGCAGGCTGTCAGCCAGCCCCGCATGAACTTGTCAGCGATTCTCTGCGTGTGTGGGTAGCGGCGCAATCGGCCGCCTCAAAAGGTCAAAAGGCCGTCTGCTGGCTCAGGGTGTTGGCTGGCAATTGATCAATCTCTATGAGCAACTGGGCCAGACTGCGCCCGGCCGCACCCAGCAGCGCCTGGCCTTTGGCTGCGCTGGCCGCCGACGCATTGCCAACCGCGCCCTGCGGGTTGTAGTCCTGCATTTGCCAGCCCAGCTTGGCGCTGCGGCCATCGCCCAGAATGCTGAAGCGCTCGGCTCGGTCCTGCGAGCTTGAATGAAAGTTTTGAGCCAAGGCCATGTCGACCTGCTGGGGTTTGAGCGCCAGCATCATGGAGGTTTCTATCTCGCCGGCATGAATGCCGAAGCGATGCTCTTGCGCACTGAACAGATCAGAGACCGACTCCCCCGCCGGCGTTTTCAGCGGCAGGTTAAACCAGTTCACGCTGTAGACCAGCATCTCCAGCCGCGCGCGCAAGTCGCGCGCCACCACGTCGAGCAGACCGACCTGGCCGCCGTGCGAATTGAGCAGTAGCAGTTTTTTCACGCCCGTCTGCGCCACCGACTCGGCCAACTCGGTCCACAGCCGGATCACGGTCTCGGCCTTGAGCGTCAGCGTGCCGGCAAAGCGTGCGTGCTCGGGGCTCAGGCCAACGGCTTGTGTGGGCAAAAAAAGCACAGGCAATGCCGCCGGCAGATGCGGCAGCGCAGCCGCAATCACGCCCTCGACCAGCGTGGTGTCAACATTGAGCGGCAAATGCGGCCCATGCTGCTCTATCGCAGCGACGGGCAAAACAGCGATGCTGCGCGCCAGATCCAGACGCGAAAAGTCAGGGCTCTTGAGGTCGGCCCAAAAACGCGGCAGGGCGGGTGGCGAAACTATGGATGAGGTCATGGCTGAAGTCATGGCTGTATTTTGAGTGCAACAAAAATAAGAAATAAAGGCGCTGGTGCAGTGCCGCGCGTCAAGCCGCCGCAGCCGCTTTTTGAATCTCGTCCCGATGCGCGTGCTGGCTGTTTTGCTGATTGACATGTCGGCTTTGCCGCTCGGACCTGGGCTTGTTGGCGCCTGTTGCAGGCAGCGCCATGCGCTCGGCGCTGAGCAGCTGACTCAGGCAGTTAGGCCGGCCGCGCGCGCCGCTGGCGCGGTAGTCGGCGAGCAGCGCCAGCAGCACCTGGTCGTCGGGTAGCGCGCGTACGCTGGTGAGATGCTCAAACAGCAGGTCAACGAGTTTTTCCAGCGCGAACTCATGCGTCTTGCCTGTCGTCTGCCAGAGCCAGTCGCTGAAATTCAGGAAATGCCCGAAGGCTGAACCCGGCGCCAGCAAGAGTTGCAAGCTGGCGGCAAAGCGGCCCGAGTTGGCCAGCATTTCCCAGTAGCGCGCAAAGCGCTTGACGCGCTGCATCAAGAAAAAGTCGACGGTGGAATTTTGCAAAATGGTGTACGGCGTTTGCGGGTCATAGCGCATCACAAATTCGGCCGTGTGCCGGGCAATCGGCGTGCCGCGCAGCCGCTTCAGGATGCCGAACTGGATCTCATGCGGCGCCAGCGCATACAGCTGGTCAAAGCCCGCAGCAAAACTCTGCAAGGTCTCACCGGGCAGGCCGAAAATCAGGTCGGCATGCACATGGGCGTGACTTTGCTTGACCAGCCAGCGCAGGTTGTCGGCCGTCTTGAGGTTGTCCTGCTTGCGTGAAATGCGCTGCTGCACCTCGGGGTTAAAACTCTGTATGCCGACTTCAAACTGCAGAGATCCGGCCGGGAACTGCGCAATCAATTCTTTCAAGCGATCGGGTAGGCTGTCGGGCACGACTTCGAAGTGCACAAACAGATCAGGCTCGGACAGCATATGACCTTGCGCGTCCTTCATGCGGTCCAGAAAAAACGTCAGGATGCGCACCGAAAAATCGACCTTGAGGTTGAACGTGCGGTCGACAAATTTGAAGTTGCGCGCGCCTCTTTGGTACAGCGCATCCATCTCGGCCATGAAGCGGTCCAGCTCAAAGGCCCAGGCGGTCTTGTCAAGCGAGCTCAGGCAGAACTCGCACTTGAACGGACAACCGCGCGAGGCCTCCACATACAGCAGGCGCTTGGCCAGGTCCTCGTCGTTGTACTCCTGATACGGCAGGGCCAGCGCGTCCAGCGCGGGCTGCTCGCCGGCAATCACCTTCATCAGCGGCTGCGGACCGTCGAGAAGTGCGCGGCAGAGCTTGGGAAAGCTCACATCGCCCCAGCCGGTGATGACATGGTCGGCCAGGCGGCAGATGTCCTGCTCCTGGGTTTCAAAGCTGACTTCTGGCCCGCCCAGCACAACCTTGATGTCAGGCCTCAGGATTTTCAAAAGGCGCACCACCTGCGTGGTTTCCAGCACGTTCCATATATAGACGCCCAGGCCAATCACCTGGGGCGACAGCGCCAGCAGGTCTTCGACTATTTGCGTGGGGCGCTGCGAAATGACGAACTCACGCAGCTGCGTGCGGGCCTTCAGCCCCGGCCCGCCATGCACATCCATATTGGCCAGCAGATAGCGCAAGCCCAGCGAAGCATGAATGTATTTGGCGTTCAGCGTGGCCAGGACGATAGCCGCCGAAGCGCCGGTTTGGGGGGAAAGCATGCCGCTATTATCAAACCATGTACAAAGACCCGCGCACGCAGCCCAAAGCCCCGGGCCAGCTGGCAGCGCATCTAGCCGGCGCGCCTGGCGTTCACGCATGAGCCGCAGCCAGGTCAAAAACGCCACCGGCGACAACTTCTTTGCCTGGGAGGGCGAGGTCTTGGTGGTAAACATTCTGGGCAAGCCCGGCGCCGGACGCGATGCCATAGGCAAACCCAAGGGCACGCAGCTCAAGGTCAGCGTGACGGCAGCGCCGATTGCCGGCAAGGCAACGGACCACATGCTGCGCTTTCTGGCGCCGCTTTTTGGCGTGGCCGTCGCCGACATCGAGGTCGTGTTTGGCCGGGAAAACGTCAACAAGCAGCTGCGCATCAGGGCGCCCAAGAAACTGCCGCCGGTGTTTGCGCAGCAGTCCCTGCTGGACGACGGTGATTGATGCCGCGCAGCCAGGCACAGGCATGGTCTGCCGCACAATGCAGTATGGCAGCGCAGCAGGCGCCGCTGGAACTAATGGCGGGCCCACCCGCTCACACCCTTGATATGAATTTTCAACGCCTAGCGTACGCTACTTTTTTAATAGCTGCTTGCGCTCTATCCACGGGCGCCAGGGCCCAGAAAAGCCTTATAAGTCAGACGGCGGCAAGCAGCATCGTCAGCACCGAGCAGGTGCGCGCAGAACTGCTGGCCTGGGCGCCCGATGGCGTTGCACCGGGCAAACCGGTCTGGCTGGGTTTGCAACTCGCGCACCAGCCCGAGTGGCATACCTACTGGAAAAACTCTGGCGACTCCGGCCTTCCCACAGTGCTCGACTGGCAATTGCCAAGCGGCGTGAGCGCCGGCGAGATTGCCTGGCCGACGCCGCGAAAAATCCCCATCGGCACGCTGGCCAACTATGGCTATGAAAACACCGTGCTGCTGCCGGTGCAACTGCGCGTCGGGCCAGACTTCAAAGGCGCCGAGCTGCAGGTCAAGCTCAAGGCCAGCTGGCTGGTCTGCCGCAAGGAGTGCATTCCGCAGGATGGCGACTTCAGCCTAAGTATCCCTGTGAAAAGTTCAACCGCAGCGAGCAGCGCGCTGTTTGCCGCCACGTTTGCGGCCACGCCCAAGGCCTTGCCAGCCGGCAACAGCCAGGTCGAAGTCAGCGGCCAGACGATCAAGGTCTCGCTGGCCGGCTTGCCCGCGGCCCTGCAGGGTCAGCGCATGGCGTTTTTCCCCGAAACCGCCAGCGTGATTGAGCCTGCGGCGGACTGGCAGCAGGCCTGGCGCGGCGCGGTCTGGACCGCACAACTGCCGCTGTCCAGCCAGCGCACCGACAGCCCCGCCATGCTGCCCATAGTGGTTGCAGTCAACAACCAGGCCTTCAGGATAGAAGCCCCGGTCAAGGGCCTCTGGCCCGAGGTGGCGCAAGCGCCAGTGATGCCGGCCGCGCTGACAGCGGCGCTCAATGCCAATGCCGAGGTCGCAGCCAATCGTGCTGGCGCCAAACCAAGCCCGCCGCTGGGTCTGCTAGCCGCCTTGCTTGGCGCCCTGCTGGGCGGCATGGTGCTCAACCTCATGCCTTGCGTGTTTCCGGTGCTGGCCATCAAGGTGGTCGGTTTTGTACAAATGAAGGACCGCGCGACGCGCCTGGCCACCGGTCTGGCTTACAGCGCGGGCGTGCTGCTGTCGTTTCTGGCGCTGGGCGCCTTGCTGCTGGGACTGCGCGCCGCCGGTGAGCAGCTCGGCTGGGGCTTTCAATTGCAAAGCCCGGCCGTGGTCGCCACGCTGGCCGTGCTGTTCACGCTGATAGGCCTGAACCTGGCGGGCCTGTTCGAGTTTGGCAACTTCCTGCCCAGCCGCATGGCCAGCATGCAGGCCAGAAACCCAAGCATCAACGCCTTCTTGTCAGGCGTGCTGGCAACGGCCATCGCCTCGCCCTGCACCGCGCCTTTCATGGGCGCCTCGCTGGGTTATGCCATCGCCTTGCCGGCACTGCAGGCCTTGGCCATATTTGGTGCGATTGGCGTGGGCATGGCCTTGCCCTATCTGGCGGCCAGCATGTTGCCGGCAGTGGCCAGGGCCCTGCCGCGCCCAGGCGCATGGATGGTGACCTTCAAGCAGTTAATGGCTTTTCCGATGTTTGCCACGGTGGTCTGGCTGGTCTGGGTGCTGGGCCAGCAAAGCGGTATTGACGGCGCAGGCGCGCTGCTGGCGCTGCTGGTGCTGCTGGCGCTGACACTCTGGGCTCTGACGCAGCGGGGCCGGGCACACAAGGCCCTGGTCACGGTCAGCGCCTTGCTGCTGGCGCTGGCGATGTGGGCGCTGGGCCCGAATGTACTCAAACTGCAGGAAACGGCAACGCCTGCGGGCCAGAGTGCGGACGGCTGGCAAAGCTGGACGCCGGGCCGCGTGGCGCAGCTTGCCGATCAGGGGCAAAGCGTGTTTGTGGACTTCACGGCCGCCTGGTGCGTGACCTGCCAGTACAACAAGAAAACCACGCTCGCCAACCCAGCTGTGCTGGCCGATATCAAGACAAAAAATGTCGCGCTGCTGCGCGCCGACTGGACACGCCGCGACCCGGCCGTCACGGCGGCACTCACGCAGCTGGGGCGCAGCGGTGTGCCGGTCTATGTGATTTACAAACCCGGCCGCGCGCCCGTGGTGCTGGCCGAGATTTTGTCGGTCGATGAACTTCGGGCCGAACTGGCCAGGCTCTGAGCCACCAGCGATACCTCCATGCCAGACCAAGCCGACAGCCGCCCGAACACAATTGACGAGCAACTGCTGCGCATCCTCAAACATTGCCGCACAGTTGCCGTGGTCGGCCTGTCAGACAAGCCGCATCGCGCCAGCTACGAGGTGTCCAGCTATATGCAGGCCCATGGCTACCGCATCATTCCCGTCAATCCGAATATCGCTGCGGCCGGCGGCGAGGTGCTGGGTGAAAAGGCCTATGCCACGCTGAGCGATGCGGCCAGACATGAAAAAATCGAGCTGGTGGACTGCTTTCGCAACAGCCAGGACATTCCGCCCATAGTCGATGAAGCCATTGCCATTGGCGCGCAGGCGGTGTGGATGCAGCTGGGTGTGGCGCACGCGGCGGCCGCTGCCAAGGCCGAAGCGGCGGGGCTGTCGGTGGTACAGGATCGCTGCATCAAGATTGACCACAGGCGGCTGCTCGGGTAAGGCCGGGGGCTGACGCAGACCTGAGACAATCGGTGCATGTTTGCACCACTTCAAAACGACACATTTTTGCGCGCCTGCCTGCACCAGGCAACTGACCATACCCCCGTCTGGCTGATGCGCCAGGCCGGCCGCTATTTGCCCGAGTACCGCGCAACGCGGGCCCAGGCCGGCAGCTTCATGGGTCTGGCAACCAACACCGACTACGCCACCGAAGTGACGCTGCAGCCACTCGAGCGCTTCCCGCTGGACGCCGCGATTTTGTTCAGCGACATCCTGACCGTGCCGGACGCCATGGGCCTGGGCCTGTCCTTTGCGTTGGGTGAAGGCCCGCGTTTTGCCACGCCAGTGCGTGATGAAGCGGCAGTTGCCAGGCTGCAAGTGCCGGACATGAACAAGCTGCGTTACGTGTTTGACGCCGTGACCTCGATCCGCAAAGCGCTCAACGGCCGGGTGCCGCTGATTGGTTTTTCGGGCAGCCCCTGGACGCTGGCCTGCTACATGGTTGAAGGCGCAGGCTCTGACGACTACCGCCTGGTGAAGACCATGCTCTACCAGCGCCCCGACCTGCTGCACAAAATGCTGGCCATCAATGCCGATTCGGTAGCGACCTATCTGAATGCGCAGATTGAAGCCGGCGCGCAGGCCGTAATGATTTTTGACAGCTGGGGTGGTGTGCTGGCCGATGCCGCATTCCATGAATTCAGCCTGGCTTACACGAAACGCGTGCTGGCGCAGCTCAAGCGCGAGCACGAGGGCGTGGTCATTCCACGTGTGGTGTTTACCAAGGGTGGCGGCCTCTGGCTGGACGCCATGGGCCAGCTGGACTGCGACGTGCTGGGGCTGGACTGGACCGTCAACCTGGCGCAGGCGCGGGCCCGCGTCGGCGAGCCGGCCACCTCTGGCGCCAAGGCCAAGGCCTTGCAAGGCAATCTGGATCCGAATGTGCTGTTTGCCAGCCCCGCGCAGATTGAAGCCGAAGTCGTCAAGACCCTGAACAGTTTTGGCCAGCCGCACGGCGACAAAACCCAGCCAGGCGCCACGCACATTTTCAACCTCGGCCATGGCATCAGCCAGCATACAGCGCCCGAAAGTGTCGAAGCGCTGGTGGCGGCAGTACATTCCCACTCTCGGAAAATGCGCCATGCCCAGCCCTGAAAGCGCGGGCCAGGTCTTCAGCTGCGCGTCAAAAGCGCTGATTTACCGCCATGACTAGCATAAAAAATGCCTGCTCGTCTGCGACTTATGCACAAAATTTGTGCTGCGGTGCGGCAAGAATGCCTATGTGGGCTGGCCTACGCTATCAAAGCAATAGCGCTTGTAAGTCGTTGATTCATATAGCTTCTTTAAATTGCTTTTTTTCCGGGCAATCTAAGGAAAGCCTTGATTTACAAGGCTTGCGCGTGATCCGGGACAAGCTATCAACAAAGTTATCCACAGAAAACTTGGAGATCTGTAAAGTACTGTTAAATCAAGCACTTAGGGCTTTCTTTGCATGTATTTTTGAGGCATCACCCGTAACTTCGCATGGTGCGGCAGCCGGCACATGACTTGCTGGATCAATGTCGTGGTCGCGACGCCGGCGCACAGCGCCATCGCCGGCCCCCTGACCTACAAAAGTGAGTCGCCACTGCAGCCCGGAACACTGGTGCGCGTGCCTCTGGGTAAACGCGAGGTGCTGGGCGTGGTTTGGGAAAACCTGCCGGACAGCGGCGGCCTGCTGGACAGCCAGACGCGCAGCATCGCCGGCGCGCTGGACGGACTGGCACCGCTGTCAGAGACCTGGCGCCGGCTTGTGGGTTTCACAGCCAGCTACTACCAGCGCTCTTTGGGCGAGGTGGCGCTGGCCGCGCTGCCGCCCCAACTCAGGGAACTCAGCACTGTCCAGCTGACGCGCCGCCTCAAGCGCCCTGTGGCCGACACCAGTGGCGCCCAAAGCACTACTGAATTAGTAGCACTTAGCGCCCAGCAGTCGGCCGTTCTGGCCGAATTCGCCCTGGACAAACGGCCTGCCCTGTTGTTTGGCGCCACCGGCAGCGGTAAAACCGAGGTTTATCTGCGCGCCACCGCCCAGGTGCTGGCGCAAGACCCCGAGGCGCAGGTGCTGGTCATGGTCCCGGAGATCAACCTCACGCCGCAGCTGCAGGCCCGCTTTGAAGAGCGCTTTGCCCACCTTGGCAAGGAGCGTGTGGTGCCACTGCACAGCGGCCTGAGCCCGGCGCAACGCCTCAAGAGCTGGCTTGCCGCGCATACCGGTCAGGCACGCCTGATACTGGGCACGCGCATGGCCGTGCTGGCGTCCATGCCCAACTTGCGGCTGATCGTGGTGGATGAAGAGCACGACCCCAGCTACAAACAGCAAGAAGGCGCGCGTTATTCGGCCCGTGATCTGGCGGTCTACCGCGCCAAACTGGAAAGCGCTGCACGCGAAGCGACAAACGCAGAGGCCAGCGAACGCAGTGAAGGGCCGCCCCAAGCAAGTTCCACCCCCTCGGTGGGCAGCGCAGTACATAAAGCGCAAAGCGTGGGGGACATCGAACGCCGCGAAGGGCCGCCCCTAGCAAGTTCAGCCCCCTCGGGGGGCAGCGCAGTACGCGAAGCGACAAGCGTGGGGGCAATATCCTGTCGGGTGATGCTGGGGTCCGCCACGCCGTCCCTTGAAAGCTGGCAAGCCACCATCACAGGTCGCTACCAGCGTTTGACGATGAGCGACAGAATCGGATCTGCGGAATCTGGGTTATTGGGGTCAGACACCAATTTCGCTGTGGCGCAAAGCGCCACGCCCCAAAGTGGGGCCACAGGCTCCGCGAATTTGGGCTCTGACCCCAAAAACCAGCGTGGGGGCTTACCAACCGTCCGGGGCGTGGACATGAACCACCAACCCAAACACTGCACCATCGCCCCGCCGCTGCTGCAGGCCATCGAGCAACGCGTCGCGCGTGGTGAGCAGTCGCTGATTTTCCTGAACCGGCGCGGCTATGCACCGGTGTTGGCCTGCCACGACTGCGGCTGGAAAAGTGAATGCCCGCACTGCAGTGCCTTTCGGGTGTTTCACAAGACCGACCGCACGCTGCGCTGCCACCACTGCGGCTACACGGAACGCGTGCCGCGCGCCTGTCCGGCTTGCGGCAACATCGACATTGCGCCGGTCGGGCGCGGTACCGAGCGGCTCGAAGAGCATCTGGCCGAATTACTGGCCGACGTCAAAAGGCCGGACGGCAGCGCGGTGCGCATTGCCCGCATTGATGCCGACACCACACGGCTCAAGGGCGCGCTTGAATCCCAGCTGGCCAGCGTGCACGCCGGCGAGGTCGACGTGCTGGTGGGCACGCAAATGATTGCCAAAGGCCATGACTTTCGCCACATCACGCTGGTCGCGGCCATCAACCCGGACGGTGCGCTGTTTTCCAGCGACTTTCGCGCACCCGAGCGCCTCTTCAGCTTGCTCATGCAAGCCGGCGGCAGGGCCGGACGCGATGCCAGGCACAGCGCCGCGAGCGAAATGTGGGTGCAAACCTTTCATCCCACGCACCCCTTGTTTGCCGCGCTCAAAGCCCATGACTACCCGAGCTTTGCCGCCCAGCAACTGGCAGAGCGCGAAGCCGCCGGCATGTCGCCTTTCGGCTTTTCAGCGCTGGTGCGCGCAGAAGCGCGCAGCCAGGAAGTCGCCCAGGGTTTTTTGAATGCGGCCTCGGCGCATGCCGGACTGCTGGAGGCCCATCCTCAGGTCACGCCCTATCCGGCGGTGCCTATGACGATTCAGCGCGTCGCCAACATGGAACGGGCGCAGATGCTGGTCGAGAGCAGTTCGCGTGCGGCGCTGCAGCGTTTTCTCTCGGCCTGGCAACCGGTGCTGTTTGAAACGCGCAGGCAAAGCGAATTCAAGAGCCTGGCGCGCTGGGCCATCGACGTGGACCCGATAGCGATCTGAGACCCTAGGGTTCTAACTGCCTAATCAGGCGAGCCGATTGAGCAAACCCGAGCCATGGGCATGCAACTGAAACACTGAATTGGGCCCGCGTGGCGAACTGGGCACGGGCAAGGGCCTGAGCCCGAAGCGCGGCTTGGCAACGGCCACCACCAGCTCGTGCGGCGCCAGCGCGCCGACCAGCTGACGCAGGCTTTTGGCGCTGAGAAATTTCTTGAATGCATCATGAAAGTCCGCCACAAAACCATCGCACGCCGTCACGCCCTCGGATTTCGGCTCTGTCGACTCGAACAGCTGGACCACGTCGAGCACCGTTATTTTTTCCAGGTCGCCATCGACCTGGTAGCCGCCGCCCGGCCCCTTGAAAGAGCGCACCAGCTTGTGTTCTCGCAGAATCCGCAGGATGCCTTCAAGATAAGCCAGCGACACCGACAAGGCCTGTGCCACTTCACGCGCTGACACCGGTCGGGTCGCGCTTTTCGCCGCAATATAGACGAGTGATTCAACCGCCACCCGTGTGCTTTTGAGAATCATCATGGTTGCCCCAGCTCGAGCTTGTTAATAGATATAGACATGTTTAAGCCTTCTAATCTACACAAAAAAACAGATTACAGCAAACATTAATTGCATAAATCAACAAATACAGGTTATAACTACGCAAAATCTACGCATTAAACAATGACCACCTCTGACGCCAACAACTACGCACCGCATCCCAGCCTTTACCGCATAGGCGCGGTCGCCAAGCTGTCAGGCGTTCCTGTGTCCACCCTGCGCATCTGGGAGCTCAGGCACCAGGCCTTTGCCCCCAGCAAGACCACAGGCCAGCATCGGCTCTACAGCCAGCAGGACGTGCAACGCGCAAGTCTTTTGAAACAACTCAGCGACGCTGGCCATGCCATCAGCAGCATTGCCAGCCTGGCCACGTCTGCGTTGGTAAAGCTGCAGCACCAGGCGCGTGTCTCGGCCAACTTGCAGTCCGGGCAAAAGCCGGCGGCGAGCACGGTGTCCATGGTGGTGGTCGGGCCAGGTCTGGCCCTGCGCAGCGAATCGCGCCAATTCAAGCAGGGCTTTCAAAGCAATACCGCCCGGGTCACAGCCGCGTTTTCAGATCTGGCCGAGGCCTGCGCAGCGCCGTTGGACGACAAGCCGCAAATCCTGCTGGTGAAGGTCAACACCTTGCAGGACGGCGCTCGCGCAGAGATTCAAAAGCTGGCGTCAGCGCTGCAGGTGCTTCAAACCGTTGTCCTCTACAGTTTTGCGACGCAAGCCATGGTGCAAGCCATGCGTCTGGATGGCCTGATCGTCAGGCGCGAACCAATCTCCGACCAGGAGTTGTCGGATCTGATCAGCTCCGTGCTGCTGGTGGACACGGCAAGAGCGTTGGGCGAGTTGCAGCCCACCGCGCTGATACCGCCGCGCAAGTACTCCGATGAGACACTTTCACGCATTGCAGGCATGTCCACCCAGGTGCAATGCGAGTGCCCGAGACATGTGGCGGAACTGCTGGCGCAGTTGGCCAACTTCGAGCAATACAGCCAGGAATGTCTGAGCAAAAGTCCGCAGGACGCGCATCTGCACGCCTATTTGCATGCCGTCTCAGGCACTGCCCGGGCGCTGTTTGAGCGCGCGCTGGAAATGGTTGCAGAGCATGAAAACATCGTCCTGACAGAAGTTCAAGCCCTTGGCGCCTGAGCGCCCTGCGCTTCAGGCCAGCAGCGCCACCGCCGCCGGGAAACTGAAAAACGCCAGACTGGTCGACAGCAAGATGATGCGCGCAATACGGCCGTTGTCAGCACCAAAGCGCTCGGCCAGCATGGCCACATTGCTGGCACTGGGCAGCGCAGCGACCAGCACCACCACCGTCAGCGCAAAACGCTCCAGCGGCAAGCCCAAAGCGATGGCGCCCAGCCCGACAGCGCCCACCAGCAGCGGATGCAGCACCAGCTTTATGAGCACAACTGGCAGATAACGCCCGACTGGCGTGCGCAAGCCGCTATTCATTTGTGAGCACGCAAGGACCGCGCCTATGGTGAACAAGGCCACTGGAGAAGCCGCATCGGCGAGCAGGCTGACGCTGCCCATGACGGGTGCGGGCAGCACAAAGCCAGCAGCAGATGCGAGCGTGCCAAGCGCGATGGCCCATGGCAGCGGATTACTCATCACGCCCTTGAGCGCTGAACGCGCAGCGCTCGCGGAGCCGCTCAGCCCCAGACCGGGCTCGCTGCTGCTGTCCAGCCGGGACAGCGCAATACACAGCGACGAGGTCAGCAGCATGTCTATGGTAATGGTGACTATCGTTGGGCCGGCGGCGGCCTGGCCAAGCAGCGCCACCAGCAGCGGCACGCCCATAAAGCCGGTGTTGGGAAAGGCGGCGACCAGCGCGCCAAATGCAGCGTCGTTCCATCCCAGCCCCGAGCGCAAGCGCTTGGAGCCGCGCTGGCCACGACCCAGCGTCACAGCCACCGTGAAGGCGATCATCAGCAGCGCGCACAGCAGGTAGACCACGATCAGACTGCCATCGAGCAATTGCGCAATCGGCGTTGAGCTGCCAAAGCGGTACAGCATGCAGGGCAGCGCGAAGTAAAGCACAAAGGTGTTGAGCCCCGGAATCGCCGCCTGCGGCAACCATGCGCGTCGGGCGGCCACATAGCCGCAGAGCACCAGCGCGAAAAAAGGAAATGTCACAAGAAGAATGCTTAGCACAGCGCCCATTGTCACCCGTCACAGTCGCCGCCAGCCGACTGGCTATGATGGCCTTTGCACTACCGTTTTTTTCTGGGCCCTGAGCCCGCACCGCCAGCGGACAAGCCTGCGCTTTCCTCTACCGGCCAACCAAGCCCGCCTGAATGTCGTCATCTCCCGCCCCGTCAAACGCCTCTTTGCCTGCCGCTCAGTCCAAGCCCGTCAACAACGGCCTCAACCTGGCCCAGCAAGAGGCCGTCAACTACATGCACGGCCCCTGCCTGGTGCTGGCCGGCGCCGGTTCCGGGAAAACGCGGGTGATCACGCACAAGATTGGCCGGCTGATCCAGGCCGGACTCAAACCCGAGCAGATCGCGGCGATCACCTTTACCAACAAGGCCGCGGCCGAGATGCGCGAACGCGCCAAAAGCCTGATCGGCAAGTCAGCCAAGGGCGTGCTGATCTGCACCTTTCATGCGCTGGGCGTGCGCATGTTGCGCCAGGACGGCGCGGCCCTGGGCCTGAAACCGCAGTTCTCGATTCTGGACAGCGACGATGTGACCAGCATACTGAAAGACGCTGGCGGCAGCACCGACCTGGCCACGGCGCGCCAGTGGCAGTGGACCATCAGTGCCTGGAAAAACCAGGGCCTGAACGCGGCCCAGGCACAGGCGCTGGCCAGTGGCGATGAAGAGCAGCTGATTGCCCGCGTCATGGGCCACTATGAAGAGCGCCTGAGCGCCTACCAAAGCGTGGATTTTGATGACCTGATCAGTCTGCCGCTCAAGCTGCTGAGGGAGCACGAGGACGTGCGCAGCAAATGGCAGGCCTCGCTAGGCCATGTGCTGGTCGATGAATACCAGGATACCAACGCGACCCAGTACGAGGTGCTCAAGCTGCTGGTCGGCGAACGCGGCCGCTTCACGGCGGTGGGCGACGACGACCAGTCGATTTACGGCTGGCGCGGCGCGACGCTGGACAACCTGAAAAAGCTGCCGGTCGATTACCCGAGCCTGAAAGTCGTCAAGCTGGAGCAAAACTACCGCTCGACCAGCGCCATACTGCGCGCCGCCAACAATGTGATAGGCCCGAACCCCAAGCTGTTTCCGAAAACGCTGTTCAGCGAACTGGGCGAAGGCGAGCCGGTGCGTGTGGTCGACTGCGACAGCGAAGAGCACGAGGCCGAGCGCGTGGTGGCGCGCATCCAGAGCCTGCGCAGCGAAGGCAGCTTGCAGGCCGAAGGCGCGCAACACCGCGACTGGAAGGACTTTTGCGTGCTGTACCGCGCCAACCACATGGCCAAGCCGTTTGAAAAAGCCTTTCGCAAGGCCAACATTCCCTACAAGGTTTCGGGTGGACAAAGCTTTTTTGACCGCGCGGAGATCAAGGACCTGTGCAGCTGGATGGTGCTGCTGGTCAACAACGACAACAACCAGGCCTTCATACGCTCGGTGACCACGCCCAAACGCGGCATTGGCCACACCACGCTCGCGGCGCTGGGCAGCTTTGCCGACAAGTACAAGCTCAGCCTGTTCGAGTCATTGTTCAGCAACTCGCTGGGTTCGGTGCTGCCGGCCAAGGCTGTGGGCTCGCTGCAGGAGTTTGGCCGCTACCTCAACGATCTTGAATACCGCGCCAAACGCACCGTGGGTGCGGCAGATGCGCGGGCCTTCCTGACCGACTGGCTCAAGGAAATCGACTACGAAAAACACCTCTACGATGGCGAGGACAGCGAAAAGGTCGCGGCCGCGCGCTGGACCAATGTCATGGACTTTTGCGACTGGATGTCGCAGCGCTGTGGCGGACAGATTGACGACGCCTCGGGCGCGACACTGGAAAAGCCGACCAAGACCATGCTGGAGGTAGTTCAGACCATCGCGCTGCTGTCGACCATCAGCGAGCGCGAAGGCGACCAGGACGTGGTCACGCTGTCCACGCTGCATGCGTCCAAGGGTCTGGAATGGCCGCATGTGGTGCTGGCCGGCGTCAACGAAGGGCTGCTGCCCTTCAAGCTCGACGATGACGATGGCGTCAACACCGATAGCATCGCGCTGCGCCTGCAGGAAGAGCGCCGCCTGATGTATGTGGGCATTACCCGCGCCCAGCGCACGCTGGCCGTGAACTGGCTGCGCCGGCGCAAAAAAGGCCGCGACACGATTGCTGGCACGCCCAGCCGCTTCATCGCGGAAATGGGCCTGGACAAAACCACGATCAAGGAAGATCCGCGCGAAAAGCTCAAGGCGCTGCGTGCGGAGTTTGCAAAAAAATCAGCCGACGCCATTGCCGCCGCAGCGGCGGCTTCAGAGCTGCGCTGAAAGAAGACTCAAATCCCCAGCCACTTGCCAATGCCAACGAGCGCGCTCTGGTCGAACTCGACAAAGCCAGGCACATTGAGCGCTTCCAGCCGCCTCTTGCCTTCGGCGCTTTGCTCCAGACCCACAAAATAGCCGGTGAGCAAGGCGCGCTGGGACTCAGACACCTTGTTGCTTGACATCAGGTACTTGATGGGCACCGGCTTGCTGCTGGCCAGCACCTTGCCGCCATTGTCCTGCCAGGCCTTGACCACAGAACGCGAGGCCGACACGCCGGCTGCTGCCATGCCGTGCTCGACCATGAAGGGCACGGCATCCTGCAACTTCACATAGGTGGTCTCGAACGACTGGGTACCCAGCGCATCGCGCAAGGTGGCGCGCATGATGACCGAGGTGATGGAGTCTTCGTCCGGCGCGCCGATTTTTTGTCCCTTCAAATCCGCCAGGGTTTTCAGCGGCGAATCACCTCGCACCAGGAAAGAGGCGCGGTAGTCGGTAAAGCCCTTGGTCAAGGCGACCAGGCTGTAGCCATTTTTAGCCATGGCGCGAATCGCGTGATGCGCCGGATGCACGTAGGCCAGGTCATAGCGCTGCTCGGCCAGGCCGGCAGCCAACTCCTTGTAGTCGGTTACAGACTGAAGCTTTACCGGCCGCTTGAGCAGCTTGCTCAAGTCTTCAGAGACTTCACGAAACCGTTCGGCGGTCGCGCCCGGGTTGACGCGGTAGGTAACCCCCTCATTGACCGCAAACAGCAGCGTGCCGCCCTGCGCCAAGGCTTGTCCGGCCGCCAACAACAACGCCAAAGCGCTCAGCAATTTTCGACAGTTCATTTATCACCCTCTTTGTTACTATGTGTAAAAAGTGTAGCTTTAACCAAACTGAACCGATGCGGGTTTTGCGTCCATCACCGCAATCAAAGGCTTAATCGTGAGATAGTGCGCAAGTCAGCGACGTAGTGGCCCGGTGTTCGCAACACCGACCGCAAGCTGCGCCAACCGACGTCCGCCTGTCGTGCGTGCCCCACTTTTCAATCACCGGCCGTCGAAACCATCGAACATGAACTTGAACAATCGCCTCTTCGCTATTTTTTTAATAGCTGCCTACGCCCTGGCTACGGGCGCGAACGCTCAAAACGCCAAGAACGCCGATTGCCCGGCGCCGAGCGACATGAAGGCCGAGCAGTTGTTTGGCTTGTGGGCCGTGCGTTTTGACAAGGCACCTGCAGGCATGTCGGCCAAGGTCAGCATGCTGCTGGAGCGACACGCCGAGTTCTCAGACAGCCTGGCCGGAACGGTGAGCCGGGATCTGGGCCCAGCCAAAGCCGCGCTGGCTGGCGACCTCGAAGACGGCATGCTGCTGCTTGATGAGTCTTCCGACAACCTGAGCATCACCGGCACCTGGAACGCCGAGATGGTTGCGGGCTCTTGCGGCCGGCTGTTTCAAGGCCACTGGAAGAACACCAGCAGCGGCGCAGCAGAAAACGCGCCAGACCAGCACTTCACCTTGCGCAAATTGCCTTGACCTGGCTGGGCTGGCTGTCGTTTTTGAGCGGCTCATGGTGCCGCGCAAAAACATGGCTCTCAGTGCAATTCAGCCAGCATGCCCATGCCAGGCAATTTATCAAGAATGCCAAGGCGCCTGAGCGCAAGCCAGTAGGTTGCCACATTCACGCCAATAAGCGGCTTGCCGAACTTGCGCTCTATCTCGGGCGTCATGGCAGACACGGGTAAATTGGTACCCACGTGAATCAGGACTTCCGCCTGCGGACTGTCCAGATCTTCAAAGCCCTGCATCACCTGATCATGCGTGAAACGGGCAACCGCTGTCGGGCCGACCGAGCGCAAGCCATGCGTTGCCACCACGTCGTAGCCACAAGAGCGGAAAAAGCTGGCGATCATTTCATCGGCCGGCGGCCAGTAGGGTGTGAGTATTGCAATGCGCTTGGGATTGCCGATAGCCTGCAGACCTGCCAGCACCGCGCGTGAAGGCGTGATGAACGGCACGCCACACAGGGCTTCCAGCCGTTTCTCCTCATCAAGAGCGCGCTGTCCATCACCGCGAAATGAGTGAATCGAATGCCCGTGCGCGACCACGTGGGGTTCACACACCAGGACCAGTCGGAGTGCCTCCTCAAGATTGCCTTCCTCCGTGTCAAGCGCCTTTTTGTAGGCCTCCTGGTCGTCATAGGGCCGTGGTGGCAGCTGCATGCGGGTGACATGGTTGGTCACGCCAGCAGGACGCATCGCTTCCATTTCTGGCTGAACAACCGTGTTGGTGGCAGGAACCACGACCGCGACCTTGGCACGGTAGGCCAAGGCGTCAGTGGTTGGTGTTTTGTGCGGGATAGTGGACATCTTTAGTCAATCTTCAGGTTACTGGCTTTTGCGGCTTCAGCCCAAGTGCTGATGTCCGCATGAAGCGTTTCGGAAAACTGGGCCGGCGTGTTGCCGATGGGGTCAACACCCAGAAGGCCAAGACGGGCTTGCAGCGCTGGTTGTGCGACCGCATGTTTGACCGCCTCGGCGACTTGCTGCACGACGGCTGCAGGCGTTCCAGCGGGAGCCACCAATCCGTTCCAGGTCAAGGTCCGAAAGCCTGGAAAGCCGGATTCGGCGAAAGTGGGAACATCGGCGAGCTGGCGGGCGCGCTGGGAACTGGAAACCCCAATGATTCGAATCTGCCCGCCCGCCACATGCGAGGCGAGTTCAGAAAGATTACCGAAATACATCTGAACCTGCCCCCCCAGCAGATCGGCAACCGCAGGGCCGCCCCCTTTGTAGCTGATGTGTGTCATGTCAAGCTCGGCGCGTTTGACAAAGAGTGCGGCGGAAAGATGCGAGACACTGCCCGAGCCACCAGATGCATAGTTCATCTTTCCGGGGTTTTTCCTGGCGTAATCCACAAACTCGCGCACGTTGCTTGCAGGCACAGACTTGTGAATGGCCATGACAAAGGGGTTGCTGCCTACGATGCTGATAGGTACAAAATCACGCGCTACATTGAAGTTGGTTTTTGTGATCGCCGGAAGTATCGCGAGGACAGGCATGGCGGCCATCAGCAGGGTATAGCCGTCGGGTGCTGACCGCGCAACAAAGTCGGCGGCAATCGCACCATTGGCGCCGGCTTTGTTCTCCACGATCACCGACTGCCCCAGCGTGCGCGACAGACTCTCTGCCGTCAGACGCGCAATGCTGTCGGTGTTACCGCCCGCAGCAAACGGCACGATGATCCTGATCGGCTTTTGCGGCCAGTTGGCAGTTTGAGCCAACACACCCGAAACCCCACTGCAAAGCGCGACCGCCAGACAGAAAAACTGCAATCGATGCGACAAGCCCGTTCTCGACATGAAAACTCCTTTAAGAAATAGGAAGCCTAGTTACTCAATGGCGTTTGCCCGTTTAATGCTGTTGATCATGGAAGATGTCAACAGATAGTCACGCGTCTTCTTCGGGTCCGCCGCTATGTCTCTCAACTCGGAAAATCTTTTTAGGCGTGTCGCCAGGTCTTTTTCTTCAAGGTTCTGTTTGTTCTTGATGGAAATGTTCTGAACGTATTCCATCGCAACCGTGCGGCGTTGTCGCTCATACAGGTCAAGCAGGCTCTCAGACGCCTGGCCACTAAATACCTGTGCGAGTTTTTCGCTGAGATTCATGGCGTCGTGAATACCGCTGTTCAGGCCAAAACCTCCAAGCGGGTTGTTGACATGCGCAGAGTCGCCCGCCAGAAGAACGCGTCCACAGCGGAACTGCTTGGCTACCCGCTGATGGACGCGGTAGACGCTTTGATGAACAATCGGATAGCGCCCGGAAGCCGGCGCGTTGAGAATTCGGTTGATGGCATTTTGCGCAAACATTGGCGCCAGCACCTCCTCATCGGACACGTCCTGCGATACCGGCATGGTCATGCGCCAAAGTCCAGGTGGTCCTTTGTCCGGCATGCGGAAAAACGCAACCCACTGTTCCGGGTCGCTGACGTAGGCGTTGTCGGCGTAGCCCGCGGGCGCAAAGTCATGGATGGTGCTCACCACGCTGTAGCGCTCCGGCCAGGTATAGCCATCAAAGCCAATGTTCACCGACTTGCGCACCAGGCTGCGTCCACCGTCCGCACCGATCAGCCAGCTGCCTTCAAACTGAACGTCACCTTGCGCTGTGGCAGCGCTTACAGTGACGCCCTCGTCGGTTTGCGTCATTGATGTGAAAGCATGCGAGAAAAGTACCTGCGCATGGCTGTGGCTAAGCAGCATCTCCAGAAGAATCGGCGTGAGTCTGTGTTGCTCAAGATGCAGGCGAAAGGGATACGGCGTGTCATCCTTGAGCACTGACAGGTCCCACTCCACAAGCAGCCCATACTCCCGGTCGCGCGCCTGCCATCGCGGTACGCGAATACCTTCGACCAGCATGGCATCGGTCACGCCGGAAGGCTGCAACATTTCCAGTGTCGGCGAATGGAAGGTGCCTGCGCGCAGATCCAGCGTCGTAGAGGGCTCAGACTCCAGCACCAGGACAGGCACATTTCTGCGGGCCAGCTCCAGCGCACACAGCAGCCCGACTGGACCCGCACCCACAACAATGACCGGCTTCGATGAATTTTTCACTTTAGAACCTGTGGGAAGACGCGATCGCCTCAAGCGCTTCGTGACGTTGAAGAATCTGCTGCGCCAGCGCAATCACCGGCGAGTCGACAAGCTGACCGTTGAGTCGCTGCGCGCCCGAGCCCGCGTCGGCAGCGGCAACAACCTGCAGCGCCCACTGCCGCTGGCTTTCGCTTGGAGCGAAACCCTTTACTGTGGGCTGCAGCTGGGAAGGGTGTACACAAAGTTTCCCCGCAAAACCCATGCGGGCCGCACGGACAGCATCGTGCTGCACGACCTCAGGCTGGTCCAGCGCAAAAGTCACGCCGTCGATAGGCGGCGCCAGGCGGGCGGCAGACGAATGCAGAACCAGCTGCATTCGCGTGTACGCCAGCACGTCCCAGTCGTCCTCGCAACCAAGGTCGCGCGACAAATCAGCCGAACCATATGCCAGGCGGCTAAGGCGTGGGTGCGTACAAATGTCGCCCAGGCGAAGAACTCCGCGCGCCGATTCGATGAGGGCAATGACTGGCAACGCCGGCGCGCCGTCAAATTCAAGTGCGTCGATGTCAGCGCCCGACTCCGTCTTGGCCAGCATCACACCCGCCAACTGACGGCAGTGCTTTTCTATAAGCGCCTTATCGTCTGCAAACCAAGGCGTCGACACGGCATTGACACGCAGCCAGACTGGTTGCGGGGAGCTTGAAAGAAAGTCGTCAAGCTGTTCACGCGCACGGCTCTTGTCCCTTATGTCAACTGCATCTTCCAGATCAACAATGACGGCATGCGCGCCCGCCGCAAAGGCCTTAGCTATACGCTCAGTGCGCAGGGCCGGGACAAAAAGATAGGTGATGGGCGTCATCTGAATTCAGGCTGAGTGAGCTTCAAGCCAGCGTGACGCGACCATCCAGCCCGACCTGCCCAAGATTGTTGGTCGACCAGAGGTTCAGCGTATTCTTGTCATCAGTGCTCGATGCGTGCAAATGAAATTCGCTGAAATCGAAGGTCGGCCTATGGGCGCGAAACTCGAACGACTTTATGGAGCGTCCGGGCGCAATTTGATTTTCGACAAATCCTAGCAACAGCGTTGCAATCAACGGTCCGTGCACGACCAGGCCAGGATAGCCTTCGATCTGGCGGCTGTAGTCGAGGTCATAGTGAATGCGGTGGCCGTTGAAGGTGGCGGCAGAGTAACGAAAAAGCATGACCGGATCTGCATGCACGGCTTTGCTGTGCTCACCCTGGCGTTCAAAACTACGCTCTGCTGAAAATCCGCTCTGCGCGACCTTCGCGGCCAGTTCCGAAAGCGCGGCCTTTTCGTCTTCGCTCGGGTTGCCGCGGTAAACAATGTCATGCTCTTCTGTGAGTACCGGGCCCTGCACATCAGAGTAGCTATGCGACACGGTGACAAAAACCATGTCGCCGCTTCGGCCAGACTTTCGCGTGAGCTTGATAATTTCAGACGACTTCTCAACCACCGAGCCGACCGAAAATGCACGCGTCCACTTGAGTCGACTGCCGGCCCACATGCGCCGCGGCAGCTCTACGGGCGGCAGAAAGTCCCCGCGTAGCGGATGCCCGTCACTGCCAAGCTTGGAATGAATTTCCATGGGGTTGAAATACAGCCAATGCCAGCCCGCAGGCAGTGCCGCCGAGTCTGGCTGCGTCATGCGCACCGCATCGTCCAGAGTGGCTGCCATCTGCCTTACCTGCACCACGCTGACGGTGTCGGTGACGGTTTGTCTGCGCCCCAACCACTGCTCAAGATCTTGCGTCATTCCTGGCTCGCTCAATAGGACCGGGGCATGCCGAGCACATGCTCGCCGACATACGACAAGATGAGATTGGTGGAAATAGGCGCAACCTGGTAAAGCCGTGTTTCCCGGAATTTGCGCTCTATGTCGTACTCGGCCGCGAAGCCAAATCCGCCATGGGTCTGAAGGCAGACATTGGCAGCCTCCCACGATGCATCGGCAGCAAGCAGCTTGGCCATATTGGCTTCGGCACCGCAACTCATGCCGGCATCAAAGAGCTCGCATGCGCGGTAGCGCATCAGGCTGGCGGCCTCTACATTTATGAAGGAGCGTGCAATAGGAAACTGCACGCCCTGATTTCTTCCTATGGGCCGATCAAAAACCACGCGGTCGTTCGCGTAGGCGCTGGCACGCTCCGCAAACCAGTAGCCGTCGCCAACGCATTCAGCAGCAATCAAAATACGTTCGGCATTGAGGCCGTCAAGAATGTACTTCAGCCCCTGGCCTTCTTCGCCAATGCGGTTCTCGACCGGAATGCGTAACTTGTCGATAAAGATTTCGTTGGTCTCGTGGTTGACCATATTTCGAATCGGGCGAACCGTGATGCTCTTGCCGACTTCTTCGCGCAGATCGACCAGAAATACCGACAAGCCTTCGGTTTTTTTCTTCACTTCGGCAAGCGGCGTCGTACGAGCCAGCAGCAGCATGTAGTCCGAATGCTGCAGGCGCGAGGTCCAGACTTTCTGACCCGAGACCTCATAGTGGTCGCCCTTGAGAACAGCGGTTGTCTTGAGCTTTGTGGTGTCACTGCCGGTCGTTGGCTCCGTCACCGCCATGGACTGCATGCGGAGCTCACCGCTTGCAATGCGCGGCAACAGATCCTGCTTTTGTTTCTCTGATCCGTGGCGCACCACACATCCCATCACATACATCTGACCATGACATGCGCCGGAATTACCACCAGCCCGGTTGATTTCCTCCATCACCACGCTGGCCTCGGTGAGCGACAGGTTGGAGCCGCCATACTCCTCGGGGATCAAGGCGGAAAGCCATCCGGCATCCGTCAGGGACTTGACGAAGGCTTCGGGAAATGCACGGGCGTCGTCCATCTCCTGCCAGTAGCGTGAGTCGAATTGCGACACGACAGCACGGACGCCGTCACGCAATTCCGCATATTCGTATTTGTAGTTGTTCTGCTTGATCATGGAAACGATTACCTTTGTTGGCGACGCGCGTTTATTGGGGCGTGGCGTACATCTGTCCGCCATCAACGTTGATGACAGTGCCGGAAAGATACGCAGAAAGCGGCGAGCAACTAAATACCGTCAAGTCGGCGATCTCGCACGGCTCGGTCAGGCGGCCAAATGGCAGGCCAGCTGTCAACTCCATCCAACGCCCCTCATCGCCCAATTTCTTGACCGCCTGCGCGCGCAACATACCTTCCATGCGGTCGCTGCGGGTAGGCGAGGGATTGATGCCAAACACGCGCACGCCACGGCGGGGGCTGGCAGCACCTACGGCTTGCGTGAACGCCATCAGTGCCGCATTGGCGGTTGAGCCACAGATATATTCATTGCGCGGCGCCGCCCCAGCCATACCGATAATGTTGGCAATCACGCCTGCACCGCGCCGCTCCATGCTCGGCAACACTGCACGCACCAGGTTGATATAGCCAAAGAGTTTGAGCTCCCAGGCCTGCCGCCACTTCGCGTCATCCACATCAGCAAGCGATCCGCCTGGAATCGCGCCCGCGTTGTTGACCAGGATGTCGACATCGCCCGCAAGCGCCATCAAGCTGTCTATGCCAGCGGACGTACCCAGGTCGGCGGCTATTGTCTGGGCGACGACGCCCGTGGCCTTGTGAACGGCCAGCGCCGCTTGCTCCAGCGCTTCAGCCGATCTGGAAACAATGATGGGTACAGCACCTTCCCTGGCAAAAGAAGTGGCTATGGCCAGACCGATGCCCTTGGAGCCACCGGTGATCAATACGCGCTGTCCGTGAAGTTTCAGATCCATTATTAAATTTCCGTAGTTAACGATCAGGCCTTGGGAGGCGGAACTTGTGATGTGTACCAATCCGCAATGTCATGCCCCTGCATGAAGCAAACGCCAGGGGTCTTCACGAGAAGGTCCAGCATCTGCTCGAAGGACCCAAACCTGTGCGGAACACCAATCAGGTGTGGATGCAGGCCAAGCGCCATGACCCTGGGTCGGGTCACAGCTTCGCGTTCGAACAGCGCAATCGTGCGCTTGACACGCTCAAGCATCTCGTCCGATGAATGCCGTTCGACTGCATAGATGATGGAGTCGTTGAGCTCGAGGTTGTAAGGCAGGCTGAGCAAGGGTCCGTTGGCGGTCGTCATCCAATTTGGCAGGTCATCAACGACCCAGTCAAAGACATAGTCAAGACCGGCGGCCTTGAGATTTTCCGGCGTGCTGTAACTTTCGCGCAAGCCTGGGCCAAGCCAGCCGCGCGGACGTGTCCCTGTGAAAGCCTCGATCATGTCCAGGCTGAGCTTGATGACTTCTTCCTCTGCGCCTGCATGGTTGATGGATTTTTGATGAACGCCGTGGCCTATGAACTCCCAGTTCGCTGCATGCATGGCCTCTGCCGCGCGCGGATAGGCCTTGATGACGCCGGCGTTGATGCTGGTAGATGCGGTCAGGCCCCGAGAAGTGATCGCCTCGATGATGCGCGGCAAGCCGCAGCGCATCCCGTAGTCAGCCCAGCTGAAATTGGGCACATCGGGAACCGTCTCTTTGCCGTGTGGCGGGGTAATGATGGTGCGCGGCATGGGTGCATCGAATTCCCAATGCTCCACATTGACCACCAGATGCACAAGAATGTTGCCCGCGGCGGGCGGCACGACGGCAGGGCCTTCGTTGGAAAAGCCGTACGGTATTCTGGGGTTTGCCATAAGGTGAAGTTCAGTGACGAATTTGTTGAAGGATTTCGCGCTTCATTGCGTTGAAGCTTTCTGTCGTTGTGTCTTCAATCGAACGCGGGCGTTGCAGCGGCACCGTCATGCGCGCCTGAATGCGACCTGGTCTGGCAGACATCACATAGATGGTGTCGGCCAAAAACAGGGCTTCGTCGATGTCGTGCGTGACAAACACAATGGTGGGTTTGAGCTGCTGCCACACGGACAACAAAAGCTCCTGCATGGTCAGCCGGGTCTGTGCATCGAGCGCACCAAAAGGCTCATCCATCAGCAAGACCTTGGAGCCCAGCGTCAGAATGCGAGCGATGCCTACGCGCTGGCGCATCCCGCCAGACAGCTGAACAGGCAAGTGGTTCTTGAAATCGGACAGCCCAACGATACGCAGCATCTCGTTGGCCCGCTCCTCGTAATCCTTGGGCCTGAGTCCTTGTGTTTTTGGCCCGAAAATAACGTTATCCCAGACGCTCAGCCAAGGAAACAGCGCGGCCTCCTGAAACACCACGCCACGGTCAGGACCCGGCTTGTCTACCGCGAGGCCATGAACAGTCAGCGCGCCGCTGCTGGCCTGCTCAAACCCGGCCACCAGGTTGAGCAGCGTGGACTTGCCGCAGCCGGAAGGTCCCAGCAAGGCGACAAATTCACCCGCATGGACATCCAGATCAATCTTGTTGAGCGCATGCACCGGAGGCTGCGTCGGATAGATCTTGTCGAGTTTTTCAATCTTTATGGCGGACATGGCGTTCAATGGTTTTGAAGAATTCGCCAGCGAAGAACTCGTCGTTCCGCAAGCACGATTAGACGGTCACTGATGTAACCCATGGCACCAATTGAAACCATGTCAGCGAGCACGATATCCATGCGACCAACATAGTAGGCATCCCACAGCACATAGCCCAGACCGGACTTGACGGCAACCATCTCTGACACGATGACTGCAGTCCATGAGATACCCAGTCCAATGCGAAGACCGGTAAATATCGACGGCATTGCAGAAGGAAAAACTACACGGCGCAGCAGCTGCGCGCGTGTCGCGCCCATCATCATTGCCGCACGCATCAGATTTCTGTCGACGTCCCGGGCCCCTTGGGTCGCATTGACCACAACGGCATAAAACCCACCCAGAAATATCAAAAATATGGATCCCATATCGCGAATGCCAAACAAGGCGATCGAGAAAGGCAACCAGGCCGTGATCGGAATCGGCCGCAGGCTCTGAATCAGCGGATCAAAAAGCTGGGAGGCCAGGCGGCTCCAGCCAATCATCAAACCCATGGGAACACCGAGTAACGCCGCCAGCACGAAGCCCTGCAGTACCCGCATGCCCGAGTACTGCACATTGGACAGCCAGGTGCCACGGTACGGATTCAGGCCTATGCCCGACGCGCCGAAGACCCACTCCTGCCAGCCGGCCAGCACGGCCAGCGGTGTTGGCACGATACCGGCCATTTCTGGACGACTGCCGGTTATCTGCCAGAACAACAGCACGACTGCAGGCACAGCCGCACCAAGAATGAGTCTCTTCAAGCGCGCCATGACTATCAACGCTTGATTTCGCGAGCCATGGAGTCATCAAACAGCGCCGCAGCATCTACAGAAACGTCTTTCAGGACAATGCCTTGCTTGAATGCCGAATCAGCCTGCAACCTGACCTGCTCCTTGGTCAGTACGCCACCGAGTTTGATGATCTTGGCCGACTCCTTGGTCACGCTCAAAGGGAGACCTGTGTATTTGGAATAGGCTTCAGCAAACATCTCGTTGTTCTTGGCCATCTGCTCTTCTGCGTTTAGATAAACCCAGAGAAAGCGCCGAACAGCTTCACGCTTGTTGGTCATGGCTTCGCGCGATGCGGCCAGCAAGCCAAGCTCAGCACCTACAGACTTTGACTGGCTGTACTCAAGCCCTTTTGCGAAGTAGGCGTCGCCTTCAGCAACAGCTTGTGATTCGAAGGGCTCCCACAACACCATGGCGTCGATATCACCACGCTTGAGCGCCTGAAGAAATGCAGTTCCTCCGCCCTGGATATTCACGGGCGTGAAGCTGTTGTATGGAATGCCTTTTTCAATCAGCGTCATCGCCCACTGGAACCAGACAGCTGAGCCAGGTGCGATACCAATTTTCTTGCCCGCAATGTCTTTCCAGTCATTGATCTTGACGTCCTTTCGGACGACAAGATTCTTGACTGAGCCAGCAACACCCGTAAGTCCGATCAGATTCTTGCTGCCCTGGGAAGCTGCAATCGCAAGATCGCCCGGACCCACAGCAGAGATGTCGACAGAGTTGGAGAGCAAGGCGGTACGTGCGTCAGCGTAGCGAACGAACTCTGCGCGCTTGACATCAATATTGAACTTCTTGAGCTCCTCCTCCATATTCAGAATCGGCGCCAAATGCCCGACCTTCACAAAGCCGATGGTGAGCGTCTCGCGCTGCGCCAAGGGTGCGGGAGCTGGCCCAACGGCATGGACCGCCGTGGTGATTGCCGTCATCACTAAGGCCGTGATTGCTGTACTGAGTTTCATCGTCAAGACTCCTTTTAAATTAAAGAACACACAAGAAATCGCCCGCTGTCAGCGCCCCTCAAATTGCGGAGCTCGTTTCTCTGCAAAGGCCTTGCGGCCTTCTGCGTAGTCACTGCTCACAAAACAAGCTTTGACTGCATCATTCACAGCTTCAACGCTTGTCGCATCACTGCCAGACAACAAGGTGTTGAATGCCAGCTTTGCAGTCGCAATAGTCATAGGTGCATTCGTTGCAATTACCGCGCCAGTTTCGGCAGCGTAAGAAAAAACATCGTCGTGGATGGCGTTCACCAAGCCGATGCGGTGCGCGTCTTGCGCCTCACAAACGCGAGCGGTGTAAAACAACTCGGCGGCTCGCGACACACCAAGCACATCCGCCATGCGCTTCATGCCCTTGAGTGCGTAACCCAGGCCCAATCTTGCGGCAGGCATTCTGAATTTTGCGGTGGGTGACGCATAACGCAGATCACAGGCCAGCGCCAGTCCCAGCCCACCTCCGTAGCAAATGCCGCTGATGGCTGCAATCACTGGACGCGGAAATTGCGCCAAAGCAGTCTGCGCACGATCTACAGCAACGTCATAGGCAGCAACGCCAGCAACACTGCTGCGCTGCGCAGCGAACTCGGAAATATCCGCACCAGAGACAAAGGCTTTGTCCCCGTCGCCACGCAGTATCAATACGCGAACATCGTTGTCATCGCGAAGAAGTTCCAAGGTGTCCGCGAGCTTTGCCCACATCGACAGCGACATGGCGTTGTAACGATTGGGGTTGCTAAGCACAATGGTCGCAACATGGTCGGCAATGGTGTGGGTTACGTCGTTCATAGCTTTCATACAACTGCATCGGCGTGAAATTGCCGTATCTCATTTTCAGAATAGCCCGCCTCGGAGAGCACCTCATCGGTGTGCTGGCCCCAACCTGGTGCCTGAGCAACAACACGCGACGGTGTTCGTTCCAGTGTTACGGGCTGGTTGATGTAATGCATCTCTTTGCCGAAGTCCGTCATGAGGGATGTCGTGACTCCCAGATGCTTCACCTGCTCATCCTCAAATACTTCCGGCACTGTGTAGACAGGACCCGCCGGGACACCGGCGTCATTGAGCAGAGTGACCCACTCGTTCACTGAGCGCTGTAGAAAAATTTTCGCCAACTCAATAGTCAATCGGTCTCGGTTCTTGACGCGCAGTGGCTCATCCTTGTAGTCAGGCTCATTGAGCCATTCTGGTCGTGCCAGAAGCCGGCACAGCCGTAGCCAGTTGCCCTCCCCTGATGCGCCGAGATTGAAGACGCCATCCTTGGCTTCAAACAGACCCATGGGACTGCTGGTCGGATGATCGTTGCCCACCTGCACCGGCAAGTCGCCTTCATTGAGGTAACGCGCCATCTGGAAGTCCATCATGGCGATCTGCGAGTGCAGCAATGAGGCGTGGACCCATTGCCCCTTCCCGGAGACTTCGCGCTCCAGCAGAGCCGTCAAGATCCCCAGCGCCGCATAGAGCCCGGCGCTCATGTCCGCCACCGCCAGTCCTGCGCGTACAGGCCCGGATCCGACATGGCCAGTCACAGACATCAGACCACCCATGCCTTGCACGATTTGATCAAAGCCCGGTCTGGCCGCGAGCGGTCCGTCTTGCCCGAAGCCAGAAATGCTTGCGAGAATAATGCGTGGATTCACTTTTGCAAGCGACTCATAGTCCAGTCCCAACTTGCTCTTGACATCGGGGCGCCAGTTCTCAACCACCACGTCAGCATCCTTGACAAGCCGCATCAAAATCTCGAGCGCTCCTGGCTGCTTGAGATTGAGCGTCATCGATCGTTTGTTGCGATTGATGTTCTGAAAATCGCCACCTTGCCGGTTTGCTGCAAACATGGCTTCGTTGGGATCCACGCCCGGCGGAGGCTCTATCCGAATCACGTCTGCACCGAAGTCGGTCAACATACGCACGCAGTTGGGGCCGGCACGTACCCGAGACAGATCCAGCACACGAAATCGTGCCAAAGCGGAAGAAGCCTGAATTTTTGGCATAAGTAAAATATGTCTTAGTTGTAAAACTGTTTGGTAAACCCGTGTGAGCCGAATCCGACCGACTCCACCATCGCGGCAAAAGCAAGCAGCTTTCGTTCATGAAATGGTTTGGCGACGAACTGCGCGCTAATGGGCATGCCTCTTGCGTCCTTGGCGATTGGTATGACCATGGCCGGACACCCAAGATAGTTGACGAATCCCATGTAGCGATGAAGTCCCAACAACTGCTTGACATCAAAATTGACACTTGCAGCAGACACTGTATTTACATCAGGCACAGGGTGAGGAAGTGCGGGAAGCATGAGCACATCGTGATCGCCCAGAAAGTTGCGGACGAAGGCACTCGCGCGAGCTGCCCGGCAAGCCATTGCGGCCAGATACCAATCGCGGGGTATCAACAGTCCCGGACCAGCAACGGCCTGCACGGCTGCAGAGGCGGAGCCTTCGAGCAATGCGGCATGGTGCGTTTCCGAGGCCTGAACGTGCATCACCATCTCCGCCAACTTGGTCAGTAGCACATGATCAGACCACTCAGACAGGCGCGTCGCCACACCGAACTCTCGCGCAAAACCATTTAGAGCCGTGGCGACATCGATATGAATATCAGCCGCGGGAATCCATGCCTTGATACGTAGCGGATCCTTGCCGACCGGCCGCAACAAATCAAGGTCAGCCACAGCATGCAGCAGCTGCACCGCGTCGGCAGCTGACCTGGTCAGGATTCCCACACTGTCGATAGCCGGCGCCAGTGGATAGACGCCATCAATTGAAATAAGGCCGTGCGTCGTCTTTAATCCCAGAAGTGCGCAGGTAGCAGCAGGGATGCGTATGGAGCCGGCTGTATCGGTTCCAAGCGAACCGTAAGCCATTCCGCAGGCAACTGCAACAGCACTTCCACTTGAGGATCCGCCGACGACAGCGCTCGGTATGAGAGGATTGATGCACTGGTCAAACGGAGCAGCGCCTCCGACAGCACCGCAGGCGTGCTCCACCATTGACAGTGCAGCAAGATTTTGGGCCCCGTGACGTTGAAGACGCTCTACCGCCGTCGCAGCAGCTAAGCCAGCCGTGGCCTTGCCGACACCATGCCCCACACCGGGCGTTCGCCCGACCAAATTAAATATGTCCTTATGCGCCAGAGCAACGCCAGCAAGTTCGCCGGCAACAGGGCCATCACTGACGCACGATAATTGCTCGACCACACAGTGATATCGCGCATCAAGCAATTGAAGCCGACTGCACTGTGCCTCAATAGCCTCCCTATGCGACAAATCCCCGACACGCAACGCGACCTGTAGACCGGTCAACGTTGACGGCAACTCAATCATTGGAAAGCGCACGTAAGGTGGCATCAAAGCTGTCAGCGGCCTCACCAGAAACACCACCAGCGCCAACCAGCCGAATTTCCTCAAGCGCGACCAGATGAAAACGATTCAACACCTTTGCCGCCCGCCTGACATCGCTATCCGCGCCGACCGGCAGACCGGCCGCTTCGCCAGCGCGCAGATCAGGTCTTTGCGTAGACTCCTGTCCTGACGCCGCAGATGTGGGGGAATTGAGCATTACAACAATGACCTGCTAAATATTTATTCTTTTCATGGTTATAAATATTAATATAGAGCCACTAAACATGCAAGCCATTCAAGATGAATCCGCCATGAAACTAGCAAAAAAGACTTTTACCAAGGTCAGCGACAAGATTCGCTTAGAAATTGAGAACGCAATCAAGCAAGGCGGCTTGCTTCCAGGTGAGACCATCGATGAGGCTCAACTTGCAAGCCAGTACCAGGTTTCACGCACACCAATACGCGAGGCGCTGATACAACTTCAAGCGCAGGGCCTGCTCACGAGCATGCCGCGTGGCGGGATGGTCGTGGCGAAAATGGACTTGCAGCAACTTTTATCCCTATGGGAGTTGTTGGCGGAACTCGAAGGGGCCGCCGCGCGCCTTGCCTGCCAGCGAATGAGTTCAGAAGAACGCAATGCAATCGCAACAGTTCATGAGCAAAGCGCTGAAGTCGTGGCGGCGGACGACTTCGCGGGCTGGCAGGAAAGCAACCTGCGCTTTCATGAGTTGATCTACCGATCCGCTCGAAATCCTTATCTACGCCAAGAAGTTCTCCGAATACGCGCACGCACCGGCTACTATCGCCGCCATGCCTTTGGCGCCCTAGGACAGATCAAGGCCTCGTTTGATCAGCATGGCGCTGTCGTGGCGGCCTTCAAGAATATGGACGGAGACGCTGCATCGATTGCAATGCTCGCGCATATGCGGCCGGCAAGCGATGCTCAAGGACTGACTGATTTCATCATCAACTTGCCCAGAGAAATACTAGCGCGCTAATTTGGGGGGGTCGGTGATCAAGCAGGCGTGATTGGCGAATCTAACGCTGCTAGCCGGACCTTAAAGTCACGGAGTGAGCGATTGAGTCAACACTTCATAAACGAAGCACCAAGCAAAAAGCCCGCATAAGCGGGCTTTTTGCAACCAAGCACTAGGCTTGGATGTTGGTTGCGCGGGCAAGATTTGAACTTACGACCTTTGGGTTATGAGCCCAACGAGCTACCAGGCTGCTCCACCGCGCGGTATGTAATTATTATAACCTATTCTGCCTTGGCAGCGTCAATTATATTTGCATCGGCCACATCGGGACGATCAACCAGTTCGACCAATGCCATGGGCGCGTTGTCACCAACACGGAAACCCATCTTGAGGATTCGGGTGTAGCCACCAGGACGGGCGTTGTAACGTGGGCCAAGCACAGCGAACAGTTTGACAACCATGTCGCGATCACGAAGGCGGTCAAACGCGAGCCGCTTGTTAGCCAAGGTTGGCACTTTGGCCAGCGTGATCATCGGCTCGACTACACGGCGCAATTCCTTGGCCTTTGGCAGCGTGGTTTTGATGGCCTCATGCTGCAGCAATGAATTCATCATATTGCGCAACATCGCGAGGCGGTGCGATGTCGTGCGGTTTAGTTTACGTAGTCCGTGTCCGTGACGCATGGTGATTCCTTTTTTTGTATCCAGACAGCCGTATCAGGTACTGCCCGTGCGCCATCTCAATCAAGAGATGGATATTTCAATTAATGTTTATCAAGCCCGGCCGGGGGCCAGCTTTCGAGTCGCATACCCAGTGTCAAACCGCGCGATGCAAGCACTTCCTTGATCTCATTGAGCGATTTACGGCCCAGATTAGGTGTTTTGAGCAGCTCGTTTTCAGTACGCTGGATCAAATCGCCAATGTAGTAAATGTTTTCAGCTTTCAGGCAGTTCGCGGAACGCACTGTCAGCTCAAGCTCATCAACCGGACGCAACAAGATAGGATCGAACTGCTGCGAGCTGCGCTGAACTGGAGCATCAAATGCGGCCAGTTCATTGCCTTCTAGTTGTGCGAACACTGCGAGCTGCTCAACCAGAATTTTAGCCGAAGCGCGAACTGCGTCTTCGGCTGAAACCGCGCCGTTGGTCTCGATTTCAATCACCAGCTTGTCCAGATCGGTACGCTGCTCGACGCGAGCACTTTCAACGGTGTAGCTGACGCGCTTAACAGGAGAAAACGAAGCATCAAGAACAATACGACCGATGGACTTGGTCGACTCATCGCCAAAGCGACGAACAGTACCAGGAACGTAACCGCGACCATTTTCAACCTTGATCTGCATGTCGATCTTGCCGCCGTGCGACAAGTTAACAATCACATGCTCAGGGTTGATAATTTCAACGTCGTGTGGCGTCTGGATGTCAGCAGCAGTCACAGGGCCGGCGCCATCTTTGCGTAGGCTCAAAGTCACCTCATCGCGGTTGTGGAGCTTGAACACCACGCCCTTGAGGTTCAACAAAATGTTGACGACGTCTTCCTGAACGCCATCAATCGAAGAGTACTCATGGAGCACGCCCGCGATGGTCACTTCAGTTGCAGCGTGGCCAACCATGGAGGATAGCAACACGCGACGCAATGCATTGCCCAGAGTGTGACCGTAGCCACGCTCAAAAGGCTCGAGCGTCACTTTCGCGCGGTTCGCGCTGAGTTGCTCAACGTTGATGGTTTTTGGTTTCAGTAAATTAGTCTGCATGCAATCTTCCTCTCAATACCCTCGGCTCGTTACACCGATAAGGCCGGCGAATCAGAGCCCGCAAGTGCAGGCTCCGTATCACAGGAACGAAATTAGCGTGAATACAACTCGACGATCAATGACTCATTGACGTCAGCGGCGAATTCGTCGCGATCAGGAACCTTCTTGAAGATGCCTTCGCCTTTGTCAATGCTCACGTCGACCCAAGCTGGCATGCCAACTTGTTGAGCCAACTGCAGAGCTTCAGCCACACGGGTCTGCTTCTTGGACTTGTCGCGCACAGCGATCACGTCGCCGGCTTTGACCATGTAGGAAGGAATATTGACGGAGCCGCCATTGACCGTGATGGCCTTGTGCGAAACCAGCTGACGTGCTTCAGCGCGGGTTGAACCGAAGCCCATGCGGTAAACCACATTGTCCAGACGCGATTCGAGGATGAACAGCAAATTGGCGCCAGTGTTGCCCTTGCGGCGATCAGCTTCTTCAAAGTAGCGGCGGAACTGCTTTTCGAGCACACCGTACATACGCTTGACTTTTTGCTTTTCGCGCAACTGGAGACCGAAATCCGAAGTACGGGTTCCGGAAGTGCGTCCATGCTGACCCGGCTTGGAGTCGAATTTAGCTTTGTCCGCAATCGCGCGGCGTGCACTCTTGAGGAAGAGGTCCGTGCCTTCGCGACGGGACAGTTTAGCCTTGGGGCCTAGGTAACGTGCCACTTGAATATCCTTTTGTCATCTGCTGCATTGCTGCAGGAGCCTTCGGCATGAAGCCTAACGGCGGTGGGCTTGATTAAAAGTCCCGCGCGAAACCAGCTGCAATCTGCAACCTGCCCGGCGAGACACCGAAATCAAATACGGCGGCGTTTTTGAGGACGGCAACCGTTGTGTGGAACCGGGGTAACGTCAGCAATCGAATTGATACGAATGCCGAGCGCACCAAGTGCACGAACCGAAGATTCGCGACCTGGACCTGGACCTTTAATTTCAACATCAAGGTTTTTGATGCCTTGTTCGATGGCTGCGCGGCCAGCGACTTCTGATGCAACCTGGGCTGCAAAAGGCGTCGATTTACGCGAACCCTTGAAACCCTGACCACCAGACGATGCCCATGACAAGGCATTGCCCTGGCGATCGGTGATCGTGATGATGGTGTTGTTGAAAGACGCGTGCACGTGTGCAATGCCGTCTGCAACATTCTTGCGGACTTTTTTGCGGACGCGCTGCGAAGCGTTATTGCTTGGTGACTTAGCCATGAGGACCTCTTAATTATTTCTTCAAAGCAGCTGCGGCCTTGCGCGGTCCCTTGCGGGTACGAGCATTGGTTCGCGTACGCTGACCGCGCATCGGAAGACCGCGGCGATGACGGAAACCACGATAGCAACCGATGTCCATCAAGCGCTTGATATTCATCGTGGTTTCACGACGAAGGTCACCTTCGATGGTGAACAGTGCGATCTGGTCACGGATTTTTTCCAGGTCGCCGTCAGTCAAATCTTTGACTTTCTTTGAATAGGCAATATCACATGCTTCGCAAATTTTGCGAGCACGGGTGCGACCGATGCCAAAGATTGCAGTCAAGCCGATTTCGGCGTGTTGCTGCGGCGGAATATTGATACCAGCGATACGGGCCATGTTCGTCCTCTAAAACTCTTGAAATCAGCCTTGACGCTGCTTGTGACGTGGGTCTGTGCAGATCACGCGAACCACACCTTTGCGGCGAATGATCTTACAGTTGCGGCAAATTTTCTTGACTGAAGCTGAAACTCTCATTTCTCTCTCCTAAACTTTCCAACTGTGCTTATTTGGCACGAAAAACAATACGCGCTCTAGATAAATCGTAAGGCGTCAATTCAACTGTCACCTTGTCACCAGGAAGAATGCGAATGTAATGCATCCGCATTTTTCCTGAAATGTGCCCAAGTACTACATGTCCATTTTCCAGTTTCACCCGAAACATTGCATTTGGAAGGTTTTCTTGCACTTCCCCCTGCATCTGAATCACGTCATCCCTGGACATATCCCATTAGTTGCGTGGTCAACCACCCAGTGATGTTTTGAAACTCGCCTTCTTGAGCAACGACTCGTACTGCTGCGACATCATGTAGTTCTGAACCTGGGCCATGAAATCCATGGTCACCACAACAATAATCATCAGAGACGTACCACCGAAATAAAACGGCACGTTGTACTTCAAAATCAGGAACTCCGGCAACAAACACACGAAGGTGATGTAAACCGCACCAGCCAGCGTCAAGCGCACCAAAATCTTGTCAATGTAGCGAGCGGTCTGATCACCCGGACGAATGCCAGGAATGAACGCACCACTCTTCTTCAAATTATCGGCAGTTTCCCGGCTGTTAAATACCAGGGCCGTATAGAAAAAGCAGAAAAATACAATCGCGCTGGCATACAACATCACATAGATCGGCTGACCCGGCGTCAATGTGCTGGCAATATCCTTCAGCCAACGCATACTTTCGCCGCTGCTGAACCAACCCACCACAGTTGCTGGCAACAAGATGATCGATGAAGCGAAGATCGGCGGTATCACACCTGCCATGTTCAGCTTCAAAGGCAGGTGCGATGACTGGCCCCCATAAACCTTGTTCCCAACCTGACGTCTGGCGTAATTCACCAGGATCTTGCGCTGACCGCGTTCAACGAACACCACAAAGTAGGTCACCAGCACAACCACCGCGACAACCACGATGGCGACCAGAATACTCATGGCACCGGTGCGAACCAGCTCCAGCAAACCACCCATTGCATTCGGCAAACCTGCTGCAATGCCCGCGAAAATCAAAATCGAAATACCGTTACCCAAGCCACGCTCGGTGATCTGTTCGCCCAGCCACATCAGAAACATTGTCCCTGCAGTCAAGCTCACCACCGCCGTCATCCGGAAACCAAAGCCGGGAACCAGAACCAGGCCAGGCGAGCTTTCCAGAGCTATTGCAATACTCATGGACTGAACCAGGGCCAAACCCAAGGTTCCGTAACGCGTGTACTGCGTGATCTTCCTGCGTCCGCCTTCACCTTCTTTTTTGAGCTGCTCAAATGTCGGCAAGACATAGGTAAGCAACTGCATGATGATGGAGGCAGAAATGTAGGGCATGATGCCCAACGCAAACACAGTGAAGCGGGACAAAGCGCCACCAGAGAACATATTGAACAGATTCAATATGCCGCCCTGCTGGCCCTTGAACAACTCCTTGAGTTGCCCTGGGTCAATGCCTGGCACCGGTATGTGTGCACCTACACGGTACACAACCAATGCCAGCAGCAGAAACACGAGTCGGTTCCGCAAATCACCGAACTTGCCGGTTTTCGCAATTTGAGCCGAGTTAGTTGCCACTGATGGATCCCGTCAAATGTTTAGGCTACAGAGCCGCCAGCAGCTTCAATGATTGCCTTGGCACCAGCCGTAGCAAAAATACCATTGAGCTTGACTGCTTTAGTCAGGGTACCGGACTTGATGACCTTGACGTTCTTGGCGATCTGACCAACAAGGCCAGACTGCTTGAGCGTCAACAGGTCAACTTCGGCCAGACCAAGCTGCTCGAGAGCAGACAAAGTCACCTCAGCATTGAACTTGAGCAAATGCGACTTGAAGCCGCGCTTTGGCAAGCGACGATGCATAGGCATTTGACCGCCCTCAAAGCCCACTTTGTGATAGCCACCCGAGCGAGATTTCTGACCCTTGTGACCACGTCCGGCCGTTTTACCAAGGCCAGATCCAATACCACGGCCTACACGGCGCTTGGCATGTTTGGCGCCCAGGCTAGGCTTGATTCCGTTCAATTCCATTTTGAGTCTCCGCTCAGACAATCTTGACCAGATAGCTGATCTTGTTGATCATGCCGCGCACTGCGGGCGTGTCTTCCAATTCGCTGACGCTATTGATGCCACGCAGACCCAGACCACGCACAGTAGCGCGGTGTGACTCTTTGGTACCTATAGGGCTGCGAATCAGCTGGACCTTAACTTTGTTTTCTGTCGTCATTTCAATGCTCCTAAGCCGAAGCCTTTTAGCCGAAGATTTCTTCGACCGATTTGCCACGCTTGGCTGCAATGTCTGAAGCCGTTGTGGAGTTGTTCAGCGCATCCATCGTTGCACGCACCATGTTGTATGGGTTGCTGGAACCATGGCTTTTAGCCACGATGTCCGTGATACCCATGACTTCAAAGACAGCGCGCATAGGACCGCCAGCAATGATGCCGGTACCTTTGGCAGCAGGCATCATCATGACGCTTGCTGCACCCCAGTGACCAAACACATTGTGGTGAATCGTGCCGTTTTTCAATGACACTTTGGTCATGTTCCGACGCGCTTCTTCCATGGCCTTTTGCACGGCAGCTGGCACTTCTTTCGACTTGCCCTTGCCCATGCCGACGCGACCATCACCATCGCCAACCACCGTGAGTGCTGCGAAACCGAGAATACGGCCGCCCTTCACCACTTTGGTGACGCGGTTGACCGCGATCATCTTTTCCTTCAGACCATCGTCTGGAGCGTCATTGTTTGATTTTGCTTGAAACTTAGCCATACTTATATCCAGTCTGCTTAGAACTGCAAACCAGCTTCGCGGGCCGCATCAGCCAGCGCTTTGACGCGGCCGTGGTACGCAAAACCGGCGCGATCAAACGCCACTTTTTCTACACCTGCTGCTTTTGCTTTTTCAGCAATGCGCTTGCCAATGGCTTGCGCAGCAGCAACGTTTCCACCTTTACCGGACGAACCGATTTCCTTGCGAACTTCTACTTCTGCAGTAGAAGCCGATGCCAGGACTTTGGTGCCGTCGCCAGAAATAACGCTGGCGTAAATGTGCAGATTGGTGCGATTCACTGTCAAACGGGCAACGCCTTGCGTGGCGATGCGAATCCGGGTTTGACGTGAACGACGAAGGCGCTGCTCTTTTTTGGTCAACATATTGCAGCTCCTTATTTCTTCTTGGTTTCTTTGATCGTGATCTTCTCATCCGAATAACGGATGCCTTTACCCTTGTAGGGCTCAGGAGGACGAACAGCACGAACTTCAGCAGCGATCTGGCCGACGCGCTGGCGGTCGGAACCCTTGATCACCACCTCAGTAGGCGTAGGCGTCGCGACCGTGATACCAGCAGGCATATCCATCACCACAGGGTGCGAATAACCTACGGTCAGGTTCAGCTTGGCGCCTTGCGCCTGAGCCTTGTAACCCACACCAACCAGGCTCAATTTTTTCTCGAAGCCCTTGGTGACGCCGGTCACCATGTTGTTCACGAGCTGGCGAATCGTGCCGCTCATGGCATTGGCTTCACGCGAATCATTCGCGGGCGCAAACGTCAGCTTGCCATCATCATTTTTGATGGTGACCAGCGCGTTTTGAGCCAGTGCAAGCGTACCGAGGGCACCCTTGACATTAATCTGGTCTTCTTTGATGGCCACTTCCACACCCTGGGGCACGGACACTGGCATTTTTCCTACACGAGACATTTAGTTTCTCCTCAATGCCGCCGTTAGGCCACGTAGCAAAGAACTTCGCCACCGATGCCAGTAGCGCGCGCTTTACGATCAGTCATAACACCCTGGGGCGTCGTGACAATTGCCACACCCAAGCCATTCATGACTTGAGGAATAGCGCCATGGCCTTTGTATACGCGCAGGCCTGGACGACTGACGCGCTCGATGCGCTCAATCACGGGCTTGCCTGCGTAATACTTCAGGGCGATTTCCAACTGGGGCTTGCCATCATCGGTTTTGACCGAGAAGCCATCGATATAGCCCTCATCCTTTAAAACCTGCGCGATGGCAACCTTGACTTTGGAAGAAGGTACCAGCACAACGGCTTTTTCAACCATTTGTGCATTCCGAATGCGTGTCAGCATGTCGGCAATAGGATCACTCATACTCATTTGCGGTTCTCCTATGCTTACCAGCTTGCTTTAGTGATACCAGGGATATCACCAGCAAAAGCCAATTCACGAATCTTGGCGCGAGCCAGACCGAATTGACGGAACGTACCACGCGGACGACCCGTGATCGCGCAGCGGTTACGCTGACGAGTAGGGTTGGCGTTGCGGGGCAACTTTTGCAGCTCAAGACGGGCCAGCGCGCGCTCTTCATCGGAGCGTTTTGCGTCGTTGGACGTAGCCTTGAGTTCAGCGTGTTTTTTGGCGAACTTGGCGACCAGTTTGTCGCGCTTCAGTTCACGTTGCAGCAATGCTTGTTTAGCCATCTTGCGCCTTCAGTTCTTGAACGGAAAACGGAAGGCGGTGAGAAGTGCCTTGCACTCTTCATCGGTCTTGGCCGTCGTGGTGATACTGATATTGAGACCGCGCAAGGCATCAACCTTGTCGTACTCAATTTCAGGGAAAATGATCTGCTCTTTGACGCCGATGTTGTAGTTGCCGCGGCCATCAAAGGAGCGACCAGAAATACCACGGAAGTCACGAACGCGGGGCAGAGCCACGGTCACGAAACGATCGAGGAATTCATACATCTTCACGCCGCGCAAAGTCACCATGCAACCGATTGGCAGATCTTCACGGATCTTGAAACCGGCGATAGCTTTCTTGGCCTTGGTAACCACCGGCTTTTGGCCGGCGATCTTGGTCATGTCGCCAACGGCGCTATCCATGACCTTCTTGTCTGCAACCGCCTCGCTCACACCCATGTTGAGCGTGATCTTGGTGATGCGGGGAACCTGCATCGGCGTTGTGTAGCCGAATTTTTCAATCAGGGCAGGCGCGATTTTCTCGCGGAATTGAGCTTGTAAGCGTGCCATGTTTATGCAGCCTTAATTTCGTCGCCGCTGGACTTGAAGACGCGCACTTTTTTGCCGTCAGCCAACAACTTGATGCCAACCCGATCAGCCTTGCCCGTTGCAGCATTGAAAATAGCTACGTTGGACTGGTGAATCGGCATGCTTTTTTGAACGATGCCGCCGGTTGTGCCTTTGAGGGGATTTGGCTTGGTGTGTTTTTTCACCAGGTTAATACCCTCGACCAACACGTAACTGTCGTCCGTGCGCTGCGTAATCGTGCCGCGCTTACCCTTGTCCCGGCCTGCGATCACGACGATTTCGTCGCCTTTGCGAATCTTGTTCATGGCGTGTCCTTACAGAACTTCAGGTGCCAAGGACACAATCTTCATGAACTTTTCAGTGCGCAATTCGCGCGTGACTGGTCCGAAGATGCGGGTGCCGATTGGCTCCAGCTTGGCGTTAAGCAACACTGCCGCGTTGCCATCGAATTTGACGAGCGAGCCATCACCACGACGAATGCCCTTGGCGGTACGAACCACCACGGCACTGTAAACCTCGCCTTTTTTGACGCGGCCACGTGGCGCTGCTTCTTTAATGCTCACCTTGATGACGTCACCGACGCTGGCGTACCGGCGCTTGGAGCCGCCCAGCACTTTGATGCACATCACGGATTTAGCACCCGTATTGTCAGCAACATCGAGTTTGGATTGCGTTTGAATCATTTAATTTGTTCCCAACTTGCACCGGTTGACAACCCTCTTGAGTTGCCGACCAATCAGTCTTGGGCCCGTCGTCCACACCGCAAACCACTTGCAATGCTTCCAATTGGGCTATTAAGTCAGAATTCTCCGCCTTTTCTAGCGAAGCCCTCGATTATTACCCCAGAAGTTGGCTCCGTCAATACCTGCAGATGAAAAAACCTGAGGAATTTGCGCTTTTGCGGCCAATCGAGGGACCGGCACCGCTTTTTTCTGCTGCAAATAGGCAGCCCAGGCTCAAATCCACAAGGAGGAACGCTCGACCGCCTTGTGCCAGCGCGCCGTTTTCGCGCATCGCTCAGCCTCGCCCATCTGCGGCTCAAACCGGCGCTCAGCCCGCCAGTGCGAGGCAATTTCTGCCGTATCGTTCCAGAACCCTATCGCCAGCCCCGCCAGGTAAGCCGCGCCCAGTGCGCTGGTTTCTGTCACCTGGGCTCGCACCACCGGCACGCCGGAGAAATCCGCCTGCATCTGCATCAGAAGGTTGTTGCAGCTGGCGCCACCGTCTGCGCGCAACTCCTTCAGTGCCAGACCTGACGCGCTGTTCATGGCCGCAAATACGTCAGCGCTTTGCAGGGCAATGGCTTCGAGTGCTGCCCGCGCAATGTGGGCACGCGTGGTGCCGCGCGTCATACCAAGCAGCGCACCTCGCGCGGATGGATCCCAGTTAGGCGCGCCCAGGCCGACAAATGCCGGAACCAGATATACATCGCCGCTGTCCGGAACGCTGGCCGCGAGGGCCTGCACCTGCTCGACGGAATCTATGATCTGCAGCCCGTCGCGCAGCCACTGTATGGTTGCACCGGCCATGAAAACGCTGCCCTCCAGACAATAGGCGTCTACCGGCGTTTGCCCGCTTGCATGCGGGTCCGCGATACGCCAGGCGACACTGCTCAGCAATTGCTGGCCCGACTGCACCGGCCGGCTGCCGGTATTCATCAGCATGAAGCAGCCGGTTCCGTAGGTGTTTTTGGCCATGCCCGGCGACACACAGCCCTGACCGAACAGCGCCGCCTGCTGATCTCCGGCCACACCGGCAATCAGGATGGGCACGCCCAACAGCGCGGCATCGCTCTCGGCGAGCACGCCGCTGCTGGCAACCACAGTGGGCAGCACAGACGGCGGGATATTGAACAGCGCCAGCAGGTCGGCGTCCCACTGCATGGTGTGAAGATTGAACAGCAGCGTGCGCGAGGCGTTGCTGACGTCGGTGACATGCACCCGCCCGCCAGTCAGCTGCCAGACCAGCCAGGCGTCCATGGTGCCAAATGCAAGCTCACCGCGCTCGGCCCGGGCGCGCACGCCAGGTACTTCATTGAGCAGCCACTCCAGCTTGGTGGCCGAAAAATAGGCGTCCAGCAGCAGCCCGGTTTTTTCTTTGACAAGGTCGCCATAGCCCATCTCGCGCAGTTGCTCGCAACGCGGTGCCGTGCGCCTGTCCTGCCAGACAATCGCATGGGCAACCGGCTCGCCGGTTTTCCTGTCCCACAAAACCGTGGTTTCGCGCTGGTTGGTGATGCCTATGGCGAGGACGCTGTCCGCAGAAGAACCCGCCATTGCTACTGAATCAGTAGCTGCCTGCGCCCGTCCTGATTGGACCAGGGGCATTTTTGATATGCATTCCCGCGCCACAGCGAGCTGCGCCAGCCAGATTTCACTGGCGTCGTGCTCCACCCAGCCGGGCTGCGGGAAGATCTGGCGAACCGCCTGCTGCGCCAAGGCAACAACAGCTCCCGAATGGTCAAACAACATGGCGCGCGAGCTGCTGGTGCCCTGGTCCAAAGCGAGTATGTAGTCCATTACCGCCTAGGTTAACGCATCGCAGCAGATAACATCAGGCACCAGGAGCGCTTAACGTGACAACTTCAACAGACAACATCGCCTTCATAGGCGGCGGCAACATGGCCAGCGCCATCATCGGCGGATTGCTCAAAAACGGCCTGCGGCCCAGCCAGATTCAGGTCATAGAACCCTGGGCCGAGCAGCGCGAAAAGCTGGCGGCGCAATTCGGCATCGAGGCACTGTCAGCCGCAGCTCCGGCGCTGGCCGCCGCGTCACTGGTGGTCTGGGCCGTCAAGCCGCAGACCTTCAAGGAGGCCGCGCAACAGACCCGCGACTACACGGCGTCGGCTTTGCACCTGAGCGTGGCCGCCGGCATACGCTCGGACAGCATCGCGGGCTGGCTGGGCAGCGAGCGCCTGGTGCGCGCCATGCCCAACACGCCCGCACTCGTGGGCAAAGGCATGACGGCGCTGTTTGCGCGTGAGGCCGTCAGCAGCGCCGAACGCACGCTGGTCGAAAACGTGATTAAGACCACCGGCGACTACCTCTGGCTCCATGAAGAGTCACAGCTTGACGCCGTCACAGCGCTGTCCGGCTCTGGCCCGGCCTATGTGTTTTACTTTATCGAAGCCATGCTGCAGGCTGGCCTGGCCATGGGCCTGACGCGTGAGCAGGCGCACAAGCTGGCGGTGGCCACTTTTGTCGGCGCTTCCGAGCTGGCCAACGCATCGAGCGAGCCACCCGAGGTCCTGCGCGCCCGCGTCACCTCCAAGGGCGGCACAACCTATGCGGCGATCACCAGCATGGAGCAGGACCAGGTCAAGCCGCTGTTTATCAAAGCCATGCAGGCGGCCAGGCTACGCGCGGCCGAGCTCGGCGATGAGTTCGGCGCCAACTGAATGAAACGCCTTTTAACGCTTCCAAGCGTGCAATCGGGCATGCCTGGCGGCCAATGACAGGCGCAATGAAGTTATAGTCAGTCCATCAAAAAAGGAGCTCTCATGAAAAAAATCTTGTCCATCCTCGCCAGCGCCGCTGTTTTGTCCATGTCCCTGGCCGTGATCTCCACGTCCGCATCGGCTCAAACCGGCGCGCCAATGGCTGCACCCGCAGAAGCGCCAGCCGCCGCCCCGATGGCCGCACCAGCCAAGGCCAAGCACAAGGCAAAGGCAAAACACAAGGCCAAAGCCAAGCACAAAGCCAAGTCGGCCAAAAAAGCCGCCTAAGCCAGCCGCTGGAAATTGGCATGCCGGGGCAACCCGTGCGGCCAATCAACAAAAAAACCCGCCTTGAGCGGGTTTTTTTGTTGGCTACCTGGAACCGCCAGGTGGTTGCAGGCTCAGGGCATCACATGACTCAGGGCCAGGCCGGCAAACACCGTGAACCCCAGCCAATGGTTGAGCCTGAAAGCCTTGAAGCAAGCCTCACGCTCGCGCCGGCGTATCAGCCAGACATGCCAGAGCGCCTGCGCCAAAGCCAGGCAGAGCGCTACTAAATATATAGCTGGCAGCGGCCGGCTGACGGGCAAAAAAGCCCAAATTGACAGATAAATCAGGTAGCTCAGCAACACGGAGGCAATGTCGAACCGCCCCAGCGTGATGGCCGAGGTTTTCATGCCTATGCGCAGATCGTCGTCGCGGTCCACCATGGCGTACTCGGTGTCATAGGCAATTACCCAGAACAGATTACCCAGTAGCAAGCCCCAGGCCAGCGGCGGCACGGTTGACTGCACAGCCGCAAAAGCCATGGGAATGCCAAAACTGAAAGCCACGCCCAGCACCGCCTGCGGCATGGACACATAACGTTTGGCGAAGGGGTAGGCCAGCGTGACGGCCAGCGCCGCAAACGACCAGGCAACTGCAGCCGTGTTGGTGGTCAGCACCAGTCCAAAAGCCAGCAAGGCCAGCAGCGCGCCCAAAGCCAGCGCTTCCTGGCTCGAGAGCTTGCCGCTGGTCACGGGCCGCTCGGCCGTGCGCTTGACATGGCGGTCGAAGTCCCGGTCCGCCACATCGTTGAGGCAGCAGCCAGCGCTGCGCATCAGGAAAGTACCCAGCGTGAACACCAGCACCAGGTGCCAGCCTGGAAAGCCACGCGAAGCCAGCCACAGCGCCGACAGCGTAGGCCAAAGCAGCAGCAGCCAGCCCGCTGGACGGTCCCAGCGGATCAACTGAAGGTAGAGTGAAAATTTATTCTTCAAGCCTTATCAGCACTGATTGCTGCGCTGCCCGAAATTCAGCTGGTTTTTTGGGGTCAAAGCCCATAGGAAAAATCCGCTCAAGACAATCGCGTCACGCCCGGCAACTCGCAGGCATAGATGGCGTTGCGCAACGCCGCAATCGCCTCATAACGCGTGAAGCTGCGACGCCAGACCAGCACCACGCGCCGGCTCGGCACATGGCCTTCAAACGGCAGGTAAGTCACGAACGAGGTTTGCTCGGCGGCCTGCCTGGCTTTGCCCTTGACGGGTTTCTTGCCGGCTGACTGCTGGGCCAGCGCTTCTTTGGGCACGCCCAGACGCGGCACCAGGGTGATGCCCATGCCAGCGGCCACCATGTGTTTGATGGTTTCCAGCGACGAGCCTTCAAAGCTCTTGCGTATGCCGTCGGCGCTGCTGGAAAAGCGTGCGAACTCCGGGCAGACTTCCAGCACATGGTCGCGAAAGCAATGGCCGGTGCCCAGCAGCAGCATGGTTTCCTTTTTCAGCTCTTCAGCGGTGACGCTGCTGCGCTCAGCCAGCGGGTGGCTGCTGGGAACCGCCGCCATGAAGGGCTCGTCATAAAGCGGCGCGATCGCCAGATTGGTGTCTGGAAAAGGCTCGGCCAAAATTGCACAGTCGATCTCGCCGTTGCGCAGCTCCTCGAGCAGCTTGACCGTGAAGTTTTCCTGCAGCATCAGCGGCATCTGGGGCGTGTGCGCGATGGCCTGACGCACCAGATCGGGCAACAGGTAGGGCCCAATGGTGTAGATCACACCCAGTCGCAGGGCGCCAGCTAGGGGGTCTTTTCCGCGCTTGGCAATTTCACGAATGCTGTCGGCTTGCTCCAGCACGCTTTGGGCCTGACGCACGATCTCTTCACCCAGGGGCGTGACGGTAATTTCGTTGGCATTGCGCTCAAACAGCTTGACCTGCAACTCTTCCTCAAGCTTTTTAATCGCCACGCTGAGTGTCGGCTGCGAGACATGGCAAGCGTCAGCGCCTTTGCCAAAATGCTTTTCACGCGCTACGGCGACTATGTATTTGAGTTCGGTCAGCGTCATGCGCGTATTGTGATGCTTTTCGCGACCGACTTTCCAGTCCTTGAGCTTGAAGCACCAGGCCGGGGCTCGTACCGGCGGTCAAGGTCCTTTACGCGTTTTGCGAGAGTTGGCTGTTGGTATTGATTCCCCCAAGCCCTTGTGTATGCGCTGAGGAGCGAAGGTTCAGACGGATCAAGGCTCGCGATTGCCTGAGGCGAAGCCGAGTTCGAGCGAGACCCCGGCTGGGCCGAGCACCGCAAGGTGCCCGCAGCGAAGCGAAGGGTCGCAGACGGTAGGGTCGCCTTTCTTTTCGTTAGGTTTCTTTGGCGAGACAAAGAAAAGTAACTCGCCTGCCGGGGTGACTCCCGGCTCAAGCATTAGAAAAAACTTGGCCGCCATCATCCCGGCGCTGCCAGACGCACATTGAGGCCTCGGTCAAGCCTTCAGAAACTCGGCCTTGCCACCGAGCCAGCGCTGGATATGCCTGTGCGCCAGCGCAGCGTGCCTGTCCAGCATTTGCGGCGCCAGCGCGCGCGCCCATTCCAGCAGTTGGGTGTCTTCAGCCAGATCGGCAAAGCGCAGCATGGGCGCGCCGGACTGCCGGGCGCCCAGAAACTCGCCGGGTCCGCGAATGTCCAGATCACGCCTGGCAATCTCGAAGCCGTCGTTGGTCTCGACCATGGCCTTGAGCCTGGCCCTGGCGGTTTCACCTAGGCGCGGCGCATCACCGGTGGAATAAAGCAGCACGCAGGCCGACGCCGCTGCGCCGCGCCCGACACGGCCGCGCAGCTGGTGCAGCTGTGACAGGCCAAAACGCTCGGCGTGTTCAATCACCATCAGCGAGGCGTTGGGCACGTCGACACCCACTTCAATCACGGTGGTGCTGACCAGCACACCCATCTGGCCGCTGTTGAACAGGCTCATCACGGCCTTTTTCTCGGCCACCGGCATGCGCGAGTGCAGCAAGCCGACCACCACGCCAGGAGGCGGAGCCTGGGGGCTGTTTAGCGCGGCGCTCAAGGCCTCGTGCGTCTGCGTGGCATTGACCAGGTCAATCGACTCGCTCTCTTCAATCAGCGGGCAGACCCAGTAGACCTGGCGGCCTTCCGCGAGCTGACCGCGAATGCGTTCAATCACCTCGTCGCGCCGGGCATCGTTGACCACCTTGGTCACGATGGGGGTGCGACCGGGCGGCAGCTCGTCAATGGTCGAGACGTCCAGGTCGGCGTAGTAGCTCATGGCCAGCGTGCGCGGAATCGGCGTGGCCGTCATCATCAAAAGATGGGGCTCCTCCCCACGGGATCCGGAGCCGCCCTGGGCGGGCGAGGTCATCTTGCTTCTGAGCGCCAGCCGCTGCGCCACGCCAAAGCGGTGTTGCTCGTCAATGATGGCCAGCGCCAGGTTCTTGAACAGCACCTTGTCCTGGATCACGGCGTGGGTTCCCACCACCAGCGCCGCCTCGCCGCTTTCAATCAGCGCCAGCGATTCGCGCCTGTCCTTGGCTTTCTGGCTGCCGGTCAGCCAGGCGGTCTTGATGCCCAGCGGCTCCAGCCAGCTGATGAGCTTGCGAAAGTGTTGCTCGGCCAGAATCTCGGTAGGCGCCATCAACGCGCACTGCCAGCCCGCATCCATGCAGCGTGCCGCCGCCAGCGCCGCCACCACGGTCTTGCCGGAACCGACATCGCCCTGAAGTAGCCTGTGCATGGGAATGGTTTTTTGCAGATCGGCGCTGATCTCCTGGTCCACGCGCTGCTGGGCGGCGGTCAAGCGAAACGGCAGGCGCTCGAGCAACTGCGCATGCAAGCTGCAATGCACCCCGCGCATGGGCGGCCCAGCCAGAGAGGGCGCACGCATGGCCGCACGGACCCTGCGCGACTGCAACTGCGACAGTTGCTGGGCCAGCAGCTCCTCGGCTTTGAGGCGCTGCCAGGCCGGGTGGCTGCGATCCTCCAGCGTGGCGAGCGCCACATCGGGCGTCGGGTGGTGCAAAAACTGTAGCGCCTCACGCAGTCCAGACAAGCGCTGCGGCAGCTTTTCATTTAAAAATTCGGCAGGAATCGTCTCCCCCAGATCAGCCCGGCCCACGCCGCCGAGCACCGCCTTGCGCAAATAGGCTTGCGGCAATCCCGCCACTGTTGGATACACCGGCGTCAGCGCACCCGGCAGTTCGCCGCCGGCCAGCTTGAAGCTGGGGTGCACCATTTCCCGGCCCAAAAACCCGCCGCGAATCTCGCCCCGCACCCGCACTCGGGCGCCCACGCTAAGCGTCTTTTGATGAGAGGGGTAAAAATTGAGGAAGCGCAGCACGCAGCTGTCGCTGCCATCGTCCAGCGTCACCCGCAGCTGGCGGCGCGGACGCAAGCTGATTTCGCTGTTCGTCACCTGCCCTTCTATTTGCACCATGTCGCCATCGCGCGCGTCCTGCAGGCGCACGATGCGGGTCTCGTCCTCATAGCGCAAAGGCAAATGCAGGGCCAGGTCAATATCACGGCGCAGCCCGAGCTTTTCCAGCGCCTTTTGCGCCTGTGATTTGGCCGGCTGAGGCGCCGCTGTCGGGGCGCCGACCTGCGCATCCCTGTTTGCCGCAGGCGCGCGCACCGCCACCGCCTTGGCTCTGAGGGTCTTTCGTGCAGGGGCTCCGGGTGGTGACATGGGACAATTGTGCCTTCATGAAAACGCATTTCAGCCTCAGTGATTTTGATTTCACGCTTCCCGCCGAACTCATCGCCCAGCATCCGCCAACCCAGCGCAGCGGCTCGCGCCTGCTCGACGGCCGCAACGCGCTGGCCGTGGATCGCCGATTTACCGAGCTGCCGGAGCTGCTCAATCCCGGCGACCTGCTGGTGTTCAACGACACCAAAGTGGTCAAGGCCAGGCTGTTTGGCCAGAAATCCAGCGGTGGCCGGCTGGAACTACTGATCGAGCGGGTGCTGTCGCCGCATGCCGACGCAGGGCATGAAGTCGCGGCGCATATGAAGGTCAGCAAAAAGCCCTTGCCGGGCGCCGTGATGCAAATGGACGGCGGCTTCAGCGCGACCTTGCTCGGACGCTGGCCAAACGCCGACGGCCCGCTTTACCGCTTCAGGCTCAGCAGCGACCCCTACGCCCTGATGGCGCAGCACGGCCACGTTCCACTGCCACCCTACATCACCCACAGCGACTCGGTTGACGACGAGCAGCGTTACCAGACCGTGTTTGCAAAAAACCCGGGGGCAGTCGCGGCGCCCACAGCAGCCCTGCATTTTGACGAAGCCGTGCTGGCACAGCTTGACGCGCGCGGCGTGCAGCGGGCCAGCGTGACGCTGCATGTGGGTGCCGGCACTTTCCAGCCGGTCAAGACTGAAAGCATTGCCGAGCACGTGATGCATTTCGAACGCTTTGAAGTGCCCGCCGCAACCCTGCAGGCGATCGCCGAGTGCAAGGCGCGCGGCGGCCGCGTGGTAGCCGTCGGGACCACCACAGTACGGGCGCTTGAATCGAACGCGAAGTTCGGCCCCGATTGCAGCGACACCAACATTTTCATCACGCCCGGCTACGAGTTCGCCGTGGTGGACCTGCTGCTGACCAACTTTCATTTGCCCAAAAGCACCTTGATGATGCTGGTCAGCGCGTTTTCCGGCTACGAACACATCATGGCGCTGTACCGGCACGCCATCGCGCAGCACTACCGGTTTTTCAGCTATGGCGACGCCATGCTGCTGGCACGAAAAACCCCGACCCCATCCTGAAAACACAACTGCGACAATTGCACGATGCTCGAATTTGAAGTACTGAAGACCGACCAACCAGCCGACGACAGCGGCGCCTACCTGGCATCCACACTGGGCTCACACGCCCGGCGCGGCCAGTTGACGCTCAACCATGGCGTGGTGCAAACGCCTATCTTCATGCCGGTTGGAACTTACGGCACCGTCAAGGGCGTGATGCCGCAGTCGCTGCATGACATGGGCGCGCAAATCATTCTGGGCAACACCTTTCACCTCTGGATGCGTCCCGGTCTTGACGTGATGGCGCAGTTTGGCGGACTGCACCAGTTCGAAAGCTGGAACAAACCCATACTCACCGACAGCGGCGGCTTTCAGGTCTGGTCGCTGGGCGAGATGCGCAAGATTTCCGAAGAAGGCGTGAAGTTCGCCTCGCCAGTCAACGGCGACAAGCTGTTTCTGACGCCTGAAATATCGATGCAGATCCAGACCATTCTCAACAGCGACATCGTGATGCAGTTCGACGAGTGCACGCCTTACGACACCAAGGGCCACATCACGACCGAATCCGAGGCGCGCAGCTCCATGGAGTTGAGCCGGCGCTGGGCTGCGCGTTGCGCGAGCGAGTTTGAAAAGCTTGAAAACCCGAATGCGCTGTTCGGCATCGTGCAGGGCGGCATGTTTGAAAACCTGCGCCAGGATTCGCTCGACGCGCTGGTGGAGATGAATTTTCCCGGCTATGCGGTAGGCGGCGTCAGCGTGGGCGAGCCCAAGGAAGAAATGCAGCGCATCATGGCGCACACGCCGCACCGCCTGCCGGCCGACAAGCCGCGCTACCTGATGGGCGTCGGCACGCCGGAAGACCTGGTCGAAGGCGTGGCTGCTGGCGTGGACATGTTTGACTGCGTGATGCCGACCCGCAACGCGCGCAATGGCCACATGTTCACGCGCTTTGGCGACCTGAAGATTCGCAATGCACGCTACAAAACCGAGCAAGCCCCGGTGGATGCGACCTGCAGCTGCTACACCTGCAAAAACTTCAGCCGTGCCTATATGCACCATCTGGACCGCTGCGGCGAAATGCTGGGCCCGATGTTGTCCAGCATTCATAACCTGCACTACTACCTGAACCTGATGCAGGAAGTCCGCGACGCGCTGGACGTGGGCCGCTTTGGCGCGTTCGTGCTTCAGTTCCATGCCGACCGGGCGCGAGGCATCTAGACCATGAACATCCAAGTGCAACGCTGGATTGACCGCTGGGTTGGCATACCGCTGTGCGCGGCCGTGTCGCTGCTCGATGTCGCGCTCAACAAGTTGCGCGCGCCGCGCCCGGCAGATCAGGCGCCGCGTGCCATCGTCGTCATATTGCTGTCTGAAATGGGTAGCCTGGTGCTGGCGCATGACATGTTTGCGCGCTTTCGGCAGCGCTACCCGGATGCCCAATTGCACGCCCTGCTGTTTGGCAAAAACCGGGAAATCCTCGACCTCATGCAGCTGGTCAGGCCCGAGCATGTGCACACGGTGGACGACAGCTCGCTACCCGCGCTGTTGTCCAGCCTGTGGCGGGCGATCGCAGAGCTGCGCCGCGCCAATGTCGATGTGGCGATTGACTGCGAACTGTTTTCGCGCATCAGCAGCCTGCTGTCCTATGCCAGCGGCGCCTCGGTGCGCGTCGGCTTTCACAGGCATACCCAGGAAGGCCTGTACCGCGGCTCGCACATCAACCGGCGCGTGCCCTACAACCCCTACCAGCACATCAGCGCACAGTTTTTGACGCTGGCCCGCGCGATCGACTCGACCGCGGTGCCCAAGTCCAAACTGCCGGTGCTTGTGTCCGGCAAAGCGCCGCCCCATGTCGCGCTCGAGCCGGCGCTGCTGGCGGGCATCACGGCCAGACTGGCCCAGGACTTCCCCGAGATCGCGGGCAAGCCGCTGGTGCTGGTCTACCCCGGCGGCGGAATCTTGCCGATTCGCGCCTGGCCATTGGCCAGCTACACCGCGATGTGCAAAGGCCTGGTAGCAGACGGCTGTGCGGTGGCCGTCATTGGCCTCAAAGACGACCGCGCGCTGGCGCAGCAACTGGTCGCCAACATACAGGCGGCTGCGCCATGCAGCACCGCCATTGATTTGACGGGTTACACGCGCTCGATTGCCGAGTTGCTGTCGCTCTTCCATGTAGCCAAACTTCTCGTCACCAACGATGGCGGCCCTGGCCAGTTTGCAGCGCTGACACCCATCTGGACGCTGATGCTGTTCGGCCCCGAAACGCCTGGCCTGTATGCACCGCTCACGCCGCAATGCCACTCCTTTTACAGCCAGTGGCCTTGCTCGCCCTGCTTGAGCGCCTACAACCACCGCTCGTCTTATTGCGACGGCGACAACCAGTGCCTCAAGGCGATTGCACCCGAAGCTGTGCTGGCCAAGGCCCGCGAATGTCTGGCAGCTTCCTGATGGCCAGCCTCAGAACCATCGCCGAAGGCCTGATACGCCGCTTGCCGCCGCGCTTGCAGCCCATGGCGCGCTGGCGTTTTATCAAGTTCGGCCTGGTGGGCGCCAGCGGCACGGTGATCAATATCGCCGTGCTCTATTTGTCGCAGGAGTTTTTGTTCCGGCAGATCGCTGACTTTCACGCGCGCCTGAACTACTCGATCGCGCTGGCCATCACCATGGCCACGATCAGCAATTTTTACTGGAACCGGCGGCTGACCTGGCGCGACCGGCGCCATGAAGTACACCATGTGGCACTGGTGCTTTTCTTCAAATACGTGATGGCCGCTGCCTTGTCGATTGCAATCCAGTCGCTGCTGACGAAATGGCTGGCGAGCTACCTGCATTACATCCTGGCCAATCTGGTGGCGATTGCCCTGTCCAGCGTGTTCAACTTTCTGGCCAATGACAGACTGACTTTTCGCCGGCTCAGGCTGGTGCCGGCCGGCGCGGCCACTTCCGTGGCGAGCACGCCAGTTGCAGGCGCGAGCACCCCGCATGAAAAGCCTTGACCCCACCCGGCCCGTCAAACCAGGGCTAGCTGGCCACGTCTGGTGGCTGGCCCTGGCCATCGTCGTGGCTTTGTCCTATCTGTTTGAGTTGGGCGGCGACCATATTGCGCGAAACGGCGATGAACTGGTCTACGCCCATATTGCGCGCCTGACCGCAGAAAGCGGCCACTGGCTGCCGCTGGTGAGTTCCTACGACTTCATGCGCAACACCAAGCCGCCGCTGCTGTTCTGGCAAGCCATGCTGGCTGGCGGCTGGGGCGAGCACTGGACACTGCTCAACCTGCGCCTGCCCAGCGTGCTTTATTCCTGGGCGACGGCCTTGGTGCTGGGCCTGCTGACCTGGCACATTGGCAGAGCACAGCCCGCCGGCCGTGGTGAAAAAGCACCGGCTGCGCAGCGCGCCATCAGCCTGGGCGCCATCGCAGCCATCGCCTACCTGTCATTTTTCAGCACCTACCGCTACGGCCGGCCTTACCTGACCAGTGCGCCCGAAACCTTCTGGCTGTTTGGCCTGTTTGCCGCGATCGCCTGGTCGCCTGCCCGCCTGCTGGCCTCGCGCTGGCAGTTTCCGCTGCTGGCGGGCCTGGCGCTGGGCATAGGCTGCCTGTACAAATCCTTTGCCATGGTCGCGCCTGTCGGTCTGGGCCTGGCGCTGTGCTACCAGGTGCTGGGCGCACGCAAAGCGCCTTGGCAGATTTTTCGTCGTGGCATCGTGATAGACGGCGTCAAGGTCGCGGCCATCTGCGCCATCGCGCTGGCCGTGTTCGGTCTGTGGTTCGCGCTTGATCCGTTTCCTGGCGAAGTCTGGCGCGAGTTCGTCGTTGGGGAAAACGCCGGCAAGTTCAAGTCCTCACCGGGCTACTTCAAGCAGGCGTTCAGCGCGTCGGGCGGTGTGCTGACCATACTCACGGCTTACTTCGTCAACGCCGGCCTGCTGTTTCCGCTTGCAGTGGGCGCCGCGTGGACGGCATGGCGCAGCTACCGCTTGCGACTGGCTACAAACGTCGCCATCAACGATGGTGAAAAAATCGTCTGGCTCTGGCTGCTGGCGCTGGCGCTGGTCTTCATGCTGCCCGACCAGCGCTCGGCTCGCTACCTGATACCCGCCATGCCGGCGGTCGCGGTATTGCTGGCGCTGTACTGGGATCGCATGGCACGCATGTGGTTCAGCCTGACCCTGGTGTTCTGCCTGCTGGGCGCCCTGGCCATGGGCCTGATTGCGCGTGGCGCGGTGCGCGCCACGCGGGACGCCGGCGCTTATTCACCCATGTTCTGGTTATTGCTGTTGTTGATTGCCGTAGCTTGCGTTTTCGGACTGCTGAAAAAGAACACCACCAAACCGTTGACTGCAGTGGCCGCCTGCGCCGTATTGCTGGCACTTGGAGGGACCACCGCGCCGTTCAATGGCGCACTGGGCCACTTCCGCCCAGAAACTGTTGCCCAAATGAAAGGCCAGCAGGTCAGCGTGCCCAACAATTTCAATGGCCAGTTTGAGCGCTACCAATTCCTGCTGTCGGGTGCAAAAATCCTTGCCTATGACGCACCTCAGCCGGTGGACTATGCCGACGTCAATGCGCTTTTCAAGACCAGCCGCTACGCCCTGGTCCTCAGGCGTGCCGGCCAGGCGCCCTGTGACCAGTGCCGCATCATCGATGCGCGCTGGGACATTCGGTCGCGCCAGGACGCAAAAGAAGGCAACTGGGCAGCACTGGCCTCGCCCGAGACCTTCTGGTTCGCCCGGGAGTACCTGGTGGAGCGGCTGCAGCCCTGACAGGCCCCCGCATGCCCATCAGTGCTGGCCGCTGATCAGCGTGAAAAAACGCCGCAGGTAGTCCGGCACCAGCGCAAAGACATAAATGGCCATGAGCGCATTGGCCAGACCCAGCGCCAGAAAGATCTCGGGAATGCTGAAGCCGGCCTTAAGCAGCGCGCCCGCAGCCAGCGCGCTGACGATCATAAAAAGCGCGTTGAGAATATTGTTGGTTGCGATCATGCGGGCCCGGTGCGTGGTCTGGCTGCGCAGCTGTACCAGCGCGTACATGGGCACGCTGTAAAGACCGGCAAACAGGCTGAGCAGCAGCAGGTCCAGCAGCACGCGCCAGTGCGCGGGCTGGGCCATGAAGGCGGCCACGCCCATGAGCGAGGAAGGCGGCAAGCCGCGCGAAGCGAAGTAAAGATCGATCGCAAAAACACTCATGCCAATCGCCCCCAGAGGCACGAGCCCGATTTCAAGCCGGCGTTTGCCGAGCACCTCGCACAGCAGCGAACCGGTACCTATGCCGATTGAAAAAACCACCAGCAGCAAAGACGCCACCTGCTCATTGCCGTGCAGCACCTCCTTCGCAAAGCTCGGGAACTGGCTCAGGAAAACCGCCCCAAAAAACCACATCCAGCTGATGCCCAGCATGGAGCGAAAGACCACGGGATAGCGGCTCGCCAGCTGCAGGTTGCGCCAGGTTTCACTCACCGGGTTCCAGTTGATTTTGAGATCGGCATCGGTTGCGGCTGCGCGTGGTATGAACTGCGCCATCACTCGCCCCAACAGGGCCAGCGCCACGCAGGCCACGGCCACATAGCCCGGCCCGACTTGCGGCAACGCGACCACCAGACCACCCACGATGTTGCCAAGCAAGATGGCCACGAAGGTACCCATCTCCACCATGCCGTTGCCGCCGGTGAGCTCGTTTTCGTTCAAGGCCTGCGGCAGATAGGCGTACTTGACCGGGCCAAACAGCGTGGAATGCAGCCCCATCAAAAAAGTACAGCCCAGCAGCACAGGCACTTGCAGTGCTGCCCCAGGGCTGACAAAGCCCAAGGCTGCCAGCAGCATGATCAGCACCTCTAGGTTCTTCACCCAGCGAATGATCCGGGTTTTTTCAAACTTGTCGGCAAGCTGCCCGCTGGTGGCTGAAAAAAGCACAAACGGCAGTATGAACAAGGCGCCTATAACCAGACCGGCCAGCGCCGGCGGCAACCAGTTCACCGAGAGCTGGTAAGTCACCATCACGGTAAAAGCAAACTTGAAAAGGTTGTCGTTGGCCGCGCCGCAAAACTGGGTCCAGAAAAAAGGCGCGAAGCGGCGCTGCCGCAAGAGCGAAAACTGGTTTGGAGGCGTCAGGCCTTGCGCCTGAGACGGCGCCGGATTCGGCAACACCTTCAGTCTGCAGACGTGAAAACCGTCAACACACCGGTGTAACCGTACAAGTGGTGATGCGCGATTTCACCGCCGGCAAAAAATCCGACCAGAGGAACATCACCAAGCGCACGTCGCACGATCTGCAGCTCGGCGCTGGGCGCGCCAAAGTGCGGACCGCCTCGCCCGGAGCAGCTCACGTAAATCGCGCCAGCAATGCGCCTTGCAACATGCGGCGCGGATTCCGCGTCCGGCAGGTTCAAGGCGCTGGCGACTTCGAGCGAGAGCTCTTCAGGCTCCAGCTCTTCGCGGATTTCAGCGCACACCCGAATCAGGTCAGCGCGCGCGGCTTGCGCATTGCGTTCACAAAAAGCCAGCGACATGCCCACGTTGGGCGCATCACTGATCGCGATGCCTTTGCGCGCCGGATCCAGCCCTATCAGGTGGCGCACCACCACCTCGGCGCCAAACTGGCCGGCGCGACGGGCCTGCGGACCGGGCAACTCGGTCAGAATGTCTTGCGGATGACTCAGGCCAACCAGCGTGGTACGAACCCGGGCCAAGGCCTCGCGCGGCTGCTCCAGCGAAATATTCAGATCCGCCAGCAGGACATCGAGCGCGGGCTGGCCGTCGAGCCCGGTGACCACATTGGACTCGCAAGCGGTGATTTCGTGGCTTTTGGAGACAGGCTGGCAGCCCTGGGTCACGCGCGACATCAGCACCATGCCGCCAGACAGGTCACGCGCAAAGGCCACGCCGCTCAGACCGCCACTGAAAACGCCACTTGCCGCGCCCTGGCCCTTGACGTTGCCATGCCCGCTGAGCGCGAATTGCACCGTCTCGCCGCGGCTGGCTGCGAGGCCGCCAAACACATAGCCACTGTCGGTGCGCTGGGCCATTTCGTCAATCAGCTCGGCGAGGTCAGGGGTGGCGGCATCAGCGTGAATCAGCGCTGTATGCGCCTTGAATCGGGTCTGGCCGGGCGGGGGCAGTGGCGACACGCCGGAAAACACGCGGTACTGGTCATGCGCCAGCTCGCACAACATCACGGCGAGTGCCGGCTCATCAAAATACTCGACGTTGTTAGACGCAATACCCACGCCCACGGTACCGCTCCAGTCCGTGACCTCGGGCAACTCGGCGCTCAGGTGACCAAGGATGTCGCGCGCATGCGCTGCGTAATGATCGGTGATGTAGAGCAGGCCCAAAGTAGGCGCACTGGCATAGCCTGGCAAAGCCATGTGCGCACGCAGCTGTGCCAGCACAAGCCCTGCCGCCATCTGCCATTGCGGATGGGTGGCGTGGCCGTAGGGGAAAAGCTTCATGGGTGTGCGGGCGCAGCTCAGCGCGTGGTCTTGCCAGCGGCCCGGCTGGTCTTCTTGGCGGCGACCTTGCGGCCAGGTGCCGCGGCTTTCGCCTTCGCTGCTGCTTTGGGTCGCGCCGCCGCTGGCGCTGCGGGTTTGGCAGCGGTGGGCGTGGGCCAGGCCTGGCTGCTGCGCAGCGCCGTATTCATGGCAGCGCGTGCGCCTTCGGCCACCGCCTTGCCGGCGTTCTGCATCGACGCCATGGGGGCTTTCTTGCCGGTGTCTTTCATGGCGTCGGCAGCGATGGCCTGGAACTGTTGGGTCAGTGCGCCCCACCATTGCATGGGATCGACCACCCCGGGATTGGCGGCTGGTTCAGCCTTGGCTGGTTTGGCTTTGTTGCCCGCAGCTTCTGCTGCTGGCGCTTGTGAAGCCGGCTCTGTGGGCCTGGCGGCCTGAAAGCTCGATGGTGGAATCTCGAGCCCCGCAAAAGTCTTGGCCTTGTCGCCGGCTGCGCTGACAGCCGCCGCACTGCTGGCCTTGACCGTGAAGGCGTTGGCGACTTCGCTCATATTGAAATTCATGCCCTTGAGCGTGGCCAGCGTCATTTTCTGGACTTCCAGCGCCTGTATCGTGGCCTTGAGCGCCACGGCATTCTGATCGAGCCAGAACTGAACCGCTTTGAGCTCCTGAATGCGCTTGTCCAGCTCTTCTACGTTCAGCGTAGGCGCGACCCAGGCACCCAGATTGGGCATTTGCGGCAGACTCTGACTGGCGCCGCCCGATGCCTGCTTGGCCAGATTTTGCAAAAAATCAAAGCCAGGTACTAACTTTCCAAAATCGGTAAAAGAAGGATTGCTTGCGTCACTCATGCTTGTCTCCTGCGGGTTTTAGGATTTGCGTTGGCGGGTCAGGGTCTCGGCTTGATTGTGCAACGCAATGCCCGCAGCTCAAACCGTTTTTTTAGCACCTGGCCTGCTAAGCTTGAGGCATGAAAAGCCTGTTTCACTTTGCCTTCAATGTCACGGATCTTGAGCTTGCGCGCCAGTTTTATGGCGGGGTGCTGGGCTGCGCTGAGGGTCGATCCACAGCGACATGGGTCGATTTTGATTTCTTCAACCACCAGATTTCCCTGCATCTGGGCGAGCCCTTCAAGACCGAGCGCACAGGCCGTGTGGGTGACACACTGGTGCCGATGCCGCACTTCGGGCTGGTCTTGGGCCTGCCCGACTGGCAAGCCATGGCGGAGCGCCTGAAGGCCGCGAACACCGCCTTCGTGATGGCGCCACAGTTGCGCTTCAAGGGCCAGCCTGGCGAGCAGTGGACCATGTTTTTTTACGACCCCTTCGGCAACCCGCTGGAAATAAAGGGTTTTAAAGACCTGGAAACGCTGTATGCGGCTTGATCTGGCCCCGGCCAGCAAAGCTTAGCGAGGTCACATGGGATATACGTTTGCGTCAGCCACCATATTGCTGCTGCTTATCACCGACCCCATTGGCAACATCCCCATTTTTGTCAATGCCCTCAAGGGTGTGGCGCCGCAACGCCGCATGCGGGTCATATTGCGCGAAGTATTGATTGCCTTTTTGCTACTGCTGGCATTCATGTTTGTCGGCGACGGCTTTTTGGCACTGATGCACCTGAGTGATCTGTCGCTGCAAATCGCCGGCGCCGTGGTGATGTTTCTGATCGCCTTGCGCATGATTTTTCCGTCGGGCGCTTCAGATGATTCCCCCTTGCTGGGTGAACCGCTCATCGTTCCGTTGGCGATTCCGGCGCTGGCTGGACCTTCGGCGCTGGCCACCGTGATGCTGCTGGTATCGCAAGCGCCGGGACGGCGACTCGAATGGATAGCAGCCCTGTGCGTGACGATGGCCACATGCGCCGTGGTGCTGGTGCTCTCGGAGCGGATTCAACACATCGCAGGCGACCGCGTCATGATGGCATTTGAACGGCTGATGGGTCTGATCCTGGTCGCCATCTCGGTCGAGATGCTGTTGCGCGGCATCAAACTCTTTGTATTGCAGTTGCAGCAAGCCCCGCTCTGAAGTGGCAGCTCAGACCAGCGGAATGATTTTTTGCGCGATCGCGCCAAACACTGATTGCCCGTCTTTGCCCTTGGTTTCTATGCGAATGGTGTCGCCAAACTTCATGTAAGCGGTTTTGGGCTTGCCGTCTTCAATGGTTTCAATCGCGCGTTTTTCTGCGATGCAGCTGTAGCCGTGGCTCCAGTCCTTGTTGCTGACAGTGCCTGATCCGACGACGCTGCCAGCGCGCACATTGCGGGTCTTGCAGATATGGGCAATCAGCTGCCCGAAATGAAAAGTCATCTCGGGGCCGGCCTCACACATGCCGACCTTGCGGCCGTTCCAGGTGCTTTGCAGCGTCAGGTGCAAGCGGCCCTGCTGCCAGGCATCGCCCAGTTCGTCAAGCGTCACCGCGACCGGGCTGAAGGCGGTGGCCGGCTTGCTCTGGAAAAAGCCGAAGCCTTTGGCGAGTTCAGCCGGAATCAGGTTGCGCAGCGACACATCATTGGCCAGCATCACCAGGCGTATCCCGTCCAGCGCCTGGCTTGCCGTGGCGCCCATGGGCACGTCGGCGGTGATGACTGCAAGCTCGGCCTCGAAGTCGATGCCGAAGTCCTCGCTGGCCACCACCACATCGTCACAAGGCCCGATAAAGTCATCGCTGCCGCCCTGGTACATCAAGGGGTCAAGGTAAAAGCTCTCGGGAACTTCGGCTTGACGCGCCTTGCGCACCAACTCCACGTGATTGATGAAAGCCGAGCCGTCGGCCCACTGGTAAGCACGCGGCAGCGGCGCCATGCACTGGGCCGGCTCAAACGCAAAGGCATGGCGTGCCTTGCCGCTGTTAAGCGCTTCGTACAAATCCTGCAATTGCGGCGACATGAAGTTCCAGTCGTCCAGCACCTGCTGCAGCCGCGTGGCAATGCCGGTCGCATAATGAGCCGTCGTCAGATCGCGTGAGACCACGATGAGCTGGCCGTCACGTGAACCGTCTTTATAGCTGGCGAGTTTCATCGGTTTCCTGTCGTGTGTGTGAGATGTCCTGAGGCCCAGTCTAGCAAGGCAAAGCGCTCGCAAGAACCCTGAAATGACGGTACGTAAAATCAATTTACCCAATAGCAATTCACTGCTTTCAGTTTAAGGCCATGAACCCGCCCTTTTTCATCAGCCACAGCGTGCTGGCCGTTTCGGTCGGACAGTTGATACTGCCCGACCCGGGCTTTGTCGCGGCATGAGCAGCGCAAGAACGCAGCCAGGCTTGCGCGCGCTGAGCTTTCTGGCGGCTTTTGTGCTGGCCGTGCATGTGCTGCTGCTGCAGACAGCGCCGGCGCGGCTGGGTGCCCAACTGACGCCAGAAGCTCAGCTCAGACCGGTCTTTTCGACACGCCGCATTGAGGCAGAACCACCGCCCGCTGCGCTGCAAGCGCCTGCTCGCCCGGTCAAACCGGCCAGGCAGCCCAAGGCCAAACCCCAGCCGCCGGCCCCAGAGCCTGTAGAAATTCAGTCAAATACCGCCTTGGCACCCGTTGAACAAGCGCCGGCAGCTATTGATTCAATAGCATCCGCACCCTCGGCCGGCGACATGACGCCAAACCAGCCGGAGCTGCCGGAACTCGCGTCCAGCCAGGTGGCAGGCACACCGACGCGCGCTGAAACCGTGGCCACGGCTTTGCCGGCAGGGCCGAAAACCACGCCAGTGGGCGCCATCAAGCTGCCGGCGTCGGTTCGCCTCGATTACAGGGTCACGGGCAACGCCAAGGGCCTGAACTACTACGCCAACGCCGAGCTTGCCTGGCGCAACAGCGGCAGCCAGTACGAGGCCAGCATGAAAGTCAGCGCGCTGTTTCTGGGCGCGCGCAGCATGACAAGTAGCGGCCTGGTCAGCGCCACAGGGCTGGCGCCGACGCGATTTGCAGACAAGTACAAAACTGAACAGGCCACGCACTTTGAAGCGGACAAGGGCAAGATCACCTTCAGCGTCAACTCGCCGGACGCGCCTTGGATTGAGGGCGCTCAAGACCGGGTCAGCGTCTTTTTGCAGCTCGGCGGCATGCTTGCAGGCCAGCCGGACGGCTTTCCCGCAGGCAGCAGCATCACGCTTTACACCGCTGGCCCGCGTGATGCGGACACCTGGACCTTCACGGTTGAAGGCGAAGAAACTGTTCCCTCGCCCAAAGGGGACTTGCGCGCGATCAAGCTGACGCGCAAGTCTCGCCGTGAATACGACCAGAAGGTTGAGGTCTGGTACGCGCCATCGCTGGGCTACCTGCCGGTACGCAACCGCATCACCCAGCAAAGCGGCGATTTCATTGACCAGCAGCTCACAGCTGTTGTTTATCCCTGATGGCTTTGACGGAATATGTGGCTTATTTCCGCAAATGCCGTCAGAAATTCCGGCAGATGTCAGCCCCTACGCTTGAACTTGGCACTATCGTTGCCATGTAATGACCAGAATGCCAAAAGGACTTAATTAATGCAGATGCTTTACGACTCGGAATCCTTTGCGGTGATGCAGATTCACGCCAATGCGCCAGAAGAGTCATTGCCCGCGCCCACCACACCGCAATTGGCCAGAAACGGCTTTGAAATTGTCGACAAACGCTCAGGCAAAGAGGTCTACCTCGATGGTTCCTGGGCAGAAATGTTTCAGCAGCGACTCAGTGCCTGGGCTCAAAAAGCGCCGACCCAGGAGGAAATTGAAGACACGCTGGAAGGCTACAGCGGGCTGGCCAATACCCCGATGTCGCTTCACTGAGCCGGCCGCTGGTAAAACCAGCGGTACATAGGCTCAACCAGCAGCAGCACCGCGGCCAGCCGTGTGACGTGCACGGCCGTGACCAGCGGCACGCCCAGCTGCAAGACCTTGGCCGTGATGGACATCTCGGCTATCCCGCCGGGCGACGTCCCCAGCAGCAAGGTCGCCCAGTGCACTGGCGTGAACTGCGCCAGCAGCAGCGCAAAGCCACAGCACAAGGCAATCATTCCGACAGTTGCCAGCGCGACAGAGCCAAGCCAGCGCGGCGCAAGATGCACAAAGCCCTGGGTAAACCGCACGCCCAGACTGATACCTATCACCAGTTGCGCCGCATTGGTCAGACTCTGCGGGATCGCTGACAACGTCACATTGCAGGCCGTCAGCAGCAAGGCTGCCAGCAGCGCGCCAATGAACCAGGGGTTGGTGCGCTTGAGCCTGACCATGGTCCAGCAACCCAGACCGGTCAGCAAGGCCAGCAGCGCCAGACCGGGCCATTGCACAAAGCGTGCACCCGGCAAGCTGGTATCCAGGCCGTGCAGCCCCGCCCACTGGAAACCAAAAGGAATGATCAGCGTGACCAGCATCACCCGCAAACTGTGCGCCGATGCCACCAGCTCGGTCTGCGCGCCGTAGCGCTCGCCTAGCAAGGTCATTTCCGAAGCCGCGCCTATGGGCGACGCAAAATAAGTCGTGATGCGCGACAGACCGGCCACGTGTAGCGGCCCGGGACCATGATGCACTCTGTGCAGCCATGCGCCAAACAGCAAACCCAGCAGCAATGACCAGACGATATTCAGCGCAATGGCCCACCACAGGCTGGCCACCAGCGCCACCACTTGCGGTGTGAAATAAAGCCCCAGCGCGCTACCGATAACCCATTGACCGGCATTGCGCAAAGGCGTCCAGCTCAGGCTTGGGGCCCCCAGCATGGACGTGGCGGCTGTCACCAGCAGCGGCCCAATCATCCATGGCAGGGGAATATGCAGGTGCACGCACAGACCGGCCGCAGCCCAAGCCAGCAACAGCGTCAGGATGATCCGGATGTAAGAGATCTCGAGCAGGACGGAAAAGTAATTCTTGAAGTTCGACGGCATGAAAAACAGGTAGAAGGAACGGGAGGCAGCGTGAAAAACCAGCTGAAAATCCGACATCGAGCAGACACCAGGCAGTAGTATCCACTGATGCCCACATTTTCATCGCCCCACTGCCCGGCAGCTCATCCCGACATGCGCGCTTTTCGGGTCTTCACCCTGCTGCTGGCTGTCTGCTGGCTTGGTGGCTGCGCCGTCAGGCCTGAGGCGCCGCTGATTGAGCCGCTCAGCGACAGCGTTGCCGCTGCGACTTCCGCCCGGCTCGATACTTTGCTGCCCACAGATATACTCATGCTGGGCGAGCAACATGACGCCAAAGAACACCAGCAAATAGAGCAGCAGGTGATTGCCTTGCTGGCCACGCGCGGCCTGCTGGCTGCCGTTGCGCTGGAAATGGGCGATGCCGGCGTGAGCACTGCGCGGCTCAAACCGAGCGCCAGCGAGCAGCAGGCACAAAGCGCACTGCGCTGGAACGAGCAGGCCTGGCCCTGGCAGGCCTACGGTCCCGCTGTCATGACGGCGGTGCGCGCCGGCGTACTGGTGGTCGGCGCCAACCTGCCACGCTCAAAAATGCAGGCCAGCATGGCTGACAGGGGACTGGACGCACAATTGCCCGGTCCCGCCCTCAAGGCCCAGCAGCAGCAGATTCGACTAGGTCACTGCGGCGCGCTGCCAGAAAGCCAGATCACGCCCATGACCCGAATCCAGATCGCCCGAGACATCAGCATGGCCGAGGCGCTGAGCCAGGCGGCCTTGCCGGGCAAGGTGGTGGTACTGCTTTCAGGCAGCGTGCATGCCGACCGCAAGCTGGGCGTCGCCCAGCACCTGCACCCCGAGCTGAAAAGCAAGGCGATTCACCTGCATGCTGGTGAGGCGGGCACCGGCCAGGACGGTGCCTTCGACAGCGTCTGGGTCACACCGGCATTGCCCGATATTGACCACTGCGAGAACTTCCGCCGCCAGACCGGGCGCTGACCCGGTGGCGAGCCTACCAGGCGCCAGGAAACGAGCCGCCATCCATCAGCAGGTTCTGACCGTTGATATAGCCCGCATGCCCACTGCATAGAAATGCGCAGGCGGCACCGAACTCCTCTGGCCGACCGAATCGATGCGCGGGGTGCTTGACCAGGCGCTTTTCGCGGACTTCTTCAACACTGGTGTTTTCGCGGCGCGCCTGCGCTGCAAAATTGCCAGCCAGTCGCGCCGTATCAAACGTGCCCGGCAGGATGTTGTTGATGGTCACGCCGCGGCCGACAGTAGTGCGCGCAAGTCCGGCGACAAAACCGGTGAGCCCGCTGCGCGCACCGGTACTCAAACCCAGACCATCAACCGGCGACTTGACCGCGCTGGAGGTGATGTTGATGATGCGGCCGAAACCACGTTCCATCATGCCGTCAACCGTGCAGCGAATGATCTCTATGGGGCTCAGCATATTGGCATCGAGTGCGCGCAGCCAGGCATCACGGTCCCAGTCGCGAAAGTCGCCAGGCGGCGGCCCGCCCGCGTTGGTCACCACAATATCAAAGTCAGGATGGGCCGCAAAAATGCGCGCGCGTCCCTCCACTGTGGTGACATCGGCCGCAACCCAGGAAACCGGCGCGCTTGAAAGCGCAGACAGTTTTGCTGCGGCAGCCTCAAGCGTGGCCTCGGTGCGCGCGGCAATCACCAGCTCAACGCCTTCTTTTGCAAGCGCCTCGGCACAGGCAAAACCCAGACCGGCACTGGCACCGCACACCAGGGCCTTGCGGCCAGCAATTGCGAAGTCCATGGGCCTATTTCGCCGTCAGCTGTTTCAGGGCCATGTTCTGCATGGTCTTGCGCAACCGCGACAGGCCAATATCGTGCTCGTACAAGTGCTCGCGCTGGTTCGCATCGGGCTCCATGGTTTCCAGCATGACGCGGTCCTGCTCCAGCACCACCCAGTGGCGGGCCTCCAGCCGGTTGCGGTACAAGAAGCGCCACACGTCACGCTGCCAGCCACTGACCTTGCGGCAGCGCCAAAAGAAAACGACGGACAGCTGGGGACTGACCGGCGTGTAGCTGCCAATGACGGTAAAGCTCCCACCAGGGCCGCCGGTTTTTGGGTAGGGAATCGCCAGCCGCATCCACTGCGTCCCCGTGTCACCCCACTCGGTCCAGTCGAAGTTGACGTCGCGCTGGCCATCCTTTTCAAACATGAAGCCGTGCTCGGTCTTGCGCAGCTTGAACTTGGCGCTGATGTCACCTTCGCTCATCGAATGCGACTGCTTATGCACAAAGCTGCCGTGCATGGGGTCCATCACATTGTCGGCAACGTAGCGGTAGTCGCCGCGCCATTCCACGTAACAAAGAAAGGAACTCCATTCGGGGCTGCTGAGCTCTTCGGGCAACTGCAGCGGCGGCGGCGTCTCCACATAGTCACGGCTGTTGTAAAGCCAGATCGCGTCATTGGCCTCGACCACATGAAACGACCGCGCAGCGCGCGAGCCTTCCAGCGTGCAGCCAGGGCTGGCCGGAACCTTGGTCACGGTGCCGTCGCAACGCACTTCAATGCCGTGGTAGGGGCAAGCCAGCCGGTCGCCCAGATTGACGCCCATGGACAAGGGCGCGCCGCGGTGCGGGCAGTGGTCTTCGAGTGCGTGCGCTTTGCCTGCGGTATCGCGCCAGACGGCAATCTTGTAGCCCAAGCGGCGCATGGACACCGGGCGTTCCTTGACGAAATGCGAAGGGCAAATCGGGTACCAGAGATCGTACAGACCGCGCTCTAGCAGCTTGTCGACGTCTGCCGCAGTAGGGCTGGTGTTCGGGGTGCTTGCAGTAGTCATTTCACTCTCCCAATGTTTTAATGACAGTCTGGAAAGATTCCAGCGTCCACGGCTCGCCGTTGGGGCCGAGAGGTCCGCTCCGATTGAGGTGCGCGACAAGTGCGTCAAGCTCCCAGTGCCCGGCACCGAAGCCCCGCTCAATGGCGTCGCCCAACAGGTCCTCATAGGTGGTCGGCGGGCGCGGGCGGGCCTGGTGCGGGTTGAGGTTGCGCTCGGGCAATGCATGGATGGGGATGCTGTTCAACATGGTGTTCTCCTGAAGCAAGATTTCTAAACCTATTCGGCAACAATATTGCGGGCTTTGATGATGCGCGCCCACTGCGCAGTTTCATCTCGGATGTAGGCTGCAAACTCTGCTGGCGGCATCAATGTTCCGCTCAAGCCCTGAGCCTTGAGTTGCTCACGTACCGAGGGCTCGCCCAGGATCGCAGCCGCATCTTTCGCCAGACGTTCAACCACGGCCACGGGCGTTCCAGACGGTACCAAAAGGCCATACCAGGAGGTCACCACCACGCCTTGTATGCCCTGCTCTGCCAACGTTGGAATGTCGGGTGCCGTCGCGCTACGCGATGTATCGGTGATGCCAAGCGCCAGCAGCTTGCCGCTTTTGATATGCGCCAGCGTGCCCGGCAGATTGCCGAACATCAGCGGAACCTGTCCGCCCAGCACGTCGTTGAGCGCCGGTCCGGTGCCCTTGTAGGGCACGTGGAGGATGTCCACATCGGCCTGCTGCTTGAACAACTCACCGGCAAGGTGCAGTCCGCTGCCGACGCCGGGCGAGGCGTAGGCCAGCGTGCCTGGCCTGGCCTTGGCAAGTGCAATCAGTTCCCGGACATTCTTTACTTTCAGCGATGGGCTGGCCACCAGTACATTCGGCGCCCTGGCCAGCATGGTGACAGGGACAAAGTCGCGCTCAATGTTGAACGGGAAATTCGCCATCAGCGTCGGATTGATGGTCAGGTTGCCCGCAGGCACGACCAGCAGCGTGTGGCCGTCCGGCCTGGCCCGCCTGACCTTGTCTATGCCGATATTGCCCGCCGCACCAGTCAGGTTTTCAACCACTGCGGCTTGCTTGTAGCGTTCAGCCAGACCTGCGGCCAGCAGGCGAGCCAGCGCGTCGACCGGTCCGCCCGGCGGAAAAGGCGCAACGATGCGAAAGCCATCGCTGCCCAGTGTTTGGGCCTGCGCCTGGCTGGCCAGGGCAAACATGGCCATCAACCCAAGAGTCGCGCGTCTTTGCATGACCATGTCCTATCGCTTTTCTGTCAGAAAGCCAGTGCCCACTTCGACTTTGGGCTGGCGCCGGGTGTTGCCGTCAATGCCGCCGTCAATTGCCCATTCAGCAAAAGCCGTCGGACTGGGCTCGAAATCGCGCGGCACCCATTTTTCTGTCAGGTGGTCTTCGTCGGCGTTGTATTCAATCAGGCCGCCACAGGGATTTTCAAAGTACCAGAAGATGGCCGACGAAATCGGGTGCTTGCCCGGACCGAGCTGGGTTTTCCAGCCCTTGCGGCTCATGTTCATGCCGCCGCCAAACACCTCATGGATATCGCGTACCGTGAATGCCACATGATTAAGGCCGCGGGACTTGTTTGGCAGTTGCAACAGGAAGATGTCGTGGTGGCCGCCATTGACCGAGCAGCGCATGAAGATGCCGCGGCCGGGGTATCGATCGGATGTACTGAAACCCAGGCTGGCATAGAAAGCCTCGGCTTGCTCAAGTCTGTCGGTGAACAGCACGACATGACCAATTTCCACCGGCTGAGCCGACGCATACATCGGGGACGGCATGTCGACACGGCGCACGTCATCCCATGTATTGGTAGGCACGCCGGGGGCACTGATGGCACGCTTGATACTTTTCTGGAACACCACACGCAGGCCGTGCGGGTCGAGCGCCGCAACAGTCCCGCGGCTTGCGCGCTGGTCAGAAAAACCCGGTGCAGCGGCCAGCGCTTTGGCCAGCGCCTCAAGCTGTTCATCGCTGCGCACACCCCACACCACTTCGCGCAAGGTAGGGCCGGCCTCCATGGGCGGCGGCAAGGATGCGTCGTCCGTGCGCCGCACATTGACGCGGGCCCCGTTGAGCGTTTCCCACTCTTGCAGGTCGTCCGTCAGACTGAGATTTTTAAGCCCCCAATCGGCAAAGAAACGCGCGGACTCATCCCACTTGTCGGTGGAATAGGTGATGGCATCGATGCCTTCAGTGCCCTGCCGCAGCGCGGGCATGGTGTTCGGACCAGTCATGTTGTGCTCCATGGCATGGGCGCCTCATTGAGACCCCAGTAATAACTTTTTTGCGTGGTGTATTCAAGAATGCCGAGGCGGCCCTTCTCGCGGCCAGTGCCGCTCATCTTGACGCCACCAAACGGCGTGCTGGCCGAAAATACCTTGTAGGTATTGACCCAAACCGTGCCGGTCTGCAGCGCGCGGCCCAGACGCCATACCGTTTTGTAGTCCCGGGTCCAGATGCCTGCGGCCAGGCCGTAGACGTTGTCATTGCACTGCGCAATCAGGTCGGCGTCATCACTCCACGGCAGCAGTGCCAGCACTGGTCCGAAGATTTCTTCCTGGCACATACGGGCGCTGTTGCTCAAGCCTTCCATGATGGTTGGCGTGTAGTAACTGCCCTTGTCGAATGCCGCGCCCTGGGGACGCACACCGCCGAACAGCACTTTTGCGCCCTCTTCCAATCCCAGCTGCACATATTTTTCAACCGTTGCGCGGTGGCTCTGGCTGACCAGCGGCCCCATCTGCGTGCTTTCGCTGATCGGGTCGCCGACGCGCAAGGCCTTGACGCCAGCCAGCATGCGCGATTTGAATTCGGCGTAGACGCTGGCATGCACAAAGGCGCGCGAGCCGGCAATGCACGATTCACCCGATGAACTGAAGATGCCATACAGCACGCCAGCCACCGCATGGTCAAGGTCGGCATCGGCGCAGACAATGGTCGGTGACTTGCCGCCCAGCTCGAGCGAGGTGGGCATGAGTTTTTCTGCGCCTATGCGCGCAATGCCCATGCCGACATTGGTGCCACCTGTAAATGCAATACGCTTGATGAGCGGATGGCGCACCAGCGCTTCGCCGACGATGGAGCCCTTGCCCGGCAACACGCTGATGATGCCGTCCGGCACGCCGGCATGCTGCGCGATGCGGGCCAGCTCGATGGCCATGCGCGGCGTGATTTCTGCGGGTTTGAACACCACCGCGCAACCTGCGGCCAGCGCAGGCGCGAGCTTTTGCGCCTCGCTGGCGATTGGTGAATTCCATGGTGTGATGGCACCGACCACACCGAGTGGCTCGTGCACGCTCATGGTCACAAAGTCGCCGCGCGAGGGCGTGATGGCGTCTTCGTGGGTTTCGCAGGCCGCTGCAAAAAACTGGAAGGTGCCCGCTGCGCTGGCCACCAGGGCGCGCGTTTCCTTGATCGGCTTGCCGTTGTCCAGGCGCTGCAATTGCGCGAGCTCTTCGCCGCGCTCGCGTATGCCGGCAGCGATGCGGTGCAGCATGGCGGCCCGCTCATGCGGCTTGAGATTGGCCCAGTCCGGCTTCATGCGAGCTTTTTCGGCGGCCAGCACGGCTTCGTTCACGTCGTCTGCGGTCGCAGCGTTAAGCGTGGCCACCGTGCTGCCGTCATGCGGGTAGTCGGTGGCGTAGGACGGGCCCGACGCATCGCGCCACTGACCGGCCATGAATGTCTGCAAATGGGTTGGGGTCATGCGCTTCATATGGTGAGGCTGGCGGCGCGGTTGTTCAAAAAGCGCAGCGCTGACAGCACCGTCAGCGCCGACGTCTTGGGGTTTTCAGCCAGCGGCTTGCCGCGCATGCTGACCTGCATCTCGCCGAAGTCGCCGCGCGCCAGGATTTCATGAATGTTCTCGGTCACGGCCGGGTCGGCCACGAGGCGTACGCGGGTGGCATCCAGGCCCAGACCGGCCAGCGACACCGTGGCCGCGACGTTGGCATTTTTTGGATACAGACGCGCGGCCTCACGTGCCGTGCCTTCAAAAATCACCGCGGCGTCCTTCAGGCTTGCAAGATCCACCACGGCTTCTGCAGCCGAGCCTTTCCAGCCCAGCGGGGGTTTGCGTCCGGTGTAGGTGACTTCGCTCAGGCCCGCCTGCCGCGCTGCCGCGATCGCATCTATGCCGCCAATAGCGCCAGCCAGCAAGTGCACCTGTGTGTTGCCCTGATCCGCCGCGGCGGCCAGTTTCTCGGGCAGTCCGGCTTCAGACAGCGCACCGACAGACATCACGGCACATTCGGTGCCTTTTTCAAGCGCACCCAGCACATGGGCCGACAGCGCCTCGTGACCGGCGCACTCCAGAACCAGCCGGGTGCCGACAGGCACTTGGTCAACGGCCTTGATGCCGGTGCCTGCCAAGGCGGCCTGCACTTCAGCGATGCGTTGCGCACGCACGACCACATGCGTGACCTTCACAAGCGCGCTGCCCTGCAGCCGTCGGCAAATCGCCTGGCCTATGGCACCGTAGCCAATAAGTACAACTTCCATCACGCTCAATCCTTCTTCAAAATGGGGCCGGCAAACTTGGCGGCAAAAGGGCCCCAGGCCTTCATGTCGACCTCAACCACCACCGGACCACTGGCAGCAAATGCTTTTTCAAGGACAGCTGTTGTCTGCGCCGGCTCGCCCAGGCGGAAATGCGTCACTTCCAGGCTGGCGCAAAACTGCGCAAAGTCCGGCGTGTGCAAATCGACATAGCAATGACGGCTGCCGTAAATGTCGTCCTGGATGTTCTTGATCACACCGTAGCAGCTGTCGTTCATGACCAGCATCACGATGTTGGCGCGCTCCTGCACGGCACAGGCCAGCTCGCCCACATTGAGCATGAAGCCGCCATCGCCAATCAGCGCAACAGTCTTGCGGCCCAGCTGGTGTTCCTTGTCGGCAATGGCTGTGCCTATGGCCATCGCCAGGCCCTGGCCAATGCCACCACCCATCGCATGCACACCGGCGCGTGGATGGTCCAGCATGGGCGCGCGGTTACCCCACATGCTGTTGGACAGCGTAATGTCACGCACCCACCACAGCTTGCTGCCAGCTTGTGAGGCCAGGCCACTTTTCAGCGCGGCATAGGCGCCCAGCGTGGCGTCCACCAGCCCGGCCGCTTCGGCCCTGGCTTTTTTGACGTCGCGGGCCAGGGTCGCATCAACTTTCATGCGTCCTTCCAGCCTGTCTGCCAATGCATTGAGCGTTGCCAGCGCATCGCCCTGAACAAAATAGTTGCTGGTGTAGCCACGGTTGTGCGCGAGCGCATTGGCGTCAATGCGGTACAGCGCTTTCGGCAGCCGGAGCTTGTAACGCAGCGTCTCGTTGCTGCGCAGTCGCGAGCCCACCACCAGCATGGCGTCGCAACTCTCGTACAGATCCTCGGCCGGTTTTTGCAGGTTGTAGGAACCCAGGCTGGCGGGGTGGTCTTCGGCAAGAATGCCGCGTCCCTGCACCGAGGTCACCACGCCCCAACCCATCTTCACAAAACGCTCAACGGCCGCACGCGCACCGCGAGCGCCACCGCCCAGCCACAGCAGCGGTCGCTTGGCGGTCGCCAGCCTTTGCGCGAGCGCGTCCACCTCTGCATCCGAAGGCGCAAGCGCGACCATCAGCAGCGGCTTGAGATCGGCTGGCAGGTCGAGCAGGCTGGCCTGGATATCGATAGGGATTTCAATACTGACAGGGCCGCAGGGGGCGGTGAACGCCAGCCGATGCGCCTCGCGCAAGGTTGCCAGCGCGGTCTCGGGATTGCGAATGCGAAAGGCCGCCTTGCTGACAGCTTGCAGCATCGCCAACTGGCTGGGTGCCTCGTGGATAAAACCAAGATCGCGGTCCAGGTACTCGGCCTCGATCTGCCCTGTCAGGTGAAGCATGGGGGTGCCGGCGGTCAGGGCTTCCACCAGTGCGCCTGCCGCGTTACCCGCGCCGGTGCCGGTGCTGGTCACACAGACCCCGAGCACACCAGTGACGCGGGCATAGGCATCGGCCATATTGCAGGCGCCGGCCTCTCCGCGGGCGGAAACAAAACGGATTTTCTGACGCGTGTTGAAGGCGTCCAGGATGGGCATGTTGTGGATTGAAATCACGCCAAACGCAGCTTTGACGCCGCATTGCTCCAGAAAACGGGCAGTGAGCTCGCCAACAGTGATGCGCGTCGGGCTGGATGCTGGAGTCGTGGTGGTCATGCGGCTAATTTTTCTCGAGAAGTTTTGGGGGTTGTCGTTGGGCGGCCGAGTTGCGGCAGGTGGCTGATGCGCTGCGTCAACTGCACTGCCGCATGCTTGACCTGGGGCACCAGCAGCTCGGTTTGAGCGGCAACAAGGTGTTGCGCCGGCACTGTGATGCTTACGGCCGCCACCACTTCATGGCGATCGTTGAACACCGGGGCGGCAATGGTCGAGATGCCCGTTTCATAACCGCCCTGGCTGATGCCGTAGCCCCTGGCACGATCCACGTCAATCAGGGCTTTGAGCTCGCTCAGCGTGGCAGGTGTCTTGGGCGTGTGCGCTGGCAGTGGCGTATCGGGATAGAGCTCGGTGAGTGCCGCCATGTCCAGGTCGGACAGCAGCTGGCGACCCAGCACGGTGGCATGCGCCGGCAGACGCGCGCCGACCTGGATCGAATGGAACAGCGCGTTGCGCCCGGTGGCCTTGGCCACAAACACCACGTCACGCATGTCGCGCACAACCAGGTGGGCCGAATAGCCTGTCGCGTCGCGCAGCGCCTCTATCACGGGGCGACCGTGCTCCGTCAACTCCATGGACGCGAGGTACTCAAAGCCGAGTCTTAGCACGCCCAAGCTGAGCTTGTAGCTGGTGCTGTCGCCAACGCGCTCCACGAAGCCGGCTTTTTCCAGCGTATGCAGAATGCGAAACACGGAAGCACGCGGCAGGTCCAGCTGGCGCGCCAGGTCAGCGCCCGTCAGTTCGGGCGTGTGGCGGCTGAATTGACCCAGTAGATCCAGCCCGCGCTGCAAGGCCGGCACGGTATATCGATCGTCAGCTGTCGTGCTCATGCCACGGCTCCCAAGCCCAACAGGGCATTGACCGCAGTCGGTGCGTCCAGCGCACAGGCGTGGCCAGCGTCACCCAGATCAGTCCACGGCACGCCGGCCGCAGCTGCGACCTGGCGACAAGCCGCTGCGGGCGTGATGGTGTCGGCCTGCCCACTGGCAACAGCGATAGGGCAGCTCAGCCTGGCCAGGTCGGTCAGCAGATCCCCACCGGACAACAGGTGCGAAGCCCGCGTGTAGCCGGCCACATGCACCTGTGCCATCACGGACTGCACGTAGGCGACCAGCTCCGGTGCGGCCTGCGGCGAAAGCATGGCCGCACCGCGTTTTTGCGCCATGCCCAGCGGACCCAGTGCCAGCAAGTTGGCCAGGCGGTCGTTCAAGCGTTTGGCACGGTCTTCTTCGCTGGCCCTGGCATAGCCTTGTGCGGGCGCCAGCAATACCAGCTGTTTGACCCGGTCGGGACATTGCACGGCAGCGCGCGCGGCCATCAAGGCACCCAGCGAATGCCCCACCAGCGTGACGGCATCTGTCACGCCCATGGTGTCCAGCCAGGACCAGAGCCGGCTCGCGTAGTCGCCGGCGTCCGGCTGCAGTGGTGCGACCGGGCTGCTGTGGCCGTAACCAGGCGCCTCCCAGGCCAGCACGCGTGCGTGCGGGTTGACGGCTGCGGCTTCCAGCTGCATCAGCCAGCTGGCCGAACCCGAGCCAATGCCGTGCAGCAGCACATGCGTCACACCATGGGACCCCAGGCCGGCCTGGCGAAACGCCACCTCACCAGCCGGCGTGGTGACGCGGGCAGTCGCAAAACGCTGCAGACGGTCTGCCAGGGATGCGGCGGCGGACGCAACAAGGCTCATGGTGTTGTTTTGGTTGGTTTGAGTAGAAAAATAGACTGCAGCGCCCTTTCAGCGGGCGCTAGAAGCTATTTATTTAATAGCATCACGCTTGATCTTGGCGAGCGGGCTGTCGGGCGGATAGGTCGGCGTGATCGGCTTGGGCGTGCCCAGCATCACGCACATCAGCGCGTCTTCGTCGCCAATATTGGTTTCCTCGCGGTAGACGCCAGGCGGCACCGAAATCAGATCGCGCTCAAGCAATATCGCCTCCCAGCGCTGGCCGTCTTTTTCACAGACTATCTTCATCTTGCCGCGCATCACAAAAAACACCTCTTCGACGTCATAGTGGATGTGCGAGGGACCCACGCCCCCGGCAGGGATCACCATGGTCGAGAACGTGAAGTGCGCGGACGGCACTGTATTGGCATCTTTGGCCACACCGGTGGCGCCGGTGCCAACGTAGCGCATCTGCGCGCGACGATAAATGGGGTCAAAGTCGGCCTGGAACTTCAGCGCGTCCCAGTCGTACTTGCGAGAGGCAAAGCGGGCCACACGGCCTTCGAGCCATTCGGAAAAACTTTGACCTGCAGCAGGCATCATGCTGCGCTGTATGTCAGCCTCGGCAGGGATAGTGGCGTCCATCAGGCCGCGTTCGTTGAAAACGGGCTGGTTGGCAGCAAGCGTAGAAGGGGTACTCATGGTCGGATTTCCTTTTCAGTTCATGACAAAGCCGCCGTTGACAGGCAGCACTTGTCCAGTCACATAGCCGCTTGCGCGGGACAGTAAAAAAAGCGCCGCAGCAGTCACGTCTTCCGGCATCTGAGGGCGCGCAATAGCCCGTCCATTTCGGTAGTGGTCGTGACGTGCCTGCGGCACATATTCGGTGGCTTCCACCAGCGTCAGCCCAGGTGCTACGGCATTGACCGTGATGCCCAGCGGTCCGAGCTCGCGCGCCATGGACCGCGTCATCGCCATCACAGCGCCCTTGCTGGCAACATATGCCATCAGGTTGGGGGCGCCCCAGAGTGCGGTGTCTGAAGCCAGGTTGACAACGCGACCGCTGCCCGATGCCGCCAAATGGGGCTGGGCCGCCACCGTTGCCAGCCAGGTGCCGCGCACATTGACATTCATGACGTGGTCCCAAGTGTCGACGCTGAGATCGCTCATGGACTTGCCACCGGAATTGGTCACTGCGCCGTTGTTGATCAGGCCATCAAGGCCACCCAGCAAGTTCGCAGCGGCATTGACACCCTCGGTGATGGCCTGGGGATCGCTCAGATCCATGGGTACATAGTGAAGCTTGTCGCCCAGCTGCGCGGCCAGTGCCGCGCCGCGCTCGTGCAGCACATCACTGATCACCACCGTGGCGCCGGCGGCCAGCAAGGCGCGGGCAAAGGCCTCGCCCAACCCGCGGGCGCCGCCAGTGACCAGCACCCTGCGTCCAGTCAGCAATATTTCGATATCAGCGGATGTAGTCATGGGTCGGATATTTGATAAAAAACAAAAAAGTAGGCCGCGTCAGGCTGAACGTCGCTCTGAACTCGGCAGATAGTGCAGGACGCGCCGCTCGGCCAGCACGACGGCGTAGTAGGCAGCAATGCCAATAACCGTCAGCGCAGCGATGACCACGAACACAGCGGCGGTATTTCCCTGGCCTTCAAAGAAAACCAGCAGGTAACCCAAACCCATGTTGCCGCCCACCAGCTCACCCACCACCACACCGATGACAGACAGCGTGCTGGCAATGCGTAGTCCGGAAAACAGCGCCGGCATGGTCGTTGGGTATTCAACATTGCGGAACACCTGCAGGCGGGTGGCCGAGAACGAACGCGCCAGATTGATCATGTCGACATCCATGGTGCGCATGGCCGACAGCACATTGATGAGCACCGGAAAAAAAACAATCAGCACCGCCACCAATATTTTGGGATACATGGTGTAGCCCATCCACATCACGAAAAGCGGCGCAAAAGCCACTTTTGGCGCGATCTGCAAGGCCAGCAAGTAAGGCGAAAGAACCGCTTCCACGCGCGGCGACAGCCCCAGCGCATAGCCAATCAGCGCACCCATGATCGAGCCCAGCACGAAACCTATCAGCACCTCGGCCGCCGTGATGCCGGTGTGCCAGAGGAGCCGCTCGCTATCCCAGATCCTGGCCGCCTCGGCGCAGACCTTGCTGAAATGAGGAAGCACGAAGTCCGGAACGCCCAGCAAGCTCGGACCCCACTCCCAGGCGGCAAGAAACAACACCAGAAGGAGCAGGCTCCAGCCGGTCGTGACAAGGCGTTCGCGGTTGGCGCTCATGGATATTTATTTCCCGCCAACGAACTGGTTGGTGTAGAGGTCTTTGAGCGGCGCTTCCTTGGCCACCACGCCATTGCTGACGTAAAACTTCTGAAGTTCACCCAGGCGGGTCTCGTCCATCTGGCCTGGCACCTTCTGCCCGGCATAGACGTATTTGTTGTACATCTCGAAGGCCTGAAGGATGGACGCCTCCTTGCCCTTGTACATGGGCACATGCTGCACATAAGTGGCGGTTGCGGCCTTGGGGTCGGCCATGATGTCCTTCATGCCCTTGATGGTGGCGCGCACCAGTTTTTGTATCAGCTGCGGATTTTTCTGTATCGTCTCGTCCGACGCCAGAATGGACTGCGCCATGCTCTTGAAGTAAACATCGGCTGGCAAGATATCGACACTTGCGCCCGCATCCATCGCGCTGACGGTCCAGTCAGGAACCCCGGCCATGGCGACGGCCTTCTTGCTGGCAAATTGCTGCCAGACGCCTGCCGGGCCAGCGGCCTGGATGTTCACATCGCTCTTGGTCAGGCCGACTTTGCTGAGCATCCCGAGCAGGGCGTAATAGGTGGTGTCGGTGTATGAGATGACGGTGACCGTCTTGCCCTTGAGCTCACGCGGACTCTCGATGTGCTCATCCTTGTGGCTCACCAGCTGGGTCAGCGAGCCGCTGCCGAGCACGGCCACAGCCTTGACAGGGATGCCCTGCGCGCGCGCAATGATGGGCGTGTCGCCAATGGCGCCGCCAATCACTGCGTTGCCAGCGCCGACCTGCTTGGCAACATCGACGCCTCCACGGCCAGTGACGAATTCAACTTCGAGCCCCTCTGCCGCGTAATAGCCCTTGGCCTGGGCCAGCATCCACGGACCGAATGCCGGCAAGGTGCCAGGCGCAGGCAGGAGGTAGGTTATTTTTTGCAGCGCCACCTGTGCGGCAACGCTTCCCAGCAACGCAGTAGACGCCAAGATGGCGAGGCAGGTGCGGCGCAGAACAAGAGGGGTCGTAAAGCTCATGGATTTCTCCGGGGTTATGGTTTTGCTGGGCGAAGGGAAAACGGTTCAGTGCACTTCTGTGCTGGCATCCAGCTTGAGCAGCTCCATCAGGTGAGCCACATAAGGGCCAACTTCAGGACGCTTGCGCCTGGCCATCGGGTTGTCACGGTCAGGCATGTCCACAGTGATTTGCTCGACGATGGTGCCCGGGCGCTCGCTCATGACCAGGATGCGGTCTGACAAGGCCACCGCCTCGGCCAGGTCATGAGTGATAAAGAGCACCGTCTTTTTGTGCAAGGCAACCGTTTGCGCCAGGTCCTGCTGCAGGATCATCTTGGTCTGGGCATCCAGGGCAGAAAAAGGCTCATCCATCAGCAAGACCAGCGGGTCCACCGCCAGCGTTCTGGCAAGCGCCGCGCGCTGGCGCATGCCGCCCGACAGCTGGTGCGGATAGTTTTTGCCGAATCCGGCCAAGTGACATTGCACCAGCAATTGCGCCGAAACCTTGGCACGCTCTGCGGCAACTACACCGCGCAATTCCAGGCCGAACTCTATGTTTTCGGAAATGGTTCGCCAAGGCATGAGCAGGTCTTTTTGCAGCATGAAGGAGACATGCGTGTTGGGCCCCTCTACCGTCTGACCCGCAACTTTCACGACGCCAGCGCTTGGCCTGGCCAGGCCGGAGCCCATGTTGAGCAAGGTGCTCTTGCCGCAGCCCGAGGGGCCAATGATGGACACCACCTCGCCTGGCGCAATGGCAAAGTTGACATCCCGCGCAGCCAGCACTTCCCTGGATTGGCCCCGCGCCGGAAAGCGTTTTTCAACGCCAATGAATTCAATCGCGGGAACGCCGCTGGCCAACTCGCTCATGCCTCAACCTGCACGATGGGAATCTGCACCTGGACGCGACCGTCCTGCACGCGCACCGGATAGCAGCGAAGGTCGCGCTGACCGACCTCGACCAGGCATTTGCCGGTTGCGATGTCAAAGCGCGCAGCATGCAGCGGGCACTCGATCACACCGTCCTCCTGAAAGCCTTGCGACAGCAGGGCATAAGCGTGAGGACAAACGTCTTCCAGCGCATGCACTTCGTCGCCAAGGACAAATAGGCCCAGCTTCTGGCCATTAACCTCCACCCCCAACGGAAAGTCGGGGTCCAGCTGGTCGCGTGTCGCCACCTCATGCCAGGAAAGCGTTTGGTCGCCGTTTGAAGTGCTCATGCTTGTCTCTTGAAAAAGATAGCCGTTGATATAAATTTGTTTCACTAAAGAAACACTGATTCACTAAAGATTCATTCTTTGCCTGTTGGGCAAGTCTGTCAACGAATACCAGAGTGTTTAAGTCGGATGAAGCCGCCGTCTTCCCGCAGGCCGCCTGATTGCACCGGGTGGTTTACGCGCGGCAACAGGGCCCGGCCAAACCACTTGCACTTGGGTTCAAGACAGGCCAAGGGTGCATCCTCTTGAAATCGTGTGGCCCATGAGGTTTTCATGCGCATGGATGGCGCTGAGGTTTGCATTCTGGCCAGACCGGAGCCCAACAGCGTCAGTCACCGCCACCTGCGACAATCCACGACCTATGAATCACGCTTACATCCTCACCCTGTCGTGCCCCGACCGCAAGGGCATTGTTCACGCTGTTTCCGGCTTTTTGCTGCACAACGGCGGCAATATCGAAGAAGCTGCACAGTACAACGACCACGACACAGGGCTGTTTTTCATGCGCGTTCAGTTCGCCTGCGACGCACTCACGCATGAAGCACTGCGCGCACAGTTGGCGGACTTTGCGGTGCCCTTCGCGATGAACTGGAAGCTTCACTCCACCGAATCGAGCATGCGCACCGTCATCATGGTCAGCCGCGACGGCCATTGCCTCAATGACCTGCTGTTTCGCTGGAAGTCCGGCATGGTGGCGCTTGATGTGCGCGCCATCGTCAGCAACCACCGCGACTTCTACCAGCTCGCGGCCAGCTACAACGTGCCTTTCCACCATATTCCCGTGACCGCGGCGACCAAGGCGCAAGCCGAATCCAGGCAGCTGGAAATCATAGAGGCCGAAGGCGCCGAACTGGTCGTGCTGGCCAGGTATATGCAGGTGCTGAGCAACGACCTGTGCAAAAGCCTGGCCGGTCGAGCCATCAACATCCACCACAGCATGCTGCCCAGCTTCAAGGGCGCCAAACCCTATTACCAGGCGCATGAGCGCGGCGTCAAGGTCATAGGCGCGACCGCCCACTATGTCACTGCAGACCTCGATGAAGGCCCCATCATTGAGCAGGACGTGACCCGGGTGGACCACAAGGACACCGTCGAGAATCTGACCTTGCGCGGCAAAGACACCGAAAGCCGCGTACTGGCCCAGGCCGTGAAATGGCACAGCGAGCACCGCGTGATGCTCAACGGCCACAAGACCGTTATTTTCAAGTGACACGGCCATGAGCAGCGCCGGGGCAACAGCGCGTGAGGTCGTCAATGCAGCGTCCAAACGCATACCGCCGATTCAATGTCTGTTGACATTTGAAACACTGGCCAGGCTGCGCAGCGTGACCCAGGCCGCTGAAGAGCTGTGCGTCACGCCCAGCGCTGTGAGCCACCGCGTCAAGCAGCTCGAACAAATCATAGGCACCAAGCTGTTTGGCCGCGCCGATTTCTCACTCACCACCGAAGGCAGCGAGTACCTCGCGCATGTACGTGAAGGACTCGCCACGCTGCAAAAATTCCCGGGCGCAGCGGGGCAAAGCGGCGCGCCTGGCAAGCGCAAACTGCGCCTGGCCGTGACACCGACGTTTGCACGCTCGATGCTGATTCCGCGCCTGCGCCAGTTCACCGAAGCCTATCCCGAGATCGACCTGACGCTGCAGGTGTCCATCCCGCTGCTGGACGTGGTGGCCGAAGATGCCGACCTGATCGTGCGCTTTGGCACCGGCCGTTATGCCGATCTGGAGCATGTCTGCCTGATGAAGGACGAAGTGGCGCCCCTGGCCTCACCGGCCTTTGTGCGGGAGCACGGGCCGTTTGAAGTCCCCGAGGATCTGGACGGCGAAAGCCTGCTGCGCTCGCCGCTTGAGCCCTGGCGCACCTGGTTTTCGGCCAACCACCTTGACTGGCCAGAACCGGTAGACGGCTCGCAGTTCAACGACATCGGCCTGATGTGCGACGCCGCAGCCGCAGGCATGGGTATTGCGCTGATTCGCCTCAAGCTGGGCGCGCCCTGGCTAGAAAATGGCGCGCTGGTTCGCCTGGACAACAACGCCATTTTTGCCAGCAACGTCCCCAGCCCGCACGCCCACTACCTGTGCTGGCGCACCGGCACCATGGACCGATGGGAATGTGCGGCGTTTGCGGACTGGCTTAGGAAGAGCCTGGGCTAGACTGGCGACAGATGGGCGGTTTGCCCTTTGCTGCCAAGCCGGGGTAGCCCGGCGGCTACTCACTTTTCTTTTGCTTCGCCAAAAGCAAAGTAAGCAAAAGAAAAGGCGGCCCGCAGTCTGGGTCCCTTCACTGCGTTACGGGCACCTTGCGCTGCTCAGCCCAGCCAGGACGGGTTGGGGAGAAATACCGATTCTTGGAGTTCGCCTTGGGCCTTGACTATTCAATCCATTGGAGATGAGCTGAGTTGAAACCCAGCTTGGTGGTGAACGCGGACCGCATCAAATCCAAACAAGGCCGCCCAAACCATCCCTTTTCACGCCCCTGTTTAAATTTCATCAACCCACAAGCCGCAACTCCCCCTATAGTTTGCTCTCCACCAGGAGCCCAACATGAACGCACCCACTGCCCACCAAGAACACGAACAGCTCGAACGGGCGGAGCGGCAGTCACAGGTGGTGCAGGCGCTCCAGGCCGTGTTGCCAGCCCATGCCCTGCTCTGGAACAACGAGGACACCACGCCTTATGAATGCGATGGCCTGACGGCTTATCGTCAGCGCCCATTGGTGGTCGCGCTGCCCGAGAGCTATGCCCAAGTGCAGGCCGTGCTCAAAACCTGCCACGCGCTCAATGTGCCCGTCGTTGCCCGCGGCGCAGGCACAGGCCTGTCAGGTGGCGCCATGCCGCACAAGCTCGGTGTCACGCTGTCGCTCGCCAAGTTCAACAAGATACTGAAGCTCGATCCCGTCAGTCGCACCGCGCTTGTACAGGGCGGCGTGCGCAACCTGGCGATCTCCGAGGCTGCCGCGCCGCACGGCCTGTATTACGCGCCCGACCCGTCCAGCCAGATCGCCTGCACCATAGGCGGCAACGTGGCGGAAAACTCGGGCGGTGTGCACTGCCTCAAATACGGCCTGACGGTGCACAACGTACTCAAGGTCAAGGGCTTCACGATCGAGGGCGAAGAAGTCGAGTTCGGCAGCGACGCACTGGATGCGCCGGGCTACGACCTGCTGAGCATCGTCATAGGCAGCGAAGGCATGCTGGCCGTGACCACAGAGGTCACCGTCAAGCTGATACCCAAGCCGCAGCTGGCGCGCTGCATCATGGCCAGCTTTGATGACTTGCGCAAGGCTGGCGATGCGGTTGCCGCGGTGATTGCCGCCGGCATCATTCCGGCCGGGCTGGAGATGATGGACAAGCCCATGACGGCAGCGGTGGAAGATTTCGTACACGCCGGTTATGACCTGAATGCCGCCGCCATACTGCTGTGCGAAAGCGACGGCACGGTGGAGGAAGTCGAGGAAGAAATCGGCCGCATGAGCGCGGTCCTGACGCGCTGCGGCGCGACCGCGATTGCCGTGAGTCAGAACGAAGCCGAACGCCTGCGTTTTTGGAGCGGTCGCAAAAACGCCTTTCCGGCATCGGGCCGCATCAGCCCGGACTACATGTGCATGGACTCGACCATTCCGCGCAAACGGCTGGCCGACATCCTGCTGGCGATCGCGGAGATGGAAAAGAAATACCAGCTGCGCTGCGCCAATGTCTTTCATGCGGGCGACGGCAACCTGCATCCGCTGATCCTGTTCGATGCCAACGACGCCGACCAGCTTCACCGCTGCGAGCTGTTTGGCGCTGACATTCTGGAAACCAGTGTGGCCATGGGCGGCACCGTGACCGGCGAGCACGGCGTTGGCGTGGAAAAGCTCAATTCCATGTGCGTGCAGTTTTCAGGCGAGGAAAACGAGCAGATGTTCGGCGTCAAGCGCGCCTTTGATGCCCGCGGCCTGCTCAACCCGGGCAAGGTGATTCCGACGCTGAACCGCTGCGCCGAATACGGAAAAATGCTGGTGCGCGGCGGCAAGATAGCCCACCCCGATTTACCCAGATTCTGAGCATGCAAGCATTGCGCGGACTAGCCTGGCTGCTGGCACTTCAGTCCATCGGTGAGCTGCTGGCGCGGGCCCTGCATTTGCCGTTTCCGGGGCCCGTCGTCGGCATGATCCTGCTGCTGCCGGTGCTGCACTGGCGCATTGTGCGCGAGCCGGTTGGCCAGTGTGCCGACTTTCTGCTGTCGCACCTGTCGCTTCTTTTTGTGCCTGTTGGCGTAGGCGTGATGACCCACATGTCACTGGTGAGCCAGTATGGTTTACGCATGCTGGCAGTGGTGGTGGTGTCGACGCTGGCCGGTTTACTGGTGACGGTCCTGTGCCTTCACCTGCCGGAGCGCCGTGCCAATCTGCCAGCCAAAGGTGACACGCTTCCAGGTGACCGGCATGCCTAGATTCGTCGAACTCTGGGTCTATCTGTCAGCGACGCCGCTGTTTGGCTTGAGCGCAACCCTGGTCGTTTACGTGCTGGCACAAAGCGTTTACGCGCGCCTGGATCAGGCACCATGGGCCAATCCGGTGCTCTGGACGGTGGTGGTTCTTGCCGCTGGCTTGACGGCCACTGGCGTGCCTTATCCGAGTTATTTTGCCGGCGCCCAGTTTATTCATTTCCTGCTTGGTCCGGCGGTGGTGGCATTGGCCTGGCCGCTGTGGCTGCGTCGGCATGCGCTGCGCCTTCGCTGGGGACGACTGCTGCTGGCGGCACTGGCCGGAGGCAGCGCTGCGAGTGGCTCGGCACTGCTGCTGGCTTGGGCTCTTGGCCTGCCCACAGAAGTGATGCTGTCATTGGTGCCCAAGTCGGTCACCGCCCCGGTGGCCATGGGAATCGCCGAGAAAATCGGTGGCATCCCGGCACTCGCTGCTGTCTTTGCTGTCATGACAGGCCTGGTAGGCGCACTGGCAGGGAAATACCTGTTTGACGCCTTGCGCATCCCTAGCCAGGGCACAGGCTGGGCGGCGCGCGGCTTCGCGCTTGGCACCGCAGCACACGGCATAGGCGCGGCACGCGCCATGCAGGTCAACAGCGATGCCGGCGCCTATGCCGGGCTGGCGCTAGGCCTGCAGGTCGTACTGGCCTCGCTGCTGATGCCGCTAGCCTTCAAATTATTTTGAACCGGGTCAGCCAGAAACGATGGCGATATAGTCGCGCGCATGAGTTACACCCTGAAGATTTTTGCGGCCGAAGATGTCAGCGACGCCGAACGTGCGCAGGCGGCGCAGCGCTTTCGCAGCGCGCTTGACAGCAGCCTGGGCGATGCAAGCCTGGTGATGCCGGTTTACCGGGCCTACCTGCGCTTGCTGCAAACCCATGGCGAACACCTGCGGCCCTGGCCGCTGTCACCCGAAGAGCAAGTGCTGGCAGAGCAATGGGAGGCGGCGGAGCTGGCCGCGACACAGGCGGCTTTTGGCCCCGACCGTTACATGGGCGACGCCGACTTTGAACTGAGCGACTAAGGCCTTGGCAGTCCGGAGTTCGCCACTGCCCCAGCGCAAAACTTGCAGCACCGAGCAAAAAATTTCCTCAGCGACCGGGTCCGGATTGCTGACCTTGAGCATCACAGGCTCCAGCCGCTATTGATTCATTGGCATCGCGATCACCTTACAGCTAACGTTTGGCATCCGTATCGGTCCGCGCGCCTGTCTGACGCCATCAGGCAACAAGGCCACTGGATAGCCGCGCCATGAAATCTGTCACCGGCGGTGCAATCGCCTTGATTAGGCCCACTTCCGTGACAAAGGCCACGTATGCGCGGCAAAAAACGTTGCCAAGCCAACGGCACTGACATAACGTTACTAACAATTAGTTACTAAAATTTAGGTATGGCAAAAAAGCGCCTTTTCGTGCGCTCTCCAAACATTCAGAAAGTACCGATATGACCATCAAACACTGGCTCAGTTGCGCTGCGATACTGCTTTCTGCCGGCGTTCATGCCGGCCCAGCTGTGGGTGTGACTGACAGCGAAATCCGCGTAGGCCAGTTCGCCGCCCAAACCGGCCCGGCTGCCGAGCTGGGCAAACGCATGCAACTGGGCATACTCGCGCAGTTCAATGCTGTCAATGCAGAAGGCGGCATTCACGGACGCAAACTCGCGCTGGTGTCACGCGACGACGGTTACGAGCCAGAAAAGGCGGCTATGGCAGTCAAGGGCTTGATTGAAGAGGACAAGGTATTTGCCTTGATTGGCTCGGTAGGTACGCCAACCACACTGGCAGCCTTGCCCGCCATCAACGCGGCGGCGATACCGCTGATTGGCCCGTTCACCGGCGCACAGGCACTGCGCGAACCCTTTAACCGCAACCTGTTTCATGTGCGCGCCAGCTACTTCGACGAGACGGAGCGTATTGTTCAGCACCTGAGCACGCTGGGCATCAAGAAAATCGCGATCTTTTATCAGAACGACTCGTACGGCAAAGCCGGACTTGAAGGCGTGAAGCAGGCGCTCGACAAACGCGGGCTCAAACCCGCCGCCAGCGTGACCGTTGAACGCAACAGTCTGGACGTCACGGCTCAACTCAACGAGATTCTCAAGGCCGCGCCTGAAGTGGTGGTTCAGATTAGCGCCTACAAGTCATGTGCGGCACTGATCAAGGAAGCGCGCGCCAAGGGCTACACCGGCCAGTTCTTCAATGTGAGTTTTGTCGGCTCGCAGGCGCTGGCCGACGCCCTGGGCGATGCGGGTGCAGGCGTGACCATTTCCCAGGTCGTTCCCTTCCCCATGACGCCCTCTTCAAGCGTGGTGCGCGAATACCAACAGCGCATGAGAGATTCGGGCCATACCGATTTTGATTTTTCCAGCATGGAGGGTTTTCTGGCCGCCAAGGTGTTCACCGAAGCGCTGCGCAAAGCAGGTAAAAACCTGAGCCGTGAAAGTCTGACCACAGCGCTGGAATCCTTGCGTGATTTCGACATGGGCGGCTTTACCGTGCACTACAGCGCAAAAAACCATGAGGGCTCGCGCTTTACCGACTTGACCATCATCGGGCGCGGCGGACGTTTCGTTCGCTGATCACAAAGGCTAGCTTGAATTCCCTGAACCTATTGGCCGCCTCAGGCGCGTCCACCAAAAATAGCCGAACCCACGCGCACCATGGTGCTGCCGGCGTGAATCGCGGCCTCAAGATCAGCCGTCATCCCCAGGGACAGCGTATCCATGGGCTCGGGCAGGACACCGGACTGGTTGAGCTGCTCAAAAATGGCTTTGGTCCTGGCATGCAGCGCACACGCATCGGCAAAGTCGGCCGCCGGCTCGGGGATCGCCATCAGACCACGCAAACGCAGGCGCGGCAGACCTGCGACTTCGGCGACGAGCGCCTGAACCTCGTGCGGCTGCAGACCGGACTTGTTGGCACCGCCATCGACATTGACCTGCAGGCATATCTGCAACGGCGGCAAGTGCACCGGTCGTTGCTCGCTCAGTCGTTGGGCAATCTTGAGCCGGTCCACCGATTGAACCCAGTCAAAGTGTTCTGCGACGAGCCGGGTCTTGTTGCTTTGCACCGGCCCAATGCAATGCCACTCAAGCGGGGTTTGCAGCTGCGCCGCTTGCCCGCCTTGCCAGGCCCGCAGAGCAAGAATTTTTTCCACGCCCTCGGCAATGTAGTTTTCACCAAAAGCGCGTTGCCCGCCGTGCATGGCCTGAATGACGGCATCAGCGCCAAAAGTCTTGGAAACAGCCAGCAGGCGTACGCCTGCGGGGTCGCGGCCGGCATTGAAACACGCGGTTGCAATGCGGTCACGTACAAGCTCAAGGTTGCGCACAATCGTAGTCATAATCCGACTGTAAGCGCAGATTCGACCCTCTGCGGGTCTCCGTAAAATTTTAAGGATTCTTCCGGATGGACATTACTCAATTGCTGGCATTCAGCGTCAAAAACAAGGCGTCTGACCTGCATTTATCCGCCGGCCTGCCACCCATGATCCGCGTGCACGGAGACGTTCGCCGCATCAATGTCGACCCGCTGGACCATAAGCAAGTGCATGCCATGGTGTACGACATCATGAACGACTCACAGCGCAAGAATTACGAAGAATTTCTGGAGGTCGACTTTTCGTTTGAAATCGAGGGCCTCGCGCGCTTTCGGGTCAATGCCTTTAACCACAACCGCGGCGCGGGTGCGGTACTGCGGACCATTCCCTCGAAAATCTTGACGCTGGAGCAGCTCAACGCACCAAAAATCTTTGGCGAGCTGGCGATGAAGCCGCGCGGCATGGTGCTGGTCACCGGCCCGACCGGCTCGGGCAAATCGACCACGCTGGCCGCCATGGTCAACTACCTCAATGAAAACGAATACGGCCACATCCTCACTGTCGAAGACCCTATCGAGTTTGTGCACGAGTCAAAGAAATGCCTGATCAACCAGCGTGAGGTCGGCCCGCACACGCTGAGCTTCAACGCCGCGCTCAAGTCAGCACTGCGTGAGGACCCGGACGCGATTCTTGTGGGCGAGATGCGCGATCTTGAAACCATACGCCTGGCGATGTCGGCCGCTGAAACCGGTCACCTGGTGTTTGGCACGCTGCACACCTCCAGTGCCGCCAAGACCGTGGACCGCATCATTGACGTGTTCCCGGCAGAAGAAAAGGAAATGATCCGCTCCATGCTGTCGGAGTCGCTGCAGGCGGTGATTTCCCAGACGCTGTGCAAAACCAAAGATGGCCAGGGCCGGGTTGCAGCACACGAAATCATGCTGGGCACCAGCGCCATCCGCAACCTGATCCGCGAGGCCAAGGTGGCACAGATGTATTCGTCAATCCAGACCGGCAACAGCGTGGGCATGCAGACGCTGGACCAGAACCTGACCGACCTCGTCAAGCGCAACGTGATCTCGAGCGCGGAAGCCCGTGGCAAGGCCAAGATTCCCGAGAACTTCCCGGGCTAGATATGTCGCCCCCACGCTCGCCACTGCGTGTGCTTCGCTGCCCCCCGAGGGGGGGCATTTTTCCTTGGGGCGGCCCGGCGGAAAAACACTGTCCCTCACGTTCGCAGTTAACTTTGTATTACCTGCCATGACAGCAGGCTGTTTGAAAGGAATCGCATATGGAGCGCGACCAGGCCAGTAAATTCATCAACGATCTGTTGAAGCTGATGGTCAGCCGCAACGGCAGCGATCTGTTCATCACGGGCGATTTCCCGCCGGCCATGAAAGTCGACGGCAAGGTCACCAAGGTCTCGCCGCAACCGCTCAATGCGGGTCACACGCTGGCGCTTGCGCGCGCCATCATGAACGACAAGCAAGCGGCAGAGTTCGAACGCACCAAGGAATGCAACTTTGCGATTTCACCGCCTGGCGTAGGACGCTTTCGGGTCAACGCCTTTATTCAGCAAGGCAAGGTCGGCATGGTGATGCGGGTGATTCCGGCTGTGCTACCGACGATAGACGGCCTGGGTGTGCCGCAGGTGCTCAAGGAAGTCGTGATGGCCAAACGTGGCCTGACGATTCTGGTCGGCTCAACCGGCTCGGGCAAATCGACCACGCTCGCGGCGATGATTGACTGGCGCAACGAGCAGTCCTTCGGCCACATCATCACGATTGAGGATCCCGTCGAATTTGTTCATCCGCACAAGAACTGCGTGATCACGCAGCGCGAAGTCGGACTCGACACCGACAGCTGGGAAGCGGCGCTGAAAAACACGCTGCGGCAGGCGCCGGATGTGATCCTGATGGGCGAGATTCGCGACCGCGAAACCATGGAGCATGCGATCGCGTTCGCCGAAACCGGCCATCTGTGCATGGCCACCCTGCATGCCAACAGCGCCAACCAGGCACTGGACCGCGTGATCAACTTCTTCCCCGAAGAGCGCCGTGCGCAACTGCTGATGGACTTGTCGCTCAACCTCAAGGCCATGGTGTCGCAGCGACTAGTTCCAAAGCAGGATGGCCGTGGTCGCGCTGCTGTGGTCGAAATCATGCTCAACACGCCGCTGATCTCGGACCTGATCTTCAAGGGCGATGTCTCCGAGATCAAGGAGATCATGAAAAAAAGCCGCAACCTGGGCATGCAAACCTTTGACCAGGCGCTGTTCGACGCTTTCGAGACCAACCAGATCAGCTACGAAGACGCGCTGCGCAACGCCGACTCGGTCAACGACTTGCGCCTGCAAATCAAGCTAAACTCGCAGCGCGCCAAATCTGTCGATCTGGCGGCAGGCACCGAAAACTTCGCCATCGTTTAATCCATAGCGCTTTGCCGGTCCGGGCTCCTGAAACACCGGGCGCTCGGGCGGGCTTGCGGCCAATCTCATTTGAGGTCCACACAGCATGTCCAGCATCCACGCCAAAACCTACACCACATCACCTTCCCAGCCAGTCGCCAAAATTGCTTTTCTCGGCCTGGGCGTGATGGGCTACCCGATGGCGGGACATCTGTCCACGGCCGCTTATCCGGTCTGCGTGTACAACCGAACCGCTAGCAAATCAATAGCGTTCTGCGCAGAATTTTCGGGCGCTACGCACGCTTTGACGCCAAAGTCTGCAGTTCGGGACGCCGACATCGTGTTTTGCTGCGTTGGCAATGACGACGACTTGCGCAGCGTGGTGCTCGGGCCTGACGGCGCTTTTGCCGGCATGAAGCCCGGCGCGGTCTTCGTTGACCACACCACGGCGTCGGCCGACGTGGCGCGCGAGCTTTACGCGGCGGCCAAAGCAGCCGGCTTGAATTTTGTCGATGCGCCTGTTTCTGGCGGTCAGGGTGGCGCGCAAAACGGCGCGCTGACCGTCATGTGTGGCGGCGATGCGGCGGCTTTCGAGGCGGTCAAGCCAGCCGCCATGGCATTTTCAAAGGCCTTCACGCTGATGGGCCCAAGCGGCGCGGGCCAGCTGACCAAGATGGTCAACCAGATCTGCATTGCCGGGCTGGTGCAGGCCTTGAGCGAAGCTGTTGCCTTTGGTCAAAAGGCCGGGCTGGACGTCTATCAGGTGCTGGACGTGATTGGCCAGGGCGCAGCGCAAAGCTGGCAGCTCGACAACCGCGGCAAGACCATGGTCGCCGACAAATTCAATTTTGGTTTTGCCGTCGACTGGATGCGCAAAGACCTGGGTCTGGTGCTGGACGAGGCCAAGCGCAACGGTGCGCGCTTGCCAGTCACGGCGCTGGTTGACCAGTTCTACGCCGATGTGCAGGCCATGGGCGGCCAACGCTGGGACACCTCCAGCCTGATCAAACGCCTGAAGTAAGCTGGTGTCTTGAAACACTACAGGCCGCTTGCGCGGCCTGTAGTGTCTGGAATCAGTTGGAGGCGGGTTTGCGGGCTTCTGCCTGCGGCTTGGCGGGCTCTGGCAACAAGCGCTTGAGCTCTTCCTCGCTGATGATCTCGAAGATGCGCACGACCTTCAGCACGCCCGGCGTGGAGCGAACCACGTTGGTGCCGCGGTCGGCCTCGCGCTGGGTCACGCGGCCCATCAGGTAGACCGTGCCGCGCTCGGTGACGACCTTGAAGGAGTTGGCAAACAGGTCTGGCGCGTCGACCAGCATGGCTTTGACGCGGCCAGTGATCAAGGCGTCCGACGAGCGCTGCGTCAGCGAGCTGCTACCCATCACCGCGAGTTCATTGACCACCGAGGTGACGTTTTCAACCCGCGTAACGATTTGCTCAATGAGCTGCTTGTCCTGCAGGCTGGGCACTTCGCCGGTCAGCAAGACCTGACGGTTGTAGCTGGTCAGGTTGACATGGGCGCGATCACCGATATTGCTGCGAATGCGGCTGACGCCGCGCAGTTCTATGCCTTCGTCTTCCAGTTGCGCACCCGAGGTGCGGCGGTCAGAGACGATCAGCGTGCCACCGGCAGCCGCGCCGCCCAGGACCAGCGGAACGCAGGCCGTGAGCGAGCCCAGCAGCAAGGTCGCGCTCAACACGGACAAGGCCAGCCGGTTTGACATGCGGCAATTCATAAACGGTTTCATACTGAAGGCTCCTGATCACCAAGTAATTGGGTGTCCACGCCATCACAGATGCAGTGGATCACCAGTAAATGCACTTCCTGGATGCGCGCGGTCCGCTCATGCGGAACGCAGATGTGCACATCGGTTTCGCGCAGCGCATGGGCGATTTTTCCACCCCCGTGCCCAGTCAGGGCTACGACAGTCATCTCACGCTCATGCGCCGCTTCTATGGCGGCCAGCACATTAGAAGAATTGCCGCTGGTGCTTATGGCCAGCAACACGTCGCCCGCTCCACCAAGCGCTCTGACCTGCTTGGAAAAAATGACATTGAAGTCGTAATCGTTGGCGATTGCCGTGAGTATGGAGCTGTCTGTGGTCAACGCGATCGCAGCGAGTTCAGGCCGCTCGCGCTCATAGCGGCCGACAAACTCGGCCGCAAAATGCTGCGCGTCGGCTGCCGAGCCACCATTGCCGCAGGCCAGGACCTTGCCGCCACTGGTGACACTGGCCAAAATCGCCTGCACGGCCGCGACAATCGGTTTTGACAGGACCTGAGCTGCCTGGTATTTGAGGTCGGCGCTGTCGATAAAGTGCTGTTCAATGCGTTGTTCTAACATCCGGCAATGATAGCGGTTAAGAATGCCCGCAAAGTTCGCTGACCATTGCCGTCACGGTCTGCCCGTGACGCTGGGGCGCCACGGGCTAAGCGCAGGCTACTGGGACGCATCAAAGGCCGCGCGCAACCACTCCACACGCACGCCAGCGCCGTCGCCCGCCTGGCCCTGCACCAGCAGCACATCAAAGCGGCAAGCCGGCGGGCTCGCAAAGCGCATCAGATAGTGGCGCGCCGCAAACACGATGCGACGCTGCTTGACCGCGCTGATGCTGGCAGCCGCACCGCCGTGCGACTGGCCGCTGCGCTGACGCACTTCAACAAACACCAGGGTCGCATCCGGGGCACGCATGATCAGGTCTATCTCGCCACCGCCGCGCCCGGGTGTCCGATAATTGGCCTCGACCAGCAGGAGTCCGGCCTGGCGCAGGTAGTTGAGCGCCACCACTTCGGCGGCATCACCCAGTCGCTTGGTGGTAACCTGCCCCGGTACGCTCTGAGCGGCCTCGCGCGCGCCCGCCGGAGCCACGGCCTGCGCTTTTGACGACTTCACAACCTGTTTTCTGGAAAACCACATTGAACGCCTCCTTCGACCTGGCACTGCCTGCGGCCAAAGCCGCCGCTGGCATGCAGCAATATCCGGAAAGCACACTGTATGTCGTGGCCACGCCAATTGGCAATCTGGCCGACATCAGCCTCAGAGCGCTGCATGTGCTGCAACTGGCCAACTGCATTGCCTGCGAGGACACGCGCCACACGCAAGGCCTGCTGCGTCAATATGGCATAGAAAAACCGCTGCTGGCGGTGCATGAACACAATGAATCGGAGGCTGCGGTCGGCGTGATCGAGCGACTCCAGCGCGGCGAGCGCGTGGCCTATGTCAGCGATGCCGGCACCCCCGCGGTGAGCGACCCTGGCGCGCGACTGGTGGCGGCGGTGCGCAGCGCGGGCTTGGGCATCATGCCTTTGCCTGGCGCCAGCAGCGTGACCACCGCCTTGAGCGCCGCAGGCATCTCCGGCGACTCGGGTTTTATCTTCGCCGGCTTTTTACCCAGCAAGGCCGGCGAGCGCGACCAGGCCGTCGCTACCCTGCAGGCAGAGACCCGCGCGGTCGTCATCCTGGAGGCGCCGCACCGCATCGAGGCACTGGCGCTGGCCATGCGTCCGCTGGCCGACAGGCTGCTGACGATTGGCCGCGAGTTGACAAAACAATTTGAAGAGATTGCGACCGTCACGGCGGCCGGATTTCCGGCCTGGCTGGCCGCCAGCACGCAACGCACGCGCGGCGAGTTTGTGCTGGTGCTGCATCCCGCGCCGCTCGCGCTGCCCAAAGACGACGGCAGCCGCGTGCTGCAGCTCTTGCTCGAGCAGCTGCCGCTCAAGACCGCGGTCAAGCTGGCGGCCGACATCACCGGCGCGCCGCGCAACGACCTGTACGAAGCAGCGTTGAAACTCAAGAACGATGAACCCCAACGCTGACAAACTCTGGCCCGGTCCGCGCTGGGCCTTGTCGGTGCTGCTCGCCGTGCTGGGCATGCTGGGGCCGTTTTCAATTGACACCTATATCCCGGCTTTTTCCGGCATAGCCCACACCCTGGGCGCCACGCCGGTGCAAATGCAGCAGACGCTGTCGGCCTACCTGTTCGGGTTTGCCTTCATGAACCTGTTTCACGGCGCTCTGGCCGACAGTTTTGGCCGGCGGCCCATCGTTCTTTGGGGCATCGCCGTGTTCACGCTCGCTTCTGCCGGCTGCGCCCTGTCGCAAAACATCGGCCACCTGGTGCTGTTCAGAGCCTTGCAGGGCTTGTCTACCGGCGCCGGCATCGTGGTCTCGCGTGCCGTGATCCGTGACATGTTTGCACCAGCCCAGGCCCAGCAGGTCATGAGCCAGGTCACGATTTACTTTGGCGTCGCACCGGCGCTGGCGCCCATCATTGGCGGCTGGCTGTTTGTGCACCTGGGCTGGCACAGCATTTTCTGGTTTTTGACCGGCGTGGGCGCGGTGCTGTGGACGGTCAATTTCAAATTCATGCCGGAAACGCTGCATCTGAGCCAGCGTCAGCCATTTGAAGTCAAACATCTGCTGGGCGGCTACTGGCAGCTCGGTTCCAGCCCACGCTTTTTACTGCTGGCACTGGCCAGTGGCGTTCCGTTCAACGGCATGTTTCTTTATGTGCTGGCAGCGCCAGCTTTTCTAGGCGACCACCTGCAGCTCCAGCCGCTGCAGTTTTTCTGGTTCTTTTTGCTGACCATAGGCGGCATCATGTCGGGCGCCTGGCTGAGCGGGCGGCTGGCCGGCAAGATCGCGCCCAAGCAGCAAATCCGGCACGGCTTTGTGATCATGCTGGCGGTCTCCTTGCTCAACGTGGCGGCCAACGCATTGTTCACGCCACATGTGTCCTGGGCCCTGATTCCGATCGCCGTGTTTGCCTTTGGCTGGGCCCTGATGGTGCCCGTGGTCACGCTGCTGGTGCTGGACCTCTACCCCGAGCGGCGCGGCCTGGCCTCTTCAATGCAAGCCTTTCTTGGCGCTTCTGCCAATGGCCTGGTGGCCGGACTGCTGGCGCCGCTGGTGATGCACTCCACCCTCGCGCTGGCCACCGCCTCACTGCTGATGATGTGTGTCGGACTGCTGGCCTGGATCTATCTGCACCACCAGTGGCCAGAGATAGGCCTGAGGGCCGCCAGCAGCTTGCCCGACTAATGCGCACTCTAATACGCACTCATTTCCGATCACGAACACCATGACAGACACCGCTGACGCACCGCGACCAAACGCAAGTTTCCTGTTGGCCCATCCGGCGCACTTTATTGCACTGGGCTTTGGCTCTGGCTTGAGCCCGGTGGCGCCCGGCACGGCCGGCACGCTCTGGGCCTGGCTGGCCTATCTTGTGATTCAACCCTGGCTGAGCACAGCGCAAATGGGCGGACTGATTGCCGCCTCGCTGCTGGTGGGCTGGTGGGCCTGCACGGTGACAGCCAAAAATCTGGCCGTGGCCGACCCGGGCAGTATTGTCTGGGATGAAGTCGTGGCCTTCTGGCTGATACTCTGGCTCGTTATGCCCACGGGCCTGGCAGGGCAGTTCGCCGCCTTTGTGCTGTTCCGGTTTTTTGACGCCGTCAAACCCGGCCCGGTGGCTTGGGCGGACCAGCACTTCAAGGGCATGGGCGCGCGCGGCGGCTTCGGCATTTTGTTTGACGACATCGTGGCGGCATTTTGCAGCCTGCTGGTGATCGCTGTCTGGCGCTTCTGGTAATGTCTAATTCACTATCAAAAAAAGAGCTGCCAGCGCCCGCCAGTTGGGCGCTGGAGGTCGATTTTCTTGCCAAATTACTGCAGGAGCGCGGCCTTTTCCTGGCCACGGCAGAAAGCTGCACCGGCGGCATGATTGCCGCGGCCTGTACCGACCTGGCCGGATCAAGCGCCTGGTTTGAGCGTGGCTTTGTGACCTATTCCAACGCCGCCAAAACCGAAGCGCTGGGCGTGGCCGCAGCGCTGATTACGAGCGAAGGCGCGGTCAGCGAGCCCGTGGCACGCGCCATGGCGGCTGGCGCGCTGCAGCACTCGCATGCCCAGCTGGCAGTGGCGGTCACTGGCGTGGCCGGTCCATCGGGCGGCAGCGCCGACAAGCCGGTTGGCATGGTCTGGTTTGGCTTTGCGCTGCCGGGACGGCTGGTTTCTGAAGTCCGGCATTTCCCGGGCGACCGGGCCGCCGTGCGCGCGGCCACCACCTTGCACGCCTTGCGGCGCCTGGTCGAATTGCTGCAAGACGGCGCTTGACGAAAAAAAGTCCAGCCCCCACAGTCGCCTTATCAATGAAGGGAGCCCGCAAACGTGATGAGCAAGCCCTGGTTTGAAGACTTCGAGTCGCGCAGTTTTGAGGTCAACGGCGCGTCCATTCAGGCGCGGGTTTCAAAAACCACGCCCGGCGAGTTGCTGCGTCCGCCTTTGCTGCTGCTGCACGGGTTTCCGCAGTCGCATGTGATGTGGCACCGCGTGGCGCGGCTGCTCAAGCGGCATTTTTATCTGGTCATGCCGGATTTGCGCGGCTATGGCGAGTCGTCCAAAACACCGGGCCTGCCTGACCACAGCAACTACAGCAAGCGCAATATGGCACACGACATGGTGGCCGTAATGGATGCGCTAGGCGTAGCTGATTTTTTCCTGTGCGGCCACGACCGCGGCGGGCGGGTCGCACACCGGCTGGCGCTGGACCATGCGGCGCGTGTCAGAAAGCTTTGCGTGATAGACATCGCGCCCACGCTGGACATGTACGAGGGCCGCGGCATGACCCAGCCGTATATGGAGTTTGCCAAGGCCTACTACCACTGGTTTCACATGCTGCAGCCAGCGCCGCTGCCGGAGATCATGATGGGCGCCAACCACCCGGAAACGGCCAGGGGCTATCTGCATGCCAAGCTCGGTGGCTGGGGCAGCGCCGGCCTGGGCTACATCGAGCCGCAAGCGCTGCTGGAGTACGAACGCAACTTTTGCAATGCCGAGGCGCTTCACACCGCCTGCGAAGACTACCGCGCAAGCGCTGGCATAGACCTGGTGCATGACCGCGAAAGCCGGGCCAGGCCGGGTGGTGGCGACAAGGTGGCTTGCGACCTGCTGGTGCTGTGGGGTGAGCGCGGCGTGGTGCACCGGCTGTTTGACCCAATGGCGCTGTGGCGGGACCAGTGCAGCGGCCTCGTGACTGGTCAGCCCATGGCCGCCGGCCACTTCATTCCTGAAGAGCAGCCCGAGGCGACAGCGGCCGCGCTGCTGCAATTTTTTGTCTGAGCTGGCCCATGCCTGAAGCTCCCGCGGAACACGGCCGGATGGGTGCGCAAGACCGCCTGGTCATAGCCCTGGGCCTGCTGGTGCTGCTGGCCCTGCTGTGGTCGGGCATCAGGCCCTACGACCGGGCCACCTGGCTGCTCGAAGTCGCGCCCGTGCTGATCGCGGCGCCGGTGCTGGCGGCGAGCTGGCAGCGCTTTAGGCTGACGCGTTTGCTGTACGGCCTGATTGCCCTGCACGCGCTGGTGCTGATTCTGGGCGGCGCCTACACCTATGCGCGTGTGCCGCTCGGCTTCTGGATTCAGGACTTGCTGCATCTGGGCCGCAACCCCTATGACAAGATTGGCCACTTCATGCAGGGCCTGGTGCCCGCCTTGGTGGCCCGCGAAATTTTGCTGCGTCGCGGCTATCTGAGCAGCCAGGGCATGACGGGCTTTTTGTCGCTCTGTGTGGCGATGGCCGTCAGTGCCGTGTACGAGCTGGTGGAATGGGGCGTTGCGCTGGCCGCAGGACAGGGTGCGACCGAATTTCTGGGCACGCAGGGCGACCCATGGGACACCCAGTCAGACATGTTTTTTGCACTGCTGGGCGCAACTGCCGGCGTGCTGCTGCTGGTGCGCTGGCACAACAAGCAGATCTGGCAGATCGAGCAAGCAGCTGCCGACTAGCGCATCAGCCGGCGCCGTGGCACTTCTTGTATTTTTTGCCGCTGCCGCAGGGGCACAGATCGTTGCGTCCCGGTTCGGCTTGCTTGCGCACTGTCTCCACGCGCGGGCCTATGGTCTTCCACAACTCGCGCAGGTCATAGACCGCCCAGATCGCTTCGCCAAAGGCGTTGAGCCGGGCAATACTGGTGCTGGGCTTGCCGTCCTCGCTTAGCGGTGACACTTCGGGCGCGCCGGTGTCGTCTTCGCTCATGGCCACCACCGCCTGCAGTGCGTCGTCCAGCCATTTGGCAGCGTCCTTGTCGCGTGGAGCGGTCCACTCTTCTGGCCAGTACTCGACGGCAAACATGAAGCCCAGTGCCCAGACCTGGGCAAATGCGGGCAGGTCTTCTTCCTTGAAGCTGGCCTGCTCTTCTTGCGGCATCTCGGCGACCGCGCCGCGAATGTCCATGACTTCGGGGTGGTAGCAGCGATCGTCTTCCAGCGAGTCGACTTCCGAGTCCAGCGCCGCCTCCACCTCGGCCCAACGCTGCATCCACAGCGTCATGAAACGCGCTTGCTGGGCCTCGCTGGCAAATGAGCCGCCATCGGCGTCGGGCGCCTGGCCGGCTTCGGGCGTGCCGAGCAAGGCTGCCAGGTATTCATCTGCCGGGATAGCCCGGCGCGAGCAGATCACGGCGGCCATGAAGCCTTCACAAAACTCCCATTGCGGCGTTTCGTCATAGCGCGTGCGCAGCTCATCAAGAATGGCATCAAGCTCGTCAAAGGCCTCGACGTCAAGAAAGTCATCGGCAGACGGCGGGGTGCTGGAGGTGGGAGTAACGGGGTTCATGGGGCAATGGTTTTTAAGCGCCAGAGAGCGCTCTTATGATGCACAAGTGTATCTGTCACCCCCCACAACAGGAAACCGTACCCATGTTCCAGCGCCTTGATGCCCATGTCCCCGTCCGCTACAGCTTCCTGGCGCTCTGCGCACTGGGCGTGCTGCTGGCATTGTTCAGCCTGCTGGTCTCTGGCATCGGCTGGCTGGCCTTGCTGGTCTGCGCGGGCCTGGTGGGCGTGGGCATTCATGACCTGAGGCAAACGCGCCATGCGGTGCTGCGCAACTACCCGGTGATAGGGCACTTGCGCTTTCTGCTCGAATTCATACGCCCCGAGATGCGCCAGTACTTCATTGAAAGCGACAGCGAAGCCACGCCGTTTTCGCGCTCCCAGCGCTCGCTGGTTTACCAGCGAGCCAAGGGCGAGCCCGACAACCAGCCCTTTGGCACGCATCTGGACGTGGGCGCGCAAGGCTATGAATGGGTCAACCACTCGATGGCGCCGACCAAGCTGGCGACACACGATTTCCGGATCTGGATTGGCGGCCATCCCGAGGCCAAGGCTCAAGGCGGCCAGTCGCTCCAGCCCTGCACCCAGCCCTACAACGCCAGCGTCTTCAATATTTCAGCCATGAGTTTTGGCGCCTTGTCTGCCAACGCCATCCTGGCGCTGAACAAGGGCGCCAAGCTGGGCGGCTTTGCGCATGACACCGGCGAGGGTTCGATCTCTGCGCACCACAGAAGCCACGGCGGTGACCTGATCTGGGAGATAGGCTCGGGTTACTTTGGTTGCCGCAACGACGACGGCAGCTTCAGCGAAGAACGCTTTGTCGCCAACGCCTGCGACCCGCAAGTCAAGCTGATAGAGCTCAAGATGAGCCAGGGCGCCAAACCCGGCCACGGCGGCGTGCTGCCAGGCCCCAAGGTCACGGACGAGATTGCGGCGGCGCGCGGTGTGCCGGTAGGCAAGGATTGCATCTCGCCGTCCAGCCACAGCGCTTTTTCAAATCCGGTTGAAATGATGCACTTCATCGCCCGCCTGCGCCGGCTCTCGGGCGGCAAGCCGACCGGCTTCAAGCTCTGCATCGGCCATCCCTGGGAGTGGTTTGCAATTGTCAAAGCCATGCTGGAAACCGGCATCACGCCTGACTTCATCGTTGTCGATGGCGCCGAGGGCGGCACCGGCGCGGCGCCAGTCGAGTTCAGCGACCATGTGGGCTCGCCCTTGCAGGAGGGGCTGCTGCTGGTGCACAACACGCTGATTGGCGTGAACCTGCGCAGCCGCATCTCCATCGGTGCAGCCGGCAAGGTCATCACCGCCTTTGACATGGTGCGCCTGCTGGCGCTGGGCGCCGACTGGTGCAACGCAGCGCGCGGCTTCATGATGGCGCTGGGCTGCATACAGGCGCAAAGCTGCCACACCGGCAAGTGCCCGACAGGGGTGACGACGCAGGACCCGGTGCGCCAGCAGGCGCTGGTGGTGCCGGACAAGGCCGAGCGGGTGCGCAACTTTCACCGCAGCACCTTGCATGCGCTGCAGGAGCTGGTGCAGGCCGCAGGACTGAGCCACCCCAGCGAACTCAGTGCCCACCACATCGTGCGCCGACTCACCGATACCGAGGTACGGCTGCTCAGCAACCTGATCATGAAAGTGCAACCCGGCGCGCTGCTCGGTTCACTCGACGCGCAGGACAATGTGTTCCGCCAATACTGGCCGCTGGCCAGTGCGCACAGCTTCCGGGCCAATGGCCGGCTCACTCAGGCGGCCTGACGCGCTATTGATTAAATAGCTGCCAGCACCCGTACTTCAAGCGTTACAAGCCTTTTTTGCATTGAAATCACGGCGCGATCCTTGCTTAGCAGCAAGGCCTTGTGCGCGACCGCCAGGTCAATGAACTTCTGGTCATCGGGATCGCTGCAGCTGACGCTGGCCTTGGCGGCGACGTCGACCATGCGGGTGTGGCGGTCGAAGCTGGCGAGGACATCACCAGCGTTGATGCTGTCACGCGTCAGGCGCTGGACGATTTTGGGATAGCTCAGCACGCGCGCCAGCTCCTCGCGCATGGCTGGGGTTGCCAGCCATGCCAATTCACCGGCGACGAGCGCCTGCTTGAGCGGCAAGGCCAACGCATCGCCGAACACAAACAAGTCCAGCACGATGTTGCTGTCGATGACGACGGCTTCAGGCATCCGGGCTTGCGGGCTTGGCGCGCGCGGATCCCGCCACCATGTCAAAGCGGAACAGGCGGCATTCGATGGGGCCGTTCCACATCGGCACGCGGCGCGACTCCTTGAGCCGCATCTTGCTGGGCAACTTGAAGTCTGGCGTGAGCACATGGGCGGTCCAGCCGGCGTAGTTCTTCTTCCAGTGCGCGGCCAGCTGCGGAAAGAAGTCCGACGCCTCTTCACCACTGTCGGTCACAGCCTGTTCGCGCGCCCGATTGGTATTGCGGTCGCGGCTGGGCGCATACGTGCCCTGCTCCTGCGTCACGGGCTGGCCAAACTCGTCAATACGCTGGCCCTGAAACTCGGCGCGCACCGGGTTGCGGCGCTGCTCGCGCCCCTGCATCGCGGAAACGCCGGCCACGCCGGCGACGTCGATACGCTCGCCATAAGGCGGGTTGACCAGCATCACGCCTGTGGGCGCGGGCGGCATGCGCTGCAAGGCATCGCCACCGCGAAACTGCACCGCATTGGCAACGCCGGCGCGCTCGGCATTGCGCTCGGCAAAGTCCACCATCCTGAAGGACACATCGCTGCCAAACACCGGCGCGGTCGGCTCGGTGATGGCGGCCTCGGCCTGGTCCAGCAGACCTTCCCAGACATGGGGCTGAAACGGCAAATACTTCTGGAAGGCAAAGCGTCGGTTGATGCCAGGCGCGATATTGCAGGCGATTTGCGCCGCCTCGATCGCGATCGTGCCGGAGCCGCAGCAGGGGTCGTACAGCGGCACGCCGTCCTTGCACAACTCGTCCCAGCCGCTGGCCGCAATCATGGCCGCAGCCAGCGTTTCCTTGAGCGGCGCGTCACCTTTGTCCTCGCGCCAGCCGCGCTTGAACAAGGGCTCACCCGAGGTGTCGATATAAATCGTGACCGTGTCGACGGTCAAGTGCACATAGACCCGCACATCGGGCCAGCGCGTGTCTACATCGGGGCGCACGTCAAACTTGTCCCGAAAGCGGTCGGCAATCGCGTCCTTGATCTTCAGCGCCGCAAAGTTCAGGCTGGTCAGCGGGCTGTGCTGGGCCGTGATCTCGACCTTGAAGGTCTGCTTGGGCGTGAACCAGATTTCCCAGGCCACGCTGGCAGCCGCGTTGTACAGGTCCTGCTCGCTGCGGTACTGGTTGTGCTGCAACTCGATCAACACGCGTTGCGCCAGCCGGCTGTGCAGGTTGAGTTGCAGGGCATCGCGCCACGAGCCTTGCAGCTGGACGCCGGCGCGCCAGGCCTTGCCCTCTATGCCGGTCACACGCAGGATTTCCTTGGCCAGCAGGGACTCAACGCCAGCAGCGCAGGGTAAAAACAATTGGAGCTGATTCATAAATAATCCTATTTTTCAGGCGTTGTCTGTAAGTTCAATGTTCTGGATGCCGCTGGGTGCATGCGGGCTGGGCGCCCCGTGCCAAGCAACCGGGGCCCGGGTGGATGCAGGTCCGCGTCAGAGGGCTTTGCGCAAGGTGGCCGGCGCGATGCGCAAAGCCTCGCGGTACTTGGCGACCGTGCGGCGCGCGCATTCAATGCCCTGCTCCTTGAGCATTTCGGAAATCTGGTTGTCGCTGAGCGGCTTTTTCGAGCTTTCTGCCAATACAAACTGCTTGATCAGGGCGCGCACCGCGGTGCTCGATGCGTTGCCGCCGGTTTCTGTGCCCAGCGCAGAGCCAAAGAAGTACTTGAGCTCGAAGGTGCCAAAAGGCGTGCTCATGTATTTGGCCGTGGTGACGCGTGAAATCGTCGACTCATGCAGGCCAAGTTCGTCGGCGATCTCGCGCAGCACCAAGGGCCGCATGGCCAGCTCACCATGGCTGAAGAAGTTTTTCTGGCGTTCAACAATCGCCGTGCTGACGCGCAAGATGGTGTCAAAGCGCTGCTGTATGTTCTTGATGAACCAGCGCGCTTCCTGCAGGCGCTGCTGCAGGGCCTGACCGCTCTGGCCCTTGTGCTGCTTGATCGCGTTGGCATATATGTCATGCACACGCAGGCGCGGCATGACGTCGCCGTTCAGCGTGACCTTGAAGCCGCGGCCCGAGGGCACGACCAGCACATCGGGCACGACCAGATTGCGCTCGACATTGACAAAGCGCCGACCCGGCTTGGGGTCCAGCCGGCCAATTACGCCAATCGCTTCCTTGATCACGGCATCGGAAAACCCGCACAGCTGCGACAGGCGTTTGACATCGCGCTTGGCCAGCAGTTCCATGGGCTGCTTGCACATCGCCATGGCGGCACGCGTCGCATCGCAGTCCCGGCAATCGAGCAACTGCAAGCCCAGGCACTCGGCCAGGTTGCGCGCGCCCACGCCAGCCGGCTCCATGTGGTGCAGCAGCTTGAGCGCGATGGCGAAATGCTGTTCAAGCGCTTCAGCATCGTTGAGGTCGTCGCCAGCCAGGCCCGCGGCCAGCGACGCCAGGCTGTCTTCGAGGTAACCGTCGTCGTTGAGCGACTCGATCAAAAAGTGCAGCGCCGCGCGGTCCTCGTCCGACAGGCGCAGGCTCAGCGACTGCCGGTGCAGATGGTCTTGCAGCGACTCGTGGCTAGACGCGAGGTCAGAGGCCTCGGCGTCGCTGTCGTCGGCATTGTTTTTGCGCGCCGGTGCATCGCCGCCCCACTCGCTGTCGTCGGGCGCGGACTCGACCGTGCCGTCGCCCTCCCAGCTTTCTTCAAGCTTGGCCTCAGAGCTGACTTCGGCGTTGGCCTCGGGCGTTGACGCCTGATCATTTTGGCTGCTCAAGCCCGCATCCTGGGCGCCAACAGCTATTGAATCTGTAGCAGATTCGAACTCCTGGTTGTCCTGGCTGACCGGTGTATTGAGGTGGTCCAGACCGAACTCTTCGCGCACGGCGGCATCTTCCGAGACTTCAAGAAACGGATTTTCGTCGAGCATCTGCTCGACTTCCTGGCTTAGCTCAAGCGTCGACAGCTGCAACAGCCGAATCGACTGCTGCAGCTGCGGCGTGAGCGCCAGATGCTGCGAGACACGTAGTGACAGACCTTGTTTCATAGGACCCCCACGCTCCCCACTGCGTGTGGCTCGCTGCCTCCCGAGGGGGCTGGCCTTGCTTGGGGCGACCCGGCGCGGCAGCCAACGCCCTCACGCGGTCTTCTGGCCAGCAGGGGCCGCGGAACTGGCTGTGCCAGGCCGCAGGCGCCGTCCCCCGGCGGGGGAAAGGCCGCTACACGAAGTGAGCGAGCAACAGGGGGAAGCCAATCCATCATCACATCCTGAAGTGTTCGCCCAGATAGACACGGCGTACATCGGCGTTGTTGACAATTTCGGACGGCGTGCCGTTAGCCAGTACATGGCCGTCGCTGATGATGTAGGCGCGGTCGCAGATACCCAGCGTCTCGCGCACGTTGTGGTCGGTGATTAAAACCCCGATGCCGCGTGACTTCAAAAATCCTATGATGCGCTGGATCTCGATCACGGCGATCGGGTCAATGCCGGCAAACGGCTCGTCAAGCAGAATGAAGCGCGGCTGAGTCGCCAGGGCCCTGGCGATCTCCACACGGCGTCGCTCCCCGCCCGACAAGGCGAGCGCAGGTGAATCGCGCAAATGGTCTACCCGCAAATCCTTAAGCAGGCCGTCCAGGCGCTGCGCGATCGCATCCTGACCCAGCGGCTTGCCAGCTTCGTCATGCTGCAACTCCAGCACGGCGCGCACGTTTTCAGCCACCGTGAGCTTGCGAAAAATCGAGGCTTCCTGCGGCAGATAGCTCAAGCCCAGGCGCGCGCGCCTGTGAATTGGCATGTGCTCGACCGACTGGCCATCTATCGTGATCTCTCCGGCATCGGCGCGCACCAGACCCACAATCATGTAGAACGAAGTGGTCTTGCCCGCCCCGTTGGGCCCCAACAGCCCCACGACCTCGCCGCTTTGCACGCTCAGCGATACGTCCTGAACCACCTGACGGCTGCCATAGGACTTTTTCAGGCCCGTAGCGACCAGCCGGCTTGACGCTGTGGCTGGCCCGGTAGCGGCAGCCGTGGCAAACGCTGGCGCATGGTCGCCTGAATGGTCAAACTTTCCCAAATCCATGGCCGCCTTACTTGTTGTCCGTGCCAAGCGTGCTGCTGGGCCGCAAGCTGGGCATGGGCCCTGGAGCTGGTGCGGCGGCGCCGGAAGCTGCGTCGCGCGGTGACAGCATGGCACGAACGCGCCCAGTGGGATTGCTGGCAGAACGGTTTTGCGCGCCGCCATCGACCGTGAACACATCCGTGGTGTTGTCATAATTGATCTGTGAGCCGGTGGTCTCATCGGCCAGCGTGGCGCCCTTGTAGCGCCGCAACACGGCCCGGCGTATGAACTTGACCACATCGGCGCGGCTGTCGTAGTCGATACGCTCGGCCTCGCCTTCTATGAACTCATCGACCAGATCACGTTTTTTGCGGTAAAACGCGAGTTTTCCGGGCGCGGCGATTACCGTGGCCTGCTGGTAGCCCTCGGGGTCCTGCTGCACATCGACCCGCTCACCACGGATGATGGTGCTGCCTTTGGTGATCACCACGTTGCCGGTGAAGACACTGGTTTGCTTCAGGTCGTCGTAGCGCAGGGCGTCCGCTTCGGCGTTCATGGGCTTGTCCCGGTCGGCCTGCTCAGCCGCCACAGGCAAACCAGCCAGCGCGGTGAAAGCAACTGCGGCAAGTAAGAAGGAGGTGGGGTATTTCATAAAGGCACGAATCTTGCTGCTTGAAGGTTGCCCCGATTGTACCCATCCAGGTACGGGCGATAGCCACTGGTCGCATGCGCGGCCCCGCTTTCGCCAGAAAAACACACACCGGAAACGAAAAACCCGCCAAAACGAGGCGGGCTCTTCAAAGTAACAGCCAGTCTGCGGCCCTATTTGGCTTTACGCGCCAGCCCCACCAGATAGTCGGTCACCAGCAGCGCGCGCTCCATGGTTTGCGCCAAAGACCCAGAGGTGAAATAGCGGCCAGCGATGCCCAGGGCGGGCACGCCATCGACTTTGTAGGCGTCCTGCAGCAAAGTCGCCTTGCGGGTCTTGGTCGCCACCGGAAAGGAGTTGTAGGTTTCGACAAACCTGGCTTTGTTGATGCCCTGCTTTTCTGCCCAGGCCGCGACCTGGTCGGCGGTGTTGAGCGTCTGCTTTTCCACATGAATGGCGTAGAAAACCTTTTTATGCAGTTCCTCGACCTTGCCCAGGGTTTCGAGCACATAGTAAAGACGCTGCTGCGGCTCAAAGTCGGCGCGGAAGGCGACCGGTACACGCCTGACAGACACGTCTTTGGGCGCCTTCTTGATCCACTCTTCGAACTGTGGCTCGAAATGGTTGCAATGCGGGCAGCTGTACCAGAAAAACTCGACCACTTCGATCTTGCCTGCGGCCGCTTCGGTGATGGCAGGCCGGTCCAGCAACAGATAGTCATTGCCCTCTTGAGGGGTCTTGCCCTGCGCGCGCGCCGCACCAGGCAGGCTCAGGCCTGCGCCCACCGAAGTCGCCGCAAGCGTTGCTGCTGAAAACGAAAACTCACGTCGTTGCATTCATGTTCTCCTGAATATCTAAAAACCAGCGTTCACTCAAAGGCCAAAAATTCATGCGTCCCTTGAAGCTTGAATCGCCAGGGGCACAAAAGTTCAGCGCTGGACTCGGACCAAGGCCGTTTCAACCGCGTTGCTGTCCAGCTTTTCCTTGGTTTTGTCAGCTTCGTCCTTTTTCTCAAAAGGACCGAGGCGCACGCGGTAGACCGTACGACCAGACTGTTCGCGCTCCGTGACCTTGGCCTGAAAACCCATCAGGGAAAGCTTGGCGCGTTGCTGTTCGGCGTCTTCAGGTGTGCGAAAAGCACCCGCCTGAATGAAGTAATTAAAGGGATCCGGGCCAGTAGCGGCTGAAGGCTCTGATTTGGCTTCCGGCTTGGCTTCAGCTTTGGTCTTGGCCAGATCACCGAGCGGGTCGGCAGAAGCCGAAGGCTTGGCGCTAACTGGCGCACTGGGAGGCGCACTGATGGTAGGCCCGGCGGCCGTGTTGCCAGCAGCCTCGGACGCAGCCGCAGCAGGCCTGACCGCATTTTTACCGGCCAGCTGCACATTGGGATCCCAGTCCTTGTTCTTCTTGGCTTCGGCCGCGTCATTTTCTGCAGAGTGCGACTGAGCCTTGTTCAGAAAAGGCACAGGAACCTTGGTCACATAGACCGCCACGGCCAAGGCCGCGCCCAGCCCCACCAGGGCACCGATGATCAAGCCCAGCAAGGTGCCCCCCAGCTGCTGCTTGCCGAGTTGTCTTTTCATAGCTCGCCCGTTCACCATAATTTCTTTCCTGACTGATTGGGATGTCGTGTCTGCTGGTTTGGCGCTCGCCACCTGCCGCGCAGTTACATCTTGCTCGGTGCACTGACACCCAGCACCGCCAGGCCATTGTGCAACACCTGGGCAGTAGCCGCGACCAGGCCCAGGCGGGCCAGTTTGACCACGGCGTCTTCGACCAGAATCCGCTCGGCATCATAGTAGCTGTGGTAGAAGGCGGCCAGCTCGCGCAGGTAAAAAGCCACATCGTGCGGGGCAAAGCCACTGGCCGCATTGGCCAGCATGTCCGGGTACTTGGCCAGTAGCAGCATCAAGGCCTGGGCCTGCGGGCTGTCCAGCGGCGACAGGTCGGCCTCTTTGAGGCTGCTCACTTCACCACCCCAGGCCGCCAGCACCGAGCAGATGCGCGCATGCGCATACTGCACGTAGTAGACCGGGTTCTCATTGTTTTTGGCCAGCGCCAGATCAATGTCGAAAATGTATTCGGTGTCCGGTTTGCGGCTCAGCAAAAAGAAACGCACGGCATCGGCGCTGGTCCATTCGATCAGGTCGCGCAGCGTGACATAGCTGCCGGCGCGCTTGGAAATCTTGACCTCCTCACCATTGCGTACGACCCGCACCATGGTGTGCAGGACGTAGTCGGGGTAACCCTGGGGTATGCCGGCATTGGCCGCCTGCAGCCCGGCGCGAACCCGCGCGATGGTGCCGTGGTGGTCCATGCCTTGAATGTTGATGGCGCGGCCAAAGCCCCGCTCCCACTTGGCCAGGTGGTAGGCCACATCCGGCACGAAGTAGGTGTAGCTGCCGTCGCTTTTTCTCATCACACGGTCTTTGTCGTCACCGTAATCGGTCGACTTGAGCCAGAGCGCACCATCGAGCTCATAGGTTTTGCCGGCATCCTTGAGCCTGGCCACGGTCTGCTCGACGCGGCCTGAGCTGTACAGGCTGGACTCGAGGTAGTAGTTGTCAAAGCGTACCGAAAAGGCCTTCAGGTCCAGGTCCTGCTCATGGCGCAGATAGGCCACGGCAAACTGGCGGATCGCGTCCAGGTCATCGATTTCGCCCGAGGCCGTGAACACATGGTCGTCCGAGCTGACGGTTTTCCTGGCCAGAAAGTCCTGGGCAATATCGGCAATGTAATCGCCGTTGTAAGCCAGCTCAGGCCAGTCTGCGTCGCCGGGCTTGATGCCTTTGGCCCTGGCCTGGGTGCTGGTGGCCAGGGTATGAATCTGCACGCCCGCATCGTTGTAATAGAACTCGCGCCAGACCTGCGCGCCCTGGGTCGCAAAGAGGTTGCAGATCGCATCGCCCAAGGCCGCCTGGCGGCCGTGGCCCACATGCAGTGGCCCGGTCGGGTTGGCCGAGACAAACTCGACCACCATGCGCTGGTCTGGCGACAGCGGCTTGACGCCGTATTGCGCGCCCGCCTGCAGCACCTCACGCACGGTTTCCTGCTTGGCTGCGGGCTTGAGCCGGATGTTGATGAAGCCGGGGCCGGCGATCTCTACGGCGTCTACCCAGCGCTCAAAAGCCGGGCTGGCCAGCAAATTGGCTCGCAATGCATCGGCCACCTGACGCGGGTTCTGCTTGAGGCCCTTGGCCAGCTGCATTGCAGCGGTACAGGCGAAGTCACCGTGGGCGGCAACCTTGGGTGACTCAAATGCCGCTTTTTCAGCAGCGCCCGGAGAGAGTTGTTCCAGCGCGTCAGCCAGTGCTGCGAGCAGATCGTTTTTTATGGAGAGCATGGCCGGATTTTACGTTTATCAAACGCGTGCCCCGCAAAGCGCTTGCGTCGGCCTGTGCCGCGCCGCTTTGCGGCAAGGCCCACGCTCAGCTGGCCTGGCTCTGAGCCAAGGCAGGCTGCCAGAAGTCCTGATGGCCGTAGCTGTGCTTTAAAAAATCTATCCACAGGCGCACCCGCAGCGGCAGGTGCTTGCGCTGGGAAAACACGGCGTAAATGCCATTGGGCGGGGCGGCAAAATCTTCCAGCAAGGCCACCAGCCGTCCGGCGGCGACTTCGGCCTCCACCTCCCAGGTGCTGCGCCACGCAATACCGTAGCCGGCCAGGCACCAGTCGTGCAGCACCTGCCCGTCCGAGCAATCCAGCGGCCCACCCGGGCGCAGGTAGACCACCTCGCCATCGATGCGGAAAGACCAGCCGCGCGCCTGCGAGGCCTCGCTGGACAAGGTCAGGCAGTCGAATTTCGCCAGTTCCGAGGGATGCTGCGGCACGCCGTGCGCCTTGAGGTAGCCGGGTGTGGCGACGCACAAGCGCCGGTTGTCAGCCATGCGCACGCTGACCAGGGACGAATCGGGCAAATCACCGACCCGCACCGCACAGTCAAAACCCTCGCCAGCCAGGTCGATCACGCGGTCGCTCAGGTTCAGTGAAATCGTCACATCCGCATGCTGCTCGCGAAATTTGGTCACCAGTGGCGCCACATGACGCCGGCCAAAGCCGGCTGGCGCCGTGATGCGCAAATGTCCGCTGGCCTTGACGCCACCGGCTGAAACACTGGCTTCGGCATTGGCCAGATCAGCCAGCAGGCGCTGGCAGTCCTCCAGAAAAGCGCTGCCCTCATGGGTGAGCGTGATGCGCCGCGTGGTGCGCACCAGCAGCTTGACGCCGAGCCGTTCTTCCAGCGCATCGAGTCGGCGCCCCATGATGGCCGCAGCCACACCCTCGGCCTTGGCCGCCGCAGTCAAGCTGCCGCGCGCCACCACGGATACAAAAGATTCCAGCTGCTTGAGTTTGTCCATCGCAGGCGATTATGCGGCTGACGTTTGCCGGCACGCGCACCTCATTACATACATTAAAGTTGCATATTAAATGCCTTTAAAGCAATTAATCTTTTTAAAAGTATCGAATAAAGTAGCGAGATGAAAAAATCCGCCGCCATCAGCACACAGACGCCGCGCGCTATTCTGTTTGATGCCTATGGCACGCTGTTTGATGTTTACAGCGTGGGCCTGGCGGCCGAGCAGCTGTTTCCTGGCCAGGGCCAGGCGCTGGGTCTGCTGTGGCGCGACAAGCAAATTGAGTACAGCCGACTGGTCAGCAGCAGCCGGCGTGGCCCGGCACTGGAGTCGGTCTACCAGCCGTTTTGGGAGCTGACCCGCGCCGGTCTGCGCTACGCCTGCTTGCGCCTGGGCCTGGAGCTGACGCCGGCGGCCGAAGAGCGGCTGATGAACGAGTACCGGCATTTAAGCGCCTTTCCGGAAAACCGCGAGGTGCTGCAAGCCCTCAAGCAGCGCGGCATCACCACCGGCATCTTGTCCAATGGCGATCCAGCCATGCTGGAGGTGGCCGTCAAGTCGGCCGGGCTGGACGGCTTGCTGGACCATGTCATCAGCGTCGACAGCATCCGCCAATACAAGACTCACCCGGCTGCCTACGCGCTCGGCGAGCAAGCCACTGGCCTGAAGGCCGCGCAAATTGTCTTTGTCAGCTGCAACAGCTGGGACGCGCTGGCCGCCACCTGGTACGGTTACCGCACGCTGTGGGTGAACCGCTACAAGCTGCCCTTCGAAACGCTGGGCACACCACCGACTTACAGCGGCAGCAGCCTGCGCGACGTGCTCACGCTGCTGGCCTGAATTTGCAAGCGCCTGATTTTTTGATTTTCAACTTTATCTTTGAGGACTCGCCATGACTGCACCCCACACCGCCACACCACGCACCCAGTGCCACCAGTTGCAGGTCGCCAGCGTGCTGCACCGCTTTATCGAAGAACAGGTCTTGCCCGGCACCGGCGTGAGCAGCGAGGCTTTCTGGAAGGGCTTTGACGCGCTGGTCACCGACCTCGCGCCAAAAAACATCGCCTTGCTGGCCGAGCGTGACCGCCTGCAAACCGCCATGGACAGCTGGCACAAGGCCAACCCCGGCCCGATTCAGGACATGCCGGCTTACCGCAGCTTTCTGGAGTCGATTGGCTACCTGGTGGCGCAGCCGCTCGAAGTCAAAGCCACGACCGCCAACGTCGACGCCGAGCTGGCCCTGCAGGCCGGCCCGCAACTGGTGGTGCCGGTGCTGAACGCGCGCTATGCGCTCAATGCCGCCAACGCACGCTGGGGCTCGCTGTATGACGCGCTTTACGGCACAGACGCCATAGCCGAAACCGATGGCGCAGAAAAAGGCAAAGGCTACAACCCGGTGCGTGGCGCCAAGGTCATCGCGTTCGCACGCGGCGTACTCGACCAGGCTGCACCGCTGGCCAAAGGCTCGCACAAGGACGCGACGCGCTACAGCGTTGCCGCTGGCGCGCTGGTGGTCAGCACGGCCAGCGGCAACACCGGCCTGGCCGATCCATCGCAGTTCATCGGCTATCAGGGTGATGCAGCCGCGCCCTCGTCGGTGCTGCTCAAGCACAACGGGCTGCACCTGGACATCCAGATCAACGCCGCCACGCCCATAGGCCAGTCTGATGCGGCCGGCGTGAGCGACCTGGTGCTCGAAGCCGCACTGTCAACAATTCTGGATCTGGAAGACTCGGTCGCAGTGGTTGACGCCGACGACAAGGTACTGGCGTATAGCAACTGGCTGGGCATTCTGCAGGCCACGCTGACCGAAGAAGTCAGCAAGGGCGGCAAGACCTTCACACGCGGCCTCAATGCAGACCGCAAATACACCGGTGCCGATAGCGCGCCCGTCACGCTGCATGGCCGCTCGCTGATGTTTCTGCGCAATGTCGGCCACCTGATGACCAACCCGGCCATCCTATATGGCCAGGGCCAGGAAATCCCCGAAGGCATTCTGGATGCGGTGGTGACCGTGACGATCGCCATGCACGACCTCAAGCGCCGCGGCAAGGAAGCCATCGTGAACTCGCGCACCGGCTCGGTCTACATCGTCAAGCCAAAGATGCACGGCCCCAAGGAAGTCGCCTTCGCAGCCGAGCTGTTCGGCCGTGTCGAGGCGCTGCTGGGCTTGAGCCCGAATACCGTCAAGCTCGGCATCATGGACGAAGAGCGCCGCACCAGCGTCAACCTCAAGGCCTGCATTGCCGAAGCAGGTGCGCGCGTGGCCTTCATCAACACCGGTTTTCTGGACCGCACCGGCGACGAGATGCACACCGCCATGCAGGCCGGCCCCATGATCCGCAAGGGCGACATGAAAACCAGCGCCTGGATTGGCGCCTACGAGAAAAACAATGTGCTGGTCGGCCTGTCGTGCGGACTGCGCGGCAAGGCCCAGATCGGCAAAGGCATGTGGGCCATGCCTGACCTGATGGCCGCCATGCTGGAGCAAAAAATCGGCCACCCCAAAGCCGGCGCCAACACCGCCTGGGTGCCATCGCCGACCGCCGCCACCCTGCACGCGCTGCACTACCACCAGGTCAACGTGGCCGAGGTGCAAATGGCGCTGGAGAAAACCGATGTCAACGCCGAACGCGACAACATCCTGAATGCCTTGCTGCAAATCCCCGTGAGCGCCACGCCCAACTGGTCGGCGCAAGACAGGCAGCAGGAGATCGACAACAACGCGCAAGGCATTCTGGGTTATGTGGTGCGCTGGATTGACCAGGGCGTGGGCTGCTCCAAGGTGCCCGATATCCACAACGTCGGCCTGATGGAAGACCGCGCCACCTTGCGCATTTCCAGCCAGCACATCGCCAACTGGCTGCTGCACGGCGTGGTCAGCCACGCGCAGGTCAAGGAAACCTTTGAACGCATGGCTGCCGTGGTCGATGGCCAGAACGCCGGCGACCCGCTGTACAAAAACATGGCCGGCAATTTTGAAACGTCCATGGCCTATATGGCCGCATGCGACCTGGTGTTCAAAGGCCTGGAGCAGCCGAGCGGCTACACCGAGCCGCTGCTGCATGCCTGGCGCCTGAAGGTCAAGGCAGCGGCCTGAGCTGTCAAGGCACCCGACATCTGCTACTGAATAAATAGCTGCCAGCGACCGCCAGTCGGGCTTCGCAGCTATTTTTTATTAGGTAAAAAAGCGTTCTACCTATCTGGCAGCAGCGCCAGGTCAGAGCTCGCCCGCGTCCACCAGATGCTGGGGCCTGATCACCAGGCGCACGCTGGGATGCTCGGGCCTACCAGAGCGAAACAGCAGCACGTCGACACCGGAGTGCGTCCAGGACGCCGTCTCCATGATCGCCTGTGCCGTAGACGCTGAGGATGCAAGCTCTGGCCCGAACTGTAGACGCAGCGATTGCAGCAGTTCGGCGTAGCCTGCCTCAGCAGACGGCAGTTGCAGCCACTCGATCTGCGCCAGGCGGCCCTGCAAGAAATACAGGGTCTGCTCACAATGCAGACCTTCGCACAACACATCGGGCACCCGCCAGGTCCCCACTGCGCCGGATGCCAGACGATGCGGTGAGCGCACCAATTGGGCAGATCGCAAAGCCGGCGCGAGTTGCAAGGCGCTCTGGCCCAGCCAGCCCATCTCTTCAAGCGCGGTCTGCGACCACGCGCTGGCGCAAGCCACGGTTGCGCCAAGCCATAAAACGGCAAGCCGCAAACGCGAAAAAAACCGCCAGTAAGAATTCAAGAAAAAACCGGGAAAGGTCAGGGCAAAACCGCTCAGCGACCAAGGCCCAAGACCTCAAGAGCCACAGTGTTGCGTTGATGCGACCTGGTTGAATAGACCTTGATCTTATAGAAAACGAGTAGCCACAAGGCTTGGCGGGCCGCGTCGGGCGCCAATGCCTGCGCACCAGTTGTATGCAGGCGCAACCGTTGGAAACACTTTGCAAGATGCTCATTTCAAACAGCGTTGGCCCTTACCCTCAAACGCTGCGCGCACCGAGATCCAGACTTCAACCCGCCTGTCGGAGCGCACTCGTCAACACACTTTTCGGGAATGGCGCTTGAAATGTCCTCGCGACCTGACGTTCTTCAATCCTGCCTGTTGCAGGCGGCCGAAGCGGCCGATCCGGCGCTGGAGCAGAGCATTGAAAGCGCGGTCGCCACGCTGCAAACCGCAGAAATTCAATCCCTGAAGGTATCGGAGCGCGACCAGTTCGCCAGCGCCTGGCGCCACCTCAGGGACAACAAGGTCGCCTGGTGCGCACGCTACCCGCCGGCATTGCTGACGGCGTTCGATGCGGCGGCCAATGACAGCCCGGCAGACCACAACGCAACCGCACTTCAAGGGCCGCCCGCAATACTGGGCTACAGGCAGTCGCTGGATGCCTTGCAACTGGTGCAGGATGCAGACATCACGCAAGCCATTGAATCGTCGCGGCTGCTGCAGCACATCGTGCCGCGGCTGGAACCCACACTGGCAGAGCTGGACAGCTTGATGAGTTCCGCGCAAGGATGGCTAAACGTCAGGCCAGAACGCAACCCACTGCGGCCCGAGGTGTTCACATCGGTGCTGCAAACGCTGATGGCTGCGAGCCAGGCCGATCCCGCGCTGCTGGCGCTGTGCATCAAACACCTGGCCCATCCGCTGGCCGCGGCAATCCAGTGCATCTATGTGCAGACGATTACCCGGCTTGAGCAAGCGCAGGTGCAGGCGGTCCACTACCGTGTGCGGCAAGCGCCGCAAGTGGCAGCGGCTGCCGCCGTCCAAAAACCACAGCGCAAGTCGGGCACGGCGGTTCCGGCCTATCTTGAAGGCGCGTATCCGGAAGCCCAGCTGATGGCCAGGCCCAGGCCGCACGAAGATTTTTCAGACCCGGACATACGCGATGCCTTGCTGCCGGACTTCGTGTTTCATGGTGGCGGCAAGGCCAGTGAGCAACTCACTTCGACTTATTACGCCAGTGTCGAAGAAGAGCTGGCCGCGCTGAAGGCTGCGCCGGATTCGTCTGCCGCGCCGCTGACAGAGCCGGTGCAGCCGGTCCAGAGCGAGCGCGCCAGCGAAGACCAGGCCACGCATGCATCACTGGCTGCCGTTGACCGGCCCCAGCGTCAGGTCGATGTCTCCAGCCCGCTGAACGCCACGCTCTGGGGCAGCTACGCGCGTTCACGCGAACGCACCATGCTGCGCACCCAGCTCAAGACCGAGGCCACGCAGCTCGGCCAGGTCCTCGGGCTGGAGCTGGTGCCCAAACTGGTGAACCAGGTCGCGCAAGACCCTCGCCTGCTGGCGCCGGTGCGCGAAGCCATCGTCGCGCTGGAGCCTTCACTGCTGAGGCTGGCGCTGGTGGACCCGCGTTTTCTCAGCGGCGAAGACCACCCCGGCAGGCGACTGATGGAGCGCGTCGCTCAGCGCAGCTTCAAATACAACGACGAATTCAGCCCGGAATTCACCGCGTTCTTCCAGGTCGTGCGCAGTGCCTTCAATGCGCTGAACGCCGTGGCCGTGACAGACGCTACACCTTTCGCCATGGCACTGGCGCAACTCGAATATGCCTGGGACGAACAGGACCAGCTTGAAGTTGCGCGCCGCAACCAAGTGCTGCAGGCGCTGCGCTTTGCCGAGCAACGCCAGGAGCAGGCCAACCAGATGGCGTATGACCTGAGCGAACGCTCGGACCTGGACAAGGTGCCAGGCGTGGTGCTGGACTTCTTGCTCGGCCCGTGGTCGCTGGTCATGGCGCATGCCAGATTGACAGACCAGAGCCGCCAGATCGATCCCCACGGCTTTTGCGCCGTGGTCTCAGACCTGGTCTGGAGCGTCAAGCGCGACGTGACCATCAAGCGGCCGGCCAAGTTGATAGCGATGATTCCAACGCTACTGGACAAGCTTCATGCCGGCCTTGAGATGCTCGGGCAAGATCCCAAAGAGAGTCAGCCCTTTTTTGAGTCACTGATGCAGCTGCACCAACCGGTGCTCAAACTCAGGCGAATCAAAAGCCGGCGCGATGCGCAAGACCCTGTTGCCGAACCGCTGCATGAAGAAACGCATGAAGCGCTGGCGCCGCGGCTGGGCAGGATGCATGCACTGGCTGCCGCCCAGCCCTGGCTGGGGCGCGGCGAGCTCGATGCCGCCGGCTTTGCAGACACCCAGCAAACCGCGCCCGGCGAGCTGGCAACAAACTTTGACTCGACCCCAGAGCCGCGCACACCAGCGACTGGCGAGGACGGCCACAACGACCCGATTCACGACCCGATGAATGACCCGGCGCATGCCGCCACGGTCCAGCCTGCGGGCTACACCCAGCAGCAAGCCGAGACAATTTTGGATCAGATCAAGACCGGCGACTGGGTCGATCTGTATTCCAAACGCCGCTGGCTGCGCGCGCAGCTGATTTGGGCCAGCAGCCGGGCCACGCTATTCATGTTTTTAAGCCACGGCAGCCAGCCCCACTCGATGACCAGGCGCAGCTGCGAAAAACTCATCATGCAGCGCTGGCTCAGGCCGGTTGAAAGCCACGGTGTGGTGGCTCGGGCGCTGGACGCGGTGGTATCGGAAATCGCCAGCCCACTGCCGGCATCAGCCACGCCGGCCAAGCCCAGGGTTCTGACGCATGCGTTGACAGCCTGAAGGCGGCACGCGACTTTGTGCCGCGCACAGCGCAGGTCGCGGCGCTGTCTGACGTCAGAGAACAGCGCGCCAACTCAAAATCTGGCCATGGCCATGAAAACACACTTTTCCTTTGAGCTTTACTTTTCTGCACAGTCCACCAGCACACCGGCGCAACGTGACGCGGTCATGCACACGCTGGAGCCCACGCTGCGGTCTTTGCTCGCCAGTCAGGACAGCGCGGCCACGGTCACCGTCAGCGAAAGCCACAAGGGTGAGGACAACAAAATTGTGGAGTTCATCACGACACTTTCCGACGCGCAGATCGCCGCCATTCTTCAGGATTTCTCCAGGCAGCACGACCTGCTGGTAGCCATCGTCGAATAGCGCAGCCGCAGCCACCACTAAAAACGCTACAAAAACAATAGCTACCAGCGCCCGCTGGTCATGCGAAAACCGTTGTTTTTACTCTGAGCTCTGCCAGCCTCCGGCGCTACAATGCAGGCCTTGCAAGCCGCATCAAAATTTCAAAATCCAATGACACCATGGCCAACGCTTGACCAGCCGCCGCCAGGCGTGAGCGAAACAGCACCAGCTGACAGCACGCACGACAGGCCGACAGCAAGCATCAGCCAGCCTTTCGTGCACGACGACGGTCAGGCCAAGTCTTTGCACTTCACCATGGGCGAATTGCAAAGCCGCATGAACAAGCTCAGCCCATGGCAGCTTGAAGTGGACTACACGCGCACCATGATGGGTTTTTTGCTGCTCAGGCCCCAGGCCCGCCGCATTGCCATGGTCGGCCTGGGCGGTGGCTCACTGGCAAAGTTTTGTTATCGTCAACTAAGCAACAGCCACATGACGGTGCTCGAGATCAACCCGCAGGTGATCGCACTGCGCCGTGAGTTTTGCGTACCCGATGACGATGACCGCTTTGAAGTGCTGCAGGCCGATGGCGCGGCATTTGTGGCGGCTCAGAACGCCTCGTTTGAAGTCCTGCTGATCGATGGCTTTGATCAGGACGGTCAGCCCGAAGCCTTGTGCTCACAGCGCTTTTATGACGACTGCTTTGCGGCACTGGCGCCCGATGGCGTGCTGGTCGTCAACCTTCACTATGACAGCAGCGACTACCCGCTGTGGGCCGAACGCATACGCCGCAGTTTTGGCGGCAACGCGGTTGAAGTGCCGGCGACTGAAAAAAGCAACTGCATCGTTTTCGCATCACGCGGCGCGCCGATCTCGCCGCGAGACATCAAGCTGCCAGCCAGCCTGTCCCGGCTCGACCGCCAGGCCAGAAGCCAGCTCAAGCCGGAATTCGCCCGCATCGTCTGGTCCATGAAAGACCTGAGCACCTTGGCAGATTGAAGGCTGCAGGCAAGCCTCAAGTCTGCAGCGGGGCACCAAACTGCGCGGCGCTTGCCTGCTGTGCCTGCTGACCCTGGCCTGCATCCTCGGACAAGCAGCTGGCCGAAGTGACCAGAAGGTGAATGAAATGCAGCTTGGCGACCACTTCGCGCGGCAAGATAAAGGGATAAAAATCGGGCTGCCCCATGCTGCGAGACATCTCGTTGAGCAGCGTCGTCAACTGGGTCCAGTCATTCACGAAGTCCAGAAAGTGCTGCGCTTCGGCATGCTCGGGCTGGTAAAGCGCATCCAACGTGAACGGCGTGAACTCCAGCAGACTGCTGTCAGCGGCCAGACCAAAACTCAAGGCCGTGTCTATGGTGTCGCGCATATGCAGATAGTGCGCCCAGCACTCGGCCCAGTCTTCCCAGGGATGGGTACTGGCATAGGCGCTCACGTAATGCAGCCACCATTGGGGCGAAGCGCCATGCTCGCGGTGTTGGCGCAGGCTGTCCAGGTAGTTGCGGTTTTCGTCGCCAAACAGCGCTCTGAAGCCCTGCATCCAGCCGCTGCCCCTGACCAGTCGGTACCAGTAGTAATGCCCCACCTCATGGCGAAAGTGGCCCAGCAGGGTACGGTAGGGCTCGCCCATGGCTTTGCGAACGGCTTCACGCACGGCGTCGTCGGCTTCCTGCAGGTTCAGGGTAATCAACCCGGTATCATGGCCGGTCATCACGCAGGGGCCGCTGTCGGGCGAGCGCAGAAAGTCGAACATCATGCCGCGCGCACTGTCTTCGGTGATGCGTGAGGCCACCGGCAAGCCCAGGGACAGCAGCGCGGAAATCAACCGGCGCTTGGCCAGCTCTATGCGCCCCCACAGCACGCCGTTGTCAGGGTGCGCCGCGTCATTGAGGTCGGGGATGGTGCGGTTGAGCCGGCATGCGCGGCACAGCAGTCCGGACGCGGCTGCCTCGCCGGATGCGCCGCTCACAGGCACCAGCCAGTTGCAGGCGGCCGGCGTTTGCAAATTGGCGCAGCGCTGAAAGAGCGGCTCCGGCGGCACTTCGCCCGCATCCGCATGCCAGACCACCCATGCGCCAGGCGTGCTTGCTGGCATCAGCGGCAACAGGCGCGCCTGCTCCGGGTCATAACCCAGCGGCGTGCCACAGGCCAGGCACTCGCTGTTTCTGAAAAAAATCGGGCACCCGCACTGACACCGATACGCGCGACCGGCCAGCGTGGGCAAATGGGGCTCAAGCTTCACGCTGGTGACAGCAGAGCCGGGGAAGAAAGCGGGCGCAGGTGCGGACAAAACGGTTTTGTGGAGATGGACTGGCGCATTACAGACCTTTGAGTCTGCCATGCTGGCGCGTGCGGCGCGCGGCGAATTGGCGCTTCAAACTGTCAGACCGAACCGACATGGTGGCGATGATGGCGTTGGGAGGGGCATCACAGCGCACCTTTTTTCAGCTTGTTCGCCTGAGCGCCGCCCGGAGCTTTTATCATGCATGCAGCTGATGTGAAGAAACCCTGCCGGCTCGCCCAGCGCGAACCGCCGCAACCATCCCCCGAACCCTAGGAAACCCATGCCCTCATACCATGTTGAAATGCTCGAAGGCCGCACTGTCGAGCAAAAGAAAAAACTGGTGGAAGCCATCACCCGTGTGACGGTTGAAATCCTTGGCGGCGCAGCCGACTCGGTGGACGTGATCATCACCGACATCAAGCGTGAAAACTGGGCCACCGGCGGCAAGCTGTGGTCCGAGCCGCGCAGCTGATGCTTGCGAACAGCCGAAAAAAAGTCCTGATTTGAACCGCCCCGCCACACTGCCCGAACTTCAAACGCATTACGGCGAGCGCTACCGCTGGCTGCTACTGCTGTCCGTGATGATTGGCGCCATGGCCTCCATCATGTCATCGACCATCGTCAACGTGGCCATCCCCGACATGAGCCAGCATTTCACGCTGGGGCAGGAACGTGCGCAATGGGTCAGCTCCGGCTTCATGGTGGCCATGACGGTGTCCATGCTGACCACGCCCTGGCTGCTTGGCCGCTATGGCTACCGCCACACCTACGTGGGCTGCATGCTGCTGTTGCTGGCCGGCGGGCTGGTCGGCGGCCTGGCCAACCAGTTCGGCCTGGTGCTGGGTGCGCGCGTGGCTGAAGGTCTGGCCGCCGGTGTGGTGCAACCGATACCGGCCATCATCATCATGCGGGCCTTTGCGCCGCATGAGCAGGGTCGCGCCAGCGGGCTGTTCGGCATGGGCGTGGTGCTGGCGCCCGCGCTTGGCCCCAGCATAGGCGGCGTGCTGGTCGACCTGTTTGGCTGGCGCTCGATTTTTTTCATGGTGGTTCCGCTGTGCCTGGTGTCGCTATGGATGGCTTACCGCTATGTGCCTGTCAGCGCACCAGGCGGGGTGGCCGCCAACCGTCAGGGCGCGGGCCTGGACTGGCGCGGCCTGCTGCTGGGCGCCTTGGGCACCTTGTGCCTGATCAACGGCATGGTCGCGCTGCATGGCAGCAACCGGCTTGAAGCCGCATTGCTGCTGGGCGCCGCACTGGTCACGCTGCTGGTGTTTGTCTGGTGGCAACGCCGCCTGGCGGCCAGGGGCGGCGCGCCGCTGATGCATCTGGCGCTGTTTGCGCACCGGCCCTTCGCCATGGGCAGCGTAGTGGCCTTTATCTACGGCACCGCGCTGTTTGGCTCGACCTATCTGCTGCCGGTGTACATGCAGCTGGGTCTGAATTTATCGGCCTCGCATGTGGGCACCATACTGCTGCCGTCCGGCCTGGTGCTGGCAGCCACCATTGCCGGCGTTGGCCGTCTGGCCGACCGGCAGGCCACCTGGCTGCTGGTGAGCACAGGACTGGCGCTGCTGGCTGCCTCGTTTGCGCTGATGACGACCGTGACGCTGAGCTCGGCGCTCTGGATACTGGCGCTGTGGGCGATTGTGGGCCGCATCGGCCTGGGCTTTATCCTGCCATCGCTGAACCTGGGCGCCTTGCGGCCGCTGCACGAAAGCCTGCTGTCCCAGGGTTCAAGCGCCATCAATTTTTTACGCATGCTGGGCGGCGCGATTGGCGTGAGCCTGTGCGGCATTGTGCTGGAGTGGCGGCTCGCAGCGCATGGTGACTCGCTGACCAGGGCAGCCAGCAGCCCGGCGCGGCTGGCGGCCTTCAACGAAGTCTTTTTGATGCTTGCGGCTCTCTGCGCGCTGGCGCTGCTGGCCGCCTGGCAACTGCGCACACCGGTTGCGCCAACCGAACCATCCAAGGTGGATTGAAGATGTGCCAACTGCTAGGCATGAATTGCAACACGCCAACTGATGTGACCTTCAGCTTTCGCGGCTTTGCGCAGCGCGGCGGACAGACCGACCACCACGCTGACGGCTGGGGCATTGCGTTTTTTGAAGGCAACAGCGTTGCCGAAGCCGGCAGCGACGACAAGGGCCTGCGCCATTTTGTCGATCATGAGCCGGCCTGCTCCTCGCCCGTCGCCGAGCTGATCAGCCGCTACCCGATCAAGAGCCGCAATGTGATCTCGCATATCCGCAAGGCGACTCAAGGGCGTGTCGCGCTTGAAAACTGCCACCCCTTTGTGCGCGAGCTCTGGGGTCGTTACTGGGTGTTTGCGCACAATGGCGACCTCAAGGATTTCACGCCTCGCCTGCATGGCAGCTTCAAACCCGTGGGCAACACCGACAGCGAACGGGCTTTTTGCTGGATCATGCAGGAGCTGGCCAAGTCGCATGCGGGCGTGCCCAGCGTGCAGGAGCTGAGCATCACGCTGCGCGAGCTGGCCGCGAAAATCGCCAGCCACGGAACCTTTAATTTTCTGCTCAGCAACGGCCAGGCGCTCTGGGCCCATGCGTCCACCAGCCTGTTTTACGTCGAGCGCAAATACCCGTTTGCGCACGCCACCTTGAGCGACGAGGACGTGAGCGTCAATTTTGCCGAACACACCAAACCCAGCGACAGGGTTGCGGTGGTCGTGACAGCGCCACTCACCACCAACGAGAGCTGGACCGCTTTTGCGCCCGGCGAGCTCAAGGTGTTTGCCGACGGCGCGGCGCTAGACGCCTGACGCTTGCGATGCTCAGGCTTTGAGCGCCTGCTCCAGCGCGTCCACAAACATGGCCGCAACATCAAAGCCGGTCTGGTCAAAGATTTCCTGAAAGCAGGTCGGGCTGGTGACGTTGATTTCGGTCACACAGTCACCAATCACATCCACGCCGGCCAACAGCAGACCGCGTGAAGCGAGCACCGGGCCCAACGCCTCGGCAATCTCACGGTCACGCGCCGACAAGGCCTGGGCCACACCCTTGCCGCCAGCGGCCAGGTTGCCGCGCACTTCCGAGCCTTGCGGAATGCGCGCCAGGCAAAACGGCACCGGCTTGCCGCCTATGACCAGCACGCGCTTGTCGCCCAGCGTGATTTCAGGCAGGAATTTCTGCACCATCAGGCTTTGCGCGCCATGCCGGTTCAGGGTTTCGGTGATGCTGCCCAGATTCAGTCCGTCAGGCCCGACCCGGAAGATGCCCATGCCGCCCATGCCGTCCAGCGGTTTGAGGATGATGTCCTGGTGCTCGGCGTGAAATTTCTGGATGTCCTGCGCATCGCGCGTGACCAGCGTCGGGCCAATGAACTGGGGAAACTCCATGATGGCGAGTTTTTCAGGATGGTCGCGTAGCGCACCCGGCTTGTTGAAGACGCGGGCGCCATCGCGCTCGGCCTGCTCCAGCAAATGCGTGCTGTAGAAATACTCACTGTCAAACGGCGGGTCCTTGCGCATCAGCACGGCGTCAAAGTCGGCCACCACATCGCGGCCCTCAGGGCGCGTGGCATCAAGCACAAACCAGTTGTCGGCCTCGCCCGTGAGCGTGATGTGGCGCGCCTGCGCCATGACTTTGGCGCCGGTTTTCCAGCTCAGGTCTTGCGGCTCGCAGGCGCTGATGCGGTGGCCGCGCTTTTGCGCCTCGCGCATCATGGCAAAAGTCGTGTCTTTGTAGGTCTTGAAAGACTCGAGTGGATCGGCAACGAATAAGAAGTTCATGAGGTGCGGGCCAGGGCAGTGGCGACAGGAGTTGGCGGGATGCCGCGCAGGCGGCTTGCCCGTATTGTTGACCAAACAGCGACCTCGTGCGCGTGCAGGGTCGCAATCAGCAGCCGGCAAACTGAAGCCTGCGGGCGCACAACAAGAGCGCTACATATTTTATAGCTGCTAGCACCCACCAAAAGGGCGCCAGCGACCGATTGACTATCAAGTCGGGGCTTGAACGGCGATCAGATTTCGATCTTGCTGCCCAGTTCGACCACCGAGTTGTTGGGCAATTTCAGGAACTCAGCTGCGTCGCTGGCGTTGTGGTGCATTTGCGCAAACAGTTTTTCACGCCACTGCGCCATGCCGCTGCCTATGGTCGGAACCACCACGTCGCGCGACAGGAAATAGCTGGTGCTCATGGCATCGAGTTCACAGCCCCGGCCCTTGATCTGTTGCAAGGCCTTGGGCAGGTCCAGATCATTCTTGAAGCCGTAGTGAACGATCACCTGCCAGCAATGGTGGCCCAGCGACTCGACTTCAAGCCGCTTGTTCATGCCAATCCAGGGCACTTCGTGGTTGCGCACTGTGACAAACAGGTTTTGCTCATGCAGCACCTTGTTGTGCTTGAGGTTGTGGAGCAACGCATTCGGAACCGTGCCCGGCTCGGCGGTGAGGAAAACAGCCGAGCCCTCCACCCGGGTTGGCGGACTGACAAACACCGCAGTCAAAAAACTATTGAGATCAATCGCGTCAACGCGTAACTTTTCATTCAGCAGCCGGCGACCGTCTTTCCAGGTGGTCATGATCACGTAAAGCACCAAGGCGATAGCCAGCGGGAACCAGCCACCTTGCACAATCTTCAGGGAGTTGGATGCAAAGAATGCAAGATCGATCACTACAAAAAATCCGGTCGCAGCAAGGCACAAGGGCAAGGGGTAGCCCCAGCCATACCGCACAACATAGAAAGTCAGCAAGGTGGTGATCACCATCACCAGACTGACGGAGATGCCGTAGGCTGCGGCGAGGGCCGTCGAAGAACCGAACAAAGTGACCGCGCCCACCACGCCGGCCAGCAAAATCCAGTTCACTGCCGGGATGTAAATTTGCCCGGTATCGTGGATGGACGTGTGCATTATTGACAAACGCGGCAGAAAGCCAAGTTGAATCGTCTGCTTGGCGGCAGAAAAGGCGCCGGTAATCAAGGCCTGCGATGCGATCACAGTGGCCGCCGTCGCCAATACCACCATGGGAATGGTGGCCCAGTCAGGCATCATGAGGTAGAACGGATTTTCTGCAGCGGCGGGATTGGCTAGTACCAGGGCGCCCTGGCCAAAATAGTTCAGGATCAAGGACGGCATGACCAGACCAAACCAGGCAATACGAATCGGCTTCTTGCCAAAGTGGCCCATGTCGGCATACAGTGCCTCGGCGCCTGTGACGCACAGGAACACTGCACCGAGGGTGATGAACGCGATACCGTAATGCTCGGAGATGAAGCGGATGGCATACCAGGGAAAGACGGCTTTCAATACCGCTGGATTGCCCAGAATTTGCAAGCCACCAAAATAGGCCAGTGCCGCAAACCAGACCACCGTAATGGGCCCAAAAAACTTCCCGATGTCGCCTGTCCCACGTCGCTGCACTGCAAACAGCATGAAGAGCACGGTCAGGGAAATGGGCACCACATAGGGCTTGGCTGCAGGTGTGACCACCTCCAAGCCCTCCACGGCTGACAAGACCGAGATCGCCGGGGTAATGATGCCGTCACCAAAAAACAGGGCCACGCCGAAAACCCCAATCATCAACAAAATGCCTCGCAGCTGTGGCTTGTGCTTGACTGATTGAGATGCCAGAGCCAGCAAGGCCATCAAGCCGCCTTCGCCGGCGTTGTCGGCCCGCATGATCAACGCTACATACTTGAGCGAGACAATGATGGTCAAGGTCCAGAAGAACAGGGACAACAAACCCAATATATTGGCTTCGTTGATGCTCACATGCCCGCTGACAAAGACTTCCTTGAAAGCGTACAGAACGCTGGTGCCGATGTCGCCGTAGACGACGCCGATGGCGCCCAGGGTGAGCGCCGCGAGTGATGATTTTTTACTGGACACAAAAAAACTTCCCGTCTTTAGCCCCAAAGCGCTGGCGACCCGCAGCCAAGGCGTGGGTCAAAAGAACTCGGAGCGACAGGAATGGTTATCTAAGGGAACGCTATTTTGCGCTCAGACAACTGTATTGGCGGGTACAACAAGAGGCCTTGTCCTACAAACGGGGGTTTTGTTGCAATGCAACAACTGATGCAGCGTCCATTTGTGCACCAGAACGCTGCCGCCCGTCCAGCTGCGGGCCGCAGACGCGGCTATCAGTCGTAGACCTCGGCGTTCGGATCAGTCGCTTCGAGTTCATAACTGGCAGCCAGCATCGCCAGCCGTCCAATCACGCCGTACATATAAAAGCGGTTGGGGCTGCTGGAGCCCGGTTTGACACCTGGCTGCGGCAGCCGGCCACTGTCAGCGAAGGCCAGTGGCACAAAACTGGCGCCGGGCGCGTTGAGGTTTTCATCAACACCGCGCTCGGCGTGCACGCGGTAAAAACCGCCCACCACATAGCGATCCATCATGTAGACCACGGGCTCGGCCACGGCGTCATTGACGCGCTCATGGGTCAGCACGCCTTCCTGGATGATCACTTCGGACAGCAGCTGACCATCCTTGGTGGTGCTCATCTTGTTTTTGGTCCTGCGGTTCAGGTCCTGCAAGTCCTTGACGTCGCGCACGGTCATGATGCCCATGCCGTAAGTGCCGTTGTCGGCCTTGACCACCACGAAGGGCTTTTCGTTGATGCCGTATTCCTTGTACTTGCGCCTGATCTTCCCGAGCAAGGCGTCGACGTTGGTGCTCAGGCAGTCCATGCCCGTACCTTCGGCGAAGTTGACTTCACCACAGTGCGCAAACATCGGGTTGATAAGCCACGGGTCTATGCCCAGCAGCTTGCCAAAGCGCTTGGAGACTTCTTCATAGGCCTTGAAATGGGTGGACTTGCGACGCACCGACCAGCTCGCATGCAGCGGTGGCAGCAAAAACTGCTCGTTCAGGTCTTCCAGAATGCCGGGAATGCCCGCCGACAAATCGTTGTTCAGCAAGATGGTGCAGGGGTCGAAGTCTTTGAGCCCGATGCGGCGTTCGCTGCGAATCAAGGGCTCCAGCGTGATGCTCTCGCCGGTCGGCAGGTCCAGCGTGGTGGGCGCCTTGATGTCGCTGCTGAGCGAGCCAAAGCGCACGTTGAGCCCGGCTTGGTGAAAAATGCGCTTGAGTTCCAGCAGGTTGGACAAATAAAAGCTGTTGCGGGTGTGGTTTTCAGGCACGACCAGCAGATTGCGCGCTTCCGGGCAGATTTTCTCTATGGCCGCCATGGCCGCCTGGACCGCCAGCGGCAGCATCTCGGGCGTCAGGTTGTTCCAGCCACCGGGAAACAGATTGGTATCGACAGGCGCCAGCTTGAAGCCGGCGTTGCGCACATCGACCGAGCAGTAAAACGGCGGCGTGTGCTCCATCCACTCCAGCCGGAACCAGCGTTCTATCGCCGGCGTGGAGTCAAGAATGCGCTGCTCAAGCTCGTTGATCGGGCCACTCAGGGCGGTAATCAGATGCGGAACCATACGGCCACTTTCAAAAAGGCAAAAACGTATTGCGGAACTTCAGGACTGCGAAGCCGCATTTTAGAGAGCTGGGGGCGCGCAACTGGCTTGCAAGAGGCGCCTGGCCTGGCTCAGAGGTCAGCTGCGCACTTCACCCTGGCCCAGCACAACGTACTTCAAGGAGGTCAAGCCTTCTATGCCGACCGGGCCCCGGGCGTGGAACTTGTCGGTACTGATGCCGATTTCAGCCCCCAGACCAAATTCAAAACCATCTGCGAAGCGAGTGCTCGCATTCACCATAACGCTTGCCGAATCAACCTCGCGTAAAAAGCGCTGGGCGTGCATGTGGTCGCGCGTGACGATGGCGTCGGTGTGGTGGCTGGAGTACTGATTGATGTGCGCAATCGCTTCGTCCAGCCCCTCGACCAGCTTGATGCTGATGATGGGCGCCAGGTATTCCTCGTACCAGTCCTGCTCGGTGGCCGGAACAATTGTTGCTACAGAATTTATAGCTGGCTGCGCCCGCAGTATGGCCCCTGCGGCCTCATCGCAGCGCATTTCCACGCCTTTTTCAGCAAAAATGGCACCGATTCTGGGGAGAAACTCTGCTGCCACGCCGCGCGCCACCAGCAAGCCCTCGGTGGCATTGCAGGGGCTGTATTTTTGTGTTTTGGCGTTGTCGGCCAGGGTCACGGCCATGGCAATGTCGCAGGGATCGTCAACGTACACATGGCAGTTGCCATCGAGATGCTTGATGACCGGCACCTTGGCTTCTCGGCTGATGCGCTCAATCAGTCCCTTGCCACCGCGCGGAATGATCACATCGACATACTGCGGCATGGCGATCAACTCGCCAACGGCCGCCCGGTCTGTGGTCGGCACCAGCTGCACGGCGTCAGCCGGCAAGCCAGCGTCAAGCAGCGCCTGCTGGACCAGCGCGGCCAGCGCCTTGTTGGACTCGATCGCCTCGGAGCCGCCGCGCAATATGCAGGCATTGCCGCTCTTGATGGCCAGCGACGCGGCTTCAATCGTGACATTGGGCCGGCTCTCGTAAATCATGCCGAACACGCCAATCGGCACACGCATCTGGCCCACGCGTATGCCGCTGGGCTGCTCTTTCATGCCTGTGATTTCACCAATCACGTCGGGCATGGCGGCCAGCTGCTCGCAGCCCAGCGCCACGGTTTCAATGTCTTTGGGGCTGAGCTTGAGCCTGTCGAGCAAAGGGCCCGCCAGACCGGCCACAGCCGCCCGCTCAAGATCTTTGGCGTTTTCCAGCTGCAGGTCTGCAACACTGCTGCGCAGCAAGGCAGCAAGACTCAAAAGTGCTTTGTTTTTGATAGCTGCTGACGCCCGCGCCATAAGTGCAGAAGCCACTTTTGCATTGGCGCCAAGGCGGTGCATGAGATTGGAAACACTGGTCATTGAGGTCCTAAATTGCGCCGGCGATAGCGCTGTTTGCCGAGCATGTCACGGTGACGCCGCCTGGGCTGCGTGGACAGCTTGGCCAAGCGCCCTGGAAAAAATAGCCTGGTACTGACTCGCATTGAGGTTGGAGATGTGAATTGTGTCGCGATAGTTGGCTTGCCCGCCGCGCACCAGAAAGCATTCCCCATCGCTACAGATTTGGGGCAGCAAATCCACGGTTACCAGTCTTGGATTATCCGCAAACTCAAGCAGTTGTCGGGAAATAGCGCTTCTGAGTGTCTCCTGAATCAGCTCTGGTGTAGCCTTGAGCCGCCACTCGTCGATGGCGTGGCCGACTCGAAACTGCTCGCGCATCCAGCGCTCGGGCACATCAAAGCCGGGATTGAGCAAGGGAAGAATCAAGACAACGGTTTTGCCTTCAGCCAGCAATCGCCTGACCAGGCTGAAGGCCTCGGTCGCCGATGCCTCGCTGTTGCTCCAGTTGCGTCCCAGAATCACGATGCCAGCTTGCGCATGAAGATGCAGGTAATCCAGCACCTCATGGTTAAAGCGCTCGCAATCAGAAAGCGCGTCGCTGGCATGGGTCGGCTCAAGCCACAGTGCGCGGCAGCCGCTTTGCGTCGCAATCAGTCCGCCCAGCCCCCATTGCGCGGCTGCCGCGCTCAGGGGTTCGAGGTACTGGTTGGCCAGCGAATCACCCCACAGCATGGCTTGGGGCACCTTTGGCCCAGACGCGCTGCCAAATTCACAAAATTGAGCCGGATCACGTTTTTGAGACTGCGCATTGCGAAAGCATTCGTCACGTGGCGTGTTGGTGCGTCTGGCCAGTTCGGCGCGCTGCTGGTAAGGCGGCACGCGATCTGGAAACCCATGCGTCTTGACGGCCGCAACGGTAAACACCGCCAGTCCACCCAGCGCCAGCGCATAGCCCGTCCACATGCGCGATGGCGTCCACAGATCGCGCCGCAGCCGCGTCGGTTGCTCCACATAGCGAAACGACAGATAACCCAAAGCGACCGATGCCATGAGCAGCGCTGCCTGCGCCGGCCACTGCACAGGCACATCGTGATAACTCGCCCATTGCTGGGCGAAAACCCATAGCGGCCAATGCCATAAATAGATCGAGTAGGACCAGTCACCCACGCGCTGCACTGGCCTGCTGGCCGTCAAGCACTGCATGGCCTTGATTGGACCACCCCAGATAATCAAGGCTGAGCCCAGTACCGGCAACAAGGTCCACGGGCCAGGCCAATGTCCAGAAGACAAGCCCGACAGCGCGGTCAGACCGACCAAAATCCATCCAGCTGCTGCTGCCAAGACGCCGGCGCGTACCGCGGGGCGCGAACCATCAACGGCCTTGCCTCCGGCAGCAGCCAGCCGGTGCGCACACGCTATCACGCCGCCGGCCAGCAACTCCCAGGCACGCGCGCGCAAAGAAAAGAACCCCGATCCGGCATCTGACACGCTGGCCAGCAAACACCAGGCCATGGAGGCCAGCGTGAAGAACACCAGTGCCAGCAGCACATGCCGCTCCCGCCTTGGCGCAGGCGTGACGCGCCAGACCGCGAGCAGCAAAAACGGCAGGCAAAGATAGAACTGCCACTCGATAGCCAGCGACCAGGTGTGCAGCAAGGGCTTGGTCTGCGCCGCCACATCAAAGTAGCCGCGCTGATCGTCCAGCGATATGTTGGAGGAAAAGGTCAGCGCAAACAGCGTCTGCCTGACCTGCCGCAAAAATGCATCGGGCATGCTCAAGCACCAGCCAAGCACAACGGTGCTCAGGATAAGCACCAGCAAGGCCGGGAAAATCCGCCGCAACCGCGCCAACCAGAAGGCGCTCAGAGAAAAGCGCTTGGCCTGAAGCTGCTGCAGCACCTGTCCGGTCATGAGGAAGCCGGAGATCACGAAAAAGATATCAACCCCGACAAAACCGCTGGCAAAGCCGGCGATATTGAAGTGGTAGCCGACCACAGCGATGACGGCCCATGCGCGCAGGGCGTTGATGTCTTGGCGGAAAGTGGCCCCCACGCTTGTCGCTTCGCGTACTGCGCTGCCCCCCGAGGGGGCTGAACTTGCTCGGGGCGGCCCTTCGCTGCGTTCGATCGCCCCCACGCTCATCACAGCGTGTATCACGCTGCCCCCCGCGGGAGCTGTACTGGCTTGGGGCGGCCCGGCGCGGCGCACTGCTCACAGACCATGCCTGCGAGGCGGTGCAGCGCTTGCCAGCTATTGGCGGGCCAGTCGGGTTGCTTCAAGCCCTTGACGATGCCGTCGACCTTGTGCGCGGCGTGCAGCAGGTTGGCCAGGCTGGTGTCACCCATTTGCGGCAGCACGCGCTCGAAGAGTTTTTCCTTGACGCCCCAGACCCGGTTTTCGCGCAGCGCCATGGGCATGGGCCGGCCGGCGGCTATCGCGTCCTTGACGCGTTTCAAGCTGCGTATGTCTTCGGCCAGCGCCCAGTGCACCAGCACCTCGGACTCGCCCTCGGACTGCAAGCCATCGAGCATGCGCGCCACGCGCACCGCCTGCCCGCCCAGCACCGCTTCAGACAACTTGAACACGTCGTAGCGCGCGACATTGAGCACAGCATTTTCAACCTGCTCAAAACTCAGTACCCCGTCATGCGCGCTACCGTCCGGGCCAGCCTGGGTTTTCGCCGGATAAAGCAAGGCGAGCTTTTGAATTTCCTGATGTGCAGCGAGCAAGTTGCCTTCCACCCGGTCCGAGAAAAACTGCAGCGTGCGCTGGCCTTCCTCGCCGGCGGCCACGCGCTGGCCCTGCAGCTGCAGGCGCTGCGAGATCCACTGCGGCAGATTGCGGCGGTCAACCGGCTCGAACTTGACGGTCACGCCAAAACTGTCGAGCGCGCCAAACCAGGCGCCCTTGGCGGTCATGCTGTCCAGCCTGGGCAAAATCACCAGTGTGAGCGTGGCATCGTCACCCTGGGCGCGTTCTGCAATGTGCTGCAGCGCCTGCGAGCCGTCCTTGCCCGGTTTGCCGCTGGGAATGCGGATTTCGACAATCTGCTTGTCAGCAAACAAGCTCAACGAGCCACCACTGGCCAGCACCTCGCTCCAGTCAAAATGCGCGCCGGCCACTGTGTGCACGGTGCGCTCGGTGTAGCCCTGCAGCCTGGCCGCCGAGCGCAAGGCGTCAGCAAACTCCTGCACCAGCAAGGGCTCATCACCGTGCAGCGTGTACAGGCTTTTAAGCCCGCGCGCGAGGTGGTCGGCGAGTTGGCCGGGCGCCAGATTCATGGCATCAGCGCGGCTGCGCACCCACAAGGGCTGGCGTGCATGCAAGACCTGAAAGACATGGTCAAAGCGACTTGACCGCGGCCAGGCGGCGCATGATCTGCTGAACAATATCGCTCTGCATTTCGCGGTAGAGCAAGCCCTCTTCAACTTCTTTAGCCAGCACGGCAGACTCGTTGAAGCTGATGTCGCGCTGCTGCAGCACCTCGGAGTCAGCTATCAGCTCCTTGCCCTTGGCGCTGCGCAAGCGGAACTTGAAGCGGATGCGCAACTGGAACTCGCGCACCTGGCCCGAGCTGTTGCGGCTGACCACGACTTTTTCGCGCTGGTCCAGCAGCACATCCATCAGCACCTCGGCGTCGGCGATCTGACGCACATCGCTGATCACACGAACCGTGCCGGTGGACTCCAGCGAGCGCTTGAGTTCCGTGCCCAAGGGCGAGGTTTCAGGCAAAGGACTGAACAGGGTGTTAAAGGCGAAGTTGGGCGCACGGCGCAGCTCAAAGCCGCAACCGGCCAGGCTGAGCGCAGCCGCAGAAGTGATCCCGGTCAGCCAGAGACGACGTTGCATGGTTTTTCCCTTTGCCTGCACTTTAATGCCCTGAATCAGACAACGATATTGACTAGGCGGCCAGGCACCACGATGACTTTTTTCGCTGGTGCGCCCGCGGCCTGTTTGATAAAGGCCTCGCTGGCCAGCGCGGCCGCCTCGATCGCAGCCTTGTCGGCCGTTGCGCTGACCGTCACCGAGCCGCGCAGCTTGCCATTGATTTGCAGCATCAGCTCCACCTCGTCTTGCTGCAAGGCGCTGGCGTCAACTTCAGGCCAGGCCGCGTCGAGCAGCGCACCGTGTTCGACCGCATAGCCCAGCTCGCTCCACAGCGCGTAGGCCAGATGCGGCGTCGCAGGATAGATGCAGCGCAGCAGGATGCTAAAACCTTCATTCGCTGCGCCCAGCAAGCCGGCCCCGCGGGTCTGGCTTTGCCGGTCCGCAGGCGCAGCGGCCCCCTCGGTGGGCAGCGCAGTACACGCGGTGACAAGCGTGGGGGCGATATCTTCCAGGGCGTTGAGCAGCTTCATGCCGCCCGAAACCACGGTGTTGTACTGCATGCGCTGGTAGTCATAGTCCACCTGCTTGAGAACGCTGTGCACTTCCAGCCGCAAGGCTTTGGTTTCCTTGTCAAAACCGGCTTGCGCGGCCGACTGAAGGGCGCCAGCAGCTCCTGAATTCATAGTACCGAGCTTGCTGCCGAAGTTCCAGACGCGGCGCAGAAAGCGGTAGGAACCCTCGACGCCGGCATCGTTCCATTCCAGCGTGGCCTCGGGCGGCGCGGTGAACATGGTGTAGAGCCGGGCGGTGTCAGCGCCATATTTTTCAATCAGATCCTGCGGGTCCACGCCATTGTTCTTGCTCTTGCTCATGGTGCCCACGCCTTCGTAGTTCACGATCAGCCCGTCGGTCTTGCGCCTGGCAGTCGTCACCTTGCCCGACGCGTCACGGATGTCCTCGACTTCACTCGGCCAGAAATACTCCATGCCGCCCTTGTCACCCTTGCGTGAGTAGATGTGGTTGAGCACCATGCCTTGCGTCAGCAGCTTGGTGAAGGGTTCGTCCACCTTGACGAGGTCCAGATCACGCATCACCTTGGTCCAGAAGCGCGCATACAGCAGGTGCAGGATGGCGTGTTCGATGCCGCCTATGTACTGGTCCATGGGCATCCAGTAAGCCGCGCCTTCGCCCACCATGGCCTGATCGTTCTTGGGATCACAGTAGCGCATGTAGTACCAGGACGAGTCGACAAAGGTGTCCATGGTGTCAGTCTCGCGGCGCGCCGCCTTGCCGCACACCGGGCACACCACGCCGGCATGGAAACCGACATGCTTGGCCAGCGGGTTGCCTGAGCCATCAGGCACGCAGTCCTGCGGCAGGACCACGGGCAGGTCTTTTTCTGGCACCGGCACGGCGCCGTGCTCCTCGCAGTGGATGATGGGTATGGGCGTGCCCCAGTAGCGCTGGCGGCTCACACCCCAGTCACGCAGACGCCAGGTGGTTTTTTTCTCACCCAGGCCGAGGGCCGCCAGGTCAGCGGCGACAGCATCAACCGCCGCCTTGAAAGCCAGACCATCGTACTTGCCGGAATGGATCGCAACGCCGCGCTGCTTGTCGCCATACCAGTCGGCCCAGGCGTCGAGGCTGTAGGTCTGGCATTCGACGCCAGTGACCTGCTTGATGGGCAGGGCATATTTTTTTGCGAACTCGAAATCCCGCTCGTCGTGCGCCGGCACACCCATGACCGCGCCGTCGCCATAGCTCATGAGCACGTAGTTGCCGACCCAGACTTCAAGCTTGTCGCCCGTCAGCGGGTGCGTGACAAACAGGCCGGTGGGCTGGCCCTTTTTCTCCTGCGTGGCCAGCTCGGCTTCGGTGGTTCCGCCGGATTTGCACTCTTCGATAAAGGCGGCAAGTTTTGGATTCGATAGCGCGGCATGCAGGGCCAGCGGATGCTCGGGCGCCACTGCGCAAAAGGTCACACCCATGATGGTGTCGGCGCGCGTCGTGAACACATACATGCGGCCATCGCCAATCAGCGCGCCCGCGTTGTTATGGATCTCGTGCGTGAACGCAAAACGTACACCTTCGCTTTTGCCAATCCAGTTTTCCTGCATCAGCTTGACGCGCTCTGGCCAGCCGGGCAGCTTGTGGCTCACGCTGTCCAGCAGCTCTTCAGCGTAGTCCGTGATCTTCAGGTAGTAGCCTGGAATCTCGCGCTTTTCAACCGTCGCGCCGGTGCGCCAACCCTTGCCGTCAATCACCTGTTCGTTGGCCAGCACGGTCTGGTCGACCGGATCCCAGTTCACGACCTGGGTCTTGCGGTAGGCAATGCCTTTTTCCAGCATCTTCAGGAACAGCCACTGGTTCCACTTGTAGTAGCTCGGGTCACAGGTCGCGACCTCGCGGCTCCAGTCAATCGCCAGACCCAGTCCCTGCATCTGCTTTTTCATGTAAGCAATGTTGTCGTAGGTCCACTTGGCCGGCGGCACGCCGTTTTTCATCGCGGCGTTTTCAGCCGGCAAACCAAACGCATCCCAGCCCATAGGCATGAGCACGTTGTAGCCCTTCATGCGCAGGTAGCGCGTGAGCATGTCGTTGATGGTGTAGTTGCGCACATGACCCATGTGCAGCTTGCCGCTGGGGTAAGGCAGCATGGAGCAGGCGTAGTACTTGCCCAGCGGCTTTTTGGGGTCTGCGTGATCGTGAACGCGGTAAGCATCCAGCGCAGTCCAGTGGGTTTGCGCAGCGCGCTCAATGTCGAGGTGGTTGTATTTGTCTTGCATGGAACTGGCGCCCGGGAGTTTGGCTTGGCGGGATCGCACGATACTTTCGGGCGGTTAAAACTACAGGAGAAGTCAGGGTCGCCCCGTCACTTTCCCCGAATATTCAAAATGATGGTGTGGCGCGATTTTACGGGCGCGCAGCAGGCGCGGCATCAGCCACAAAACCAATCCGGCTCAAGCCGGCTTTTTGCGCCACGCCCATCACTTCGACCACCTTGCCATAGGGCACGCTCTCATCGGCGCGCAGCTGGACTTCGGTCTCTGGATTCTGCGCGGCGACTTGCGTCAAACGGTTGCGCAGCGCATCCATAACCATAGGCTTGTCGTTCAAAAAAACCTGCCCGGACCAGTCAAGCACCAGCGTCACAAAGGTGGGCGTGTCGGCCGCTTTGGCGGCATCGGTTTTCGGCAGATCGATGCGGATGGCACTGGCCAGCAGTGGCGCGGTCAGGATGAAAATGACCAACAGGACCAGCATCACATCAACCATGGGTGTGACGTTGATCTCGCTCATGGGCTGAGCGTCAGGCGTGCGTTCGAGGCGGCCGAAGGTCATAGGCCCCCACGCTCTTCACTGCGTGTAATGCGCTGCCCCCCGAGGGGGTTGTCATTTTCCTTGGGGCGGCCCGGCGGAAAATGGCCCCCACGCTTTTCACTGCGTGTAATGCGCTGCCCCCCGAGGGGGCTGGCCTTGCTTGGGGCGGCCCGACACTGCGGCCCGTGGCCCCCACGCTTTTCACTACATTTGGCGAGAAAAAATTCGGGGTTCATTTTGAGGCGCCACCTGATGCCAACAGCTCTCTGAGGTCTCGGGCGAAGCCTTCGAGGTCTGCTTCAATGCGGCTGACATGGCGACCGAAAATGTTATAGGCCAGAACCGCAGGAATGGCCACAGCCAGGCCCGCCGCGGTCATGATCAGGGCCTCGCCAACCGGACCGGACACCTTGTCTATCGTGATCTGGCCCGCTGATGCAATGCCTATCAGTGCATGGTAAATACCCCAGACCGTGCCCAGCAGGCCGACAAAAGGCGCCGTCGAGCCAACCGTGGCCAGCAAGACCTGGCCAAACTGCAGCTTGTGCAGCACGGCATGCAGGGCGTCGCGCAACACGCGGGTCAGCTGCTGCGACCGGTCGCCGGCCGAGGCCAGGGTTCCGGCTGCGCTGGTTTGCGTCGCGGCGACCAAGGGCAGCACCAGCGCATCACGGTCGAAGGCGGCGACCTTTTCAAGCGCCGCGTCGACACTGGCCGACTGCCAGAACACCGCAATGCTGCGGCTCACGTCGCCGCTCGCGCGATGCAGCAGCCAGGCTTTCCAGAGGATCACAACCCAGCTGGCGACCGACATGGCCAGCAGCAGCAGCGCCACCAGCTGACTGATCAGGCCGCCTTGAGTCACAACGCCAAAAAGGTTCATCGGCCCATCACTTCAAATTGAGAACATCGAACATGTCGAACAGGCCGGTCTTCTGATTCGCCAAAAAACGTGCGGCGCGCAGCGCACCCTGCGCGTAGGTGGCGCGGCTGGAGGACTTGTGGCTGATTTCAATGCGCTCGCCGGTGCCGGCAAACAGCACCGTGTGGTCGCCCACAATATCGCCGCCGCGAATGGTGGCAAATCCGATACTCGAAGGGTCACGCTCGCCGGTCACGCCTTCACGGGCATAGACGGCACAGTCTTTCAGGTCGCGGCCCAAGGCGGAGGCGATCACCTCACCCATCTTCAGCGCAGTGCCGGAAGGTGCATCAACCTTGTGCCTGTGATGCGCTTCAATGATTTCTATGTCGTAGCCGATGGCCAGCGCCTTGGCCGCCATCTCCAGCAGCTTGAGCGTGACATTCACGCCCACGCTCATATTTGGCGCCATGACGATGGCGATATGTTTGGCGGCAGCCGCGATCTCGGCCTTGTCGGCCTCGGAAAATCCAGTCGTACCTATCACCAGCTGCACACCCAGATCGCGGCAGGCCGCCAGATGGGCCATAGTGCCCTCCGGGCGCGTGAAGTCAATCAGCACGCGGGCATCTTTCAAGCCCTGCCGGATATCGGAATGAATCAGGATGCCACTGGCATGCCCTGAAAAAGCTGCCGCATCCAGGCCCACAGCGGGGCTACCCGGCACATCCAGCGCACCGCTGAGCACGCAATCATCGCTCTGGCTGATGGCCTCAACCAGCATCTGGCCCATGCGGCCGCTGGCGCCAGCAACGGCGATCTTGTGAACACTGTGTGGCGCTGGCGCCGGGGTCATCTCGCCCGCGCTCATCGCGCAGCGCCTTCAAGCGGCGGGTAGCTCACGGGCGCCACTGCGGCGTCAGCCGCTGCAGCGGGCGCAGCAGGTGCGGTTTTTGCTGTCGAAGGCTTTTCTGCCGCCTTGAGCTGCTCTTCGGTCGCCTCGAGCGGCGGCACTTTGCCCAGCTTTCGGCCAGAGTCCAGTTTGGAGATGAACTCCGCCTCACTGGGCATGGTGTCGCCCTCAAAACGCTCAAGCAGGTCATCCTTGAAAAACACGGTGTACTTCAGGGACTGGGGTTCGACGCCTTGCCGCTTGAGCGTGAACACATAGTCCCAGCGGTCAGCGTGAAACAGACTGGACAACAGCGGCGTGCCAAGCAGGTCCTTGACCTGGGCACGGGTCATGCCCGCCCTGAGCATGGCCACCTGTTCGCTGGAGATAAAGTTGCCCTGGATCACATCGACCCGGTAGGGCGTGATCCAGTTGACCGGATTGACAGCAGTCGTGCTCAGGCTGCTACAGCCCGCCAGCACCACGCATGACAGAGCTGTGAGCGCGCAAAGCTTGAGCGCTGATCGAATGCCGTAATGTAGTTTTGCAAACATGGGTTCGGGTGTAGCGATATGATTAACCATTGTAGCGGCTGGGTGCGCCGCTCCTAGCGCCAGTCCGGGGGCCAGCAACAGCGGCGGCCCAGGGCCACGGCCCCATTTCCCCGGAAAAAATCCATGAGCAATATTAACGAACTGAAGAACACCGGACTCAAGGCGACGCTGCCGCGGCTGAAAATACTCGAGATATTTCAGACCGCCAAACAGCGCCACATGACAGCCGAGGATGTCTTTCGGATCTTGCTCGATGAGCGCTCGGATATTGGCCTGGCAACGGTCTACCGGGTGCTGGCCCAGTTTGAACAGGCCGGACTGCTTAACCGCAGCAATTTCGAGTCTGGCAAGGCCGTGTATGAAATCAATGAAGGCAAGCACCACGACCACTTGGTCTGCCTGGACTGCGGCAAAGTCGAAGAGTTTTACGATGCTGAAATTGAAAAACGCCAGCACGCCGTGGCCAGCGAAAAAGGTTTCACCATCAGCGAGCACTCGCTGTCAATTTACGCCAACTGCACCAAGGTGAACTGCCCCAACCGGACGACGGAGCCAGTGCGGCATCACCACGCCTGAACTGGCGCGGGCCGGGGCAAAACCCGGCTCATGAGCGGCAGGGCAAACAGAAAACTCAGTCGTCCTGCTCCATGGCCCGGCGGTGGCGCTCGACAAACTCCTGGTAAGTGTTGATGCCGCGCAACTGCAAAATGGCGCTGCGTACCGCGGCCTCGACCAGAACGGCGATGTTGCGGCCGGCCTCCACCTGAATGATGACCTTGCGCACCGGCACACCCAGCACGTCCTGGGTCAGCGGCTCATAAGGAATACGCTCGTACTCCCGCTCCAGGGTTTCGCGGCGTACCAGATGCACGATCAGTTTCAGGCGCATCTTGCGCCGCACCGCTGTCTCGCCAAAAATCGCCTTGATGTCCAGCAGGCCAATGCCGCGAACTTCGAGCAGATTGAGCAACAGGTCCGGGCAACGACCCTCAATCGAGGTCTGGTTGATGCGGTACAAATCTACCGCGTCGTCCGCCACCAGGCCGTGGCCGCGCGAGATCAGCTCCAGCCCGAGTTCACTTTTCCCCAGTCCGGACTCGCCGGTGATCATCACGCCCATGCCCAGAATGTCCATGAACACGCCGTGCATGGAGGTACGGTCGGCAAAATGCTTGGACAGATAGGCCCTGAGCACGTCAATCACGAAGGCGGCCGATTCTGGCGTGGCGAACATCGGCAACTGGGCACGTTCACACATCGACAGCAGGGTATCGGGCGCGGTCTGGCCATCGGCCATGATCAGCACCGGCGGCTCCAGCGTGATGATGCGCGATATCCGGCGGGCACAGTCCTCGACCCCGGCGTTGGTCAGATAAGAGACCTCGCGCTCGCCAAGAATCTGCACGCGGTAGGGGTGTATGTAGTTGAGGTAACCGACCAGATCGGCGCCGGAACGCGCAGCGCGCACGGCGATTTCGTCAAAGCGGCGCTCGGAAGCGCCGAGACCGGCGACCCATTCCCACTTCAGGGTGGCGCGGTGGTCCTCAAACAAAACGTCAGCACTGATGGCGGTTGGTTTCATACCGGCGAGGCAATCAAAAGCCGGGTGCCAGGAACCGGGCTCACGCGCCGACCTGATGGGTCGAATGCCATGAGGCGATCAAATGGTGCAGTGCAGCGGCATCGGTACTGGTTTTGAGCTGATCACGGAGCACGCCGTCACTGAGCAACTCGGCGATTTCAGACAGGATTTCAAGGTGCTTCTGGGTCGCAGCCTCAGGCACCAGCAAGAAAATCAGCAGCACCACAGCCTGCTCGTCGGGCGCATCGAACCCAATTGGTACGTGCAACTGGAACACTGCAGCCAGGGGCGCTTTGAGCCCCTTGATACGACCGTGAGGAATGGCCACCCCATGGCCCAGACCGGTAGAGCCCAGACGCTCGCGCGCAAACAGGCTATCGGTGATCAGCGCGCGGTTCAGCCCATACTGGTTTTCAAACAGCAGTCCGGCTTCTTCAAAAGCACGCTTTTTACTGGTCGCGTCAACGCTGACCAGCACTTGGGTAGGGGGCAAAATTTGCGCAAGACGGTTCATAACGATCTTTTAGTCGCCGAATTATGCACTTTGCGTGGGGTCAGGAAAGGCCAGAGACATAAAAAAGCCGCCGTAGGCAGGCGGCGGCTGGGAATTCTCGGTAAATTCAGCACTGATTGCCCGGTAAAACCGGTTTCAGGCCTTTCTGAACAGCGCCGCAGCAAAGGGTCAAGCCACGGCGGCAAACCGACTAGGCCTGAGGCTGGTCTTCACGCTTGGCGGTCGCGTGATGATGGTCCTGGGTTTTTGTTTTGTAGCGCCCGACCTGGCGATCCAGCTTGTCGGTCAGCTCATCGACTGCGGCATACAGGTCTGCGTGCGAACTTTCAGCAAACAGATCACGGCCCTTGACATGCACATTGCATTCAGCGCGCTGGCGTCTTTCCTTTTCTTTCATGTTGTCTACCGTCAACAGGACTTTGACATCCACCACTTGGTCAAAGTGTCGGGTTATTCGATCCAGCTTGGCTTTTACATAGCCGCGCAATGCGGGGGTAACTTCAAGATGGTGACCGCTGATCGTCAAATTCATAAAGAGACTCCTCTTCCAAATATTCCAGAACTGGAACCGGGTTGAAAAAACCACCCCCTGCGGTTTGGCGGGTGGCGACGGACACAACGCTCTCTTGAAATAACTATGCGCCCATGCCGGGGTAAATGCAACCGGGCCAGCGCCAAAAAAATGAAACTCTATGCAAGACCAAAAGCCCGGCATTTTTTGAGTACTAATTTCTGCCTTTTTGGCCCTGTATCGCGAGGAAAGGACAGGCGCGGCAGCTTTATCCGGGCCGACCATCAGCCCCTGACACGCCAGCCCCACACGTAAGGATGCGTTACCGAGCGGTTTTGCCGGTCTGCCGCGGGTAGATAAATCAATTGTCAGGTGCCATAATCGCGGCAGATTCACTATGGAGAAATCCTTGGAAAGCAGCAGTACTTGCTAGCTTTCAACACAGCAGACTGACGCAAGTGTCGTTGCAGGGGTTGAAAGCGAAGCACCATCACCCCTCATGCACCGGGCTTTAAAGCCCTGCGTGGCCCTTGAAGCAACAGGCGCATCCGCCTTCAGGACCTTAGGCACTCAGTCATGCTCAATATTTTTACCCTCGCCAACGGGCGGCTCTTTCAGGAAGAAATCGAGTCACTCGAGGAGCTCTCCAAATTCCAGCCGATCTGGGTTGACCTGGAGTCCCCTACGCTGGAAGAAAAACGCTGGATCAAGCAGTATTACGGCCTGTCGATTCCTGAAGACGCGATGGACGAGGACATTGAAGAGTCCGCGCGTTTTTACGAAGAAGACAACGGTGAGCTGCACATCCGCTCCGACTTCCTGATCGCAGACGAAGACGAGCCGCGCACGGTGCGTGTGGCTTTCATCCTGAACCTGGTCAATGACGACCTCAAAAGCAAGGGTGTGCTGTTTTCCATCCACGATGAAGACGTGCCGGTGTTTCGCCTGCTGCGCATGCGCGCCAGGCGCGCGCCCGGGCTGATTGAAGACGCCAAGGAAGTTCTGCTCAAGCTGTTTGATGCGGACGCCGAATACTCGGCCGATACGCTGGAAGGCATTTACGTCGAGCTGGAAAAAGTCAGCGCGCAGGTGCTGTCGGGCGATGTGACCGACGCCCTGGCCGGCGAAGTGCTGGGCGCGATTGCCCGCCACGAGGACTTGAACGGCCGCATACGCCGCAACATGATGGACACGCGGCGTGCGGTCAGCTTCATGATGCGCAGCAAGATGCTCAACGGCGAACAATTCGAGGAAGCGCGGCAAATTTTGCGCGACATTGACTCGCTGGACTCGCACACCGCGTTCTTGTTTGACAAGATCAACTTCCTGATGGATGCCACGGTGGGTTTCATCAACATCAACCAGAACAAGATCATCAAGATCTTCTCTGTGGCCAGCGTGGCGCTGTTGCCGCCCACCTTGATTGCAAGCGTTTACGGCATGAACTTCAAGGGCTACTTCCCGGAGCTGGAGTGGACTTTTGGCTACCCGTACGCGCTCGGGCTGATGATTGCCAGCGCGGTCGTGCCGATGTGGTACTTCAGGCGGCGCGGCTGGTTGAAATAGCCCCCACGGTTGCTCGCTGCGCGTAGCGCCCTGCCCCACTAGGGGGCCGCTGCGCCTGCGGTCTGGCTTAGCCAGTCCCGCGGCACCTGCTTGCATTGGGAAGAGCCCCCCCACCACGGTTACTCGCTTCACTTAGCGCCCTGCCCCACTAGGGGGCCGCTGCGCCTGCGGTCTGGCTTAGCCAGTCCCGCGGCTCCTGCTTGCATTGGGAAGAGCCCCTCCCACCACGGTTACTCGCTTCACTTAGCGCCCTGCCCCCCGAGGGGGCCGCTGCGCCTGCGGTCTGGCTTAGCCAGTCCCGCGGCTCCTGCATGACGAATACCGCAGCCAGGCCCAATCGTCGACAACTACGGTCCGTTGGTCCTGAGCTTGGCTAAGAACGGCCGCCCAGAAGGACGGTCGCACCACTTCTCAGATATCAAATTAGCCGCTTACGCACTGGATACGGGTGCGGACAGCTATTTAATTTATAGCAACCCCAGTAAGCGCTCGACGATCAGCCTGGCGTAGCGGCTGGCGACCTGATCGACAAAGCTGGGGAAATCAATATGCGCGCTGTCGTCGGCGCGGTCGGAGATGGTGCGCACTGCCGCAAAGGGCACGCCGTAGTCATGACAGACCTGGGCCACGGCGGCGCCCTCCATCTCGACGGCCAACGCCGCATGACCGGCGCCCAGCAGTGCTTGCTGCAACGCGACTGACTCGGTCGCGCCCGCTACAAAACGGTCACCGCTGGCAATCAGGCCTTGATGCACGCGGGCGTCGGGGAACAGTTCAAGCGCATTGGAGCTGGCCAACGCTGAGCTGGCAGCCTCAAAAAGAAGTCGGCTCAGGACTTGATCGCTGGCAAAGCGGGACTTGCCATAAAGCGGCACTTCGTAGCGCGCAAACAGCGGCGACGCGTCCAGATCGTGTTGCACAAAGTCCGTGGCCACCACCACATCGCCCACTTTCACCCCTGCACCCAGGCCACCGGCCACGCCCGTGAAAACGACCTGGCGCACGCCAAAACGCTCTATCAGCGCCGTGCTGGTGGTGGCGGCTGCAACCTTGCCAATTCTGGACAGCGCCAGAACCACGGACTGGCCGTGCAGCTGGCCAAGCCAGAAATCGCGACCCGCGTGGCTGACCTTGCGCGGCTGCTCAAGCAGCTCTATCAGGCCGAGCTGCTCTTCGGCCAGTGCGCTGAGGATGGCGGTGGGCATCCCTGCCTACTTCTTGTCGCGCAGTTCACGCCGCAGGATTTTTCCGACCGGTGTTTTGGGCAGGTCATTGCGAAACTCAATCACCTTGGGCTGCTTGTAGCCCGTAAGGTTGGCCTTGCAATAGTCACGCACCATGGCTTCAGTGAGGGCCGGGGTTTTTCTGACGATGACCAGCTTGACGGCCTCGCCAGACTTGTCGTCAGGCACACCGACGCAGGCACATTCCATCACACCGTCGAGCTTGGCCACCAGGTCTTCGATCTCGTTTGGATAGACATTGAAGCCACTGACCAGCACCATGTCTTTTTTGCGGTCTATGATTTTGAAATAGCCATTGTCTTCAATCACGCCTATGTCGCCCGATTTGAAGTAGCCGTCAGGCGTCATGACCTTGGCGGTCTCGTCGGGGCGCTGCCAGTAGCCGGCCATGACCTGTGGCCCCTTGATGGCGATCTCGCCAGCCTGGCCCTTTTCGACCTCCTGGCCGTTGTCGTCCAGCAGCTTGAAATAGGTGCTCGGAATCGGCACGCCAATGGTGCCCGTAAACGCCTTGCTATTGGTCGGGTTGCAGCTGGCGGACGGCGAGGTCTCGGACAGGCCATAGCCCTCGCAGATCGGGCAACCGGTCTTCTCCAGCCACAGTTTTGCCACCGAGCTCTGCACGGCCATGCCACCGCCCAGCGAGACTTTCAGGTGCGACCAGTCCACGGTATTGAAATCGGGATGATTGGCCAGGCCATTGAACAAGGTGTTGACCGCCGGAAAGCTGTGAATCCGGTGCTTGGAAAGCTCCTTGAGCACCGCCGGAAAATCACGTGGATTCGGAATCAGCAGGTTTTTGCCGCCGGTGCGCATGCCCAGCATCATGTTCACCGTGAACGCAAAGATGTGATACAGCGGCAAGGCGCAGACATAGACCGGCTGCTCGCCTGCCGGCATGCCCGCCATGGCCGGGCTGTTCCAGGCTTCGGACTGAAGCACATTGGCAATCACATTGCGATGCAGCAGCACGGCGCCCTTGGAAACCCCGGTGGTGCCGCCGGTGTATTGCAACACCGCCACATCATCGGGTGTGATCTCTGGCCGCTTGAGCGTGGCGCGCCCACCCTGGCTCACCGCGTCGTTAAAGGCCACCGCACCAGGCAAAGCAAAAGCCGGCACCATTTTTTTCAACCTGCGCACCACCAGGTTGACCAACGCGCCCTTGAGCAGGCCGAGCTGGTCGCCCATGGTGCAGAGCACCACATGTTTGACCGGTGTATTGGCGATGCACTGCTCCAGCGTATGCGCGAAATTTTCTATGATGACAATCGCTTTGGCGCCAGAGTCTTTCAGCTGGTACTCCAGCTCGCGCGGGGTGTAAAGCGGGTTGACGTTGACCACCACAAACCCGGCACGCAATATGGCCGCCACCGCCACAGGGTATTGCGGCACATTCGGCATCATGATCGCAATGCGGTCGCCCTTGCTCAGTCCCAAGCCCTGCAGATAAGCACCGAAGGCCAGTGAAAGGCTATCGATCTGACGAAAGCTCAGCTCCTTGCCCATGAAGCTGTAGGCCGCGCGATCGGCGTACTTGGCAAAGCTTTCCTCCATCAGGGCCACCAGCGAAGGGGACTGCGAGATGTCTATATCCGCAGGAACGCCTTGTGGGTAGGCTGCGAGCCAGGGACGATCCAGGGTTGCTGCATTCATGCTTGTCTTCTCCAGGGTGTGGCGGTTCGTCACGAATTGTCGCGGCCTGCCGCATCGATGTTGATTGTGTTTTCCCTAGCAATCTGCGGACAGACTTTGCCCGTATGAACAAGCCGCACACGACCAGTTGGTGCCATGCGTCAGCCTGTGCACGGCCCTATTCGATGGCTTTGCCCATGTCCTCGATGACTTTTTTGGCGTCGCCAAACACCATCATGGTCTTGTCCATGTAGAAAAGCTCGTTGTCCAGACCCGCATAGCCTGCGGCCATGGAACGCTTGTTGACAATGACGGTCTTGGCTTTGTAAGCCTCGAGAATCGGCATGCCGTAAATAGCGCTGCCCTTGACATGCGCGGCCGGGTTGACCACGTCGTTGGCGCCCAGAATGATGGCGACATCGGCCTGGCCAAACTCGGCATTGATGTCTTCCATCTCGTACACCTGGTCATAGGGCACTTCAGCCTCGGCCAGCAGCACATTCATGTGCCCAGGCATACGGCCTGCGACCGGGTGAATCGCATACTTGACGGTGATGCCCTTGTCCGTCAGCTTTTGCGCCAGCTCCTTGACCGAGTGCTGTGCACGCGCAACGGCCAGGCCATAGCCCGGCACGATGATCACGGTTTGCGCATTGCCCAAAATGAAGGCCGCGTCATCGGCAGAGCCCGACTTGACCGGACGCTGCTCCTTGGCGCCGGCAACTGCCGTGCCGGCCTCACCGCCGAAGCCGCCCAGAATCACGTTGAAGAAGGAACGGTTCATCGCCTTGCACATGATGTAGGACAGGATGGCGCCCGATGAGCCCACCAACGAGCCAGCAATGATGAGCATCGCGTTGTTCAGGGAAAAACCAATGCCTGCTGCCGCCCAGCCCGAGTAGCTGTTGAGCATGGACACCACCACGGGCATGTCGGCGCCGCCAATCGGGATGATGATCAGCACGCCCATCACAAAAGCCAGTGCCAGCATCGCAAAAAATGCAATCCAGCTGCCAGTAAACATGAACATCAAGCCCAGGCCCAGCATCAGCAGGCCCAGCACCAGATTCAGCATGTGCTGACCCGCAAAAGTCACGGGTGCGCCCTGGAACAAGCGGAACTTGTACTTGCCGCTGAGCTTGCCAAACGCAATCACCGAGCCGCTAAAGGTGATCGCGCCAATGGCTGCGCCCAGGAAAAGCTCCAGCCGGTTGCCCGACGGAATCGCCATGCCTTTGGCCGCAATGCTGAAGGCATAGGGTTCAGCCACTGCGGCGACGGCGATAAACACTGCCGCCAGACCAATCATGCTGTGCATGAAGGCCACGAGCTCGGGCATCTTGGTCATCTCGACCCGCTTGGCCATCAGGGTGCCGGCTGCGCCGCCCACCAGCAGCGCGCCCAGTACATAAACCATGCCCAAGGCCTTGCCGCCCGAGCTTTCAACAATCAGTGCGGCGGTGGTGAAGATGGCAATCGCCATGCCGACCATGCCAAACAGGTTGCCGCGAAGCGAAGTCGTGGGATGGGACAGGCCCTTGAGCGCCTGGATGAAGAAAACTGACGCCACCAGATACAGCAGCGTGACAATATTCATGCTCATTTAGACACTCCTTCAGTCGCAGGCGAGGCCTTTTTTTCTTTCTTGCGAAACATCTCGAGCATGCGTCGCGTGACCAGAAAGCCGCCGAACACATTTACAGCGGCAAGCGCGACGGCCAGCACGCCCATGGTTTTACCCAGCGGTGTTTCGGTCAGGGCTGCCGCCAGCATGGCGCCGACAATCACGATGGCCGAAATCGCATTGGTCACGGCCATCAGCGGGGTGTGCAGGGCCGGTGTGACAGTCCACACCACGTGGTAGCCCACATAAATGGCCAGAACAAAAATAATCAGGTTGATGATGGTGGGTGACACGGCATCCATGGTGCTTCCTTTGTTTCGCTAGGTTTTTGAGCTGTCCCGTTCGCCCTGAGCCTGCTCTGGGGCTTTGCAGCGCCAACAGGATCAGCCCGAACGGATTTAAGCTTTACGCTTGACTTCGCCGGCCTGGGTCATCAGGCAGGCCGCCACAATGTCGTCCGCCATATCGATGTTCAGCGTACCGTCCTTGCCGATGATGAGCTTGAGGAAGTCCAGCAGGTTGCGCGCGTAAAGCGCGCTGGCATCGGCGGCCACCAAGGCCGGCAGATTGGTTTGACCGATCAGCGTCACGCCGTGCTTGCGCACGGTCCTGTCGGCTTCCGACAGCGGGCAATTGCCACCGCCATCGGGACCCTTGCCGGCGGCGATGTCAACAATCACCGAACCCGGCTTCATGGACTTGACCATCTCTTCGGTAATCAGCGTGGGCGCGGGACGGCCGGGAATCAGCGCGGTGGAAATGACCACATCAGCCTGCGCCACGCGTTTGGCGACCTCGATTTTTTGTCGGTCCAGCCAACTTTGCGGCATGGACTTGGCATAGCCGCCCACACCCGCGGCCGCCTCTTTTTCCTCAGGTGTGTCGTAGGACACCTCAATGAATTTACCACCCAGCGATTCAACCTGCTCCTTGACGCTGGGTCGCACATCACTGGCTTCAATCACCGCGCCCAGGCGTTTGGCCGTGGCAATCGCCTGCAGGCCGGCAACGCCGACGCCCAAGACCACCACGCGCGCGGCCTTGACCGTTCCGGCCGCAGTCATCAACATGGGGAAAAACCGCTGGTACTGGTCTGCAGCCATCATCACGGCCTTGTAGCCGGCAATATTGGCCTGCGAGGACAGCACATCCATGCTTTGCGCGCGACTGGTGCGCGGTGCAGCTTCCAGCGCGAAAGTGGTCAGCTGGGCATCGGCCAGGCGCTGCAAACCGGTCGCGTCAAAGGGGTTCAACATGCCGACCACGACGCTTGCGGGGCGGGTGTACTGGATCTCGCTGTCCAGCGGGCAACGCACCTTGAGCACAATGTGAGCAGCATAGGCGCCAGCGGCATCGGTTATCTCGACACCGGCGGCGATATAGGCCTCATCCGTCACACTTGCGGCCAGACCTGCGCCAGACTCGACACGTACTGTGTGGCCTTGCGCCTTGAGCTTTTTAGCCGTTTCGGGCGTGACGGCAACGCGTGTTTCGCCGGCCGTTATTTCTGCGGGTATCCCAATCAGCATGGGCATCTCCTCGGTTTATTGGTTTTCTGGCGGGTCTGCGCCCTCATGCGAGCGGGGCATGGCCGGCATCACCGGGGTGAGCCCGCACGCATATTGGTAAGCGTTGCAAAGCTTACATGAGATTTATGCCAATTTTTGCAGCAGCGGCCAGAGTTTTAGCCGGCCGCAGCTTCCCCCCAACAGACGGCAAGCCCGCAGAAATTCAAAAAAACCGCCGCAACCAAACAACTATTTGGCGGTGGGCATCACAAATTCAGCGCCTTTGCCAATGCTCTCTGGCCAGCGCTGCATGATGGATTTTTGCTTGGTATAAAAACGCACACCCTCTTCACCATAGGCGTGCATGTCGCCAAAGAGGCTTTTCTTCCAGCCGCCAAAGCCGTGCCAAGCCATGGGCACGGGAATCGGCACGTTGATGCCAACCATGCCAACCTGGATGCGGCGTGAAAACTCGCGCGCCACATTGCCGTCACGGGTAAAGCAGCTCACACCATTGCCAAACTCGTGGGCATTGATCAGGCTCACGGCTTCGGCCAGGTCCTTGACGCGCACACAACCCAGCACCGGGCCAAAAATTTCTTCCTTGTAAATGCGCATCTCGGGCGTGACATGGTCAAACAGCGTGCCGCCCATCCAGAAACCGTTTTCGCAACCGCCGCCCGCGTCTTTGCCAGTAAACGTTCGGCCATCCACCAGCAGCTGGGCGCCTTCTTCAACGCCCAGGTCTATGTAGCCGGTGATGCGTTTGTGCGCAGCGGCGGTGACGATGGGGCCCATCTCGGCGTCCAGATTCACACCGTTTTTGATGACCAGGGTTTTGGCGCGCGCCTGCAGCATGGGAATCAGCTTGTCCGCCACATTGCCCACCAGCACCGCGACCGAAATCGCCATGCAACGTTCACCGGCCGAGCCATAACCGGCACCAATCAGCGCATCGACGGCTTGCTCCAGATCGGCGTCGGGCATGACCACCATGTGGTTTTTTGCGCCACCCAGCGCCTGCACGCGCTTGCCATGGTGGGCGCCGGTTTCATAGATGTAATTGGCGATCGGTGTCGAGCCCACGAAAGACACCGCCTTGACATCCGGGTGCACCAGCAGCGCATCGACGGCTTCCTTGTCGCCCTGCACGACATTGAACACGCCCTTGGGCAAACCAGCTTGCGTGAGCAGTTCCGCCATGAACAGGCTGGCGCTGGGGTCTATAGGGCTGGGTTTTAGGATGAAACAGTTGCCCGCTGCAATCGCTACCGGAAACATCCACATGGGCACCATCACGGGAAAGTTGAACGGCGTGATGCCGGCCACCACACCCAAAGGTTGACGTAGCGTCCAATTGTCTATGCCGGTCGAGACCTGATCGGTAAAGTCACCCTTGAGCAGTTGCGGCATGCCACAGGCAAATTCGACAATGTCTATGCCGCGTGAGACTTCACCCTGCGCGTCGGTGAAGACCTTGCCATGCTCGGCCGTGATCATGTGGGCCAGCTTGTCCTTGTTGGCGTTGAGCAGCTCCAAAAACTTGAACATCACGCGCGAGCGACGCAGCGGCGGCAACTCACTCCAGACCGGAAACGCCGCCTGTGCAGAAGCCACAGCGGCATCAACGTCCGCAGGATTGGCCAGCGCGACCTGACTTGACACGGCACCTGTGGCCGGATTGAAGACATCCTGGCTACGGCCAGAGCTGCCGGCATGCAGCTGTCCGTTGACATAGTGACCAATGATTGCGGAAGTTGAAGACATGCGAATCCTTTGAGGCTTGGATGAGTACAGTGACGGTTGAGGGGCTGCAGGCCAGACCGGCCTGAACACCGGAAAAGCCGCCTACACCAACAAGACTGCAGTCTAGGGTCCGGCCAGCGAATTGATAATCCCCTGTTTAATGATTACATTGTTCACATTAATAAACAATGACAAACTCCGATGTCTTCTGACCAACTCTCTCCCCTGCTGTCCGACCTGCATCTGCTGACGGTTCTGGCCGACACGCGCAGCTTCACGGAAGCCGCGCGTCGCCTGGGCGTGTCCAAGGCCTCGGCCAGTATGCGCATCAGCGAGCTGGAGCGTTCGGCCGGCGTCACGCTGGTGCGCCGAACCACCCGCTCCGTGGGCCTGACGGAAGCCGGCCAGCAGATGGTCAGCGAAATGCAGCCGGCTTTTAGCCGCATCAGCGAGAGCTACACCGCAGCCAAAGACCTGGTCGGCACGCCGCGCGGCCTGATTCGGGTCACCGCGCCGGTCGCGTTGGGCCGGCAGCACTTGGGGCCTTGCGTGACCGGCTTCCTCAAGCGCTTTCCCGACATCCATATCGAGCTGGAACTGACCGATCGCTTTGTCAACCTGGCCAACGAGGGCTTTGACCTGGCGATTCGACACACCAGCACACCGCCAGAAACCCACGTCGCGTGGCTGCTTTGTGAGACGCGCTCCATTTTGCTGGCCAGCCCGGACTACCTGTCACGCCGCGGTGTGCCCGCGCACCCGAGCGAGCTCAGCGCCCACGACTGCCTGCTTTATCTGGGCGGCGCGCACGGCAGCAGCTGGACTTTTGTGCAGCCAAGCAAGCGCAGGTCCACGCCAAATCAAAAAATCGGCGTGAGCGTCAAGGGCTCGCTCAAGGCCAATAACAGCGAGGTGCTGCGCGATGCGCTGCTGGCCGGCCTGGGTATAGGCTTGCTGCCCGACTTCAGCTTGCCCGCCGGCAGCCTGGACGGCCCCACCCCCAGCTTGGTGCAGGTGCTGCCCGACTGGCAGGTGCAAGGCTTTTTTGGCGAGCATATCTACGCCTTGCGCCCGTGGTCGCCCCAGCTGCCCAAGGCCGTCCAGTGTTTTGTGGCGTATTTGCGCGAAAGCTTCGCCGAGGGCTTTATCAGCATGGCCAGCCCCGAGAACATGTCAAAAAGACAAGGGATAATCAAAATATGAACACAAGATGGAAACCCAGCGCTACGGTCGCTGCGGTGATTGAACGAGATTTCAACGGCATCCGCAAATTCCTGCTGGTCGAGGAAGAAACCCGCGATGGCCTGCGGCTGAACAACCCGGCCGGCCATCTGGACCCCGGCGAGAGTCCCAGCCAGGGCTGCGCCCGGGAAACGCTGGAAGAAACCGCTTTTCACTTCACGCCCACGGCCCTGGTGGGCGTTTATTTGTCGCGTTTTGAGCGTATCCAGCCCGAAGGCGTGCTGGACATCACTTATCTGCGCTTTGCATTTTGCGGTGAACTCGGCGAGCAGGTTGCAGGCCAGGCGCTGGACGAGGGCATTGTGCGCACCGTCTGGCTGACTGCCGATGAGATCAGGGCCAGCACCGACAGACACCGCAGCCCCTTGCTGCTGCGCTGCATGGAAGACTATCTGGCCGGTCGCCGTTACCCTCTGGAGCTGATCACCACAGACCCCAGCGTGCTGTCGCTTGAACCGTGAATTTCAAGGGTTTGGCCGTCAAACCTAAAATCGCCTGATGCAAAAGACAAACAGTCAACGGGTCGTAGTGGGTTTGAGCGGCGGCGTGGACTCCGCCGTCACCGCCTGGCTGCTCAAACAGCAGGGCCATGAGGTCATAGGCATCTTCATGAAGAACTGGGAAGATGACGACGACAGCGAGTTCTGCTCGTCGAATATCGACTTTGTCGACGCGGCGGCTGTGGCCGATGTCATCGGCATCCCAATAGAGCATGTCAACTTCGCCGCCGATTACAAGGACCGCGTGTTTGCCGAGTTCCTGCGCGAATACCAGGCCGGCCGCACGCCGAATCCGGACATCCTGTGCAATGCCGAAATCAAGTTCAAGGCCTTTTTGGACCATGCGATGCGCCTGGGCGCCGAAAAGATCGCCACTGGACATTACGCGCGCGTGCGCCTCAATGAGCGAACCGGACTGCATGAGCTGCTCAAAGGCCTGGATCCAGCCAAGGACCAGAGTTATTTCCTGCACAGGCTGAACCAGGCGCAATTGGCCAAAACGCTTTTCCCGGTCGGGGAACTGAAAAAAACCGAGGTGCGCCGCATTGCCGACGAGATCGGCCTACCGAACGCGAAGAAAAAGGACTCCACCGGCATCTGCTTTATTGGCGAGCGGCCTTTCCGCGACTTTCTGAACCGCTACATCGCCAAGGCGCCCGGCCCGATCAGAAGCGACAAAGGGCGCGTGCTTGGCGAGCATGTAGGCCTGAGCTTTTACACCCTGGGCCAGCGCTCCGGGCTGGGCATAGGCGGCGTCAAAGCCAAAGGCGCGGACCTCAAGGCCGCGCAGGCGCGCGGTCAGCGTGGCGTGGGCGAGCACGAGCCCTGGTTTGTGGCGCGCAAGGACATGGAAAGCAACACCTTGTGGGTCGTGCAAGGCCACGAGCATCCGTGGCTGCAATCAACTGAACTGCTTGCGCAGGACTGCAGCTGGGTGGCTGGTACCGCCCCTGTGCCCGGCACCCTCGCGGCAAAAACCCGTTACCGGCAGGCCGATGCCGTCTGCGAATTGCGCAGTGCGAGCGCCACGCAATGCGAGCTGGCTTTCCAGCAGGCCCAGTGGGCCGTCACGCCCGGGCAATCAGCCGTGCTTTATGACGGTGATGTCTGCCTGGGCGGCGGAGTCATTGCCAGCAGCAATGTGCAGAATTTTCCTGGCAAGTCATCTCAGACCTGAGGAAGGGCAGCGCCTGATCCGCGTCCCCGCAGCCGCGGCAACAAGCGGAGAACGCACGACAGGCCTAGGGCAAGTCCGTATACAAGCCATCGACTGCTTTGTATACAGTTTGGCATGCAATTAACCCAACCTCATGCCAAAGGATACCCATGACTGCCCATGTCCACCCCGTAGATGAACGCTTGCCATCAGGGCAACTGGCGGCATTAGGTCTGCAACATGTACTGGTGATGTATGCCGGTGCTGTCGCGGTACCGCTGATCGTGGGCCGGGCACTCAAGCTAAGCCCCGAGCAGGTGGCCATGCTTATTTCGGCCGACCTGTTTTGTTGCGGCCTGGTCACGCTAATCCAGTCCCTGGGTGCCACGCAATGGTTCGGTATCCGGCTGCCGGTGATGATGGGCGTGACTTTCGCGTCAGTCGCCCCCATGGTGGCCATGGCTGGTAGCCACCCCGGCGTAGAGGGCGCGGGCCTGATCTTCGGCGCCATCATTGGCGCGGGCATCATATCCATAGCGATCGCGCCGCTGGTGAGCCGCATGCTGCGCTTTTTTCCACCTGTGGTGACCGGCTCCATCATTGCCGTCATTGGCATCAGCTTGATGCGCATAGGCATCAACTGGATTTTTGGCAATCCCTTTGGCCCGACCGCGCCCAGCGTGGTCAATCCAGAGCATGCCAAATGGCTTGCCGACGCGACCGCTTTCGCGTCCGCGCAGGGATCGGCGCTGCCGCCCTTGCCCAAAGGTCTGGCCCTCGCAGCCAGCATCCCCAACCCGAAATATGCAAGTCTGGACGGCGTGGGGATTGCCGCTCTGGTGCTCGCCGCGATCTTGCTGATTGCCCGGTTCACCAAAGGCTTCATCGCCAATATCTCAGTGCTGCTGGGAATTGTGATTGGCGCTGCGGTCGCTGCCGCGCTCGGTCAGATGACGTTTGAAAAAGTCAGCAAAGCCGCCTGGTTTGACCTGGTGCTTCCATTTGAGATTGCCACACCCACTTTTGACCCGATTCTGATACTCACCATGACGCTGGTCATGATCGTCGTGATGATAGAGTCCACTGGCATGTTCCTCGCCCTCGGCGACATGACCGGGCGCAAGGTCGATCAGGCCGCGCTCACGCGGGGCTTGCGCACCGACGGCTTGGGAACACTGATAGGCGGCATCTTCAACACCTTCCCCTACACCAGCTTTTCCCAAAACGTCGGACTGGTAGCTGTCACGGGCGTCAAAAGCCGATTCGTCTGCGTCGCTGGCGGCCTCATTTTGATCCTGCTGGGCGTAGTGCCCAAAATGGCTGCGCTGGTCGAGTCGCTCCCGACCGTAGTCCTCGGTGGTGCTGGCCTGGTCATGTTCGGCATGGTGGCGGCCACCGGCATACGCATACTCGCAGGCGTGGACTTCAAGACCGCGCGCTTTAATTCATTGATCGTGGCTGTTTCGTTGGGCGTCGGCATGATTCCGCTGATCGCACCTAACTTCAAGCAATGGATGCCTCACGGACTTCATCCCCTGATCGAGTCCGGCATCCTGCTGGCGTCCATCACTGCGGTGCTGCTCAACCTGTTCTTCAATGGTGCAAAAGGCGACGATAGCGCCAGCATCAGGGCGGCCCAACAAGCCGATGCGCACTAAATGCCATCAAGAGCCGGCCTTTAATGAACTTTAAAACGCCGTCTCAAGATAGGTGTAGATGTAGTTGGAGCCGCCGTTGACGTTGCCCAGCAGCCGTGAGGAGCCGAAAATGCCGGAGCGGTGCGACACGCCAAAGCCGACATAAGTCTCCTTGAGCGAACGCACACCCAGCAAATCACCGACGCTGACGTCCAGCGTCGGATCCATGTAGTTGAGCAAACGCGAGGTGGTCTTGCCACCTGAGGCCTGGCTGCTGACCTCGGTGTAAGGCACGCGCTGCGCCGCAGACAAGCCCAGGCCCATGCCGAGCCGCGTCTTGACGCGGTCACTCCACGGGAATCCGGAATAAATCGCCTTCATGAAGAGATCCAGTTGCAGGCCACCGGCCTGCAAGCCGGAGTCGTTGTGGCGCGTCAGTCCGACGTAGCCGGCAAAGTCCAGCGGCCAGCCATTGAGCTTTTGAATAAAAGGCTTGCCAATCTGAATGCCGCTGATGCTGGTGGCATTGCTGGACGCGGTCGAAAAGCAGCGCGCAGTGATGATCCTGGCCAGATGGCAGCTCGGCTCCGCCGCTTTGCCATACAGCGCCTTGAAATAGGTCGGCGAATCGTTGTAAGCCCACTCGCGCTTGTGGCCGCCAAAATCGTAAACCGCGCCTATGTAGACAGCTGGCAGCACCCGTTTTTGGACGATGGGACTGTCCTTGACCGAGTTGCCCAGAACCGTGGCCGACACACCGGCCAGCAGGCGCCAGCGCTGCGACATGTCATAAGTGCCATACAGGCCCACCGAGGTGTTGATGCCATAACCCGGGGTGTAGGCCGCTCGCTCGGCTGTGGCTTCACTGGCCAGCACGCCGTAGTAATAATTGTTGAGCCTGGCGTCGCGAACCGCGACCGTCACATTGGGACGCAAAGTCCAGGGTCCCGAGCGCCAGTCATAGCTGTAGCCCAGCCGAACCTCGGTGCCCTTGTAGGTTTTTCCGATGTCGTGAAGCAGCTCGGCCTGCAAAATACCCCAAGGCTGGCGGTAGCGGTAGGACAGCCCAAGATCAATGCCGGAATCACGCGGCGCCATGCCGACCAGGCTGGCAGGAATGCGACCCACCGGATGGCCTTCGAGCCGCTGCTCGACAAACAGGTCCAGGCGCTGCACACCGTTGGGCTCGCCAGTTTTGCCGTCGTTGTTGTTGAGCAGCTTCAAGCCAACCCGGTTGGCATGCAAAAACAAACGCTCGCCTTCGTAGAGGTAAACCGGCAGCAAATCGTAGCGCGTGCCACCGCCCCGGTAAGGCGACGTTTCGACACGCGTCACAAAGCCCAGACCGGCACTGCCGGGCACCGTCAGAATATCAACCACGGGGTCAGTCCCCCCCAGCGCGCAGGCCGACTTGGTCGCAAACGCGCCTGCCAGCAACCAGGCTGCACACAAAAGAAAGCGGGAGGGCTGGATATGTTTCATCATTGATTGTCGTTGTACGTGGCCTGCTGGATCGGCAAGCGACGTCGCACGCCAGCCGGGCTCAGGCAAAGTTTCCAGCACTTGGGCAATGCTACCCACGAAGACCCGGTGCGGCGTGCTTTGTTTGTAAGAAAAAACCAATTCAAGCCGTGGGCCAGCGCGCCCTGAAGCAAAAAGCCCGTCTGAAACGGGCTCTGCTTGCGGACTTTTGCGACATGCGGCTGACCCGCTAAAAAAAATCAAAACGGAATGTCGTCGTCCATGTCGTCAAAGCCACTTGCTGCCTTGGCCGCAGCAGGCGCCTGGCGTGGCGCAGCAGCAGGTGCCCGTGCCGGGGCGGCCGCTGGGCGGCTAGGCGCCTCGTAGCCACTGCCGTCATCGCCACCTGAGCCGCCACCCATGCCCTGACGGCTGCCCAGCATTTGCATGGAGTCAGCGCGGATTTCAGTGGTGAATTTCTCTACGCCGTCCTTGTCGGTCCACTTGCGCGTACGCAAGCTGCCTTCGACATAGACCTGCGAGCCTTTGCGCAGGTACTGGCCGGCGATCTCGGCCAGGCGGCCGAAAAAGCTCACGCGGTGCCACTCGGTGATTTCTTTCATCTCACCGCTGGTCTTGTCCTTATAGCGGTCCGTCGTGGCGATAGTCACGTTGGTGACCTGATCGCCATTCGGGAAGGCTCGGGTTTCTGGGTCGCGGCCGAGGTTGCCGACGATGATGACTTTATTGACTGAGGCCATGGCCTGTTCTCCTAATCTAGCTTGTGCTCACAGTTTAACTGGCTGGGCCGTCATTGCATCAGCGACGGGGCGAGAACTTGCGGCCAACCCGGCCTGCCTGCTGGGCGCTTTCATGGACCAGGCGACCAGCAACCAGAGCAGCATCAAGGCGCCGCAAACCAGAAACAGGCCCTGCGCGCCCTGGCTCTTGGTGATCCAGCCGCCGACTGCGCCACCGGCAAAAAACCCGAGCGACTGCAGCGTGTTGTAAACCCCCAAGGCCGCCCCACGCGCATGGGCAGGCGCCAAGCGTGAAGCCAGACTGGGTTGGGTGGCTTCGAGCACATTGAAACCGCAAAAAAACAAAAACAGCAGCGCGCCCAGCAGACCCAGGTTGGGCGAAGCCAGCTTCAGGGACCAGAGCAGTCCCAGCTGCACCAGAAAGATCAAGCCCACCGCGCCTAGAAAAACGGCGCGCAGATAACCGCGTTTTTCAAGCGGAAACAGCGTCAGGCCCATGACCACGAAAGAAGCCAGCACGGCCGGCAGGTAAATCTGCCAATGCAAGGCCTTGTCCAGCCCGGCCGCGACCAGCAAGGCGGGAATAGCCACCCACATCGCCAGCTGCACCGCATGCAGCACAAACACACCGACATCAAGCCGCAGCAACGCCTTGTCTCTGAGCACTTCCAGCAAGCTGCCGCGCGGCCGGTCGGCATGCTGCAAAGGCTCTGGCGGCACCCACCAAAGCACGGCCGCCATGCCCGCCAGCGCCAGCGAGCCAGTCAGTGCGAACAGCCCGTGCAAGCCGATATAGCCGGCCAGCAGCGGCGCCAGCACCAGCGCCAGCGCAAACATCAGCGCAATGCTGCTGCCGACCAGCGCCATGGCCTTGGTACGCACCTCGTCACGCGTGAGGTCGGCCAGCATGGCCGTGACGGCGGCCGAAATCGCGCCCGCGCCTTGCAGCGCGCGGCCAATCACCAGCCAGCTCAGGTCAGGCGCCCAAGCGGCCACAAAGCTGCCCAGCGCAAACATCAGCAGCCCGGCCAGCATTACCGGTTTGCGGCCCCACCAATCCGAAGCGATCCCGAACGGAATCTGCAACAGACCTTGCGTCAGACCATAAATGCCCATGGCCAGACCGACACGGGCCGGGTCATCACCACCTGGGTATCTGGCCGCTTCCAGCGCAAACACCGGCAACACCAGGAACAGCCCCAGCATGCGCAAGGCGAAAATCGAGGCCAGGGAGGCGCTGGCGCGCCGCTCCATGGCGGTCATGGGGAAGGACGGGATGGCGGAAGGCGCGGTCAAAACAGGTGGAGCGGTCTAGGGTCAAAAAAATAAGGCTGGCCGGCCGACACCACTTGGAGTACGGCGCCAGCCGGGGTCACAGCCTTGTATTGTGCTTGAAACAGGGCTTCGGTCTATGATTGAGAGTTTTGCGGCGCCTGCATTCCATTGAACTCTCCTGACGACAACACCTACCTCGCCAACGAACGCAGCGAAGAGCCGCCTCAGGCAAATTCAGCCGCCTCTACGAGCATCCTGAGCCAGGCTCAGGACGAAGGCAATTCAGACGCGATACGCATGCGGGCCGTCTTTGCGGCCCAGCGCATCAGCATACGCGGCGCACGTACCCACAATCTCAAAAACATTGACCTCGATATTCCGCGCAACCAGCTGGTGGTCATCACCGGCCTGAGCGGCTCGGGCAAGTCGTCGCTCGCCTTTGACACGCTGTACGCCGAAGGCCAGCGCCGTTACGTGGAAAGCCTGTCCACCTACGCACGGCAGTTTCTGCAGCTGATGGACAAGCCCGATGTGGACATGATCGAAGGCCTGTCGCCAGCCATTTCCATAGAACAAAAAGCCACCAGCCACAACCCGCGCTCCACCGTCGGCACGGTCACCGAGATCCACGACTACCTGCGGCTTTTGTTTGCGCGCGCCGGCACGCCGTTTTGCCCCGAGCATGATTTGCCGCTGCAGGCGCAAAGCGTCAGCGAAATGGTCGACAGCGTGCTGGCGCTGCCCGAAGACACCAAGCTGATGATTCTGGCGCCCGTGGCGCGCGAACGCAAAGGCGAGTTTGTCGATGTGTTTTCCGAAATGCAGGCCCAGGGCTATGTGCGCTTTCGCGTCGACGGCCAGGCCTACGAGTTCGATGCCCTGCCAAAACTCAAGAAAACCGAGAAGCACGACATTGATGTGGTGATTGACCGCATCAAGGTGCGCCGCGCACCCACACACGCCGAGCTTGCCGAAGAGCTATCGGAGGCGTCTCCAAGCACCGCCCGAACGGATTTTGACAACATGCGCCAGCGCCTGGCCGAAAGTTTCGAAGCCGCGCTGCGCCTGGCCGACAGCAAGGCCATCGCACTCGAAATGGACAGCGGCAAGGAGCATCTGTTCAGCGCCAAGTTTTCCTGCCCGGTCTGCAGCTACTCGCTCAGCGAGATGGAGCCGCGGCTTTTCTCCTTCAACTCGCCCGTGGGCGCCTGCCCGGGCTGCGATGGCCTGGGGCACAAGGAATTTTTCGATCCCACACGCATCGTGGCCTTCCCCTCGCTGAGCCTGGCCAGCGGCGCCGTCAAGGGCTGGGACAGGCGCAATGCCTACTATTTCTCGATGCTCGAAAGCCTGGCCAAACACTACCAGTTTGACATCGACACGGCCTTTGAAAACCTGCCGGCCAGCGTGCAACAAGTCGTGCTGCATGGCTCGGGCGAGGAAGACATCAAGTTCAGCTACGTGATGGATTCCGGCAGCACGGCCGGTAAAAAAGTCAGCAAGAAGCACCCGTTTGAAGGCGTGATCACCAACTTCGAGCGTCGCTACAAGGAAACCGATTCGACCGCCGTGCGCGAAGAGCTCGCGCGTTACCGCAGCGTGCAGCCCTGCCCCGATTGCGGCGGCACCCGGCTGCGGCGTGAAGCGCGCCATGTCTATCTGGTCAGCGCGCCTGACAGCGAAGAGGCCGGCGCGCCGCGCGCGCGCAAGGCGATCTTCGAGATCAGCCATGACACGCTGCGCGAGAGTTTTGCCTATTTCAGCCATCTGAAAATGCAGGGCGCCAAGGCCGAGATTGCCGACAAGGTGGTGCGCGAGATCGGGCTGCGCCTGAAGTTCCTCAACGACGTCGGGCTGAATTACCTGAGCCTGGACCGCAGCGCCGAGACACTGTCCGGCGGTGAATCGCAGCGCATCCGGCTGGCCTCGCAGATCGGCTCTGGCCTGACCGGCGTGATGTATGTGCTCGACGAGCCCAGCATTGGCCTGCACCAGCGCGACAACGACCGCCTGATCGACACGCTCAAGCATTTGCGTGACATCGGCAACAGCGTGCTGGTGGTCGAGCACGACGAAGACATGATTCGCGCGGCCGACCATGTGATCGACATGGGGCCGGGCGCCGGCGTGCATGGCGGCCGGGTGATGGCCCAGGGCAGTTACGAGCAAGTCAAGGCCAACCCGGCCTCACTGACGGGCAAATACCTCGCCGGCACGCTGAAAATTGCGGTGCCCGCCAAACGCACCGCCTGGCTGCCCACCGTCAAGAGCGTCGATGCGTTTGCCGGCAAAAAGCCGTCGCGCTTTCCGCCCAGTCCGGCCGCCACGCGGCGCGCCGAGCGCGAAGCGGTGCACCAGGCCACGCTGGGCGACATGCAGGCGCTGCGCGTGATCAATGCCACCGGTCACAACCTCAAGGGCGTGAGCGTGGAGTTTCCGGTCGGCCTGCTGACCTGCGTCACGGGCGTGTCGGGTTCAGGCAAGTCGACGCTGGTCAACGACACGCTTTACGCGGCCGTGGCGCGCACGCTTTACCGCTCACACGAAGAGCCTGCGGCACACGAAAGCATAGAAGGCATAGAGCACTTCGACAAGGTCATCAATGTTGACCAGTCGCCCATTGGCCGCACGCCGCGCAGCAACCCCGCCACTTATACCGGCCTGTTCACGCCGATTCGCGAGCTGCTGGCCGAGATGAACACCGCGCGCGAGCGCGGCTACGGTTCGGGCCGTTTCAGCTTCAACGTCGCCGGTGGCCGCTGCGAAGCCTGCCAGGGCGACGGCATGGTGAAAGTCGAGATGCACTTTTTGCCCGACGTCTACGTGCCCTGTGATGTCTGCAAAGGCATGCGCTACAACCGAGAAACCCTGGAAGTGCAGTACAAGGGCAAAAACATCGCCCAGATTCTGGACCTCACGGTCGAGGCCGCGTCCGAGTTCTTCAAGGCCGTGCCGACAATTGCGCGCAAGCTGCACACGCTGCTGGACGTGGGCCTGTCCTACGTCAAGCTGGGTCAGGCCGCGACCACGCTGTCGGGCGGCGAGGCGCAGCGCGTCAAGCTCGCGCTGGAGCTGTCCAAACGCGACACCGGCCGCACGCTCTACATTCTGGATGAGCCAACCACCGGCCTGCACTTTGCCGACATTGATCTGCTGCTCAGGGTCTTGCACCAGCTGCGCGACGCGGGCAACACCATCGTCGTGATCGAGCACAACCTGGACGTGATCAAGACCGCCGACTGGTTGATTGACATGGGCCCCGAAGGCGGTGCCGGTGGCGGCACCGTGGTCGGCGTGGGCACGCCGGAAGACATTGCCGACAACCCCGACAGCCACACCGGTCGCTACCTCAAACGCCTGTTGTGAGAAAAAATAGCCGCCAACGCAATCAGGACGAGCGCTGGCAGCTATTATTAGCATAGCAAGTCAATTCGGAGTACATCATGTCCCACATCACTCTGCGCTTTCTGGCCGAACCCAGCACCATCAACTTTGGCGGCAAGGTGCATGGCGGCACCGTCATGAAATGGATAGACGAAGCAGGCTACGCCTGCGCCACACGCTGGGCCAAGCGCTATTGCGTGACGGTCTCGGTCGGCAGCATTCGCTTTACGCGCCCGATCCGGATTGGCGACCTGGTGGAAGTCGAGGCCAGGCTGGCCTACACGGGCAGCAGCAGCATGAACATATCGGTCGAGGTGCGCACCGGCGACATGAAGCTCGAGCAGATGGGAAAAGTCACCGAATGCGTGGTGGTGTTTGTGGCAGTAGACCCGGACGGAAAAACCATACCCGTCCAGGCCTGGCAGCCGGAAACACCGAGCGACATTGCGCTGGCCCAGTACGTCAAAGCCCACCTGGACGCCTCGCGTGCCGCGCAAGCACTGGCCTGAGCTCAGCGCGACGGGCTGCAGGGCATGAAGAGCCAGGCCCTGAGCGGACGCGACCTGGCCGCCGCGCTGGTGGTGGTGCTGGTCTGGGGCGTGAACTTTGTGGTCATGAAGTTTGCGCTGCGCGACTTCAGCCCTCTCCAGCTGGGCGCGGCGCGCTATCTGTTTGCCGTGCTGCCTTTGGCGCTGTTCATCAAGCCGCCGCGCATCCACTGGAAATGGCTGCTGCTGTATGGCTGCTTTCAGGGCGTGGGCCAGTTCGGCATCCTGTTTCTGGCGCTGCATGTCGGCATGACGGCGGCGCTGGCGTCGGTGTTGCTGCAGACCCAGGTATTTTTCACCGCGCTGTTCGGCTTTGCCTTGCTGCATGAACGCGCCAGCCGGCCGCTGCAGGCCGGCATGCTGCTGGCCGCGCTGGGCCTGGGCTGCTTTGTGCTGAACTATCTGGCGCCGGGTGCCGCCAGCAGCGCCACCACCATCGCCGGCTTTGCGCTGACACTGGGCGCAGCTGCGATGTGGGCCATGTCCAACATCGTCGCACGCAGCGTGCAGCAGCGCTATACCGACTACTCGCCAGTGGCTTTTGTGGTCTGGAGCAGCTCGGTGGCGATACTGCCCTTCATCGCGCTGTCGCTGGCGTTTGACGACCCGGCGCTGCGCTGGCAGTGGCTGGCGGCGCGCCCGTCCAGCTGGCTCGCAGTGGCTTACCTGGGTTGGGGCGCGACCATTGTTGGCTACAGCCTGTGGACCGGACTGCTCAAGCGCCACCCGGCCAACCGGGTCGCACCCTTCAGCCTGGGCGTGCCGATTGTCGGCCTGGCCGCCGGCATGCTGGTGCTGGGCGAAGTCGTCACACCCTGGCAATGGGCCGGTGTGGCGCTGGTCGTGGCGGCGCTGGCCTGCGTCATGCTGGGCGGCCTGATCAAACGCCAAAAACCCTTTTAACGCACGTCAAACGGCCGCAACACGCTATTTAAAGCGTAGCAGAATCAGGGCGGGCGGCCTGCAGCACGTCACGCGTGCGGATCGCCTCGCGGCGTGCCGCTTCGGCAAAGTCCTCGCCCGAGGACGCATACAAAATGGCGCGCGAAGAGTTCACGATAATGGGTGCATCCGGCCGCCAGCCGGCACGCACGGTGGCCACCGCGTCACCGCCTTGCGCACCCACGCCAGGAATCAAGAGCGGCAAGGTCGGCGCAACAAGACGCACGCGTTCGATTTCTGCCGGATAGGTGGCGCCCACCACCAGCCCAAGCTGGCCATTGAGGTTCCACGGGCCTTGCGCCAGGCGGGCCACATGCTCATACAGCAGCGGCTGGCCCTCAATCGAGGCCAGGCGCTGGTTTTGCAGGTCGTCGCCACCAGGGTTGGAGGTGCGGCAGAGCAAAAACGCGCCTTTGCCCTGGTGCTTGAGGTAGGGGGCGACCGAGTCAAAACCCATGAAGGGCGACAGCGTGACGGCGTCGGCGCCATAGCGCTCAAAAGCTTCTATCGCGTATTGCTCGGCGGTCGAGCCGATGTCACCGCGCTTGGCGTCCAGAATGATGGGCACTTGCGGCGCGGCGCGGCGCATATGCTCCATCAGGCGCTCGAGCTGGCCCTCGGCGCGGTGCGCCGAAAAGTAGGCGATTTGCGGCTTGAAGGCCACCACCAGGTCGGCGGTCGCGTCGACGATGGCGGCGCAAAAATCGTAAATCTTGTTGGCATTGCCCAGCAGGCGGCCAGGAAATTTGCTGGGCTCCGGGTCCAGGCCGACACACAGCATGGATTGGTTCTGGCGCTCGGCGGCGCCCAGCATGTCGAGAAAGGTCAGGGGATTGCTCATGGCTTGATTGTAAGAAGCCCGGCATGCGCCAAAACGCGCGCCGTGCTTTGTTTGACGCGTTTTAGCTGGCGGGCGCTGCAGCCACGCTCATGGCCAGGCACAAATCGTCCCAGGCCTTGGCCTTGTCCAGCGGCGTGCGCAGCAGGTAGGCCGCGTCGTGCGTGGCAATCGCGCGTATGCCCTGCAGCTGGTGCACCTGGCCGCGCAGCTTGCCAAAGGCTTCGCTCGACTGCAACAAAGCCTGCGCCGCCATGCGGCCCATGATCAGCACGATGTCGGGGCGCGCCACGGCCAGCACCGCCGTCAGCTCGGCGGCCAGGCTGGGCGCTGCAGATGCATCCGCGCCGATGCGCCGCAGCAGCGGTGCGAGCATCACCACGCCGGCCTGGTGCAGACGCGTCGCGCGCAGCATGTTGTCCAGCAGCTTGCCGGCGTCGCCCTCAAAAGGATTGAAGTCCTGCCCATTGAACGCGGCGGCAGGCATTTCTGCCAGCACCAGCCAGCGCGCGCCGCCCGCAGGTGCATCGCCGTAAAGCGCCTGGGCCTGGCCCATGCTCCAGCCTGCAGTCGCGCCTTCGGACTGGCTCTCGGCCTGTGCCAAAACCGCAGGCCTTGACTGAAAAGTGCTTGCAACGATTGATTGACGGGCGTCAGCAGCTACAGAATCAATAGCGACCAGCGTATGACCGGCTTGCGGCCTTGCGACTGGCTCGGCCGGCTCAGGCAAGGGTGCGGCGGCCAAAGCTGATGGCGTCGCCACGCTTGCAGGCGCGGCCATCGGTTGCCAGACCCGCACACCCATTTCGCGCAGCATGGCGCGCTGGCGCTTGTCGAGGTCCAGGCTCATGCGGCGTCCGTCAAGGCCAAGCTCATCACGACGGCGTCTTCGCGCCCGGACGGGCCTTGGCCGCCGGCCGGGTAGTAGTTGCGGCGCAGGCCAACCTGCCGAAAACCGTAGTGTTCATACACCAGCTTGGCGCGGGTATTGCTCAGCCGCACTTCCAGCCACAGCCATTGCGCACCCTGGCCACGCGCCCAGATCGCCAGCCCGTCCAGCATGACCCTGGCCCAGCCCTGGCGCTGGTGCTTGCTGGCGACAGTGATGTTCAGCAAATGCACTTCGTCCACACCTTTCATGGCCACAAAGTAGCCGAGCAGCTCGGACTGCGGCGCCGTGCCGGCGGTCAGCAGCTGGGCCTGGTAGCCGGCGTTGAGCGAGTCGCTAAAGTTGCCGCGTGTCCATGGATGGTCATACGCGCCCAGCTCAACTTGCACCACCGCGTCCAGCCAGGCTGGCGTCATGGCTTCAAACTGGGCTTCCAGTGTCTGGGTGGTTTTGAGGACGGCGTTCATGAAAGAAAAAAGTTCAATTCGGGCCGGCGAGCAGAGCTTGCGCCCGGATGGCGTCTTCGGCATCTTTGATATTTTGCGCCTTGGCCAGCGCCCGCTCTTCGGTCGTGAAGGCGACCTTGTCCCTGACATAGAGCGGCAGCGCCTGTCCTGCGTCCACACAATGCCCGCTGGCCGCCAGCTGCGGCGCCAGACGCAGCATGGCCGTCGCCGTGGGCAGCGCCAGCGCAATACGGCCAGCGCTCAACAGCTCGGGCCGCAGCCGGTCGGCATAAACGCCAAAGACATTGCCGGCCAGCAAACCGCTGGCCTGCTCGGGCCGCAGGTTTTCGGGCCGGATCAGCGTGCACTCGCCCTGCGCAGTGCAGACCGACCCATCAGGGCCGTCGCTGAATTGAAAGCGCTGCACATACATCTCGTCCATGCGCGCATCGAGCAGCGCCGTGACTTCAAGCACAGGCGCGCCGCCGGCCTGGGCACGCTGATAGCGCGCCTCTTCAGCCACGGCCATCAGGGTGTCCAGCGGCAGCACCGCCACGCCCGCGCCATGATTGGCGCCCAGCGCCAGACCCTGGGCCACGGCGCAAGCGGTGCGCAGGCCCGTGAAAGAGCCCGGCCCGCGACCAAAGACAATCGCGTCGAGCGCGCCCAGCGTCAGCTGTGCCTGGGCCAGCAAGTCCAGGATCGCCGGGATCAAGGTCGCTGACGACTTGGCGCCGCCTGGCCCGCTGTGCTGCCACACGCTGGCGCCGTCGGTCAGGGCAATCGACATCACATCGGTGCTGGTGTCAAACGCCAGAAATTTCATTTTTTTAAGTACAAATAAGGCCAAAAGTCAATGGATACGGGCGCAAGTAGCTATTAAATAAATAGCGCGTATGCCCGGGCGAGCCGCCGCGCAGACCGGCCTGAGAGCCCGATTATCCAGCCAGTGGCGCCGGGCTGCACCGATAATCAGGCCATGCCTCTGAACCCCGCCCGCGCCCTTGTCAAAATGCGCCTGGCGGCGCGTGTTTTTATAGCCCTCAGTCTGGCCGGCCTGGCCGCGCAGGTACAGGCGCAAAACACCAGCTTGCCGGCTGAAGTCGAGGCCTTGCTGGCGCGTGCCAAAGTACCGCCTGGCGCCATGGCCGCACTGGTGCTGGACGCGGCCCCGGCCTTGTCGGCAGCCGCTGGCAAGGCACAGTCCCTGCCGCTGCTCAGCTGGCAGGCCCATCAGGCCATGAACCCGGCCTCGGTCATGAAGCTGGTGACGACTTATGCGGGGCTGGAGCTGCTGGGGCCGTCCTACACCTGGCGCACGCCGGTCTATATCGAGGGCGCCATCGTCAACGACACGCTCAAGGGCAACCTCATCATCCAGGGCCGGGGCGACCCCAAGCTGGTGCTGGAGCGGCTGTGGTTGCTGCTGCGCCGGGTACAAGTCCTGGGTATCAAAACAATTGCCGGCGACATCGTGCTGGACCGCAGCGCCTTTGCGCTGGCGCCGCAAAACGCGGCCGACTTTGACGGCGAGCCTTTGCGGCCCTACAACGCCGCGCCGGATGCGCTGCTGATCAACTACAAGTCGGTGGTGATGACGTTTGTGCCCAACTACGCCAGTGGCCGGGCCAGCGTGAGCTTTGAGCCGCAACTGGCCCAGGTACAAATGCAGTCCAGCGTGCCGCTCAGCACCAGCGCCGGGGGCGACAAGGCCGGCGCCGCGCTGGCCGAATGCGGCGATTACCGGGCCGCACTGCAGGCCGACTTCAGCGATCCGGCGCGCATCAGCTTCAAGGGCAGTTACCCGATGGCTTGCGGCGAAAAAACCTGGCCTGTCGCCTATGCTGATCCGGCCAGCTATGCCGAACGCGCCGTCCTGGGCCTATGGCAGGAAATGGGCGGCAAGCTGCTCGGGCGCGTGCGCGAAGGCCGCGCGCCTTATGGCCTCAAGCCCGCGTTTGAACTCAACTCGCCCACGCTGGCCGAGGTGATTCGCGACATCAATAAATACAGCAACAACGTGATGGCGCAGCAGCTGTTCCTGACACTGAGCCTTAGCCAGGACCCGGCGGCACAAGCCAGTCAGGTCGAGCTGCCCGCCAGCCAGGACGCCTCACGCGAGCTGCTGCGCCAGTGGTGGCGGGACCGCTTTGGCGAGACCTACATGCCGGTGATCGACAAGGGCTCAGGCCTGTCGCGCTTCGAACGCATCACGCCGCAAGCGCTGGCGCGTCTGCTGCAAACAGCCTATGTCTCGGGCGTCATGCCTGAGCTGATGGCCTCGCTGCCGATGGCGGGCATTGATGGCACGCTCAAGCGCAGCAAGTCAAAGCTGTCGCAAGGCTGGGCACATTTGAAAACCGGCAGCCTGCGCGACGCCAGCGCGCTGGCCGGCTATGTGCACACGCCCAGCGGCCGGCGCCTGGTCGTGGTGGCCATCGTCAACCATCCGAATGCCGCAGCCGCCAGGCCCGCCCTGGATGCGCTGGTGGACTGGGCGGTCAAGGAAGGTCGGCGATGAACTGGTTAAGCCAATGGGGCTGGACGCCCACTGATGTGGTCGGCACGCTGGCGGCCTGTCTGACCACCTCCGCCTTTTTGCCTCAGGCCTGGTTGAGCTTTCGGACCCGCGATGTCAGCGGCGTGTCGCTGGGCATGTACAGCGTGTTCACGACTGGTGTGGCATGTTGGCTGGCTTATGGTTGGCTGCTACAGGCCTGGCCGGTGGTGATCGCCAATGCCGTCACACTGGCCCTGGCGCTGGCCATTTTGCTGATGAAGTTGCGCTATGGCCGCAAGGCACAAATGTAAAAGTCTGGTCAAGCCATGACAGGCGCGTAAGGCCAGACTATCATCGCGCTGAAGTTTTCAAACCGCCTCGGTCCGGCCTGGATGCTTCAAGCGCGCTCAGCGCAAGGCCTGAGCGCAGACCCCGCATTGCAATCTGACCGATTCGTCGACCGATTCAATATGGCATTTTTCAAATCCCTGTTTTCATCGAAGCCCGACCCCAGCGGCGAATCCCTGAGCCGGGACTCTGGACAGACGCGCGGGCCGGAGACGGCGCCGATTGCGATGAACCTCGAAGAGCGCATGAGCTTTCGCCGGGAACTGCTGTTTGAGACCATACGCGCCAGCCTCGCCGCCCGCGCCATCGCACCGGGCAGCTACCGCTTCAAGGTGATGCGCACCGACAAGCGCGGACACCGCTATGTGGTGATGCTGGACATGTCACCCGCCTTCATGGAAAGCGCGCAGGGCCAGCACAGGCAGCGCGTGGAAACTGCGGCGGCGCTGACCCACAATGCGCAGCAGCAATACGGCCTGATCGTGATGGGCGTGTACTGGCGCAGCGATGACACACTGGACGAAACAGCCCCAGGCGCGACGCGCGCAGCTAACCCGGACGCAAGCCAGGCCGCGCGAACAGGCCAGCCTCTGAGCAATGTCCAAAAATACGAGCACGCAAGCGCTGCAGACCTCGCGACTTTTGAAGCGACCTGGCAAAAAAACAGCGCCATCAACATAGGCGGCCGCAGTTACTCGTCCGACCTTGCGCCGCTTGAAGACGAGCCGCCCGAAAAATAGGGCGACGGCGCTCAGTTAGGCTTGATGTTGTTGTCTTGTGCGACTTGTCGCCATATGGCAATTTCCGAGGCGATCAGTTTCGAAAACTCTTCCGAACTGCTGCTGCCAGGAACCACCGACATGGCGCTGATGCGTTTTCTGACATCCGGCATCTCCAGCACCCTGGCAAGCTCTTCCTGCAGGCGCTTGAGCACTGCGGGTGGCGTGCCGCTGGGGGCCAGCAGGCCGCTCCAGAACGACACCTTGAGGTCAACGCCAAGCTCGCCCATGGTGGGCACGCCAGCGAGTTCCTTGAGGCGCTCGCCCGAGGTCACGGCCAGCGCCCTGACACGGCCGCCCTGCAGCACGGCCGAAGCCGCGCCGGCATCGACCAGCGTCATGCTGACATCGTTGGTGATGACTGCCGTGATCGCGTCGTTGCTGCCCTTGTAGGGAATGTGCGAAAAGCGCGCGCCGGTCTTGCTGTTGAACAGCTCGGTGATCAGCTGAAACGACGCCGAACTTGCGCCGTAGTTGGACTTGTCGGGATTTTGCCGCGAGAAGCTGACCAGTTCCTGCATGGACTTCGCGGGGTTGGCTGAATTCACCAGCAACACCAGCGGAAACGTGCCTATCAGCGAGATCGGAGCAAAGTCTTGCGGCGCATAAGGCAGCTTGGCATACAGCGCGTAGTTGAAGACGTTGGGGCCGCTCGCGCCCATCAGCAGGGTGTAGCCGTCGGGCTTGGCCTTGGCGACGAAATTGGCGCCCACGATGGAGGCCACGCCGGCACGGTTTTCAACCACCACCGGCTGACCAAGTGCCGCGCCCAGCTTTTCCGCCACGATGCGGGCCAGCGCATCGCTGCTGCCGCCCGCTGAAAAGCCGACCACGATAGTGACCGGACGCGTCGGATAGTCGGCCGCAACGGCACCCCACGGAAAATAGGTTGCGCACGCCAGCGTCGCGGCAAGAAGGCGAAAGCCTGGATTCAAAAGCATGGAGCGTTCCTTGGCTAGACTGGTTTAACCGGCTGAAGCACGCGCGGCTTGAGGGACAGACCTGTTAGTTGGCCTTGATGTTGTTGTCCTGCGCCAGCTGCCGCCACAGCGGAATTTCTGTGGCAATTATTTTTGCGAACTCTTCGGAGGTGTTGCTCATGGGGGTCACGGACATGCCACTGATTTTTTTCTGCACATCGGGCATATCCACCACTTTGGCGACTTCTTCCTGCAGACGCTTGATGATTTCCGGCGGTGTGCCGCTGGGCGCCAACAGGCCAATCCAGAGCGACGCCTTGAGGTCTATGCCGAGCTCACCGAGTGTCGGAACGTTGGGGTAGTCCTTCATGCGCACAGCAGAGGTCACGGCCAGCGCCTTGACACGGCCGCTTTGCATGCCGGTGAAAGCCGGGCCGGCATCTGCCAGCGTCATGGTCACGTCGCCAGACATCACCGCCATCACGGCATCGTTGGCGCCCTTGTAGGGAATGTGCGTGAACTTCGCGCCGGTCTTGCGGTTGAACAGCTCGGTGATCAGCTGAAACGACGCCGAGCTCGCGCCGTAATTGGACTTGTCAGGATTTTGTTTCGACTGGTTGACCAGCTCCTGCACGTTTTTTGCCGGGTTGTTGACATTGACCAGCAGGACCAGCGGCGAGTCGCTGACAAACGAGATCGGCGTCAGATCCTGCGGGCCGTAGGGTAGCTTGCTGTAGATCGCGTGGTTGAAAATGATGGGCCCGGGCGCACCCATCAGCAGCGTGTAGCCATCTGGCTTGGCCTTGGCAACAAAGTTGCTGCCAACAATGGCGCCAACGCTGGGCCGGTTCTCCACGACCACCGGCTGCCCCAGCAGCGCAGGCAGTTTTTCAGCCACGATGCGGGCCATCGCATCAACGCCGCCGCCGGCAGAGTAGCCCACGACGATGGTGATGGGTTTGACGGGGTAGTCAGCGGCTGCAGCAGCCAGCGGCTGCGCGGCGGCAGCGGTGCAGGCCAGTGCGGCAAGCAACAATCGAAATCCCTGGTTTGAACGCATGCTTTGCTCCTGAGGTGAATCGGGTGAGGTGCAGCGCCTGTGCGCTTGCGGGAATCTATTGAAGGCCAAGCTGCACATTGAGCACCGCGGCCTGGCCAGCGTCCACCGCCTTGAGGCAGCGCGCAATCGCCGCATCGACCTCGGCTGGATCAGACACGCATTCGCCATACGCGCCAAAGGCCTCGGCGACTTTCTCGAAATGCCGGTGCTGGCCCTGCAGGCGCGCCTGGAATTCATTGGCCTGGGCAGCCGAGCCGTCGGGATAAACGCGCAACACGGCCTCTTTGACCGCCTGCCAGCCGCCGTTGTCCAGCACCACGGTGAAGATCGGCAGCGCATAGCGTTGCGCGGTCGCGTACACCGAGGTCGGTGTGGAGAAATGAAAACCTCCGTCACCGACGATTTGCAGCACGCGCACCCCGGGATTGGCCAGCTTGGCGCCCAGCGCCATGCCGCCGCTGTAGCCCAGGCCACCACCGGCAGCACACAGCAGCGTGTGCGCCTGGCTGCGCGGGATCTGGTTCAGCACGGAAGGCGCGTTGCGAATGGCTTCGTTGATCACGATGTCTTCAGGCGCAATGGCCGCGCCCAACACCGCGCAAAAGTAGGCGGCAGAAATCGCACCGGCCTTGCCCGGGTTTTCCGCTGCCCTGGCGACCGCTGCCAGACGCTCCTGGCGCGGCGCGGCCCAGCCGGCAATGCGCTCGGTGACCTGGCGGTGAAATTCATCGCTGGCCTGCGCGCGCACGATGTCAGCGACCTGACGCAACACGGTAGCGCAATCGGCCTGCACCCGCATGTCGGTGGCAAAACCCCACATCGGGAAATCCTTCTTGATCGGATCAACGTCGATGTGTGTCCAGCGGGTTTGCGGACTCTCCTGGACAAACTTGGGCAGCCAGGGCACATCGACATCCAGCAGCAGGCCCAGGTCCGCGCTGCCGATGGCCTTGGAGGCGTCAAAACCCGCAAAGCACGGCGAGCTGCGCGGCACGCACAAGGTGCTGGGGCTGAACTCAAAGACCTGCACACCACACAGCATGGCCAGCTCTTCCAGCGCCGCGACCGCCTCGGCCTTGCGGCCCAGGTAGGACGTCACGGCAATCGGCTGCTTGGCAGCCATCAACTGGCTGGCAATGGCCTGCGCGCGCGGCGCGTCAATGCCACCGGCCAGTACTGCGCCGTAGCGCTGACTGTCAAATGCACGCACCTGTTCGGCGGCCACGGGTTCGGCCAGCACTTCACGCGGCAGCGTCAGATACACCGGCCCTTGCGGGTCGCTCTGCATCATCGAGTGACCACGCCGCAGCACTTCCTTGGCGATCAAGCCACTGGGCAGTGAATACTCCCATTTAACATAGGGCCGCACCAGGCTGGCGATGTCAAATGGGTCCTGCACGAAATGCACATAGTTGTCGCGCGAGCCTTCAAGCTCGCCGCGCAGCGTGAACGGCGCCTTGCCGGCAATCAGCATCACGGGCAGCCGACCACGAAACATGTTGTGCATGCCCATGGCCGAGTTGGCCGTGCCCGCATCGACGTGCACCATCACCGCCTGCCCACGGCCCGTAACGGCAGCGAAACCGGCCGCCATGTGCATGGCGACGTTCTCGTGCGGGCAAAGCATGAACTCGGGATGCGGCCGGCCCTGCAGATCCCAGCGCGCGAGCTCTTCAATCAGCGACACATGGTCGGTTCCGAGGTTGGAGAACACGTAGTCGATGCCAAGCTCGGTCAGCCCTTCAAGGAAATAATGGGCGGCACTGTGTTTTTCGGGAATGCTCACGTGTTGGTCTCGAAGTAAAAGTGTTTGGTTTGCAGAAAATCGTTGAGTCCTTCAACGCCGTGCAGCCGTCCGTAGCCGCTGTCACGAAAGCCGCCGGTTTCGGCCTCGGCAAACAGCCGGTTGTGGCTGTTTGACCAGACCGTTCCCGAACGCAGCTGCGCTGCAATGCGGCGCGATTTTTTCGCGTCCGTGCTCCAGACACTGGCGGCCAGACCGAAGCGCGTGGCATTGGCCCGGCTCACGGCCTCGTCTTCACTGACAAAACGCTCAATCACCAGCAAGGGGCCAAACAGCTCTTTCTGGATGAAATCAGAGGCCAGGTCCTGCACCTCAACCAGGCTGGGCGTGATGAATGCACCAGCGGCCAGCGCGCCGCCCGGCGCACGCCCACGCAGCAGCACCCGCTGCGTGGCTTGCGCGGTATCCATCAGCGCATCGATGCGGTCACGGTTGCGCACATCGATCAGGCAACCCATCTGTGAGCTCGGGTCATTGCCGGGCCCGACCTTGACGGCTTTCAAGGCCTCGACCAGACGCAGGGAAAAACTGTCGTAAGCCGCATCTTCCACCAGCACGCGGGTAATCGCCGTGCACTGCTGGCCGGCCATCACCATGCCGCCGGCCACAATGCCCGCCACGGTTTTGTCCATGTCCGCATCGGCAAACACCAGCGCCGGCGCCTTGCCGCCAAGCTCCAGCGACAGGCGCTTGAGCGTGGACGCCGTGTTCTGCGCGATGATCTTGCCGACCGCAGACGAGCCGGTGAAGCTGATGACCTCAACGCTTGGGGTCTCGCACAGGTAGCGCGACACCTCAGAGCCGGACTCGATGACCGAATTCACGACACCGGCAGGCACCCGCGTGTCGCAGCTCAGGCACTCGATCACCATGTTGTTGACCAGGGCCGTCTGGCACGCCGGCTTGATGACCACGGTGCAGCCGGCGGCGAGCGCCGGCGCGAGCGAGCGCACCAGCAGCGTCACCGGTGCGTTCCACGGCAGGATGATGGCGCACACACCGGCAGCCTCCCGGTCCAGCGAGGAATAGCAGCCCGGCTCGACTTCCAGCACCCGGCCGAACAGATTGCGCGCCAGACCTGCGTAATAGCGCAGCTCGGAAATGCCCGCGCCAATTTCACCGAGCGCTTCACGCCGCAGCTTGCCGTTGAGCGTCACCAGCCAGTCGGCAATCTCTTCCTTGCGGGCATCGAGCCTGGCGGCAAAGTCCAGCAAGACTTCTGCGCGCAGACGCGGGCTGCGCTTCCAGTTCGTGGCATCAAAGGCTCGCTGCGCCGCGGCAACCGCAGCCTCGGCTTCAGCCTGGGTGCCGTCGCAAAACAGGGCCGCCACTTGCCCGGTTGCCGGGTTGATGGACTGGCCCAGGCGTTCGCTGCCACTGACCTGGGTGAGCCAATGACCGTCGATGAATTGCTTTGCAGTTTGCAAGTGGAACCCCTTGTACAGGATGAAAAAAACCAGATCGATTAAAGCGCGCCAGTTGAACAGGCAGCAATCATCAACATCGTTAGCATGCTAATTTCAAACTTCAAAAATGAACCTGTGGAATACCCTAGGCGGGGAGTTAATGCTGCACAGCAAGGCGATGCTGCAGGTCTGGCCCGAGGACAAGCCCGGCAGGACGGGCGCATCAGCCGCGCGGGCTAAGCGCAGGTGCGAAGCTCAGGCGCCGGAATCGTCACCACGTTGCACCCGGCCTGGCGTTGCCATGGAGGGCTTGAGCGTCGCGCTGGCGTGGCGCTGGTTGTTGCAAAGCTCGTGGCTGATGGCCAGGTTGGTCGCGTGGCTGTTGCCGCCTTCGCTCAGAGGCTGTATGTGTTCGAGCGTTGCCGCTGCCGGCAGCACATGCTGGCCGCAGACCCAGCATGGCACCACGCCATGCATCTGGCGCGCGACCGTTTTATAGATCTTGTCGCGGGTGTGGCCGAGTTTGCTCATGGCAAATAGCTGGTGGCTGAAGTGAGGAGCGCGGCCTCAGACCGCCGCTGCGCGTGTCATGCGGTCACGCACGCCGTCCCAGTCGGCATGGGCTGGCGGATTTTCAATCCAGATCAGCTTGACGCCCTGCGCGTCAAAGTCGCGCAGCACCGCAAACAGTTGCTGGGCCGTGGCCAGCGCATCGTCAGGCATGCGGCGCAGCAGCACTTGCGAGGACTGGATGCGCAGCGGCGTGCGCGCATACACCGCGATGTGGGCGGCATCCGCGCCCAGCAGGTCGAGCGCGGTCTGCAGCGCGGCGGCGTCCATCAGGCGCACGCTGGCCTGCGGCGCGTAATGGGAGGCCAGTGTGCCGGGTGCGCGCGGCGCCTGGCTTTGGGGTGCGATCAGTTCATCGGGTTCCAGCACCGGCTCGCCGCAAGCAGCAGCGAGCTGCGCGCGCGTCAGCACACCGGGGCGCAGCAAGACCGGCTGGCCGCGCGTGCAGTCGACAATGCTGGACTCGATGCCGACCTCGCATGGCCCGCCGTCAAGCACCAGCAGCGCGTCGCCCAGCTCTTGCTGCACATGCCGGGCCGTGGTCGGACTGACACGGCCAAAGCGGTTGGCGCTGGGCCCGGCCACGCCGCTGACGCCCAAGGCCAGACAGGCGCGCAAAAACGCCAGCGCCACCGGGTGGGAAGGACAGCGCAGGCCTATCGAATCCTGGCCCCCAGCTGCAGCCGCGGCGACCCCGGGCTTGCGCGGCAGGATCACGGTCAGCGGTCCTGGCCAGAAGGCCTGTATCAGGCGCGCGGCAAACGGCGGCACAGCGCTGGCATACGCCTGGACCTGCGCGCTATCGGCCACATGAACAATCAAGGGGTGGTTGGCCGGCCGGCCCTTGGCCGCAAAGATGCCGGCCACAGCCTGGTCGTTCGATGCATCAGCACCCAGGCCGTAGACCGTCTCGGTCGGAAAACCGACCAGGGCACCGGCACGTATCTGGCGCGCGGCCTCAGCAAGCGCCAGCGGGTCGCTACCGGGAAGAATCATGACAGCGCGTCCAGTCCCGGCAAACCCAGGATATCGGCGACCCGCCTGGCCGTGGCCAGCACGCCAGCAGGGCCGGCCAGCGCGCTGCCGGTGATGTTGATATGGCCCATCTTGCGGCCGGCGCGCGCTTCGAGCTTTCCATACAGGTGCAGCCGCGTGCCGGGCAAGGCCAGCACCGCCTGCCAGTCGGGTGTGCGCGCCTGTCCCTGGGCGTCAAACCAGACCTCGCCCAGCAAGTTGAGCATGATGGCCGGCGAATGCTGGCGCGGCCGCGGCAGACTCAGGCCGGCCATCGCATGCACTTGCAGGTCAAACTGCGAGACGTCGCAGGCGTCCACGGTGTAGTGGCCGCTGTTGTGCGGGCGTGGCGCGATCTCATTGACGATCAGGCCGCCCTGCGCGCTGCCGTCATCGACGACAAAAAACTCAACGCACAGCACGCCCACGTAACGAATCTGGCTTGCTATTGATTCAGTAGCTGCTTGCGCCCGCGCTGCAAGCGCTGCAGGTACATTTCCTTCATAGGCGTGGGTGACGGCGAGAATCCCGTCAACATGCACATTGCGCTGCGGCGCAAAGCTCACGACTTCGCCGCTCCATCCGCGCGCAACAATCACCGAGCACTCGGACTTCAGCGGCATGCGCTTTTCAAGCACGCAAGGCACGCCCTTCAGTTCAGCCCAGGCCGCCGCAAGTTCGGCGGCATTGCCGACGCGCACCTGGCCCTTGCCGTCGTAACCCATGCGCGCGGTTTTCAAAATGCCGGGCAGCAAGTCAGGCGCCACGGCCTGCAGCTGCGCTGCGCTTTCAATCACCGCATAAGGCGCGCAGTGCACGCCGGACAGCGCGGCGCAGGCGCTCAGGCGGGCCTTCTCAAGAATCCGGTCTTGCGCAATCGCCACGGCGGCCGCACCAGGCGCGACCGGCCGGCTCAGGCCAAGTGTTTGCAGCGCATCGGCCGGCACGTTTTCAAATTCGGTGGTGATGGCGGCGCACAGCGCGGCGAGTTGCGACAAGCCCTGCTGATCGCCATAAGCGGTCTGCACATGGTGGTGGCTGACCTGGCCGGCCGGGCTTTGTGGATCCGGATCCAGCACTGCGGTGAAGTAACCCAGACGCTGCGCGGCATGCACAAACATGCGGCCCAGCTGGCCGCCGCCCATCACGCCCAAGGTGGCCGGCTGGCCCGAAGCCGAGAGGCTGCCAGGAAAAACCGGTAGTCCGGCCGGAAGCGCTGGAGATGCAGCAGGCTGGCTCATGCTGGCGGCAAGGTCATGGCGCGCGCAGCGGCGGTCTGCTCAAGCCGGAAAGCCTGCAGCTTGGCGGCCAGCGCCTGGTCGTGCAGCGCCAGCATGGCCACCGCGAACAGTGCCGCGTTGGCAGCGCCAGCGTTGCCAATGGCAAAGGTCGCGACCGGCACGCCCTTGGGCATTTGCACAATGCTGTGCAGCGAATCCACGCCTTGCAAATGCTTGCTCGCCACCGGCACGCCCAGCACCGGAACAGTGGTTTTGGCCGCCAGCATGCCCGGCAAATGCGCCGCGCCGCCCGCGCCCGCAATGATGGCCTGCAGGCCGCGCCCCAGGGCCTGCTCGGCATAGGCAAACAGCTCATCGGGCATACGGTGCGCAGACACCACACTGGCTTCGTGCGGCACGCCGAACTGCTGCAGTATCTGCACCGCGTGCTGCATGGTTTCCCAGTCGCTGCTGGAGCCCATCACCACGCCGACGATGGCTTGACTCGCGGGGCGGGATGGATTGTTGCTTGTTGTCATAAGAGGACCTTCAAGGTCTTTGCGTTGAGAGGGCCGGACGCCGTAAGCGACTGATTTTAAGGGCTGGGGTGAAGCCGGCTGACGTGCTACCCTCGCCCGATTGAAATCCGCGCCTCAAACCCGAAAATAAACCACCATGATTGACGTTACCGTTGCCAACTTTGAACAGGAAGTGATTGCCGCTTCCATGAACATTCCGGTGCTGATCGACTTCTGGGCGCCCTGGTGCGGCCCGTGCAAGTCGCTGGGCCCGATTCTGGAGAAAGTCGAAGCCGACTACGCCGGCCGTTTCAAACTCGTCAAGATTGATTCCGACCAGGAGCAGCAGCTGGGCGCAGCCTTCGGCATTCGCAGCATTCCGACCTGTATCCTGATGATGGACGGCAAGCCCGTGGACGGCTTTTCGGGCGCGCTGCCCGAGGGCAAGGTCAAGGAATTTCTAGACAAACACCTGCCGCCGGCCGAGGACCTGCCCGAAGAAGAAGCGCCAGCACTCGCGGCCGAGGTCGACCCCGAGGCGCAGTTGGAAGAACTCAAGCAGACGCTGGCCGCCGAGCCAGGCAATGACAATGCGCGTTTTGACTACGTCAAGCTGCTGCTGCAACGCGGCCAGGACGACGACGCCAAGGTGGCGTTTGCGCCCGTGATTGCACAAACCGCTGCGGTGCGCCGCTTTGATTCACTGCAACGCTGGATGAATGCTATTGATTTTGTAGCTATCAGCGCAAGCGCAGCAGATGCTGGAGCCCAGTTTGACGCAAAAATTACAGTCAACAAGCGGGATTTTGAAGCGCGCTTTGACAAGGCCCGCTGGCTGATGGCGCAGCAGCGCTGGACCGACGCGCTCGACGAGTTGCTCGATATCCTGATGCGCGACAAAACCTGGAAAGAAGACCTGGCGCGCAAAACCTATATCGCCATTCTGGACATCATCGAGGTGCCCAAGCCCAAGGTGGCGGACGGCCAGATTCCACCAGATGACCCAACCGTCGCGACCTACCGCCGCCGGCTCAGCAGCGTGATATTGAGCTGACCCCCGTGGAGGCTGCGCCCGCCCCCACTGCGTTTGATGTCTTGTTTAGCTGGGGCCGCGGAACGGGCTTTGCCCGGCCGCAGGCGCCGCCCCCTTGAGGGGGGTTCCGGCTACACGCAGTGAGCCGAGGCAGGGGGGAACCTATCTACGCCGTCAGGCGCGTCAGCGCTTCCTGGTACTTGGCAGCGGTTTTCTCAATCACTTCTTGCGGCAGACGCGGCGACGGTGGGGTTTTGTCCCAGGGCTTGCCGTTGATGCGCACGCTCTCCAGCCAGTCGCGGACAAACTGTTTGTCGTAGCTGGGCGGGTTTTCACCAGCGGCAAATGCCGCTTCATAGCCTTCGATCGGCCAGTAGCGTGAGGAATCCGGCGTGAGGACCTCGTCCATCAGGGTCAGCGTGCCGTTTTCATCAAGGCCAAACTCGAACTTGGTGTCGGCAATGATGATGCCTTTAGTCAGCGCAAAGGCAGCCGCTGCCTGGTAGATCTCCAGGCTGAGTTTCTTGATCTGCGCGGCCAGCTCAGGCCCGACGATCTTGACGACCTGCTCGTAGCTGATGTTTTCGTCATGCTCGCCGACGTCAGCTTTGGCCGCAGGCGTGAAAATCGACTCGGGCAGCTTGCTGGCGTTTTTCAGACCGGCCGGCAACGGTACGCCGCAGACCGACTGGCTGTCCTGGTATTCCTTCCAGCCGCTGCCAGCAAGGTAGCCGCGCACCACGGCCTCGACCGGTATCGGCTTGAGCCGTTTGACCAGCATGGAGCGGCCCGTGACCTGCGGCAGCTCGGCGGCCGTGACCACGCTTTCAGGCGCATCACCGGTCAGGTGGTTGGGGCAGATGTAGCCCAGCTTGTCAAACCAGAACAGCGCCATCTGCGTGAGCAGCGCGCCCTTGCCAGGAATTGGCTCGCCCAGGATCACGTCAAAGGCGCTCAGGCGGTCGCTGGCCACCATCAGCAGGCGGTCCTTGCCGACGGCGTAGTTGTCGCGCACCTTGCCGCGGGCAAGCAGTGGAACGGAAGTCAGAGCTGAGGTGTGTAGTGCTTGGGTCATGGTGGGCAACAAAGTGAAAAAGCCCGCGCGACTCAGGCAGAGTCCACGGGCTTGAAATTATCGCCAATCCGCAGGGAATGGCGCGGCTTTTTCAGTGAACGACTTGCGCCAGCTCACCCTTGGCGTATTTGGCGGCAACCACCTGCAGGCTCTCGCCCTTGATCTTGGCGCCCTGGCCTTCACAGCCGAACTCGAGGTAGCGCTGCTTGCACAGCGCCTTGGCGGCTTCACGTGCTGGCTTGAGCCATTCACGGGCATCGAACTTTTCAGGGTTCTCGGCCAGGAACTTGCGCACAGCGCCTGTCATGGCCAGGCGGATGTCGGTGTCGATATTGATCTTGCGCACGCCGTACTTGATGGCTTCCTGGATCTCTTCGACCGGCACGCCGTAGGTTTCCTTCATCTGGCCGCCGTACTGGCGAATGATGGCCAGCATCTCCTGCGGCACCGAGGACGAGCCGTGCATCACCAGATGGGTGCTCGGAATGCGGCGGTGGATTTCCTTGATGCGGTCAATCGCCAGGATGTCGCCGGTGGGCTTGCGCGTGAACTTGTAGGCGCCGTGGCTGGTGCCAATCGCGATGGCCAACGCGTCGATCTGGGTCTGCTTGACGAAATCAGCCGCCTGCTCGGGATCGGTCAGCAATTGCTCGCGCGTCATGACAGCGTCAGTGCCGTGGCCGTCTTCCTTGTCGCCCTGCATGGTCTCCAGCGAACCCAGGCAGCCGAGTTCACCTTCAACCGTGACGCCCAGCTTGTGCGCCATCGAGGCGACTTTTCGGGTCACGTCAACGTTGTATTCGTAGCTGGCAATGGTCTTGCCGTCGCCTTCAAGCGAGCCGTCCATCATTACCGAGGAAAACCCGAGATCGATCGCACCCTGGCAGACGTCAGGGTTCTGGCCGTGGTCCTGATGCATCACCAGCGGAATCTGCGGGTACATCTCGATGGCCGCCTGAATCAGGTGCTTGATAAAGGCTTCGCCCGCGTATTTGCGCGCGCCAGCACTGGCCTGCAGGATCACGGGCGCGCCGGTTTCCCTGGCGGCTTCCATCACGGCCTGAACCTGCTCGAGGTTGTTGACGTTGAATGCCGGAATGCCGTAGCCGTTGACTGCCGCATGGTCCAGCAGTTCACGCATCGATACGAGTGCCATGATCGAAATCCTAGATAAATTGAAACGCTGTCAAAAAAGGGGGGCTGCTGGCGCGGTCCTGGGCAGGCTGCGGCCATCGCAAACCGATAGTGATTCTACCGTTTGACGAGATTTGGCCAAAACAGCAGCCCAAGCGCAAGGCCGCGCCAGATCAGGCCCTCAGGCCACGCGGCAAATCTTGAGCATATTGGTGCCACCAGGCGCACCCATGGGCTCGCCACAGGTGATCGCATACACGTCGCCGCTTTGCACGATTTTGCGGCTCAGCAGGTGCCCTTCAGCCTGGCTCAGCGCGGTGTCGCGGTCCCCGCTGGTGTCCATCAGCAAGGGGCGCACATTTCGGTACAGCGCCATCTTGCGCTGCGTCGTCAGGCGCGAGGTGAGCGCATAAATGGGCACACGGATGTCGTGGCGGCTCATCCACAACGCCGTGGAGCCGCTGTCGGTGAGCGCCACAATGGCCTTGGCGCCAAGGTGGCTGGCCGTGAACAGCGCGCCCATGGCAATCGACTGGTCAATGCGCACAAAGGTCTTGCCGGTGAAATCGGCATCGATTTCCTTGTACTCGGCCTTTTCCGCTTCCAGGCAGATGTTGGCCATTTCCACGATGGTCTCGAGCGGAAACTTGCCGGCGGCCGTCTCGGCACTCAGCATGACGGCATCGGTGCCGTCCAGCACGGCGTTGGCCACATCGCTGACTTCGGCGCGGGTCGGCACCGGATTGAGAATCATGCTCTCCATCATCTGGGTCGCGGTGATGACGACCTTGTCATGCGCGCGCGCCAGCTTGATCATGCGTTTTTGCAGCGCCGGCACGGCAGCGTTGCCGACTTCAACCGCAAGGTCGCCACGCGCGACCATGATGCCGTCGCTCACGCGCAGGATTTCCTCAAGATTTGGAATCGCTTCGGCGCGCTCGATTTTGGCGATCAGCCCCGGCTTGTGCTTGTACTGCGCGGCGGCCACATTGCAGAGCTGGCGCGCCATCTCCATGTCGGTGGCATTTTTCGGGAAACTCACGGCCACGTAATCGGCCTGAAAGCTCATGGCGGTCTTGATGTCTTCCATGTCCTTGGCAGTCAGCGCCGGCGCGGTCAGGCCGCCGCCCTGCTTGTTGATGCCCTTGTTGTTGGACAACTCGCCGCCCAGCTTGACGGTGGTGATGACTTCCTCACCCTGCACCCGGTCAACCGTCAGCACAATCAGGCCGTCGTTGAGCAGCAAGGTGTCGCCCGCCTTGACATCGCGCGGCAGCTCCTTGTAGTCCAGGCCCACGCCCTTGATGTCGCCCGGCTCACTGCGTGACGCGTCAAGGACAAATTTTTCGCCCGGCACCAGCAGCACCTTGCCCTCGGCGAATTTGCCGACGCGAATCTTGGGGCCCTGCAGATCGGCCATGATGGCGACCTCGCGACCGGCCCGTTTGGACGCCTCGCGCACGACGGCAGCCAGGTTGATATGGTCTTGCGCCTTGCCGTGGCTGAAGTTCAGGCGAACCACGTTCACCCCGGCGAGAATCATTTTCTCCAGCAGCGCTGGATCACTGGAAGCAGGTCCGAGGGTGGCAACAATCTTGGTGGCGCGACGTGGCATGGAGCGGTCTTTCAAGTGGTGTGATTTTCATTTTCACACGGAATCACCGACCCACGCCGTCCGCTCAAGCGATTGCGTCCCCTTCAGTGCGCGTCAGAACAGGTCGCACCGCCGCAGCCGTGGATCATGTCGGCAGGCAAGGCTTCAGGACAGGCGACCAGGCCGGTGTCCGCATCAAAGCCGGCGCGGCGCAAATGCAGGGCCAGTGCCGCATCCATGTTTTGCGCATGGTAGGGGAACCACAACGCCAGCTCGCTGGCCATGGCGCGCACGGCATCCAGATCACCGGCCAGCGCCTGCGCTGCGCCTTCACGCATCACCTGTAGCACCACCTTGTGCTGCATGCTGTGGCAGTTGGACGCGGCAAAGCGTGTCGCCTGCATCCAGCGGTCTTCCTGACCGAAATGCACGTCGGTGTGGTCTATCAGCGATTGCCAGGCAACAGGCAAGGCCTGGTCAGTCGCGTGCTGGGCGACTGACAACAGATCAACAAACTCGCGGTGCGTGTCGTCCATGAACGGCAGGTCCAGGGACAGGGCGTCAGACCATTCAAGGTGGGCCATGCAGATTCTCCAAAAGATAGCTTGGAGCTTATCGGCTGGTCGCGGCGCGCACCTTGATCCAGGTCATGGTCAGGCCCGCTCGGGCGAACCGGTCCAGGGTGGAATTTATAAATAAAAAAAGCTGCTGGCGCCCTAAAAGCGGGCGCGAGCAGCTATTGAAAACAGAGCGCTCGGACCTTAGCCTACAGCCCGCTTTTGCAGTATTTCAAACGCCGGCAAGGTTTTGCCTTCAAGCACTTCAAGAAACGCGCCGCCGCCGGTGGAGATGTAGTCCACCTGTTTTTCGATGCCGTACTTGGCAATCGCTGCCAGCGTGTCGCCACCGCCGGCAATGGAAAAAGCGCTGCTCGCGGCAATCGCGCGGGCAATGCCTTCGGTGCCGTGCGAGAAAGCCTCGAACTCAAACACGCCGACCGGGCCGTTCCAGACAATGGTGCCGGCCGACATCAGCTGGGCGGCCAGCCTGGCTGTAGTGTCCGGGCCGATGTCCAGAATCAGGTCATCGTCAGCCACCTCGGTCGCCGCCTTGATGGTCGCGACGGCATCGGCGGCAAATGTCTTGGCGGTGACCACATCGGTTGGGATCGGTACGGCTGCGCCGCGCGCCTTCATGGCCTCGATCACGGCCCTGGCCGCAGGCAAGAGATCAGCTTCTGCCAGGCTTTTGCCAATGTTCAAACCCGCCGCCAGCATGAAGGTGTTGGCAATGCCACCGCCCACGATCAGCTGGTCCACATTGCTGGCCAGCGCCTTCAGGATGGTGAGCTTGGTCGACACCTTGCTGCCGGCCACGATGGCGACCAGGGGCCGGCGCGGGTTGCTGAGCGCCTTGGCTATGGCATCCATCTCGGCGGCCAGCAGCGGCCCGGCGCTGGCGACCTTGGCGTACTGCGCAATGCCATAGGTTGACGCTTCAGCGCGGTGTGCGGTGCCGAAAGCATCATGTACAAAAATGTCGCAGAGCGCCGCCAGCTTGCGCGCCAGGGTCTCGCTGTTTTTTTTCTCACCCGGGTTGAGGCGGCAGTTTTCAAGCAGCACCACCAGGCCCGGCTTGACGTCCACGCCGTCGACCCAGTTGGACAGCAAGGGAATGTCGCGCTGCATAAGTTCACCGAGGCGTTTCGCCACATTCGCCAGGGAGTCCGCAGGCTTGAATTCACCCTCGGTCGGACGCCCCAGGTGTGAGGTGACCATCACGGCAGCGCCGGCATCGAGCGCCATCTGTATGCAGGGAATCGAGGCGCGAATACGGGTGTCTTCCGTGATGTTGCCGTCAGCGCCCAGCGGCACGTTCAGGTCTGCGCGAATGAAGACGCGCTGGCCAGCGACCTGACCACGGGCGCACAGATCTGAAAAGCGGATGAATTCCATGAAAGCTCACAAATGAAGGGGGCGAAAGAAAGAGCCGGGGCCGAAAGTCAGGACCGGGCGATTAGACAACGATTGTAGGAGGCGCCAAATGCCGGCACCTCACCAGCCCAGGCCCACATGCAGCGGCAGATAAACCGACATCCCGGTCAAAAGCGTGCCCAACACGCCCCGACGCCAGTAAAACCAGCCGGCGCCGGCCGCAACCGCAAACAGCCGCGCGTCCATCCAGGTCGCAATCAGATGGCCTTGCGTCATGACGATCTCGGGCACGATGACAGCGGCCAGCGCGGCAATCGGCGCGTAATGCAGGCCGCGCCTGGCCCAGCCAGGCAGCTCCCAGGGTTTGTCGGATAAAAAGAAAAATGAGCGCGTGATAACGGTCACCAGGGCCATGCCGACAATCGTGGTGAGCGTCCACAAATCCGTGCTGTTCATGCCGCATCACCGCTTTTGTCAGCGGCCGCGCTGGCCGCGACCGGCCGCTCCAGCAGCAGGCAGATCGCCACCGCTGCGGCAATCGCCAGCAGAATATTGAGCTTGAGCGGCAAAGCATAAGCCGCAACGGCGGCTGCGCCCGCCACACCGCCGGCGACGCTGCGCAAACGGTTGGTCGCCAGCGAGCACAAGATGCCCAGCAGCGCCAGAATGCCGGCAAAGCCCAGGCCCCACTGCGGTGAAATCGAATTGGCCAGCGCAATGCCCAGCAAGCTGGCACCCACCCAGCCGAACCAGCTCATGGCCGAGTTACCCGCCCAATAGGCTTCTTGTGCGCGCCGCGTGGCGGGGTCTTGCGAGGCCTGTGGAAAACGCGTGGTGAACAGCACATAGCTCAGGTCGGCGGTTAAATAGCCGTTGAGCATGCGGCGCCACAAGGGCAGGTGCATCACATAAGGCCGCAAGTGTGCGCTGAACACTACAAAGCGCAGGTTCACACAAAACGCCGTTGCCAGAATCACCCACATGGGCGCGCCAGCTGCGATCAGTGGAATGGCCGCGAGCTGCGAACTGCCAGCAAACACCAGCACGCCCATCAGCAGCGCTTCTGTCAGGCTCATGCCCGACTTGATCATGGCCACACCGGTCATCAAGCCCCAGGCGGCCAGCCCCGGCGACACTGCGGCCATGTCTTGAAGCCCCCTGCGGAACTCGGGATGTCTGAACAACAGGCGCGCAGTCACCAGGGTGGGGCCTCAGGCGGCGGTGGCGGCTTGATTGAAAACCATGCCGGGCCGGATCTCAAAGCCGCGCAAAAAGTCGGCGGCAGCCAGCACTTTGCCGCCAGCTTTTTGCAAACGCATGATGCGAATCAGGCCATCGGCAGCGCACACGTCCACACCCTGCTCGCTGACCGCCAGCACCTGGCCGGGCAAGGCGTCTGCAGGCCGACTCTCAAGCAACACCCGGGCCTCATGGAACTTGATGGCCTCTGACCCGAGCGTGCTGAAAGTCACCGGGAAAGGGTTGAAAGCGCGTATGCGGCGCGCGATCACGTCCGCGTCCTGGGACCAGTCGACCAGCGCCTCGTGTTTTTCAATCTTGTGCGCATAAGTGACGCCTTCAGGCGGCTGCGGCACGGGCTTGAGCCCGCCACAGGCGGCCATCTCGAGCGCTTCAACAATCATCCGGCCACCCAGTGCTGCGAGCTTGTCATGCAGGGATTCCGTGCTGTCTTGCGGCATCACCGGCAGTTTTTCAACCAGCAACATGTCGCCGGTATCCAGCCCGGCGTCCATCTGCATGATGGTCACGCCGGTCTGGGCGTCACCGGCTTCGATTGCTCGGTGTATGGGCGCAGCACCGCGCCAGCGCGGCAACAGCGATGCGTGAATATTGAGGCAGCCTAGCCTGGGTACATCCAGCACCCACTGCGGCAGGATCAGCCCGTAGGCCGCCACCACCATGACATCGGCCTGCGCCGCAAGAATCGCCTCACGGGCCGCTGCGGCGTCTTGCGGGAACTTGCCATCAAGCCGCAGGCTTCTGGGCTGGGCCAGCGGGATATTGTGGGCTAGCGCCCATTGCTTGACGCTGGAAGCCTGCAGCTTCATGCCGCGTCCTGCGGGCCGGTCGGGCTGGGTCAGGACCAGCGGAACTTCAAAGCCAGCGGCCAGGAGCTGCGCCAGCGCAACGCGGGCGAACTCGGGCGTGCCCGCGAATATGATGCGCATCGAGGTTTACTCGCCTTTTTGCTGCTTGACCATCTTGGTCTTGATCCGGTTGCGTTTGAGCGGTGACAGGTATTGCACGAACACCTTGCCGATCAGGTGATCCATCTCGTGCTGTATGCAGACGGCCAGCAGGCCCTCGGCCTCGTGGGTTTGTTGTTTCCCGTCCAAACCCAGCGCCTGAACCTTGACGGCGCTGGAGCGCTCCACGCCGTCGTAAATACCGGGCACCGACAGGCAGCCTTCATCGTTGACCTGGGTCTGGTCGCTGGCCCAGAGGATTTCCGGGTTGATCAACACCAAAGGCTGGTCACGGCCTTCGCTCACGTCAATCACGACCAGGCGCTCATGCACATCCACCTGCGTCGCAGCCAGGCCTATGCCTTCGGCCTCGTACATGGTTTCGAGCATGTCCTGCACCAGGCTCTTAAGCCGGGCGTCAACAGCTGCAACAGGTTTGGCCACGGTGTGCAGGCGTGGGTCAGGGTAGCGAAGGATGGTAAGTTGGGACATAGGTGCTCAATCAGATGTCTCTATTTTCGCAAATTTTGCCGACTATTACAGATTCGAGGGCTTGTCGGACGGCCATTTCGTTGCTTAATCAAGGGCTTAAGTACAGAATCGTCAGTGATTTATCAAGATAAAAGCTGGCCCTGACCCATCAGGGATCCGGCTCAAGCTTGCTCAACAGGCCCACAAGATGCAAATTATTTCTGGTCATTTCAGCCGTATTTCAATAGCCCTGACCCTTCTGGGTGCGACCTTTGGCTTGCATGCACAGAGCTTCCCCATCACCGCAGACCAAAAGGCCACGGCCGTTCAGGTGGCGCAAACGGGCATTCCGCTTGCCGACCTTGCGCCCAACGCCCCAGACAGTTACAACGTCAAGCGCGGCGACACCTTATGGTCCATTTCCGGTCTATTTCTAAAAAGTCCCTGGCGCTGGCCAGAACTGTGGGGCATGAACCTGCAGGATATTCATAACCCGCACCGCATCTACCCCGGTCAGCAGCTCTACCTCGACAAATCCAGCGGCCGCGCCGTCCTGCGCACGCGCGAAGCCAGTGCCGGCGACGCTGGCGCAGATAGCATCAGGTTGTCGCCACGCACGCGCTATGAATCGCTCGCCGATGCGTCGATTCCGACGCTGGCCGCCAACCTGATTGAGCCCTTTCTGGCCGAGCCCATGATCGTCGATGCCGCCAGCTTTGCGAATTCACCCCGCATTGTGGCGACCCAGGAGGGCCGCGTGCTGCTCAGCCGCGGCGACCGCGCCTATGCACGCGGCGAATCTGCGGGCGCAAGCGCTGGCAAGGCCTTGAGCGATGCCAAGGGCGAAGTCCGGGACTTCCGGGTCTTTCGCAACGCCACGCCACTGAAAGACCCCACCACGGGCGCCATCCTGGGCTATGAAGCCCAGTTCGTCGGCAAAGCCGAACTGGTTCGCGGCGAATCAAGCCAGCTGGTCACCGACAAGAGCGGCAGCACCAAAACCGAGCTGGTGCCGGCCACCATAGACATCGTGGCGGCAAAAGAAGAAATGCGCGTTGGCGACCGCCTGATAGCCGAACCGCCACGGACATCGCAAAGCTACGTTCCACACGCGCCTGTCAGCCAGATTTCCGGACAGATTGTGTCCGTCTATGGCAGCGCGGTGACCTATGCGGCAGAAAACCAGGTGGTTGTGGTGAACCGGGGCAGCCGGGACGGCCTGGAACGCGGCCACGTGATGGCCGTTTTGAAAGACGGCGAGCGCTTGCAGGACAAAACCGACTCCGGCCGCGCCCAGATCAAGCTGCCCAACGAACGCAACGGTCTGCTGATGGTGTTTCGCACCTTCGATCAACTGTCGTACGCGCTGGTGCTGCAAATCACCGACGGCGTGAAGGTTGGCGACCGCTTCGTCAACCCCAACTAAAACCCGCGCGATCAACGCTGGCGACAGCTTAGACTCAACTCAAGCACACCAGGCGGCGCAAGCGTGGAGCGCGATGAACTCAATGCCTGGCTGCGACTGACGCTCACGCCAGGCGTGGGCAACGACAGCGCGCGCCGGCTGCTGGCTGCATTCGGCTCGGCGCAAGCCGTTTTCGAGCAGAGCGAGCTGGCACTGCGCCAGGTCACTTCAGAGCATCTCAGCCGTAAGCTGCTTCAGGCGCCGCCCGCCCTGGCGGACCAGTTGCAAACCACGCTGGACTGGCTGGCCAGCGGCGAGCAGCGGCAAATCGTCACACTGGGCGATACCGGCTATCCGCCGGCACTGCTTGACATCGAAGATCCACCTTTGATGCTTTATATGATGGGAACGCTTGCTGTACGTGCGCAAGCAGCTATTAAAACCGTAGCATCGACTGGCACGGAAATACCCGCACCGCAGCTCGCCATCGTCGGCAGCCGCAACCCGACGCCACAAGGTGAAGTCAACGCCAGGCAATTTGCACGGTGCTTTGGCGAATCCGGCCTGTGCATTGTTTCGGGTCTGGCGCTGGGCATAGATGGCGCGGCGCACGATGGCGCCATGCTGGGCGGCGGCGACACCATTGCAGTGGTCGGCACGGGTCTGGACCGGGTCTATCCCAAAAAACATCTGGCGCTGGCGCACCGCATTGCCCAGCAAGGCATGCTGATCAGCGAATTCCCGCTGGGAACGCCGCCGCTGACGGCCAATTTCCCGAGGCGCAACCGGATCATTTCAGGTCTGTCGCAAGGCATTCTGGTGGTGGAGGCCGCGCTCCAGTCGGGCTCGCTGATCACTGCGCGACTTGCGGCCGAACAGGGCAAGGAAGTGTTTGCGATACCGGGCTCAATTCACTCGCCGCAATCACGCGGCTGCCATGCGCTGATCAAACAAGGCGCCAAACTGGTTGAAACCGCGCAGGACGTGCTGGAAGAGCTGAAACTCCCATGGCGCCAAACGGCGGAAAACACGAACGGAAGCGAGGGCAAAGAGGTCGCGGCCGACGCGGCCTTGCTGTCAGCGCTGGGCTTTGACGTGGTCAGTCTGGACGCGCTGCAAGCCCGAACCGGTCTGGCCACCGCGCAGCTGCAAGCCCAATTGCTGGCGCTTGAGCTCGACGGTCACATCAGCCGGCTGCCTGGCGGCTTGTTTCAACGGCTGGCGCACGCTTAGTCGCCAGCGCGTAATCTGCCATCAGCGCGCGCCACTGCAGCCGGGCGGCCTTGAGATTGCGCTCCTTGACATGCCCATAGCCCTTGATCTGCTCCGGAATACGCGCGATCTCCAGCGCCAGCGCATGGTTGTCGGCATTCAGGGTTTCAAGCAGTGTCTGAACCGACGCCTTGTATTCGTCTATCAGGGCACGCTCGGTCTGGCGCTCTGCGCTGCGGCCAAACACGTCAAAGGCGGTGCCGCGTAAAAACTTCAACCTTGCAAGCCACTTGAAAGCAGTGCGCATCCAGGGGCCAAATTTCTGCTTTTGCAGCTCGCCCTGCGCATTTTTATGGGCAATCAGCGGCGGCGCGAGATGGTAGTTGAGCTTGAAGTTGCCTTCAAACATATTGTTGACCTGGGCCAGGAAAGCGGTGTCAACATGCAGCCGCGCCACTTCGTACTCGTCCTTGTAAGCCATGAGTTTGAACAGGTTTTTCGCGACGCTTTGCGTCAAGGCCGTCTTGCCCAGAGCTGACTCTGCAAGCTCAACCCTGCGCACAAATGCTTCATAGTCTTGCGCGTAGGCCGCGTCCTGATAGTCGGTCAGAAATGCTGCCCGCCTGGCGACCAGCGCATTGACGCCTTGACGGGCAACAGGCATGGCGATGACTTGCGCGGGCGCGAACAGCTTTTGCAGCTTGTCCAGATCGATTGCTGCGTGCCGGCCCCAGGCAAAGGCCGTCTTGTTCTGATCCACGGCCACCGCATTGAGCTCGATCGCGCGCAGCAGCGACGCCAGACCCAGCGGTACCCAGCCACGCTGCCATGCATAGCCGAGCAGCATGGGGTTGGCGTAAATGCTGTCGCCCATGAGCTGCGTCGCCGCGGTATCCGCGTCGAAGGCACCGACGCGCTGCGCACCCACCGCCTTGATGATTTCAGCCTGGCAGGCGCTACCCGGGTTTTGCCACGCGCCGTTGTGCACAAAGGACGCCGTGGGGGCGCTGTGGGTGTTGAGCGCCACATGGGTTCTACCGCCCGCCATGCGCATCATGGTTTCCTTGTTGGCTGTCACGATGGGGTCGCAGCCAATGATCAGGTCGGCGCTGGCCGTGCCCACGCGCGTGGTGCAGATGTCGTCTGCCGTGGCGCTGATCAACACGTGGCTCCAGGTGCTGCCACCTTTTTGCGCCAGGCCGGCCGCGTCCTGCGTGACGATGCCCTTGCCTTCAAGGTGCGCAGCCATGCCCAGCAACTGGCCTATGGTGATCACGCCGGTGCCGCCGACACCGGCCACCACAATGCCCCAGACCGGGTGCACCTTGCCCAGCACTGGCAGAACCGGATCGGGCATCTCGCCTTGCTCAAACGGATTGAACTGGCGGTCCGCCTTGGCTTTTTTCTTGAGTTGACCGCCCTCGACGGTGACAAAACTGGGACAAAAGCCCTTGATGCAGGAAAAATCCTTGTTGCAGCTGCTCTGATTGATCTGGCGCTTGCGGCCAAATTCGGTTTCAAGTGGCTCCACGCTCATGCAGTTGGACTGCACGCTGCAATCACCGCAACCTTCACAGACCAGCTCATTGATGACCACACGAACGGCTGGATCGACCAGCGTGCCGCGTTTGCGGCGCCTGCGCTTTTCAGTGGCGCAGGTCTGGTCGTAAATGATGATGCTCGTGCCCTTGATCTCGCGTAACTGTTTCTGGATCGCGTCCAACGTATCGCGGTGGTGCACGCTCACGCCTTCGGCCAGTTGCACAGTATTGTATTTTTCAGGTTCGTCAGTCACCACCACAATCTTTGCAGCGCCTTCGGCCTTCACGGAATGCGAAATCTGCACCACCGAATGCCCTTCAGGCCGCTCGCCCACCGGCTGGCCGCCCGTCATCGCCACCGCATCGTTGTAGAGGATTTTGTAGGTGATGTTGACGCCGGCGGCAATGCTCTGGCGAATCGCCAGCAAGCCACTGTGAAAGTAAGTGCCATCACCGAGGTTGGCAAAGATGTGGGTGTCTGTGGTGAAAGGCTGCTGGCCGACCCAGGGCACGCCCTCGCCGCCCATTTGCGTGAAGCCCAGCGTGCTTCGGTCCATCCACAAGGCCATGTAGTGGCAACCAATGCCGGCCATGGCGCGCGAGCCTTCTGGCACTTTGGTCGAGGTGTTGTGCGGGCAGCCCGAGCAAAACCAGGGCGTGCGCTCACTGTCGACCACCAGGGTGTTCATGGACCGCTCATTGGCTTCGAGCACGGCCAGCCGGTCATCGATGCGCTTGAGCATGTCGCTATCCAGACCGAGTTTCTTCACCCGCGTTGCAATCGCCCTGGCGATCAGCGCGGGTGACAAATCAGCGTTGGCGCGCAGCAAGGTGTTGGCCGATGGATTCGGCCGGCTCCACTCGCCGCCGCTGAAGTCGCCTTCGCCTTCATTGAACTTTCCGACCACCGTGGGTCGTACATCGGCGCGCCAGTTGTAGAGTTCTTCCTTGAGCTGGTACTCAATGACCTGGCGCTTTTCCTCAACCACCAGAATCTCCTGCAGTCCGGTGGCGAATTCCCGCGTCAATTGCGCCTCCAGCGGCCAGACCACGCCGACCTTGTGCAGACGGATGCCGAGCTGTCGACAGGTCGCGTCATCCAGTCCCAGATCCATCAAGGCCTGGCGCGTGTCGTTGTAGGCCTTGCCACTGGCAATCATGCCAAAGCGGTCGTTCTTGCCTTCAATCGCGTTGTAGTTCAGCCGGTTGGCCCGTATGTAGGCCAGCGCGGCATACCACTTGGTATCAAACAGACGCTGCTCCTGGTCCAGTGGCGCGTCCGGCCAGCGAATATGCACGCCGCCAGGCGGCATCTGAAAGTCGGTCGGCAGTTTGATCTGTACGCGCTCAGGGTCAATCATGGCGCTGCTCGATGACTCGACGATTTCCTGAATCGTCTTCATGCCGGCCCAGACACCGGCGTAGCGGCTCAAGGCAAAGGCATGCAGCCCGAGGTCAAGAATTTCCTGCACGCTGGCCGGGAAAAACACCGGCAGGCCGCAAGCCTTGAAGATGTGGTCGCTCTGGTGCGCAGCAGTTGAACTCTTGGCGACATGGTCATCACCGGCCACCGCAATCACGCCGCCCCATGGGGTGGTACCCGCCATATTGGCGTGCTTGAAAACATCAGACGTTCGGTCAACACCCGGACCCTTGCCGTACCAGATGCCAAACACGCCATCGTATTTATTCGTGCCCGGTGGCGCAAAACCCAGTTGCTGCGTACCCCAGACCGCCGTCGCCGCCAGCTCTTCGTTCACGCCAGGCTGAAAAACAATGTGTTGTGCTTTCAGGTACTTGGCCGCTTTCCACAGCGCCTGGTCATAGCCGCCCAAGGGCGAGCCGCGATAACCCGAAATGAAGCCCGCTGTGTTTTTGCCCTGCTGCTGGTCACGCAAGCGCTGCAGCATGGGCAGCTTGACCAGCGCCTGAACCCCGCTCATGAAGGCATGACCGTAGTCCAGGCTGTACTTGTCGTCCAGAGTAACGGTTTCCAGCGCTCTGCGAATATGTTCGGGCAAAGGGGCGTTCATCGTGATGTCTCCGAGTCTGGATCAGACCTGCCAACAAAGTGTATGCCTATTGCCCGCGCCCCACATGGCCAAGCAGCTGTGGTGCGCCTGGCACCACAGCGCCGGTTAACGCTTGCTCAACTGTCCGTGCGGGTCGATCACAAATTTTGTCGGTGCGCCCGCGTCGAACTGCGCGTAACCGCTCGGCGCTTCGTCCAGCGAAATCACCTTGACGCCAACAATGTCGGCGATCTTGATGCGGTCCCACAAAATCGCCTGCATCAGCGCACGGTTGTACTGCATCACCGGCGTCTGACCGGTCATGAAGCTGTGGGACTTGGCCCAACCCAGACCCAAACGTATGCTGAGCGAGCCAGTCTTGGCAGCCTTGTCCACGCCACCTGGATCTTCCGTCACATAGAGACCGGGAATACCGATCTTGCCGGCAGCACGCGTGATCTCCATCAGGGAGTTCAGCACGGTTGCAGGCGCTTCGTGTTGCGCGCCTTCATGACCATGGCCTCTGGCCTCAAAACCCACGGCATCAACCGCGCTGTCGACTTCCGGAACGCCCAAAATTTGTGCAATCTGGTCGCCAAGGGGTACGTCGGTGGACAAGTCTGCGATCTCAAAGCCAACGCTCTTGGCGTGCTTCAGGCGCAAGGGATTCACGTCGCCCACAATCACTACCGCCGCACCCAGCAGCCGGGCAGAAGCCGCGGCAGCCAGGCCCACCGGACCGGCACCGGCGATATACACCGTGCTGCCGGGAGCAACGCCCGCAGTCACGGCGCCATGGTAGCCAGTAGGCAGAATGTCCGACAGGCAAGTCAGGTCACGAATCTTCTCGATGGCCTGCTCCCGATCAGGAAATTTCAGCAAGTTGAAATCGGCATAAGGAATCATGACGTATTCGGCCTGCCCCCCAACCCAGCCGCCCATGTCCACATAACCATAGGCGCCACCCGGACGGGCGTCGTTAACGGTCAGGCAGACACCGGTCTGGCGTTCCTTGCACAGCCGGCAACGGCCGCAGGCAACGTTAAACGGTACGGAGACGATGTCACCAACTTCGAGTGTTTCAACATCCTTACCGGCCTCAATGACTTCACCGGTGATTTCATGGCCAAGCACCAGGCCAGCTGGCGCAGTGGTGCGCCCACGAACCATGTGCTGGTCAGAGCCGCAGATATTGGTCGTCAAAACCTTGAGAATCACGCCATGATTGGCGGTTCGTCCTTTGGGGTTGAGCAGCTTGGGGTAATCGATAGTGCGAACTTCTACCTTGCCCTGCTCGACGTAAACGACGCCTCTGTTTGTACTCATGCTTGTCTCCTGGTTATTGCTGGTTTGCTGAAAAATCAATCAGGCGCTGACTGGCGCAGTACGCATACGCTCGATGATACGTCTGGCGCGGTTCGGACCAGCATCGACATGGATATCGATGTTGACACCGGCGCCAAAACGCTGCTGATTGCGGTACTGCGCCTCAATGATGACCTTGTCTTCTTCAAAAGTGGCGGCGGTCTGGCTCACCACCAGCGACGTGATGTCCTCACGCGCCGGATGCGGGTTGGTCGCAATCGTCCAGAAATAGTGCGTGCTGGTTTCAGTCTCTGGCGTCACGCCGTGAAAGCCGCGCATATGAAAACCGTGGCGCTCGGGGTCGTCATACGAGCCGGTCCCCGGATCCATCGCGCCGGTCCAGATCGCGCAATGCGAGTAATGAAACTCCACCTCTTGCCAGCGGTCAATTTTCCCGGCAAAAGGCCATGCCGCCAAGTAGGTTGGCGGTGGGTCTGACTCGGGCATCAAGCGCACAACCCGCACGGTATCGCCCACACTATCGACCTTGAGCTGCGCATTCATGTGCAGCGTCGGATTGCCGCCAATGGTTTTCAGGTGCACATAACCCAGGTGGCTGAGGTCGAGCAGGTTGTCGTGAATCAGCTGCCATGGTGCGTCATAGTGGTAGACATCGCCACCGAACTTGTAGGCCGGATCGCTGTGAAACCGATAGGTCGGTGGTTCATCGGCTGGAACGCTGTCAGGCGATGAACCGACCCAGACCCAGAGTATCTGATCACGCTCGCGCAGCGGATACGCCGTCACGCAGGCCTTGGCAGGAATACGATCCTGGCCAGGGATCTGCACACATTTACCGCTCGGATCAAACAACAAACCGTGGTAGCCGCAGCGCAACCCCGGCCCTTCGATAGTGCCGCAGGACAGCGGCAGTTCGCGGTGGCAGCAACGGTCTTGCAATGCCGCAACCTGCCCGTCCAGACTGCGAAACAAAACCATGGGGCGTGACAGTATGGTGCGCGCCACAGGTTTGTCCTTGAGCTCCCATGAAAAGCCCGCAACATACCAGCGGTCCAGCGGAAACATGCTTGCCGTGCGTGAAAGCGGCGCGGCCGCAACAAGGTCATTCATCTCGATACTCCTGTGTGGACTGGATGCCATTAACTTTTTATTTGCCTGGATCCTTGACCGCTCTGGCCTTGTCGATCTCGACGTTGTAGAGCTGGCCGTCGCGGCGCTCGACTTTGCGGATGTAGACGTCCTGCACGATGTCGCGGGTCTGCGCGTCTATGGTGATGGGGCCGCGCGGGCTTTCAAAGGAAAGACCTTTCATGGCATCAATCAGTGCCTGGCCCTGGCCCAGACCTTTTGTCTTTTCGAGCGCGGTGTAGATAACCTGCATGCCGTCATAGCCGCCAACAGCCATGAAATTTGGCCGCATGCCCTTGTTTGCGGCGCCGAACTCGGCGACGAATTTGCGGTTGAGCGCCGAATCATGCGCTGCCGAATAATGAAACGCAGTGACCACGCCCAGTGCGGCGTCACCCATGTCATTGAGCAGATCATCATCAGTGATACCGCCGTCGCCAATAAGTTTGATCCCCGCGGTGTTCAGTCCGCGTTCGGTGAACTGCTTCATGAGCGCGGCACCGGGACCGGAAGGCACGAAGACGAACAACGCTTGCGGCGAAACATCCCGCACTTTCTGCAAAAACGGCGCAAAGTCAGGATTGCGCATGGGCACGCGCAGCTCGGCCAGCACCTGGCCCCCAGACGCATTGACCTTTTCAACAAAGCTTTTTTCCGCATCAATGCCCGGACCGTAGTCGGAGACCAGCGTGACGAACTTGGTGATCTTGTTTTTCACCGCCCAATCAGCCATGGTCATCGCGCTTTGCGGCAGGGTGTAGCTGGTGCGCACAAAAAATGGCGAACTCGCAACCACGCTCGATGTGGCCGCAGCCATGATGACCGCGGGCGTCCGGGACTGGGTCGCAATAGGTCCGGCCGCAAGCGCGCTTGGCGTGAGTCCGAAGCCGGCAATCACGTTGACCTTGTCGTTGATCACCAGCTCCTGCGCCAGGCGCTTGGTGGTGTCGGGCACGCCCGCATCGTCCCGCAAAAGAAGCTCCACCTTGCGGCCCGCCACGGTGCTGCCGTGTTGGCTTACAAAGAGCTTGACCGCGGCGTCAATCTGGCGTCCGGTCGAGGCGAAGGGCCCCGTCATGGGCAATATGAGACCCACGCGAAATGGCTCGCTCTGAGCCATCGCAGAAGCCGACAGCGCGGTCATCACGCAAACCGCCGCACCAAGGAAAAAACGTTTATTCATGCCTGTCTCCATAGATTTATTAAGCAACTCAAGCCGGGCAATGCAGGATCAGCGACGCATCAACATCCATGCAGAGCCACCGGCCAGCGCTCAATCAGTGTACTGAATGAAGGGATCAAACTCAAGATTGAGAGCACAGGGATTTCCCCTAGTTGCCGGACTCGCCGCCGCGCTGCAGCGGTGCCCGGCTCTGGTCGTTATTGAGTTGGACGAACTTTTTAAGCAAGCGCATGAATTCCAGTTTCTCCTCCGCCGAGAGGCTGGCGAGCATGCGGTCACGCAAGGCATGAACCGAAGGAACCATGGCCGTCAAGGCCGCTTCACCCTCAGCCGTCAGGGACAGGCGGCGCTGGCGGCGGGCCAGCAACTCGCGCCTGATCCAGCCCCGGCTCTCAAGACGCACGGCGATATCCGCCGCTGTGGACTTGTCCAAGGCGACCAGCCCGGCCAGCGTGACCTGGTCAATGCCTGGCGACTCCTGCAGCATGCGCAAAATGGAATATTGAACCGGGGTGACCTCGACGTTCATGGTCTCATGAAACATCGACACTGATATCTGTTGCGCACGCCTGATCAAATGGCCAGGTTGTTCGTAAAGGTCCATCAACAGCGTTTCTTCCGCTGTCGGTGATATAGCTTGTTGTGTGACGCCTGGCTTGGTACTCATGACAGATATTGTGCGTCACGATGCGTCTGAACTTCAGGCGTCAGCGGCTCAGCCCGAGAGAAGACCTGCCAGCGCAAGCCCTTAAATTCACCTGGGCCAGAGCGCCCACAAACGCAGCGGCTGGTTGACACGCGATGCGAACTCACCGGCTTCAAAACCCGTGCCTGCAAAGTAGTCAGCCCGCACCGAGCCCACGATGGCGCTGCCCGTATCCTGCGCGAAAACCAGCTTCTGCAAATTGCCCGCCGTGCCTTGAGAGGACAACCACACCGGCGTACCGTAGGGCACGCTGCCGGGATCCACCGCGATAGAGCGGCCTGGCGTCAAGGGCACACCTTGCGCACCCTTGGGACCAAATGCCGCATCAAAATCGGAAAGCACCTCTTCACGAAAAAATATATAGCGCGGATTGCTCCACAGGAGTTGCTGCACACGTTGCGGGTTCTGTGCGACCCAGGCCTTGGTGGCGTCGGGCCAGGGATTGATCTTGCTCACACCCTGACTCAACAACCACTGGTTCACGCTGCGGTAGGGCTGATCGTTGGAGCCGGCAAAGGCCACACGAACTGTGCGCTGCGAACCGTCGGCATCGGTGATGGCCAGCCGCCCTGAGCCTTGTATGTGCAGTACCAGCGCATCAATGGGATCGGCCAGCCAGGCGATCTCGCGGCCCTTGAGCGCTGCGCGCGCTTCCGGCAAGGTGTCGATATCCTGCCGCGTGAACCAGGGCTTGCGGTTGCCCAGTCCAATCGGTGGCCGGTACAGCGGCACCTCATAACCGGCACCCGCCTGCCGGCGCGCCTTGAGCAAGGGCTCGTAATAGCTTGTGAGCAGACCATCTGCAGAGCCCTGTGCGGACTCAATGCGAAAAGGTTGCAGTCTGGCCACCATCCAGGCGCGCTGCTCGTCACCGGACGCAATGCTCAAGCGCCTGACTTCTGCGCACAAGGGTGCAAAAGCCACGCCTGGCCGCTCACAACTTTTGAGCCAGGCATTCCAGGCCTCGAACAGCTTGTCGTCTGCAAAGCCTGGCAGCTCGGACCAGCGCACCGGAACCCAACGGCTTTTCCCCTGAAGCATGGGAGGCGGCAGCGCGCCGTCATCGGGTGTGCGAGTCGCGACCTGCGCTTCGGGCAAGGCCTGGGGCTGGGGCGGCGCAACACGGGGCGCTACCGCGCACGAGGCCAGGCCGATCAGGGCGGCGATAATTGCGGCTGTTTGTGCAACTCTTGGAAAGTGTTTCATGGTCCTGTTGTTGCTGGAAGCCCTGGGGGCCATGGTTCTGCTGCTATTCATAGTCTGGTGGACGATGTTCTCAGGTCGCAAAAATGGTGAGCTGAAAAATGACGCCACGACAGGTCCATCAGACCCGCCCGACGAAGCCTGAAGCCCAGCCAAGGGTAATCACTGCAAATTTCGCAATAAATTGGCCAGCTCAACCGCTGATTTAACGCCCATTTTGTCAAACACCCGGGCGCGATGAACCTCTACCGTGCGCACGCTGATTTCGAGCTGATCGGCCACCAGCTTGTTTGGCAGACCGCCAACCACCAGCCGCATCACGCCTTTTTCCCGCTCGGTCAAGCCGTCGAGCCGCGACTGCAGGCTGTTCGATTCGTTGTACTGCGCCAGCGCTGCGGCGGAAAGCTGCAGCGCCTGCTCGATGCGGTCAACCAGTGCGTTGTCTGAAAACGGTTTTTCACAGAAGTCAAAAGCGCCCTGCTTGACCGCAGCAACCGCCGTGGGGACATCGGCGTGGCCTGTCAGAAAAATCACCGGCAGGGTCGGCAAGAAACCGTAGGCGATCAGCTTTTCGAACATCGCCAGACCACTCAGGCCAGCCATGCGCACATCCAGCAGCACGCACGATGGTGACTGGACCGTGAAACGCCTGGAAATTCGCGCATCAAAGGCTTCCGCGCTGTCAAATGATTCGCTCAGAAGGCGGCGCGAACGCAGCAGCCAGGCCAGCGCATCGCGCACACCGGCATCATCATCAACAATATAAACGGTGGCGTTCTGAACAGGTTCCATACTTTTTTCTGCAAATTTTTCTGATGCGTAGTTCAATGCTTGCCGGTCGGCAATGCAACTGGCAATGTGAAGCTGAAAATTGTGCCGCGCGGCTGAGCAGCCTCAAACCCGAGGCGACCGCCGTGCTGCTCAATCACGGTACGGCACAAGCTCAAACCCAATCCCATGCCTTCGAGTTTGGTGGTGAAAAATGGCGTGAACAACTGGGCGCCCACTTCAGCTGATATTCCCTCGCCGCGATCGATCACCGCAAACTCAACCCAGCCACTTGCCTCAATCGAACGGCCCGGCCTGACGCGCAAGGTCAAAATTCTGGCCACTCGGCCCGACCCCGAGTGCTCAAGATGCATGGCTTGCATGCCGTTGCGCGACAAGTTCAGCAGCACCTGTTCCACCATGGTGCGGTCGCAAAGCACCGCCGCGCACGCTGGATCCACTTCGATGACGACCGTCACCGACAACTTGCGCGCCTGCAGGCCCACCAGCGGCATGACCGCTTCGAGCAATGCGCGTGGCTGCACGGCCTCGCGCGACTGGTCGCGACGGCGGACAAAGTCGTGCACGCTCCTGATGACCCTGCCGGCGCGTTCCGCCTGTTCGGCAATACGGCCCATTGCCAATTGCATGTCGCTTGCGAGATGGTTCGCTGACATCGTGATCGGCAAAAGCTCAGGGGCGGCCCCTTTGCCGACGGCTTGGTGTTTCAGCAAGTTAAGCGAACCGGTCGCATAGCTCGAAATGGCAGCCAAGGGCTGGTTCAGTTCATGACTCAACAGGGAGGCCATTTCGCCAATCATCGCCAGCCGCGCTGTAGCCTGCAATCTATCCTGACTGGCGCGCGACAATTCTTCAACCCGCCGTTGCTCGCTCACGTCCAGGATGGCACTCATCCAGCCGGTGTGCTTGCCCACCGCATTGATGAGTGGCGCCTCCATGATGAGTACCGGAAAGCGGGTGCCATCAGGCCGCATGAATACCGACTCATGCCCCTCACGCGGCAAAGCGTTTTCGGCCAGCCGGATGGCCTGCCGCTGCTGGTAGGTTTCCGCCAGTTCAGGCGGCCAATAGGGCGAGGGAAAACTGTGGTTCAGCAGATCCTTGGCATCGACACCCACCATCTGACAGAACGCCGGGTTGACATAAGTGATACGGCCATCAAGATCGCGCGCACGTAGGCCTGTGAGCACCGAGTCCTCCATGGCCTTTCGAAACGCCAGTGCTTCGCCCAGGTCATGCTCGACCTTGAGGCGCCGCCGCATGTCACGGGCCAACAAAAACAGCACCGCCAGCAGCGCCAGCGACATGGCCGTGACCAGCGCAGTCAGCAGGTTGGGGAAAAACGCGGGCGTGCCTTGCCGGCTTTCCAGTCGGAGCACCAGCGTGTTGCCTGGCAGATCAAGCAGCTGCTGGGCCACATACACCCGGCTACCGCGTGAGCGCATTCCGTACATGGCCAGACGGGTGCCGTCAGCCTCGGTGAAGGACACACTCTGGCCGCGACCCAGCTGTTTTCCGACGAACTCAGCCAGCACATCCTGCAGCGCATAGGTCGCAACCGTGTAGCCGGCAAGCCGGCCGGCCGCCATGATGGGCAGACACATTTCCAGAAACTCGAGGCCCAGGCCGTCGGCTTGCGGCATGAAGTAGCTGGCCGAATAGGCCGGGCCACTCAGACGGCGCGCCGTGTTGCAGGCCAGGCTGACGTCAGCCTGAGCACTGCTGCGACCAAGGCGCTCAAAAACCGCGCCGTGGTACGGGGTACCAGCAAAGGCAAGCACCTCAAGCGACTCACTGCGCCACTCCAGGCGCATGATCTCTCTGTGTTCAATCAGCAGATCGCCAGCCGACAACTGCCAGGATGCAGGTGTGCGCTGGCTGGACTGCAAGGCCTGAAAGCTCTGGATATTGCGCGTCAGACCGGCGCGAACGTCAGCGACCGTTTCAGACGCATCACGCTCTAGACGACTTTGAACCTGGCTGGCCTCATAACGTCCCGCGAGCCAGACCAGCGTGCCCAGCAGCGTCACCACCAGCGCGAGCAGCAAGATCCAGAGAGCAGAGCGCCTGACGCCGTCCTGCAGGCGCGCCCACTTCAGCCCCGCCAGACTTTTGAGTTTGAATGGCAGCTGCCTCATAGCACCCCGTGATCGAGCGCCGGCAAACGCAGCCGATCTGCGTCAAGCTGGGTCTTGAACACCTCGGCCATCACCACACCTGGCCCCTCGGCGAGTTCAGCCATGATGCTTCCCCACGGATTGACCACCATGCTGTGACCCCATGTGCGGCGCATGTTCTCGTGGGTTCCACCCTGTGCAGGCGCAATCACGTAAGCGAGGTTTTCAATCGCGCGGGCGCGCAGCAGCAGTTCCCAGTGGGCTTGGCCGGTGGTAAACGTAAAGGCGCTGGGCACCAGCAACAGGTCTGCCTTGAGCGCGCGGTACAACTCTGGAAAGCGCAAGTCATAGCAAATACTCAAACCGATGCGGTAGCTGTTGCCGTCGACAGACGCCAACTCAAAGCCCACGACCTGCCTGCCAGGCTGCAACACGCGCGACTCATCGTAGCGCTCCTGGCCATTGTCAAAGTAAAACAAATGCATCTTGTCATAGCGTGCGACCAGCTGGCCAGACGGGTCGTACACCAGGCTGCTGTTGAACACCCGATCCGGTTGATCGCTCACCAGAGGCAGCGTTCCGCCCACAATCCACAAATTGAAATCACGCGCACATTGGCTCAAAAAATCCTGGCACGGTCCCTGTCCAGGCCGCTCCGCGATCTGCAATTTGTCGGTGTCTTTGAGGCCGAGCAGGCAAAAATATTCGGGCAGCACGGCCAGCTCGGCGCCCTCACTGGCGGCCTGCGCCAGCAGCCGTCGGGCAGTATCGCGGTTAGCCTGAGGATCCGTCGCCGAAACCATCTGGATCGCGGCAACCTTCATGGCTTGCTCTCGATCCTGGAAATTCTGGGGTCGGTCCAACTGCCGTCGATATGAAATTCCTGCGTGTTGGCCTGAATTAACGGTCGACGCAAAAAGTACTGGGCCAGGAAACTTCCCAAGCCTATCGCCGGGTTGATGGCCGTGGCAATCAACGAAGCCGTTCCGGCGTTGATCTCCGGCACCACCACCACCTTGAGGTCCTGCGTTTCTTTGGCAATATCGGCGCTGCCCTCCATGAGAACGGCCGCATTCACACCTTTCATTTGCAGGTTGTTGGTGGCGGCCAGCCCCTGGCTGATAGTGACATCACCGCGTACAAAATCAAAAGCAAAACCTTCAGAAAAAACATCCCTGAAGTCCAGCGTCAAGCGCCTGGGCAATGACTGCAGGCTCAACACACCAAGCAACTTGGCAATACCCGGATCGGCTTTCATGAACTGACCCGCCTCGATATTCACGTTGAACTGGCCACTCATACTGGGGTAATCCAGGCTAAGCGGCGAACCCAGCCAAGCCACCTGCCCTTCCATTTTCCCCTTGCCGCGGCGGATCACGTCATTCATGCCAAAACGTTTGAGCAACTCACCGGAGTCGGCGATGTCGAGCTTGAAATTCATTACCGTGCGCCTGCGCTCTGCCAGAGCGCGCGGTGAACGTGCGGCGGCTGGCGCACCAGCCGGCGCCTGCGCATTGACAGCCACCCAGTTGCCGCTGGCAGTGAGTACCGCTTCAGGCAAAGTGATGTTGAATTTGTTGAGGCGCCACTCACGCGCACCGCCGTCTCGGGAGACCGCAAGTGCGGCACGGTTTACAGCGTCGATCTCAATGCGGCCAAGTTTCTTGCCACGCAGTTCCAGATCGTCCACCACAATGTCCAGCGCCGGAATATTCGCCGGTTGCTCGTCCAGTATGGACTCCACTTCGCTGGCCGTACTTTGCCCCAGACTCAGGCGCGAGAGCCGGGCATACACGCGGCCCGGACCGCTGCTGCCGGGCTGACGAAACTCGAGGTAACCATTGAGCTCTGTTGCATCAATATTGGCGCGCCAGTTCAGCCCCTCGCGCGTTCCGCCCAACACCACGTTGTTGAGCTTGCGACCCTGGACCAGCAACTCCTTGGCACGTATGGCCATTTGCGTCGGCAGGTAAGCCAGTGCCGAAACCTGAAAACCACTTTGACCCGGCGCTGCCGCCACACTGCTGCCGGCAACGCTGGAAAGGATTTTCTCCCAGGCATCCAGGTCCACCTTGGCCAGATTGACGCTGGCCGCCACGCCATTGACCGGCGTAGGTGCGGCATCGCCCGCCTCAAGCCCGACGCCAATGCTGCCGCGAATCACACGCGGCTGATCGCCAGTGATATCGCGCACATACATCACAGAGGCGAGCCGACCCAGTGTCAGGCTCAACTGGTCATGTAAATCCTGCCCCGGCGCCATGGACTGACGCTGCAGGCTATTTTCAAAGCGCAGCGGCAAGGCCGATTCTGCCGTCTTGTTCAAGGGCGCAGGCAGGCCAAGCGCCATGCCTTGCAGACTGCTGGAGACCGTGACTTCGGCCACACCACGGCGAAATCCCAGGGTCGCGGAATAGGCCGCGCTACCGCTGGCGTTTTGGGCCATGCGCGAGACAAAACCCAGGTCCTTGGCTTGCCTGACCCCTTCGGCTGTCAACAGACCTTGCGCCCTGAAGACCACACTGGCCTCGGTATCACCACTGCTACCCGTAACCCGTGCGGCCGGCCGCGAGCCGCCCTCAAAGCGTATGTCGCCGCCAAGCAAACGCGCCTGCGCGGCAGCCACATTGAAGCCGCTCTCACTGAATGTTGCGGCACCCTTGAGTCGCGCCAGCATGGGGGAGGCGGGTGTGAACTGCACATCGTTTCCAGGCAAGGTCACTGTGCCCTGCACACGGGTTTTGTCCAGCGCGTGAAGCGGCAAACTCAAGTGCACCCGGTAGTCGGCTGCGCCACCGGCGACCGCCTTGCCCAGCGCCTGGTATGTCATGCCGCTCAGCGGCGAGCCATTGACGAAGCCAAGCGCATCCGCCAGCAAGCCTTTGAGACTCGCATTGACATCCACCGTGGCCGAATGCATCAGGTCGGGAATGCGCGCGTCACCCTTGAACAGCTGAAGACCGGCGATCTTGGCGCTGACAGCATTGACTTCCAGTGCGGCCCGGTTAAAGACCAGCTCGCCGCTGAGATCAGTCAGCGCCGGCCAGGGCAACGCGTCCTTGGGCTGCACCAGCTTGGGCACGTAGGCAAAGTGGCCGTTGTGCATGCGGGCCGACACCTTGAATTCGCCTTGCGCAGGGTTGGAAAACGGAATCGAATCAACCGGCCCTTTGACTTTGAACTTCACGTCACTGAGGGCGCCCTGCACAACCGAGTCGCGCACATAGTGCCTGACACGCTCAGGCAACACCAGCGGCAGATAGCGGTGCACCCTGGCGCCATCGCCGCGGCTCAGGCTGCCCTGCAGATCCAGCAGGCCGAGCGAGTTGTCAGCAGGCCCGCCAGCAAGCGCTGAACTGGCTTGCGGCTCACCGGATTGCCAGCTGACCTGCGCCAGGCCTTCCGCATCGGCGTTTGAAAAACGGATATTGCGCAATTGCACATCAACTTTTCCACTCCCGAGCTTCCATTGCGCGTCCATGGACAACTGGCTCATGGGAACACGCGAGTCTTCGAACACCCCAGGAAAATCAAGTGCGCCATCAACAATTTTCACGCTAGCCTTGCCGCCTGCCTGCGTCAGGTCAAAGTCAATGGCCGCGCCGCTCACCCCGGGCCGGCCCGGCGACTCGCGCAGCTCCTGGCCTGAGGCCGTGGTGCGCAGCAGCGCGGGCCTGGGCTGCGACGCGACTTCAAAGCCGGTCACCCGGCCCTGCGCCGAATAAGTCACGGGCCCAGCGTCCGGCGAACGCCAGCGGGCCTGCACGGACTCTAGGAGTCCCTTGGGCGCATAGGAGGCCAGCAGCGCGTGGGTTTGAGCGCCCAGAGGCAAGCGGTTCGCAATCTGAGCCAGTGTGGCCAGATCGAGCTTGTCGGCCTTGAGTTCGTTTTGCTCGCCGGTCTGACCTTGCGCGCCGGTGTGAAGCAGCTTCAGATTGCCGCCCGGCCACTGTAAACCGTCCTTGGTACTGAACTGCAAACCCTCGGTCGTCAGCTCAAATCCGGTGGCGAGCTGCTGGCCACCGAAACGGCCAGCAACCGACGCCAGCGACAAGGACTCCAGCGCTTTGCCCAGCTGGGCATCGACATCGTTGAGCGAGACATCGGCCGTGCCACCAACAATCCGCCCAGCTTTGAGGTCAGCCCAGGCACGCAGGCTGCCGTTGCCCGACCTGACCTCAATGCCCAGCGTGTCCGGGCTGGCGTACTGCCTGATGCGCGACACATCGACGCGACTGAACTCGGCATACAACTGACCTGACCAGTCCATCCATTGGCCGGCATCTGTCGAAAGCAGGGGTTGCCTGAAGATGCCGCGCAGACTAAAGCGGTCACCCCACTGAGGAGGTGGCGTCGCATCCAGCCGCATGGCGTGGCGATGACGTCCGTTGCGCAGTACCGCATCAACCTGAGTCAGTGTCAACGGCGCCGCCTGGCGCAACTCGTCGGTCCAGCTGAGCGTGCCGCTGCGTATGGAGAATTCGGCTTGGGAAAAAAACCAGTCAAGCACTGCGCTGCTGTCGCTGCGGTTTTGTGACACGTCGAGGCCGCCTACGAATACCCTTCCGTCAGCTGCGCGCCGCACCTCCAGCACCGGATGGTCAATGACCAACTGATCGAAACCCATGCCCCAAAGCGAAGCCGGTGACAGCGCAGCAACAACGCGCGGCAATCGCAGGGCTTCCCGGCCCTGGGTGTCGTGCAACACCACATCACGCAGCTCAAACGAGGGAATCATGCCGGTGGACTCGGCCACGATCTGTCCAATCCGCACGTTTACCCCCAATGCCTTGGTGGCCGCCATTTCCAGGCGCGGGCGAAATTCACCGATTCGCGGCACAATCCAGCCGTGAAGCACGCCCCAACTTGCGCCAAACAACAGCCACAGCAACACAACGAGCCAAAACAGGCTGCGTGCGGCAGTGGCCAGCCAGCGCATGCGACGCGATGCCAGAGTTTGCAAAAAGGGAATCGTTTGGTCCATTGACATGAGAATTATGACCGCCAGCTCAGCCGGGGATGCAAGTTCCGAGGCCATACCAACCGCTTCCGCTTATTCACGGTTTGTGCAGCGCATACGCCGACGCTATGCAGATGAGCTGGACTTGTTGCCCGCAGGCGAGCCGCAACGCCCAGGCATGGAGCAGGCACTGCAAGCCCTGCTGGCCCGGCAACTGGAAACCGGCGCGGCGCTGCGGGTGCTGCGCCAGCTGGTGATAGAGCGCCTGGTGGTGCTCGATTGTGATGCAGGCCCAGGCAACCCTGCGACTTTGGGCATCGTGACCCGCGCCATGACAGCGCTGGCCGAATTCGCGCTCGAAGTCGCGGCCCTGGAGTCGCAAAGAATTCTCGATGAAGCGCATGGCGCGCCACGCTGCCAGGACACCGACAGCCCACAGACCAAAAAAGCCCAGATGTGGATCGTGGGCATGGGCAAGCTGGGCGCAAGAGAGCTCAATGTCTCGAGTGACATCGACCTGATTTACGTTTATGACCAGGACGGCGAAACCGCGGGCCGCGCTGACGGCCGGGGACAAATCTCCAATCACGAGTACTTTGCGCGCCAGGTCAAGGCCATCTTCAGCCTGATTGGCGAGACCACCGAGCACGGCTTTGTGTTCCGTGTCGACCTGGCCTTGCGGCCCAATGGCAATTCAGGTCCAGCCGCCATATCACTGAGTGCGCTGGAAGACTATTTTCAGGCGCAAGGCCGGGAATGGGAGCGCTTTGCCTGGCTTAAAAGCCGTGTCGTGGCCCCGTTTGAATGCCGTAAAAACGGCTCTGCGCTTGCATTGAGCGCCGTGGTGCTGCCCTTTGTGTTCAGGCGCTACCTTGACTACAACGTCTTTGATGCGCTGCGCATATTGCACCGGCAGATTCGCGAGCATGCAGCCAAGCGCTGCGCGGGTCACCCGGAGCGCGCCAACGATGTAAAGATATCGCGCGGGGGCATTCGTGAAATTGAATTCACAGTGCAGCTGCTGCAAGTCGTTCGCGGCGGGCAGTTTCCCGAACTGCGAACCCGGCCAACAGTAGACGCGCTGCAGCGGCTGGCCGATGCCGGCCTGATGCCGCAGGAAACAGCAGACGCATTGGCGCGGGCCTATGTGTTCTTGCGCCGCGTGGAGCATCGCATCCAGTACCTGGACGACCAGCAGACCCATGTGCTGCCAACGCGTGATGACGATCTGGCCTGGATTTCACAAACCATGGCCTATCCCGATTGCTGCGGCTTTCTCGGCGAGCTGGACACACACCGCGAGCTGGTGGCGCAGGAGTTTGACAAGCTGCTGGGCGGCAATCCCGAGTGCAAGCGCTGCATCAAGTCGACGCCAGCCGGTGCCAACAACGCAAAGCCAGCGCAGCAGCTCGACGAGCTTCTGGAGAATCTGTCGGCGCAATGGCCCGAGCAATTTCGCGTGCGCGTGGCGCTTTGGCGCAAGCATCCCAAGGTGCTGGCGCTGCGTGATGAGTCGCGTGCCCGCCTGGCGCAACTGGTGCAGCGCACCGCCCTGTGGTTGCGTGAGGGCAGCGTGAGCGAAGAAGCGGCCGTGCGCATCGTTGACTGGATAGAACCCCTGCTCAGGCGCGAGAGCTATCTGGCGATGCTGCTGGAGCGCCCCGCCGTGCACCTTCGCCTGCTGCGCTTGCTGGGCGCGGCCAAATGGCCTGCGCGCTATCTGCTCAAGCACCCTGGCGTGATAGATGAGCTCGCCAGCGACGAGTTGCTGCGCGAGCGCTTTGACCGGGAAGTCTTTAGCAAGGAGTTGCAGTTGCGCCTGGCATCGCTGCGGCGCACCGGCGAGGACGACGAAGAGACCTGCCTGAACCTGCTGCGCCGGGCCCACCACGCAGAGGTATTTCGCACCCTGGCACGCGATATTGAAGGCGTTCTGACGGTCGAGCAGGTGGCAGACGATTTGAGCGCGCTGGCAGAAGCCGTGCTGGCCATCACCACCGACTGGTGCTGGCAACGCCTGAAGATCCGGCACCGCGAGACATCGCAGTTCGCCATCATTGCCTACGGCAAACTGGGTGGCAAGGAACTCGGCTATGGCAGCGATCTGGACATCGTATTTGTCTACGAGGACAGCCATGAGCAGGCGCCAGAAATCTATGCCACCTTGGTGCGCAAGCTGATCAACTGGCTGACCGTCAAGACCGGCGAAGGCGACCTCTACGAAATCGACACGGCGTTGCGGCCCAACGGCAACTCGGGACTGTTGGTCACCAGCTTTGATGCCTACACCGCCTACCAACAGCAGCATGGCAGCAACACCGCCTGGACCTGGGAACACCAGGCCATGACCCGCGCCCGCTTCGTTCTGGGCGACCAGGCCTTGCGCGAGCGCTTTGAGCAGGTCAAACTGGGCGTGATCACCGCGCCGCGCGACCTTGCACTGCTGCGCGAGGAAATCGTCGCCATGCGCGAAAAGGTCCGCGCAGCCCATCCCGTCAAGGCTGGCAAATTTGATGTCAAGCACAGCGTGGGCGGCATGGTCGATGCCGAATTTGCGGTGCAGTTTCTGGTGCTGTCGCAATCGGCTCGTCACCCCGCGCTGGTTCAAAACACTGGCAATATCGCGCTGCTACTGCATGCCGAGGCTGCGGGTCTGCTGCCACCAGGGGTCGGTCAGCAAGCCGCCAAGGCTTATCGGGAACTCAGGCGCGTGCAGCACCAGGCGCGCCTGAATGAAGAGCCAACACAAGTCACACCCCCGGCGCTGCAGGCTGAACGCAGCGCGATTGAAAACCTCTGGACTGCGGTTTTTGGCCTGGCGGCAGCGCCTTGACATGCGCGCTGATGCGCTCAGGCCAGGAAATGGGCGTGCTCTAATAAAGCGTCTACAACGTGCAGCGCATGCAGCTGCGGCGCGCCAGCCGGACGCAGCCGCTGCCAAAACGTCCAGTTTTGAGGCGCGACAGTGCCGCCCCGGAAACGGTGATTCAAGTCGTGCCGGTTGGCATGAAGCGCCACAAAAATCAGCTGCCCAGCCCAGCATCAGAAAAACCAATTCATGAGAAGACCTGATTTACCAAGCGGCCGCCTTGCTCCAGGAGTTCTCCGGGCTTTGGCGTCGGGTCTTGTTTTGGCGCTGGCCGCTTGTACAGCGACGGGGCCGCCCACCAGCATCCCCATCGCCGCGCCGCCGCAGTGGTATGCGCCGCTGCCGCACGGTGGACAAGTGGCTAATTTGTCGCTGTGGTGGCAGCAGCAGCAAGACCCGCTGCTGGTGGAGCTGATTGAAGCCGCACAGACCGTCAGCCCTTCGGTGATCGAGGCGCGCTCAAATATTTTGCAAGCCGAGGCAACCAGATCCATTTCTGAAGCTGCTTTGTTGCCTACATTGGACGCGATAGGTAGCTCCGGCAGGAGCCTTTCCGCGCCTGGTGATCGAATATCCGTGCCCTCTCTTGCCAACAGCAATCAACTGGGCCTGCAAACCAGCTGGGAGGTGGACCTTTTTGGACAGAACTTGGCCAATCTCGAGGCCGACAAGGAGCGCCTGGCAGGCACGCAAGCGGCCTGGCACGAGGCCAGGGTGTCGGTCGCCGCAGAAGTCGCCAAGCAGTACTACAGCCTGCGCGCCAATGAAAGGCTGCTGCTGCTGGCCCAGGCCGATACACGTTCGCGCGCCGCTACTGCGCGCCTGAACGAGCAGCTGGCCAAGGCCGGCTTTGTTGCGCCGGCCACCGCCGCCTTGGCACGCGCCAGCGCAGCCGAGGGCCGCACGCGCCTGACCCAGCAGCAAGCCTTGTGCGAGTTGGACCTGAAGGCGCTGGTGGCACTGACGGCTTTCGCTGAGCCCGCCCTCAGGCAAAAACTCGCACAAGCACCAGCCGCACCAGACCAGCGCGGCCTGGGGGACATCTCCAGCGTTCCGGCCGACGTGGTGGCGCAGCGCCCCGATGTTTACAGATCTGCGCGCGAGCTGGCAGCGGCAAGCTTTGAGGTCGGCAGCGCGCGCGCGCAGCGCTACCCACGGCTGAGCATTACAGGCATTATTGCGGCCAACCGCGTCAGCGCGCGCGGCTTCAACCAAAATTTCAACACCTGGTCCATAGGGCCTTTGACCTTGACCGTGCCGATTTATGACGGCGGCGCCGCCGATGGCACGCTGGATGCGGCAAAGGCACGCTACGAAGAAGCATCCGGCAAGTACCACGGCACCATCAGGCAAGCGGTGCGCGAGGTCGAAGAAGCGCTGGTCCAACTGCAAAGCACCAATGACCGCGCCAAAGATACTTCTGTGGCCGCCACAGGCTACCGCGCCTCTTTTTTGGGTACACAAGCACGCCATGCCGCGGGCCTGGCCAGTTTGGTGGAGCTGGAAGAGGCGCGCCGCACCCTGCTTTCAGCGCGTAGCGCCGTCGTCAACCTGGAGCTCGAACGCCGACGCGCCTGGATAGCGCTTTACCGCGCACTCGGCGGCGGCTGGACCGTGAACGCCGAACCGGCCGCGCCCATGGTGTTTGATATTCCGGAGTCACTGCTGCCGCCCTGGCCCTATGACTGACCGCCACACGCCAAGTCCAAACGCCTGACCGATGAGACCTATGAAACAACTGAAACGACCACCAAAAGCTATTATTTTCATAGCTGTCACCGCACTTGGCGTGGGCGCTGCAGCCATTTTTTATACCCAATCAAAGCCGGCTGGCGGCGTCGCCAGCAAGGCGCCCAAGCCGGCGCTGACGGTCAGCACCATCAAAGCCGAGACGACCCGCCTGCCCATACAGCTGTCGGCCAACGGCAGCATCGCGGCCTGGCAAGAGGCCGTCATTGGCAGCGAGGTCAATGGCCTGCGCCTGACCGAGGTTCGCGTGAATGTCGGCGACACGGTCAAGCTCGGCCAGGTACTGGCAACATTTGCCCTTGATTCGGTTCAAGCCGAACTGGCGCAAAGCCAGGCCAGTGTTGCGGAGGCTGAGGCCAACGCAGCGGACGCGGCCGGCAACGCCGGCAAGGCGCGAACGCTGCAGGCCAGCGGCGCGATCAGCGAGCAGCAAATCAACCAATACCTGACGCTGGAAAAAACCGCCCAGGCCAAGCTCGAAGTCGCCCGCGCAACGCGCACGGTACAACAGGTGCGGCTGCGGCAAACCCAGGTGCTGGCGCCAGACAGCGGCGTGATCTCTGCGCGCACCGCCACGGTGGGTGCGGTGGTCGGCAACGGCGCCGAGCTGTTCCGCATGATTCGCGGTGGCCGACTGGAGTGGCGCGCCGAAGTCACCTCAACGGAGCTGGGACGGCTGGCGCCAGGCACTTTGGCCAGCGTGCTGGCTGCCAACGGCGTCGAGCTCCAGGGCCGGGTGCGCATGATCGCGCCTTCCGTCGATCCGCTGACACGCTCGGCGCTGGTTTATGTGGACTTGCCCAGCAGCGTCGGAAAGCTTAAAGCGGCAGCAGGCAGCCAGCTGCTGGCCCCGGTCAAGGCCGGCATGTTCGCCAGGGGCGAGTTTGACCTCGGCACATCGACCGCACGCACGCTGCCGCAGCAGGCTGTGGTGATACGCGACGGCTTCAGCTATGTGTTTGTGCTGCGCGAAGACTCTCACGTGAGTCAGCGCAAGGTGCAGATAGGCCGCCGCCTGGGCGAGCGGGTTGAGGTGGTCTCGGGTCTGGAGCCCGACGCCGTGCTGGTCGCCAGTGGCGCCGGCTTTCTCAACGATGGCGATCTGGTCAGGGTGGAAGTCGCCGGCGCCCCGGCAAGCGCCCAAGACACACAAGTAAACAGGCCTTTGGCGCCCGCAGCACCTGCGCAAGCAGCTATTAAATAAGTAGCAAAATGAATTTTTCTGCGCTCTCGATTAAAAACCCGGTCCCGGCCATCATGCTGTTCGCGCTGCTGAGCCTGGCAGGCTTGCTGGCCTACCGTTCGAGTGCGGTGCAGGATTTCCCGGACATTGAGCTGCCCATCGTCACCATCAACGCCACGCTGTCGGGCGCAGCCCCGGCGCAACTGGAAACCGAAGTCGCGCGCAAGATTGAAGACTCGGTCGCCACGCTGCAAGGTATCAAGAACATTTACACCAGCGTGCTCGACGGCTCGGTGCAGATCACCGTGGAGTTCATTCTTGAAAAGCCCCTGGCCGAAGCCGTCAACGACGTGCGCGACGCCGTCGCCCGTGTCCGCGCCGACCTGCCCGGTGAGTTGCGCGACCCCTCGGTGACCAAGGCCTCCACCGCCGGACGCGTGGTACTGACCTTTGTTGCCGCCGAAAGGCTGCAAGCGCCGGCACGCATGCAAGCCGCGGCCATGGACGCGCCGGACCTGAGCTGGTTTGTCGACAACGCCGTGACCAAGCGGCTGCTCAACGTGCCTGGCGTGGGCGCGGTCAAGCGCATGGGCGGCGTGAACCGTGAGGTCAGGGTTGAACTCGACGCCGCCAAGATGGCCGCGCTCAACGTCGCCGCCGTCGATGTGTCGCGGCGTCTGCGGCTGGTGCAGCAAGAAGCGCCAGGCGGCCGCGGCGACGTCAGCGGCGCGGAGCAATCGGTGCGCACCATCGCGACCGTCAAAAGCGCTGCCGAGCTGGCCCTGCTGGACCTGCCCCTGGCCGACGGCAGGCACCTGCGGCTGGACCAGGTCGCCAGCGTCAGCGACACCGTGGCCGAGCCGCGCGCACTGGCAACCCAGGACGGACAGGCCGTGGTCGGCTTCGAGATCTTTCGCACCAAGGGCGCGAGCGAGCTGGATGTCGCCAAAGGCGTGCGCGCCGCCATTGCCGAGTTGCAGGCTGCCAACCCGAACATCGCGCTCAGGCAGGTGATTGACAACGCGCAGCCGGTAGAAGAAAACTTTCAGGGCTCCATGGAGCTACTCTACGAGGGCGCGCTGCTGGCCGTGCTGGTGGTGTGGTGGTTTCTGCGCGACTGGCGCGCCACCCTGGTGGCCGCGGCCGCGCTGCCGCTGTCGGTGATTCCGACTTTTCTCGGACTCAAATATTTTGGCTACACGCTCAACACCGTGACGCTGCTGTCGCTGGCGCTGGTGGTCGGCGTGCTGGTGGACGACGCGATTGTGGAGATTGAAAACATCTCGCGCCATCTGCGCATGGGCAAAACGCCCATGCAGGCCGCGCTGGAAGCGGCCGACGAAATCGGCATGGCCGTGATCGCCACCACCTTTGCGCTGGTCGCGGTGTTTTTGCCAACCGCCTTCATGGGCGGCGTGCCAGGGCTTTTCTTCAAGCAGTTCGGCTGGACCGCCGTGCTGGCGATTTTGGCTTCGCTGCTGGTCGCGCGTCTGCTCACGCCCATGATGGCTGCCTACCTTCTCAAGCCGACCACAGAAACCGAGGCCAAAGACGGCTGGCTGATGCAGCGCTATATGCGGGCCATGCAATGGTGCTTGCGCCACCGCCTGGTCACCATGCTGGCCTCGGCGCTGTTTTTTGCTGCGTCCATAGCGCTCGTGGGCTTGTTGCCCACCGGCTTTGTGCCAGCAGCTGACCGGGCCCAGACGCAGATCAACCTGGAGTTGCCGCCCGGCAGCACGCTACGCGAGACCAGCCGCATTGCCGAGCAGGCGCGTCTGGCCGCGATGCGGGTCACGGGCGTGACCAGCGTTTTCAGCTCCATAGGTGGCGGCTCCAGTGGCGACGAGTTCGCGCCAGGCGCGGCGGCCGAAGCGCGCCGAGCCGTGCTCACCCTGAGCACTGTGCACCGCACCGCCCGGTCGGAATCGCTGGCCACGATAGAGGCGCAAATCCGCCAGCAGCTCGATGCAATTGCCGGCGCGCGTTTCAATGTCGGCCCGCCGGATACCGGCGTCAAGATGCAGCTGGTGCTGGCCAGCGCCGACCCGGTCGCGCTGGCTGTGGCAGCGCAAAAAGTCGAGCGCGAGCTGCGCACACTGCAGGGCATAGGCAATGTCAGCTCCAGCGCCGCGCTGGTGCGCCCCGAAATCATTGTCAGGCCGGATTTTGCGCGCGCCGCCGACCTGGGTGTGACCGCAGCCAGCATTGGCGAGACCGTGCGCGTGGCGACAGCCGGCGACTACGACACCAGCCTGCCAAAACTGAACCTGCCCGAGCGCCAGATACCGATACGTGTTCGGCTGCCCGACGCGTTGCGCGCAGACCTGGCAGCGATTGGCCGCCTGAGCGTGCCGGGCAAAAATGGCCCGGTGATGCTGGGCAATGTCGCCAGCATCACCATGGAATCGGGCCCAGCGCAAATTGACCGCCTGAACCGAAGCCGCAACGTCACGCTGAACATCGAGCTGGGCGCCAGAACGCTGGGCGAGCTCAATGCCGAGGCACGCGCACTACCGGCCATGAAAAACCTGCCGCCTGCGGTAAAAATCGTTGAGCTCGGTGATGCACAGGAAATGCAGGCGTTGTTTGCCAGCTTTGGCGTGGCCATGGCCATTGGCGTGCTCTGCATTTACGGCGTGCTGGTGCTGCTGTTCAAGGATTTCATGCAGCCCGTGACCATATTGGCGGCTTTGCCGCTGTCGATAGGCGGCGCATTTGTGGCGCTGCTGATCACGGGCAGGGCGCTGTCCATGCCCTCCATGATCGGGCTGATCATGCTCATGGGCATAGTCACCAAAAACTCCATCTTGCTGGTCGACTACGCCATCCTTGCGCGACAAGCGGGACTGAACCGCTTTGACGCACTGGTGGATGCATGTCACAAACGCTCACGGCCCATCATCATGACCACCATTGCCATGGGCGCCGGCATGCTGCCACTGGCGCTAGGCTGGGGCGCCGATCCGAGCTTCAGATCGCCTATGGCGATTGCAGTCATAGGCGGTCTGATCACCTCCACCTTGCTGAGCCTGCTGGTGGTGCCGGCTGTCTTTACCTACATCGACGACCTGGAACACGCGCTGGGCCGCCTGACGCAGCGCTGGCACCAGCCAGCGGCCAAAGCCCAGCCGGAACAAACCGCCAACGACGCCGCTGCGCGAATTTGATTTGGCGAGGGCACCGGCAAGGCCTGGGCCGAGCAGGCGCGGCGACTTATAATCCTCACTTAACTTTTGGGTGTGATTGAAATGCAAAAACGCGTACTACTTTCAGGCGCAACCGGCCTGATAGGGGGCGAGTTGATGCTGACTCTGGCCGCCCGCGGCGTGCACAGTACAGCTGTGGTGCGTGCCGGCAATGCCGACCAGGCCAGGCAGCGGCTGCTGGAACGCCTGAAAAAAAGCGCTCTGTGGAGGCCTGAACATGAAGCCATGGTGTCAGCCGAAGCCGGCGACATCCTGGCGCCCAACTTCGGCCTGAGCGCGGCCGTTATCGCATCCGCCGATGTGATCCTGCATTCGGCAGCAAACACCTCATTCAAGCCCGACGCAGGCGTTTACCCACTCAACATTCAGGCAGCCGAAAATTTCGCCGGCATTCTCAAGACACTCAAGCCCTCGCAACGCGGCTTTTTTGTCGGCACTGCAGCCGTGACCATGGAGCCACGCGGCGTGATCACCGAAGACATGCCCTTTGCCGGCTATGCCAACGACTACATCCGCTCCAAACGTGATGCCGAAACCCTGCTGCGCGCTACCGGCGTGCCTTTTGTGAGCCTGCGCCCGGGCATCGTGCTGTCACGCGGCATTGACGACGCCAAGCTGTCGCGCAACATGTTGTGGGCCATCCCCGTGATGGCCGAGCTCGGCGAGGTTCCGCTGGACCCGCTGGCAAAGCTGGACTTTGCGCCTGTTGATTTCGTTGCCGGCGCTTTTGCAGAAATGCTGCTTAAAAACGACCTGGCGCATGACTGCTACCACGTGTCCACGGGTGAAGAGTCCATGACCTTCCAGGCGCTGGCCGATGAATTGACGCTGACCATGCCAGGCATCAAGAAGCTGATCATGCGTGGCCGCGATTTTGTGCCGGTGCCGAAATTCGCCCGCCAACGCTGGATGTTTGCCTCCCTGCAGCCTTATTTGCCATTCCTGACGGCAGATGCAGTGTTCAGCAATGCCCGTCTGCGCGCTGAAATCGGCGCTGCAGCCCAGGCCCCCATGCCTGACAGCTATCTGGGCGAGTTGTTGGGCACCTTCAGCCTGTCAGATGCCGTCAAGCAGATGTACACGCCTTGATGATGGTCTGCTCAGCGCGCGGGCGCCGCAGCTGCGTTTTTGGGGCATGGTGATTCCTGCGGGGCGGGGCGGCGCGCCAGAGAACTGCTAAGCTATGGGGCTGTCGCATTCCTGACACGGTGCTGATGCACTTACTGGCTACTTATAGGTTTTTTTTCTGATGAATTCTGATTTGATCGCCCTTTTCGCCGAAACCTTTGGTATCGCCGACGACAAGCTGTTGCCCGGCGCGACGCTGGAAAGCCTCGGCCTGGACTCACTGGCCGTGATTGAGTTTTTGTTTCAGATTGAAGACCAGTTCAACATTCAAATTCCAGATCAGGCCAGCCCACCACGCACGCTGGACGAGATGGTTCAGCTGATTGAACCGCTGATGCCCAAGCGCCCTGCCGACCCCGCAGGCGCGGCTGCGGCCTGATACTGAGCGGCGGGCTTTGACATGACTGCCCTGCGCCGCGTCGCCATCACCGGTCTGGGCATTGTTGCCCCGCTGGGCACGGACACTTCTTCTTTTTTTGCATCGCTGCTGGCCGCCCGATCGGGCATACGCGCCATTGACGTCGCCTTCCCTACGGGCACCGAGAGCGTGCTGGCGGGCAGCATTGACTTCAAGCCCGACGAGCACTTCACAAAAGCCAAGCTGCTGACCATGGACCGCGTCAGCCAGTTCGCGCTGGTGGCGGCCCGTCAGGCCATGCTGCAAGCCGGACTGGCAGATCCCTCATCCCGGGGCGGACTGTCGCCCGAGCGTTTTGGCGTGTCCCTGGGGACCGGCAGCGGCGGCGCAGGTTCAGTTGACGCGGCCTACACCGCGCTGCTGGAGCAACGAGTCGCCAGGTTGCGGCCCATGACGGTGGTGCTGTCCATGAACAATGCCAGCGCGGCCCACCTGGCCATGGAGTTTGGACTTCAAGGTCCAAGCAGCACCGTATCCAATGCCTGCGCTTCGTCGGCCAGTGCCATAGGCGACGCTTTTCGCCAGATACGCCATGGCTACGCCGACGCCATGCTGGTGGGCGGCGCAGAAGCACTGCTCAACCGCGGCACCATCAAGGCCTGGCAAGCCATGCAAACCCTGGCCAAGCCGCATGCAGATGGCGCGCATGCCTCATGCCGGCCATTTTCAAAAGACCGCACCGGGCTGGTTCTGTCAGAAGGCTCGGCCATGCTGGTGCTGGAAGACTGGGACAGCGCGCAGCGCCGCGGCGCAACCATACTGGCCGAATTGGTAGGCTACGCATCGACCACCGACGCCCACCATCTGACGCAACCCGAGGCGCACGGACAGGCCAGAGCCATGACACTGGGGCTGATCGATGCCGGGCTGAATTCCAGCGACATCGGCTACCTCAACGCCCATGGAACCGCCACGGAAGTCGGTGATGTGGTGGAAACCCAGGCCATCAAACTGGCCTTTGAAAATGCCGCGGGCAGCTTGCCCATCAGCTCGACAAAATCCTTGCATGGACACGCCATGGGCGCCGCAGGTGCCATGGAGTTCATCGCTTGCGTGATGGCTCTGCGCGCCAGACAGTTGCCACCCACGGCATTTCTGGAATCAGCCGACCCGCGCTGCGACCTGGACTACATCCCGTTGCAGGCGCGCGACAGCAAGCACTTGCGGGCGGTCATGTCCAACTCATTTGCCTTTGGCGGCTCCAACTCGGTCTTGATTGCCAAAGCAGTCTGAAGCGCGGCAGCACTCCAAGCACAAAGGCCGCAAAAGCAGCGAAGATCGGCCCGCGACCTCGAATCAATCGCCTTTACGGATCTTGTTGACCAGCGCGGTGGTCGAGTAGCCGTCAACAAACGCAATCGCCAGCGCCTTGCCGCCATAGCTCTCCACTACCTGGGTCTCGGCCAGCTTGCGCATGTCGTAGTCACCGCCCTTGACCAAAATATCCGGCTTGAGCTCGCTGATCAGCGCCAGTGGCGTGTCTTCGTCAAACCAGGTCACCAGGCTGACAGACTCCAGCGCGGCCATCATCGCTGCCCTGTCCTGCTCGTTGTTCAAAGGCCGCTCCGGGCCTTTGCCCAGACGCCGCGCTGACGCGTCCGTATTGAGCGCCACCACCAGGCTGCCACCCAAGGCACGCGCCTGCGCCAGATAGGTCGCGTGGCCGCGGTGCAGCACATCAAAGACCCCGTTGGTAAACACCACCGGCCCAGGCAAGGCCGCCATGCGGCGCAGCGCGTCTTCGCGGGAAGCTATCTTCTGGAGGAATGCAGGCGCGCTCACAGGACTTGCGGCAGGGCCGTGCCGGCGATTCCCCGCGCAAGTTCCTTGCGATAGCGGTTGAGTTCCTGCACGGTCTTGAAGCTCTGGTTCATCAGCAGGCTCAGGTTGTGCAGGATGCGTTCAACCACTTTTCCTTCCCAGGCAGCGTCAAACTTGATCTGGGTGTCCAGCCAGTGCTCCAGCCACTCGGGGTTGGGCAGGCGAGACTGAATGGTGTCACGCGGAAACAGGTTTTTGTTCACATGCAAATTGGTCGGGTGCAGCGCCTGCGCCGTGCGCCGCGCGCTCGCCATGAGCACGCCCACTTTGGTGAAGGCCGCCAGCGCTTCATTACCCGATTTGCTGATGGCGCGCTTCATGTAGCGCAGGTAAGCGCCGCCATGACGCGCTTCATCCTGACTGAGCTGGGTATAAATTTGCTTGATGACAGGCTCGGTATGCCATTGGCTGGCGCAGCGATACCAGTGGTTCAGACGAATCTCGCCACAAAAATGCAGCATCAATGTTTCCAGCGGCGGCGCGGGCTCAAACTCGAATCGGACTTCGTGCAGCTCTTGCTCGGTAGGCACCAGCTCTGGCCGGAAACGCCTGAGGTATTCCATCAGTACCAGCGAGTGTTTTTGCTCTTCAAAAAACCAGATGGACATGAAGGCCGAAAAGTCACTGTCGTCCTTGTTGTCACGCAAAAACATCTCCGTGGCCGGCAGCGCTGCCCACTCGGTGATGGCATTCATCTTGATGGTTTGAGCCTGCTCATCAGACAGCTTGGAGGCATCGAAACTGGCCCAGGGAATATCCTTTTCCATGTCCCAGCGCACGGACTCCAGCTGTTTAAACAGTTCGGGGTAAAGCATATGAACTCCTTCGCCATCGGCAACGCAACAGTTTTGCAGCAGTCATGCGCCCTCATGCGCGCAAGAACTACCTGAGATGCAAGTGCATCGCTTAGTAATATTTGAAGAATTCTAGACGGGTAATGTGACGCGCCTTGACTTAAACCCCACGTAGCCCCAGCGGAGATTGGGTACATTGGCCAGCCCATGCATGATGTTTTGAGCGTACTTGCTGCAGCAATTTGCATCAAAGGGCTTTGACGGGCAGAACCTAACGCCGGTTGCGCGAATCTGATAGCCTCAAAAAACCTTCTCGCACTCGACTGGCCGTCCTTGCGATCACCCCTGACGATTTTTCAAACCACTCAGACCATGCGCACCACCACAGTCCTTAAATCCAGCCTCGCTTCGGCCTGCCTGTTGGCCCTTCTTGCGCTGTCAGGTCAGTCCCTGCTGGCGGCAACGCCCTCCGAAGCACGCCCAACAGGCGCGGCGACTGAAACTGCCTGTAGTGGACTGCTTCAGCAAAGCTTTTTGCGCCTGCAGGATGAGAAGCCGCAGTCGCTGTGCCAGTACAGCGGCAAAGTCGTGGTGGTCGTCAACACGGCGAGCTTTTGCGGCTTTACCTCGCAGTACGAAGGTCTGGAGGCACTGTATGCAAAATACCGCGATCAGGGCCTGGTGGTGCTGGGGTTTCCGTCAAATGACTTTGCGCAGGAAACCGGCAGCAACAAGGAGATTGCTGATTTTTGTGAGAACACCTTTGGTGTGAAATTCCCCATGTTCGCCAAGTCCAGCGTGAGCGGCAAAGATGCCAACCCGCTGTTCAAGCAGCTCGCGGCCAAGACCGGTAAAGCGCCGCGCTGGAACTTCTACAAATATGTCATTGGCCGTGATGGCCAGAGCGTCACCAGCTTCAATTCCATGGCTGACCCCAAAAGCCGGGCATTTGTGCGGGAAATCGAAAAGCAGCTGGCAGCGAAATAAACCCTTTCCACGTATCCGGGAATATAGTTACCGACGAGTCACTATTTGACTGCTCGGTAACTTAGGGCTTATGATGGTTTGGCATCGAGCGGATAAAGTCGTCCGCGAACCCCTGCCCGAGCCGCCACGCCGACGACCCCCATGAGACCACTCCAGTTAACAAATTATTACCTCGCCATTTCGGAAAAACTGGGGAACTACCTGCGCCAGTACTCGCTCGTACAGGGGCTTGAGTGGTTTGCAAAAGCCGGCCAACTCGGCAATACAGTTTCATTGTTGCGAGGCCGTCTGCGCTTTTACAGCGCCGATGAAATCCCGGGGCGCTCCTCCTCCTCCCTCCCTCCCTCGTTCGCGTCGGGGCGTTTCGCAGCATTTTTATCTTTAGGCGGCTGAGCATGTTCAGCCCCTTCCTGAGCAACCCTGCTTCACCGCTTCCTGCACGGCCTCGCGTGGCCATCGTCGGCTCTGGCATTTCAGGGCTGGCTGCCGCGCACAGCCTTGAAGGCCTGGCAGACATCACACTGTTTGAAGCAGGTGACTATTTTGGCGGCCACACCCACACGGTTGATGTCACGCTGCCAACGCCGCAAGGCCCACAAACACATGGCGTGGACACCGGTTTTTTAGTCTTCAACGAACGCACCTATCCAAATCTGATCGCCTTGCTTGCCGAACTCGATGTCGCAACCGCGAAGTCGGACATGTCGTTTTCGGTCAAGATACCTGGCGCGTTTGGAGCCGGCGGCAAAGGGCAAGCGCTTGAATGGAGCGGCTCCAGCCTGAACAGCGTGTTTGTGCAGCGCCGCAACCTGTTGAACTGGAAGTTTTTGCGCATGCTGCGCGACATCATGCGGTTTAACCGCATCACCACAGCCTTGGCCACATCCATGGACGGCAATGCAGAGGCCGCGCTGATGCAGCCGCTGGCTGATTTTCTGCAGGCTGAAAAATTCTCCGCCGAATTTCGTGACTGGTACTTTCTGCCCATGATGGGTTGCATCTGGTCCTGTCCGACCGACCAGATGCTGCAATTCCCCGTGGCCACCATGATCCGCTTTTGCTACAACCACGGCCTGATACAGGTCGCCAACCGGCCGCAGTGGTGGACCGTGACGGGCGGTGCGCGTCACTACGTCGAAAAAATCATTGCCAGGATTGACGACAAGCGGCTGAACACGCCTGTGCGCATGGTTGCACGCGATGCCCGCCTGGCGCAGGGCGGCGTGCGCATCATCACCGACAGCGGTACCGAATACTTTGACAAGGTCGTGATGGCCGCGCATTCCGACCAGTCGCTGGCCATGCTGGGTGACGCGACAGAAGCTGAGCAACAGGCGCTGGGCGCCATTCGCTACCAACCCAACCGAGCCGTGCTGCACACCGACGCCTCGGTGTTGCCCAAAAAGAAGCTGGCCTGGGCGGCATGGAATTACGAGCGCGCACAACACACCGACCGTGAATCAGCGCAGGTCTGCCTTCACTACCTGCTCAACATGCTGCAGCCGCTGCCTTTTAGCCAGCCGGTGCTGGTGTCGCTCAATCCCGTGCGCGAGATTGCGCCTGAGCACATCGTGGGCGAGTTCGATTACGCCCATCCGGTCTTTGACCTGGCTGCCATTCGCGCGCAAGGCCAGGTGGCGCAACTGCAAGGCCAGCGACACAGCTATTTCTGCGGCGCATGGACAGGTTACGGCTTTCATGAAGACGGGCTCAAATCGGGCCTGAATGCGGCGCGTCAACTGCTGCAGGAAGCCAGCGGAGCGCATGCATGACTGCCAGCACCGGCCCCAACGAGGACGGCGGGTCTTCTGAATTAGAAAGCGTGAGGGCCTTGGGCGAACGCAGCGAAGGGCCGCCCCGAGCAAGTTCAGCCCCCCCGGGGGGCAGCGCAGTACGCGAAGCGGCAAGCGTGGGGGCCTTAACCCCCCTGCTGGGTTTTGGCCGGGTTAGGCACCTCCGGCTCAAGCCCGCGCGCAACGCCTTCGCCTACCCGACTTACTTTTTGATGCTGCCCATGCGCGCCATGCAGCAACACGGCAGCGGCGCGCTCGCGCACAACCGCCGTGCGCTGCTGAGCTTTTTTGACCGTGACCATGGCGACGGGCGTGACAACGCGCTGGCGTGGATTGACGAGCTCTTGAAGCGTGAAGGCATTGCGGACGCGCTTGGCGAGATCTGGCTGCACACCTACCCGCGGGTGCTGGGCTACACCTTCAAGCCGGTGAGTTTCTGGTATTGCCACGCAAGCGATGGCAGCCTGCGCGCCATCGTGGTGGAGGTCAACAACACCTTTGGCGAACGTCACTGCTATCTGCTAGACGCGCCGCAGTATGGCCAGGAGCTCAAGGCCGACAAGGTTTTTCATGTCTCGCCGTTTTGCACACTTGAAGGCGGCTACCGCTTTCGCTTCATGCGCAGCACGCATGAAGGCAGCATTAAGACCGTAGCCCGCATCGACTATGACGACAACACCGGGCCCTTGCTCGAAACCAGTGTCAACGGCACGCTGGAGCCGGTCACGCGCAGCAGCCTGCGCAAGGCTTTGTGGCGTTACCCGGCGATGACCTTGGGCGTGGTGGCGCGCATCCACTGGCAAGCCTTCAAGCTGTGGCGCAAACATGTGCCTTTTATCAAAAAACCCAAGCCTCCAGAAACATTTGTGACGCGATGAACTCCTCCAACCCTAGCTCCACCACGGCCGGCTTTGTGATGCCTGTCGACGCACCAACGGCTGCGCGCACGGCCTTGAAACTGCTGCTGCGGCTCAAGCACGGCACGCTCACCGTCAAACTACCTGACGGCTCGGTGCAGCGCTTTGGCAATGGCCAAAGTCCCATGGCCAGCTTGCATTTGCTCAACTGGAACGGCTGCAGCGCAGCGCTCAAGTCGGGTGACATTGGTTTTGCCGAAAGCTTTATCGCCGGTGACTGGACCACGCCGCACCTGACCGAGCTGCTGCGCGTTTTCATCCTCAACCGCAAGGAAGTTGAGGATGTGATTTACGGCACCTGGCTGGGACGCCTGGCCTACCGGATCAAGCACTTGCTCAACCGCAACAGCAAAGCCAACAGCAAGAAAAATATCCACGCGCACTACGACCTGGGCAATGCTTTTTATGAGCTCTGGCTGGATGGCACGATGAACTATTCATCGGCGATTTTCGAAACGCCAGAGACCTCTATGCAAGAGGCCCAGCACGCCAAAGTCGCACGCGCGCTGCGCATGGCGCAGGTCAAGCCCGGCGACCGCGTGCTCGAAATTGGCTGCGGCTGGGGCGCGCTGGCCGAAAAGGCCGTACTCGAATTCGAGGCCAATGTGGTCGGCGTGACGCTCAGTACCGAACAGCTTGCCTGGGCACAAGCCCGCATGACGCGGGCAGGCATCCCAAGCGCCGCCGCAGCGCCGGGCCGCCCCAAGCAAGGCACGGCCCCCTCGGGGGGCAGCGAGCCACACGCAGTGGGGAGCGTGGGGGCGCAATTGCGCCTGCAGGACTACCGAGACATTGGTAAAACCACGGCCGATGCGCCGTTTGACGCCATCTGCTCGATTGAGATGGTTGAAGCCGTGGGCCGCCAGTACTGGCCAGAATATTTTGCGACGGTGGCGCGCCTGCTCAAGCCTGGCGGCCACGCCTGCATCCAGAGCATCGTGATCGCCGACAGCCTGTTTGAACGCTACATCAGCTCGACCGACTTCATCCAGCAATACATTTTTCCGGGTGGCTGCCTGCCCAGCCCAAAAGAGTTTCGCGCGCAGGCCTCAGCCGCCGGCCTGGAGCTGGTGGATGAGTTTTCCTTTGGCCAGGACTATGCGCGCACGCTGCAGCTGTGGCGCGAAAGTTTCATGGCCCAGGAGTCACATGTGCTGCAGCTCGGCTTTGACAGACGCTTTATTCGCATCTGGGAGTTTTACCTGTGCTACTGCGAGGCGGCTTTCACGCAAGCCAATACCGATGTGGTCCAGTACACGCTGCGCAAGCCCGCGTGAACAAACGCCAATAGGCCATGCGCAAATCCGGCAAGCTCAAGCTGCACTTCAAGCGCCATGCCGGCCTTGCCGTCTGCCTGGCCGCGCTGCTCATGGCCGGCATGGCGCAAGCGCAAGTCGATCAGGCGCGCGCTGAAACGGCGGCGGCAGCCAGCGCTGACATGCGCCAACAACTCCAGGCCTTGCTGCCGCAGTCCCGGCTGGTAGGCCAGGGTCGCCTGACTTACTGGGGCTTGCAGATCTATGACGCACGGCTGCTGGCTGCGCCGGGCTTCAATACAGCGCTTCTGGCAAGCCAGCCCTTTGCGTTGGAGTTGGCCTATCTGCGAGATTTTTCCAACCGGGACATTGCCGAGCGCTCCATCACCGAGATGCGCCGCGCAAGCAGCATCAGCGAAGTCAAGGCCAAGGCCTGGGTGGCAGACATGCTGCGCGTGCTGCCCAATGTCAAAAAAGGCGACCAGCTCACAGGCCTGCATCGACCCGGTGTGGGCGCGAGCTTTTTTGTCAATGGACAAGCCAGCGGCGAGATTCTCGACGCCGAATTCGCCCAGCTGTTTTTTGGCATCTGGCTGTCTCCCAAAACCTCTGAGCCGCAACTGCGCAGCGCCCTGCTGGCGGGTGCGCCGTGAGCCTGCCAGCGCAAGGCCGTGTCGACGCTGCAGGCGCCTTTGGCTGGCGCAATGGCGTCGCCTATGGCCTGCTGGGCCTGCCGCTGGCCTTTGTCGCGCTGCCACTGTATGTGATTTTGCCCAACCACTACGCGCGCGCATTTGGCGTGCCGCTGGCCACGCTGGGGGCGATTTTGCTGGGTGCACGACTTTTTGATGCGCTGATCGACCCCTTGATAGGCCGGCTCAGCGACCGACTGTTTGCACATTCGGCAGCTGCCGTCTTGAAGCTGGGCGCGGCGGCCGCGCTGGCGCTGGCGCTAGGCTTTGCACTGCTGTTTTTTCCGCCGGCCAGCATCGTCGGCCAGACTGACGCGCTGCTGCTCTGGGTAAGTTTGGTGTTGGTGCTCACTTACGCGGCCTACAGCATGCTAAGTGTGTCACACCAGTCCTGGGGCGCGATGCTGGGCGGCAACGAAGCCGAGCGCAGCCGGATTGTGGCTTGGCGTGAAGGGCTAGGCCTGATAGGCGTTGTATTGGCGTCAATTGCGCCTGTAGCGCTTGGCCTGCGGGCGACAACAGCTATTTTTTTTATAGCGCTTGGGGTCGGCTGGCTGGCCTGGACGCGCGCGGCAAGGCCCGGTGCAGCGCTGCTCACACCGGCCGGCAGCACGCCGCGCAGCGACGTCTGGCGGCCCTTGAAGCAGCATAATTTCCAGCGCCTGCTTGCGGTGTTCATGCTCAACGGCATTGCCAGCGCCGTGCCGGCCACGCTGGTGCTGTTTTTCATCCAGGACCGGCTGCAAGCCCCGGCAGCGCTGGAGCCGCTTTTTTTAGCCAGCTATTTTTTGTCGGCGGCCTTGTCCATCCCGCTCTGGCTGGCACTGGTCAAGCGCTGGGGGCTGGCCCGTGCCTGGCTCGGCGGCATGCTGCTGGCGATTGTCGTGTTTGGCTGGGCAAGCCAGATCAGCAGCGGACAAACGATTGCCTTCATGGCGATATGCGCACTCTCGGGCGTCGCGCTGGGCACCGACCTGGCCTTGCCTGGCGCGCTGCTGGCGGGCGTGATTCAGGCCAATGGCGAATCCGGTCGCGCTGAAGGCGCTTACTTTGGCTGGTGGAACTTTGCCACCAAGCTCAACCTGGCGCTCGCCGCCGGCCTGGCCTTGCCGCTGCTCAGCCTGTTTGGCTATGCGCCAGGCGCGCACAACCCGCAAGGGCTGACCGCGCTGATGCTGGCCTATTGCGTGCTGCCCTGTGCGCTCAAGCTGGCCGCAGCCACCGGCCTCTACGTCTTCATCATCCAAGCCCCCGAAAGCACCACACCATGAACCAACGAACCACTGGCTTTCAAGCGTTTTCACGTCTGCTCGCACTGGCCATCGCATTGAGCACCAGCCTGCTGGCCGGCTGTGCCGGGCCGCAAATTGCCGACTACGCGGGCGAAAAACCGGTGCTGGACCTGCGCCAGTATTTCAACGGCAAGCTCGATGCCTATGGCGTGTTCACAGACCGCTCAGGCAAAGTCGTCAAACGTTTTACTGTCGCCATGAAGTGCAGCTGGCAAGGCATGCCCGGGCAAGAGGTCGGCACTCTTGAAGAAGACTTCAGCTATGCCGACGGCAGCACCGGCCGTCGCGTCTGGACACTCCAGCGCGGCGCAGACGGCCACTACACCGGCACCGCCGCCGATGTGGTGGGCGAGGCCCGCGGTGAAGAAAAAGGCAATGCCTTTCGCTGGGGCTACACGCTGAACCTGCCCGTGGACGGCAAGACCATAGAGGTGCAGTTCGACGACTGGATGTATCTGATGAGCGACCAGGTCATGCTCAACAAGGCCGTGATGCGCAAGTTTGGCTTCAGGCTGGGCGAGGTCACGCTGTCTTTTGTCAAACGCTGAGCCGCCTTTAAATTTGCATCAAACACGGCTGTATCGCCCGGCTGACGGGCGCGAGCAGCTATTAATTTCATAACAGGCAGGCATCCATCATGGCACTCAACCCTCCCCTGACCGACTGGCGCGGCAAAACCGTGTGGCTGGTCGGCGCCTCCAGCGGCATAGGCCGCGCCACCGCACATGCGCTGCACAGCCAGGGCGCCAAGGTCTTTGTGTCAGCCCGCAGCCAGCCGGCGCTGGACGCCTTTGCGGCCGAGCATGCCGGTGCCGTCGCACTGCCGCTGGACGCCGGTGACGCAGCATCGGTCAAGGCCGCCGCGCAAACCATTTTTGAAACCGGCCCGCTGGACCTGGTGCTGTACTGCGCCGGCTACTACAAGGAAATGCGCGCGACTGGATTTGATGTGCAGGAGATGCTCAGGCACCAGCAGGTCAACTACGTGGGCGCGCTTTATGTGCTGGACGCCGTGCTGCCGCATTTTGTCGGCCGCAAAGCCGGTCACATCGGCCTGATCAGCAGCGTGGCCGGTTACCGGGGCCTGCCGAAAAGCCTGGGCTACGGGCCGACCAAGGCGGCACTGATCAATCTGGCCGAAACACTGTATGTGGATTTGCAGGACCGCCAGATCGGCGTCAGCATGATCTGCCCCGGATTTGTCGACACACCGCTGACGGCGCAAAACAAATTCACCATGCCAGGCCTGATCTCGCCCGAGAACGCTGCCCAGGAAATCCTGCGCGGCTGGGCCAAAGGCCGTTTTGAGATCCACTTCCCCAAGCGCTTCACGCTGTGGATGAAGGCGCTCAGCCTGCTGCCCGCTTCGCTCTACTTCCCCGTGATCCGGAAGCTCACCGGTCTTTAAGACTCAGGGCTGGCCGCTGGCTCAAAAATCAGGCGACGTAAGTGTCCGCAAAGCTGGCGCGCTGCATCAGCTTTTCCTGCAGCTTGGCCAGGTTGGGGTAGCTTTCGCGCCAGGCGATCTCGCTAAAGCGCAGGTCCAGGTAACCCAGAGCGCAACCCACAGCGACATCAGACAAGCTGAAGTGGATGCCGCTGCAAAAAGACTTGTCAGCCAGGCCTGTACTCATGGCTTTGACCGTGGCGTGGATTTTCCCGAGCTGGCGATCGATCCAGGCCGGGCTGCGCTGCGCGTCGGTGCGACCGCTCCAGGTGGCTTCCATGCGCGCCAGAACCGCAGCATCGAGCAGGCCGTCGGCCAGCGCTTCCCAGGTTTTGACCTCGGCGCGTTCGCGGCCCTGGGCCGGGATCAATTTACCGACCGGTGACAGCGTGTCCAGATATTCAACAATCACGCGCGAATCAAAAACCGCTTCGCCGCCTTCCATCACCAGGCAGGGCACTTTGCCAAGCGGGTTGTACTCGGCCATGATGGTGGCAGCGGCCCAGACATCTTCCTGCACGAACTGATAGTCCAGTTTTTTTTCGGCCATCACGATGCGCACTTTTCGCACATAGGGGCTGGTGTTGGATCCGATAAGTTTCATAAATGTCTTTGCTGCAAATTGGGCTGGGAGTGAGCATTCTATCGAGTCAGGCGGCGAGGCCGGAAACCGGCAAAACCAGCCGCCTACAATTGAGCCATGAGTTCTTCCAACATGTCTGCCGAATCCTTCACCATCAACGCCCTGTCGCCGCTGGACGGCCGCTACGCCGGCAAACTCGCCGCGCTGCGGCCCCTGATGTCCGAGCAAGGCTATATGCACCGCCGGGTGCAAGTCGAGATCGCCTGGTTCATCGCGCTGTCTGACGCCGGATTCAAAGAGTTCAAGCCGCTCAGCCCGGGTGCACGCACTTACTTGATGGGTCTGGTGAAGAATTTTTCCGAGCAGGATGCGATCGCCATCAAGGAAATCGAAAAAACCACCAACCACGACGTCAAGGCGGTCGAATACTGGATCAAATCCAGGTTTGAAGCACGGCCAGAGCTGCTGGCTGTCGCTGAGTTTGTGCACTTTGCCTGCACCAGCGAAGACATCAACAACACCAGCCATGCGCTGCAGCTCAAAGGTGGGCGCGAACAAGTCGTGCTGCCGGCGCTGGACAAGCTGATTGCCAAGATGCGCGAGATGGCGCACAACTTTGCGGCCGAGCCCATGCTCAGCCGCACCCACGGCCAGACCGCCAGCCCGACAACAGTGGGCAAGGAAATCGCCAACGTGGTGGTCCGGCTGGTGAATGCGCGCGCAAAAATTGCCAGCGTGTCACTGATGGCCAAAATGAACGGCGCAGTCGGCAACTACAACGCCCACCTGTCGGCCTGGCCAGACTTTGACTGGGAAGCTTTCAGCCGCAAAGTGATTGAAACGCCCGAGCCGCTGGGCCTTGGCCTGACGTTTCAGCCCTACAGCATCCAGATCGAGCCGCATGACTACATGGCCGAGCTGTTTGACGCTGTGGCCCGCGCCAACACCATCATGATTGACTGGTCGCGCGATGTCTGGGGCTATGTGAGCGTGGGCTATTTCAAGCAGCGCCTCAAGGCTGGCGAAATCGGCTCGTCCACCATGCCGCACAAGGTGAACCCGATTGACTTTGAAAACGCCGAAGGTAACCTGGGCCTGGCCAACGCCATGCTAAAGCACCTGAGCGAGAAGCTGCCGATCTCGCGCTGGCAGCGCGACCTGACAGACAGCACGGTGCTGCGCAACATGGGCGTGGCACTGGGTTATGCCGTGCTGGCCTACAACTCACTGAACGTGGGCCTGGGCAAGCTCGAACTCAACCGCGAAGCGCTGCAGGACGACCTCAACAGCTCGTGGGAAGTGCTGGCCGAACCGATTCAGACCGTGATGCGACGCTACGGCGTGCAGGGCGCGTACGAAAAGCTCAAGGAGGTCACGCGCGGCAAGACCGTTCAGGCCGAAGATCTGCACGCGCTGATCCGTTCGCTGGAAATTCCAGAAGCCGAGAAGACCCGTCTGCTGGCCATGACACCGTCTAGCTATGTGGGCATGGCGGCTGAACTGGCCAAGCGGGTTTAACCTGGCATGAAGCCGGCGCGTCAGGTACAGGTCGCAGCCCTTCAGCGTTTTTCAAGCGCCCGGTCGGCGTAGCGACCAAAGCGCCAGGACGACGCCTCCAACGTGATGCGCCGCCAGGTGCCGCGCTTGTCGGCAGGCGTCATAGATGGCCAATGCTGCACTTCGTCAAAGGTGCGGCCGCAGCCCTTGCACATCTCGTCACCCTGGCTGGTCGAACAGATCGCAATGCAGGGCGTGTCTGCGGTGGTGTCGTACCAGGCTTGCCAGGCCGCCATGGCCTTGGGTGGAAAGCTTTTTTCGTCGGCCTGGTCCTCATGGTAAAAAACCATGAGCGCATACACCTCAGCCAGGGCGCGCAACTCGGGCGCCAGCGTCACGCCGTCGGGCGACGGACTTTTTTCGCGCCAATAATTGATGGCAGCTTCTATGTCAGTGATGTGTATGCCGGCCATTTGAAGGGTGTTGACGCTGGGGATGGTTGAATGCTGTCGCGGGAGGTGGATTATGGGGCAGCCTACAAAAACCATCGGCCTGCCGCAGTCAAAGCCCCATCAATTTGCACAAAGCGCAGTTTTATTGTTAAATGCAGCTACCGAAGGGGAGTAACTCCCTGATTGTGTTGGCGTATTTCTCCACCAAATACCTCCGCACAAGCTATTCAACAAGTCGTCAATACGAAGTTCACACTTCCGGCTTGTTGGGCGTGCAGCAAACTGCATGTCGAGCCAGACCTTCGATTGAAACCTGTCAAGGTTTGATCGAGGCGTTCGCGGCAACCCAACTACGACCACTCGTCAGACCTGCTCAGTTTCAATGCACCCGGAAATCCGTCCCCTTCGGACTCCGACATCGAAACTTGAACTGGAGTGCTTGTATGGAATTATTTTCTACCCCCTGGTGGTCGGCTCTGCTGGCGATCATCCTGATTGACCTGGTGCTCGCTGGCGACAACGCCATCGTGATTGCGCTGGCTGCGCGCAGTCTGCCGCCCCACCTTCAGCGCAAGGCGATCGCCTGGGGCACCATTGGCGCCATCGTGGTGCGCTCGGTGATGACAGTGGGTGTCGTCTGGCTGCTCAAGATCCCAGGCCTGATGCTTGTCGGCGGGCTGGGTCTGCTGTGGATTGCCTACAAATTGCTGGCCGACCAAAACAATGAAGAGCACGACGGCCCGGTGGTCAGCACCTTCTGGGGCGCCATGAAAACCATCGTCGTTGCCGACGCCCTGATGGGTATTGACAACGTACTGGGCGTAGCCGGCGCCGCCCATGGCTCATTTGATCTTGTCATCATCGGCCTGCTGATCAGCGTGCCCATTGTGGTGTTCGGCAGCACCATGGTGCTCAAGCTGGTTGAGCGCTTCCCCATCATCATCAACCTGGGGGCGGCGGTGCTGGCTTTCACGGCCGCAAAAATGATCGTCAGCGAGCAGTGGCTCGATGGCATTTATGGCGGCCCGAACGCATTGCCTTCGGCTGCAAGCCTGCACACCATCGCGCAATGGTTGACCTACGCCCTGGCGATTGCTGGTGTACTGGGCGGGGGCTGGTGGGCGACGCGTCGCAGCAAGGCCGGCGACGACACGCTCGCCACACATTGATTTTCAAACCGGTCCGAATCCCCCTGTCATGCAAACCACAAGGAGCATCTTATGGAAAACATCATTGTTTACGTAGACGACGCCGCCTATGCGCTACAAATCCTGCAGCCCATGCTGGCGACGGGCAAGCAAAACCTGGCAACACGCTGGATCGTGGTGGGCTGCGCCCCGCGCGTCACCCACCGTGTCAGCAAATGGGTCACCAAGAGCGCACGCGACAGCTGGCGACGCAAGTGGGCGGAAAAAGTCTTTGCCCAATTGCTGCCCGTCCTGCTGCGTCGTGGTGACGCTATGGTCAGTCGGATCGCCCAGCCCACCCTGCACACCCAAACCGAGTCACTCATCAAGGAATACGGCACGGCGCGTGTGCTGGATGCACGCCGACCGAAGTTTGGACAGGACCTGCAGCCTGTGACGGCGACACAAGCCAAGGACAGCCAGAGCGTTCTGGCTTATGCCGCAGCATTGGCTGGTGCGGGGCTGTTGGTGGCGACTGATTGAATATCGCCCCCACGTTCGCCCACTGCGTGTGGCTCTCTGCCCCCCGAGGGGGCTGCCCCGCCTAAGGGCGGCCTGTCGGCGGGACGTACGCCCCCACACTCGCCCACTTCGTGTGGCTCTCTGCCCCCCGAGGGGGCTAATTTCCCTTGGGGCGGCCCGGCGGGAAACTGTTGGCCCCCACGCTCGCCCACTTTGTGTGGTTCAGTCACCCCGAGGGGGCTGTTAGGCCTAAGGGCCGCCTGTCGCTTTGTAGCCTTGACGGTGCTATTCTGCTGACCATGAGACTCATCATCAAATGGCTTTGCAGTGCGGCCGCCTTGCTGGCGGTGGCCTATCTTTACTCTGGCGTGACGGTGACCAGTTTCACCAGTGCGCTGATAGCAGCGGCCGTACTGGGCGCGCTCAACACGGTAGTCAGACCGATTCTGGTCCTGCTGACACTGCCAGTCACGCTGGTCACGGTGGGCCTGTTCTTGTTTGTCATCAATGCCTTGATGTTCTGGGTGGCGGCCAGCCTGGTCAGTGGCTTGAACGTCAGCGGTTTTGCTGCTGCCCTGATCGGCTCGCTGATCTACTCGGTGCTGCAACTAGTGATCGATTTTGTCCTGGAGCGCCTGCTCTTTGACAAGTAGGGCCAACTGCCGGGAGCGCGCATCCACGATGGATCCCTCGACAAAATCTGCACCGCCCGGACTGCTTCGCATCATTGCCTGAGCGGCCCTGAGTCTGTCCAGAGCGCCCGAAAAATCGAGCTGTGCAGCGTGCGCTTCGGCATCAGCCCGAATCGCCTGCACGCGCTGATTCTGCTTGCCATAAGCCACCGCCAGAAGCTGCCAGGCCGCAGCGTCTTTGGGGTGTGCCGTCACCCAGGTGAGTAGCCGCTCATCCACTTCTTGTGCACGCCCGACGGCCAGCAGAATTCTGGCTTGCAGCAACAGATCGGCTCGCAGCGTGGTTTTGCCGATGTCCATCTTCGCTGCAGCAAGCGGCAGGCGGTCAGCCAGCAAATCGGTTTCCAACGCCAGCAGATCCGCTGCGTGGGCGGCTTGGGAATTGCCACCCGCAACTGCCTTGAGCCTGTCGGTGAAACTGCGGGCGAGCGCGAAGTCCCTGCGTTTTGCCGCCGCCAACGCACCAGCGTACAAGGCACCAGCGCTGCGCGCGTCAGCATCTGCGGTTTGCGCGACCATGGCCTGGGCGGGCAGGAGCTGACGCTGCGCCTCGGCGACCATTGCGCCCAGTGTGTCCACGCCCGGGTCAGCCAGCACGCGAGCACGCGCAGCCATCATCGCGTGCAACATGCGGGCTTTGGTCGCCGCGTCAAGCTCATCCGGCGTAGCAGCTGATGCGCGCGCCTGTGAAGCCAGTTGCAGCCTGGCCTGCGCTTCTGCGATGCGCTCTGTGGTCAGCGGGTGCGAGCGCAGATAGGGAAAGGCACCGCTGTCGTTGAGGCGGGCCGCTTGCTGCAATTTTTCAAACATGCTGGCAACACCGCGACTTTCAAAGCCGGCATCCGTCATCACGCCAAATCCCACACGGTCGGCTTCGCGCTCCATGTCGCGTGAGAAGTTGAGCTGGCTCTGCGCCGCAACGGCCTGGCCCCCAACAATCGCGGCATTAGCTGCATTAGGGCTCTTACTGGCTGCCAGCGCGCCCAGAATCATGGCGCCAATCAGCCAAGGCGCTTGACGCGCCTGTTGCGTGATGAGACGTGAAATATGCCGCTGCGTCACATGGCTAAGCTCGTGCCCCAGCACTGCGGCCAGTTCGTCGCGGCTGCTGACCGCACCTATCAAACCAAGGTGCACGCCAAAATAGCCGCCAGGCAGCGCAAAAGCATTGATGCTGCGATCACGAATCAGAAAAAGATCCCAGGAAAACCGCTCTTCCAGCTCGGCATTGAGCTCACCACGCGCGCGCGCAACCGCCAGCAAAGGTTGCCAGATGGTTTGCAGGTAGTCGCCCAGTACAGGATCATCGATGTAATCCGCATCGCGGTAAATGCTGGCGGCAATGCGGTCGCCAATACGGCGTTCCGCACCGGCAGCAAGCTCAAGGTTGTCACCCAGGGTTGGCAGTGAACCCGAACCGCCTCTGGGCACCGCCAGCGGTGCTTGCGCCAGCGAGCCGTGTATGCCGGCCACAAAAGCCAAGCCAACAACGCCAGCCTTCAATGAAAAGGCCAAGGGTTTGCGGCGCTTGGCGCTGTCAGAACGAATCAAGGAGAGCAAAGAAAATCACCTCGCGGGCATTGTTGTCGATCAAGATCGGTCTCCAAACTGTGGCCCATCAATTTGGCATCCTATCAAGTAGGCCGGTTGGCCCCTGCCGGAGCCGGATGTTGCAACCATGGTCTTATGATGAGGCCTGCTTGTAAAGGTTTGATAACTGCATGACGACTTCTTCGACGCTCACCCACTTTGACGCCCAGGGCCAGGCCCATATGGTTGATGTTGCGGCCAAGGCAGCCACCCACAGAATAGCGGTTGCTCAAGGACGTATCGTCATGCAGGCGGCAACGCTGGCAGTTATTTTGGCAGGCAGCGCCAAAAAGGGCGACGTGCTGGGCATTGCACGCGTTGCTGGCATCATGGCGGCCAAGAAAACCAGCGACTTGATTCCACTTTGCCATCCCCTGGCCTTGACGCGTGTGGCCATAGCATTCGAGCCGGAAGAGTCAAGCAGCAGCATTGCCTGCAGTGCCACGGTGGAAACCGTTGGCCAGACCGGCGTTGAAATGGAAGCCTTGACCGCAGCTCAAATCGCCCTGCTCACGATTTATGACATGTGCAAGGCGATAGACCGGGGCATGACCATCACCGACCTGCGCGTCATTGAAAAGCACGGCGGCAAGTCGGGCAGCTTTGTAGTTGTGGCGTAAGAAGTCCCTGCTTAAGGGTCTGCTTTATGCCAAGCAGTAGCGCTCACACCGCGACCACTGCACGGCATTCAGAGATGTGCCGTACGAATTTAAATAACTCGTAGATCACCTGGGAACGAGAAAATCAAAATAATGCACAAGATGCTTGGCCGTGTATAGCGAAAGGTGATCGTAGTCTTTGTACATCGGCGTGCCATCCGCCGACATGGCGGGGCAATCCTCCCGGCCACACAAATAATCATGTGGATCGATAATATCAGCGCCACTTTTCTTGGCGATATCGACAATTCTAGAGCGCATGGGCTCGCCTCTCAGAATAGACTTGGATTTTGGCAGGAGTGTTAGCTTTATTTGAACACCACTCAAAAAACTTCGACTAACCATACCTTTTGGTGCCAGCTCTTCGCCAAAAGGATTATCCAATACGAAGTAAACTTTTTTTCCTGACTTTACCAATGACGAAGCGGCGCGCTCCAATTGCCTGTCAATCAAATTCATTTGCTCAATCGTAAGCGGGCCGTGCTGGGCGTCACCGCCCACTGAGCCACCCAAAGCAGTACCGCAGCAACGTACTGCGTAGTTTATTTTTTCGCTACCATAAGTAAGCGCCCAAAAATTGGAAATAATAACTACCGATATTGTGTTGTCGATGAGAATTTGATCAGATACCCGGAGCAGGTCAGCCGGCCCCAAGTAGTCAAGGCTATACATTATTTGTGGAAGTCTACGTCCTTTGAAATTTTCGCTCTTAATTAAACTTGAAAATGTATTTCTATATTGCTCTGAATGGCTATCGCCCAATAGCACAATCTTATTTTTACCATCATCGCCCAATGTTCCGAATTTGTATTTCGAGTCAATAGATTCATTTTCAGGTTTCGGGTAACCCCTGAAGTCAAAATACTGTAACGCGGAAATATTTTGAGAGCGTGAAACAAAATCACCGCCATCAACAACAAGACCAACACCAAAAAACGTACACATTAGAATAAGCAGCGAAGCAGTTTTCAGTCGGCCGCCAGTGCCAAATCTGATTGGTTTTTCTATGCCCACATAAGTAAGCCACGCAAGCAACATTGAAAGCAGAACAACTGCAACCCGTACATATATGGACGGCGATTCGCCTTGAACAATTCTAGTAAATGACAGTAAAGGCCAGTGCCACAAATATAGGGGGAAACTAATCAATCCAAACCAAACCAGTACGGGATTTGACAGAATTTTCCTATTTACCCATGCATGTGAGCCAGCCGCAATGGTCAATGCGGCACCAAGCGTAGGCAACAATGCCCATGCGCCAGGAAAACCTCGATTTTTGGTAATTAACATTAACGCTACAGCGATTGTCAAAACCCCCACAAGGGAAACCATATTACACAGTCTACTGCAATTGATAATTTCTTCTCTTGCATCGACTAAACGACCCAGCCAGTCATTCAGACTATCTTTTACCCTTGCGCCTGCATTCTGCCAATACTGGATCGCGTAGGCCAATGTTGAGCCAATGAGCAACTCCCAAAAACGGGTTTGAGGCGAGTAAAAATCGGAAGCGGTATCTGCATGTACCGCTTGAATATTCAAGGCAAAAGAAATAGAGGCAATGATGGCAATAAGTGCAAGCCAATTAATCCTCAGCCGCCATGCGAACCACAATAAAAATGGCCAAACAATATAGAACTGTTCTTCTATGCCCAAACTCCATAGATGCAAGAGAGGCTTTGTATCAGATACGTTGTCGAAGTAACCACTTTCATGCCATAAAACAAAGTTCGAAACAAATCCTGAACCACCGGCGACATGCTTGCCCAGCTGTCTGTACTCACCCGGAAGCAACACCATCCAACCCAAAACAAGGCAGGCACTAAATACAACCATGAGCGCGGGAAATATTCGTTTGATGCGCCTATCATAAAATCCTGAAAAGCTGAAACTGCTTGCATTTAGATTTTGAAAAATGATAGTCGAAATCAAAAATCCGGAAATAACAAAGAAAATATCTACGCCGATGAAACCGCCCGCGATCCACTCCGGAAATGCGTGGTAGCCAACCACCATTAAAACGGCGACTGCGCGTAACCCGTCAATATCGGCTCGATATTTTTGAGGAGTTAATTTAACTTCGGTAGCTCGAGACATTTTTATCATAACTTCACGAATCATAGCGAAGCCTGGACTCGTCGCGAGTGATCAAGGCCTGAATCCCGCTTGGAATTGGTCAGCAACCAGAGCGAGAACTCGTGTGGAAAGGCAGCACGATAGCGGGCCAGATGCGCTGCGGCCTCATCATCGAGACCAAGCATCACCGCGCTTTCAATCACTTTTTCTATGACTCGAGGCTCGGGCGAGTAGTGCAGCAAGGCCGACGCGGTGTCGAACGTCCAGCGCGCTTTGTCTTGCGCTAATGGCGTCAGCAACAACTCGGCAAAACGCAGCTGATTGCCAAACAGCCATGAGCGTTGAATTTTGGCTAGCGTATCTTCGCGGTAAGCCATGTCACGCGACTCGGGGGCCAGGTAAATCTGGCTGACGCGGTGATAATCCCAGCCCGCGCAGGCCAAAAATGCTATCAAAATAGAAGCTGTTAGCGCCCGGCCCGCGGCGTTTAGGCGCGTTTTCTTCTCATATTGAAGCCCGGCAAAGATCGGTGTGCCGCGCCACAGCATGCCAATGCACAAACCCACAGCCAGCTGAAACGGGCCGTACCACAAGGGATATTCCAGCATGCTGTGCAACAAGATCACCGCGAGCACCGACCAAGCCAGCTGACGGGTGCGGTCGGTCTCTTTCCAGGGGCGTTGACGCAAGAGCCAGCAGACAAAAGCGGCACAGACCAGCAGCGCCACCGGAACGCCAAGCTCAACCGCCAAATGCAGCGGCAAGTTGTGGGCGTTGTCCAGAATTTCACAAAAGCGAGGCCCATCGTAGAGCGTGACGTAATGTGCGTAATCCAGCTCACCCCAGCCCCAGCCAAGCCACGGCTTTTGGGCTATCAGATGCAAGACATTGCGCCACAGCGTCAGGCGGCTGGCGCAGGCCTGATCACCCGAACGCAGACGCGCCGCCATACCGTGCAGCGACAAGTCAAAGCCAGCCAGCCAAGGCAGCAGCAGCGTCGCCAGCAGATAGGCAAGCAAGGCGACAAGCAACACCTGCCGTACAGCGGACTGACGCCACAGGCTCCAAACACCACACAGCCCGAACACCAAAACCAGCTGCAACAAGCCTGTCCTTGATGCCGAGGCTGCATTGCCCACGGCCAGCAGTCCCGCAGCAAGCCACCAGAGCCAGCGACTGCGCGCGGCCACTTCAGGCTTTGTCGGCTCTTGAGGTAAGCGTCGTGCAACCAGCCAAAGCAGCGCGGCGAGCGCGATATTTGTCAGGCTGGCAAGCTGGTTACGCTGACGCAAATTGGCAAAGGCCTCACCCAAACCTGCCTGATTAATCCAGGGATCAAACGCCGCGGCAGCGCCAAAATACTGAACGATAGTAATTGCACTACTTAACAAGCCGGCGACCAGCCAGGCCATCGCGGTGGGATAGGTCCAGCGCTGCGCAAAAGAAGCCTGCGCCGACGCCCCGGCCGAGACGCTGAAAAGCACCGAAAAAAGCAGCAAACCGGCACATATGGCCAGCGTGACAAGCCACGGCACAACGGCCGGAGACGGCCCGAACGCGAAAGGATTTAGCCATGGGAGCGCCATCGCGATGGCCATAGTCACGGAACGCGTCATAGCGGCGTCACTCATGAGGCAATCCTTATGGACATTGCGCAAACGACCGGCTCTGCGTATCGCATCAAGGCAAATGCAGTTCACGCAATTGAGGATATTTGTCCTGCGCCAAGCTGTTCCAGCTTGCCTTGAACGTCAAATAAGCTTGTTCGCCATACATGGCTCGCAAGACACGCAGTTGTCGCACGGCTTCCAAGGGGCTGCCATTCAAGGCTAGCGATAAAGCATAACGGTTCTGAGTTGCCATCCACGGGTAGCGAAGTGCGACTTTTCTGAGCCGCTCCAATTCATCCCCGCTCATGTTTGGCCTGGGCGCGATCCGCGCTGCATCTAGGAGGGCTCCCAATTGCGTCAACAGGACGATCTGGGGCCTTCGATAGTCACTCGGGGTTTGTCCCATCTGAAGGGACTCAAAACGAACAACCCGAAAATCCTCCTCAATCTCGACATATTCGACCAACGACCATGCGACCAGAGCGCTCATGCACAGCAGTAGCGCTGCGGCCGGTCGCAGCCCGATATGCGTGGCAGACCTGGTGACCGCTGCGCCTTCCAGAACGCCTAAAACAAGCATCACCGGCACCAGAAAATAGGCATATGCGAATGGGAATTCGAGCATCGAGTGCACAGCAAAAGGCAAGACTATTGCCAAACAATACCAAGGCTCCAAGCAATTTACGGCCTTGGCGCGCCTGCATGACCAAACAAGAGCGAGTACCGCAATAAATGCTGCAAGCGGCAGGCCGATTCCCAATCCCAGATCAAGAAAAATATTGTGACTGTAAGAAAAGGGTTCACTGATGCTGTAAGCATCCGCCACAGCGTTGTGTGCCTTTGAAACCTCACCCAAGCCCCAGCCGAACCATGGGCGCTGTGCCAGAGCTTCAAGCAACTGCGGCCACACCACCAAGCGCGATCCCGCCTTGATGTTGACTTCAGCATCACCGCCAGTAATTTGCTGTACGTAAGCAAACAGTGACGGCCATAGCCAGAAAAAACTTAAAAAACCAGTGGCTGTGAGTACAACTACCCATGGTGAGAGCCTAAAACCCACTCGCTTATTTTTTAAGAACCACCAAGCCACTAACGCAAGGAAGCTCAAGACGCCAGCACGTGACTCTGTAATAGCCAGACCAATGCACAGCACCAGAAGAATCAATACCGATGACAGGGCCTTGAGCTTGCCGGATTCGTACAGAAAAAAAACACTGCCCAGCCCCATCAGCAGCAAAGTTGCCAGTTGATTGGGCTGTCCCAAATTTCCTCCCGGACGGCGGAGATGAAACATTCGATTAATCCAGATGGACGACTCCCACAACTCAAATATCTGAGCAAAGGCCACAACCACCGAAGCAAAAGCACCCACTAGCAAGGCGATTGCTATGTATGTGAGCGCCCGGTTTCCGCCTGCATCAACGGCAGCACCCGAGGTCGGTTCAGTGCGACTAAAAGCGAAGCCGAGCACTAGACAAATGACACACAAAGCCATGTAGAACACAAACACCAGAGCATCACCCCAGAAGGCGATCAGCCCGTTCGCACCCTGCATGAGCGCCAGCAATGCAAACAGTACGAAGGGCACGGCTAGAAATGGCAGCTTGACCGTTCGTGAACCGTCGCAACGAACAAGCCGAAATAGCATTACCCAAGCCAGCAAAAAGGCAGCAAGGAATGCCAGGACTTCAGAGTGCCAGCTTACCCAGGGCAGGACATGCAGCGGAATCAGCCAACTCAAAACTGCAAGCAATGCAGCAGCACCAAAAGCCAACTCGGAAATAGGAAAACGCCCCTCACGGGGCGTTTTCTCAGCAGAAGTCAGCTGTACCAATATCAGGTACCGCGGCAAGAACCAGGCAGGTATTTGGATGGCACTGAAGTGACCGTCGTTGAAATACCATTAATAGCGGCGCTGTTGCCACAAACCCATTTGTACAAAGGCAAAGCGGTGGTTGGAGCAGCACCGCCGGAACCCACAGGCACCAAACTAACTGTCTTGCCATCAATAGTCGTATCACCAATACCCTGAACAGTCACAACAACGCCGCCAGCAGCATCGGTTGCGACAGAAGCAACGTACTTCGATGTTGCCGTCGAGCTCTCGCAGCCCCAAGCGCCTGCAGAAGGCAAGCTGGCAGCCGAGTTACTTTGATAGACCTCAGTGATAGATGTACGGCAACCCGACGCAGCAAGAATCACCTCAGACAGCTTGGCACGCTTGGTGTAATCCTGATACGCAGGCAAAGCCACTGCAGCCAAAATACCGATAATCGCAACAACGATCATCAACTCGATCAGGGTAAAACCCTTTTGCATCGTACGTTTCATAAAAACTCCTGGTTTAAGAAATAAGAAATAGGCCAGAACTTACAGCAGGTTCTGTGCCACCAGCCAAACCCGCTTTTTTGAACATATTTAGCCTGAATAAGTACATTAATGGAAGAAAGGCGCCGGCGCCGATGACAAGTTTGTCACTCACCCGCTGCAGACCGATCGCACCATCTTCAAGTCGGTCATGCCCATCAAGACTTTTTCCATGCCATCCATCTTCAAGGTGGACATCCCTGCATCAACGGCACAGGCAAACAAGTCTGCGACGCGAACTCGTTCCTGAATCAGCTTTTTGGCGCTGTCGTCAGCGATCATCAATTCGTGCAAGCCTATGCGGCCTTTGTAGCCGGTCTTGCCGCACTTGTCGCAACCGACAGCACGGTACATCTTGAGCTTGCCATCTTGACCGTATTGCAGCAGCCAACGCTCATAGAGCTTCCTGGCTTCGCCGACCGGGTCTGAGCGCCAGGCAGGTGTCTGACGCAACTCTTGCGCGTACTCGGTGACAAAACTTCTGAGCTCCTCGGCATCCGGAAAATAAGCCTCCCGGCAATCGCAGAGCTTTTTTGCCAGCCGTTGCGCCAAAATCCCCAGCAGTGCGTCGGCAAAGTTGAACGGGTCCATGCCCATGTCCAGCAAACGCGTGATGGATTCTGGCGCTGAATTGGTGTGCAGGGTTGAAAACACCATGTGACCGGTCAGCGAGGCCTCTATGCCCATGGACACGGTTTCCTTGTCGCGCGACTCACCCACCATGATGATGTCCGGATCGGCACGCAAGAAGGCGCGCATGACCAACGCGAAGTCAATGCCGGCCTTCTTGTTGATCTGCACCTGGCGCAAGCCTTTTTGCGTGATCTCCACCGGATCTTCGGCGGTCCAGATCTTGGTTTCTGATGTATTGAGAAACTTGAGTATTGAGTGCAAGGTGGTCGTCTTGCCCGAACCGGTTGGGCCACAAACGTAAAACAGGCCATGCGGCTTGGAGATCGTTTTCTCAAGCCGCTCGCGGTTGTATACCGTAAGCCCCAGCTGCTCCAGCGGTATCGGCTCGCCGCCGGCCAGGATACGCATGACGACGTCTTCCACGCCGCCGGCGGAGGGGATAGTCGCCACGCGCAGCTCAATGTCCAGAGGACCATATTTCTTGAATTTGATCTTGCCGTCTTGCGGCTTGCGCTTTTCAGAAATATCCAGGTCGCACATGATCTTCAGCCGGGTCACCATGGCCTGGCGAAAATGCGCTGGCACTTCAATGTAGGGCTGCAAGCTGCCATCAATCCGGAAACGGATACCGGTTTTGGCTTTGCCGGTCATGGGCTCTATGTGAATGTCCGATGCCTTCTGGTTGTATGCGTCAATGATGACCTTGTTGACGAACTTGACGAGCTCGTTGTCGGCGGCCGCGGACTCCAGCGCGGAATCCATGGCGTCATTCTCGAGCGGCGAATCCATATCGGCCAGCATCTGATCGACCGAGCCGGCTTCATTGACGGCACCAAACAGCTGCTCCAGGGTTTTTTCAAAGTCTTCCTGCGTGGTGACACAGTAGGAAAATTTGGCTGTGCGCGGAAACACCTGCGGGACAACCCGCGAATTTCGAACCGCCTCAGGATCAAGGCACAGGACCAACAGGCCTTCGGCGGTGTCTTCCAGCGGTATCCAGGCCTGCTGCTCGACAAATTCGCGCTTCAACACGCCATGCAACATTTCAGAGCGAATGCGGCCGGCATTGAAGGCCTCATAAGGCACGCCAAAAAAACGACACAGCGACGAACCCATCTGCGCCGACCGAATGCCGCACTCAACCGCCAGCACATGTTCGGCAGAGCGGGCCTCATCGCGCGCCTTTTGCAGACAGTTGGCAAGTCGCTCGGCCGATAACAAACCGTCAGCCACCAGGCCGTCGTATTTGGTGGATTGCCGGCGCTGCCCATCCTCGGCTTTTTGCAAGCGCTGACGAAATGCAACGCTCAGGGTCTGGCACAACTGCACCGCACCGTCCTCCTCGAGTTTGCCGAAAGGCAGATCACTGCGGTTATTAATCACCTGCAGCACCCCGTAAAGGATGCCACCATGCATCACCGGGGCGACCAGCATCTGTCGGGTGCGATAGCCGGATCGCTTGTCGACTTCCTGCAAAAAGCTCAGGTCTGGATGAATTTTTTCCAGCGCAAGCGCGTCGTGCACATCAACGATGTTGAGCATCTTGCGGGACATAGCAACATAACCCGCAATGCTGTGCGTGTTGATCGGCAACTTCAGATCCCGGCTGCTGTTCAAGCCGGTCTTGACTTTAGAGACGATGGCGCCGCCGTCTTGACTGACCGAATACAAGGTCAGCCGGTCTGCGTTGAACAGTCTGCAGATGTCCTTGCTGGCATCGAGGATGATCTGGTCTATGTTCTCGGTGTCATGAACCCGGTTCGTGACCTGCTGCAATTGCCTGAAATAGAGCGCCTCGAAAGCGGCTCCACGCTCTTGTGGTGCGCGTTTTTGATGTTCAAAAAATTCTTCTTCTGAATTTCGCTGCAGCACCGAGTTCATATTTCAAACTCCTGACCAGCCCTCAACCAGCGAATGTCATGCGGCGTGCAAGCCCCGGGTGACAGGGGTTGATCGAAACACTGAATTTCAGCCATGATCAACTCTGTCTCGGCGGGCTTGGTGTGTGTGATGTAAATTGGATATTTGCTGGATTTTTCCATGCACTCCAGTTCCAGCGCCAGCGCATCAGGTGACAAGTGCAAGCTCAGTTTTGCCAGCGCGCGCTCCCGGTTGCTGAATGCAGTTTCTATCACCAGCAGCACCACGTTGAGCTGGTTGATGCGTGCCCACAAGGCCGGATTCTGCTCGGTATCACCCGTGAACACCCAGTAGCCTGTGGTGCCGGCGACCGCGTAGCCAACGGCCGGCACGGTATGAACGGCGGGCAACACTTCAATCAACTTGCCAGCCACAAGCAGCTGTTGCCCCACTTCCAGCGGGTGGAAGCTGACGAATGGCGCTTCAGACGTGGGAATCGCTGAAAAGTCAGGCCATATGACATTGTTGAAGATATGCGACTTCAGCGCATCGATGGTGCCCTGCAGGGCATGGATTTGAATCGGCTTGTTTCGTCGGGAGGCAGTCGCGTCCACCATCAAGGGTAGCGCTGCCACATGATCAAGATGCGAATGCGTGAGCAACACATGATCGATACGGCCCATTTCCTCCAGCGTGAGGTCGCCGACACCGGTGCCGGCATCCACCAATACGTCGTCATCGAGCAGAAACGACGTGGTTCTACAGTCTTTGGCGATTGCGCCCGAACAGCCCAGTACCCTTACTTTCATGACCTTGACATCGCCTTGAGTTGAAATTACTTGAGCATAGTTGGTTTGGCAGCTCACAACTCAGGGGGGATTCGGAGTCAAAGCGCAGCAGCCCTGCTGAGACTACACGCTATGCGTCAGACCACCAAGGTACTTTTTGGCATTTTTTCGTCGCGTGAGCCTACTCGGCATTCCCCGGAGTCAATCCGAGGCCGAGCAAGGAGCAGGAATCAGTCTTTCAGCGCTGCACAAATTGCATTTGCGTGCCGGCCAGTTCAAGCACATCACCATGCTTGAGCGTGACCGACTCAGCGCCCAAAGGCGCGCCGTTGATGGTGGGCTTGTCAGAGCCCTCCACATGCGCCACCACAAAGCCGTGCGGCCTTTTGGTGATCGCCGCAACCGCAACTCCTGGCTTGCCTATGGTCGTCACGACCTTGACCAAGGCCACTTCACGTCCAGCGGCGGCGCCCGACATGACTTTGATGGCCGCGTTGAGATTTGCGCCAGCATCGGCCCCTAATGTGGCTTCTGGGCTGGCAGATGACCCTGCTCCAGCCTTGGCAGGGGTGGCGGCTTCATTGAGGTATTTGATCTTGTACTTGCCGATCTCAACCGTGTCATTATTTTTCAGCAGCTGTTTTTTAATGGCCTTGCCATTGACGTAAGTGCCGTTGGTACTGTTGAGGTCTTCCAGATAGGCCTCATTGCCCGACATTTGCACGACGGCGTGCTCACCACTGACAGCCAGGTTATCGATCACGATGTCGTTATAGGGACGCCGGCCCAAAGAAGTGCGGTCCTTGGTCAGCTGAGCTTCCTTGATCACAACGCCATCGATAGAGACGATCATTTTCGGCATGGCCGGCTCCTGTCTGTTTTTGATATTTCAATCATCAGTCCATTTTCCTAGCATTCTGTAAAAAAAACTGCGCGTTTCCGAGGCGCGCGTGGCCAGCGCGAGCAACACGGAAATATTATCGCGTCCGCCGGACTCATTGGCCGCAACAATCAGCTGGCACGCCTTCCTCTCCAGGGCCTCATCACCGCGCATGATGGCTGCAATCGCAGCATCGCTCACCATGTCAGACAACCCGTCCGAGCACATCAGGTAAATATCGCCGACTTCAACGCGATGCTCGTTGACCTCGACAGCGACACTGTCTTCAACCCCCACTGCCCGTGTGACCAGATTCTTGTGCAGCGAGGTCAGCGCCTGCGCCGGCGTAATGATGCCCGCGTCAATTTGCTCCTGTAGCAGGGAATGGTCCTTGGTGATCTGCTGGAATTCGTTTCGGCGCAAACGGTAGCAACGCGAATCACCCACATGTCCCAGCATCAGGCGATCCCGCTGAAACACGCCGACGACCAGCGTCGTGCCCATGCCAGTGTATTGGGGATTGGAGTTGGCTGCATTAAAAATGGAATGGTTGGCGTTTTCAACACAGATTTCCATCGCACGGCGCACTTCTTTGGAACTTGCATCTCTGCCGGCCTGCGCCAGCCAACGTCCCATTTCGGACTTGATGAAAGCGACTGCCATGCTGCTGGCAATTTCACCCGCGTTGTAGCCGCCCATACCGTCAGCCAGTATGCAAAGCCGCGTCAACGGATCAAACGCGACGGCGTCTTCATTGTTCTCGCGGGATAAACCAGGATCGGTCTGGGCGCAGATTTCGTAAATCATGCCCGTCGCCTCGCGGCAAGCCAGGCCCTGAACCCGCAGCGCCGGCGCACGAATCCGAAAGGCCCGCACTGCCTTCTTATGCTCGATGATTTGGCCACTTACCGCACCCCATCCTTCAGCAGGGCAGATATTGCACACCGCCCGCTTGATCCACCAGTTTATTTTTTGTGCTTGCCATATGCTTTTGGTTGTTACCAAAAGGTTACAAGTCTCCCTGGAACGACCATAACAGACTACTTGACAGTCAAGCAAGCAACTTATTCACACCAGACAAACTTTCCGTTGCAAATAAGAGGTTTTAAAGCGGTTTTTGCAACAAGCCTCGTAACTCCGGTAACAAGCCAGGCCATCGGGAATCGTGCGTTCAGACCATGCGTAGGTCATACGCGACCTGCCCAAGGGGCTGGGCAAGGACGCCGCATGACCGCCAACAGCGGCCGCGCGGCCGAAGTAATCAGGCGTCTGGCTGCTTGTGCTGGCGCTTGGCCAGGTAGGAACCCAGTCCGACGACCAAAACCGCGCCGATGACACCGCCAAACGTGACAGTTTGCTCGCCCAAGAGGCCAAACTGGCTGGTCACTGCAGGGTCGGTCAGCAGCATTTCACCGGCCAGGAAACCCAGCAAGGCCGCACCAATGGTGATGATGATGGGAAAGCGCTCCATGACCTTGGTCAGCAAGGTCGCGCCGAAAATAATAAGGGGGATGCTCACCAGCAAACCCAGAATCAACAAGGGCAAATTACCCTTGGCTGCCGCCGCCACGGCCAGCACATTGTCAAGACTCATGACCAGGTCAGCGATCAGGATGGTGCGAATGGCCGCCATCAAGCTGTTAATCTCTTTGCCGTCGCCGTCTTCTTCATCCTCGCCCTTGAGCAGGTCCACACCTATGTAAACCAGCAAAATGGCGCCCACCAATTTCAAGTACGGCAGAGTCAGCAGCTGAATGGCGACTATGGTCAGGATGATCCGCATCACGATGGCTGCGGCGCTGCCCCAGAAAATCGCCTTGCCGCGCTGGTCCGGCTTGAGGGTTCGCGCAGCCATGGCGATCACCACCGCGTTATCGCCCGACAGCACGATATTGGCAAGCACGATGGAGCCGAACGCGCTCCAGAACAGGGGCGAGGAAAGGTCTAATCCGAAAAACATGGCAGCTCCGTTGTTATGAATTAAAAAAAGCGCCGGTAAGCGCTTTTCTTGTTTTTTGCAGTTTAGCCGGGGTTGCCCCCGAAAAAATTGGTATTACTGCTTACAGCAAGGCCTTGAGCAGCTTGGCCATCTCGGATGGGTTGCGCGTGATCGTGAAACCACAGGCTTCCATGATGGCCAATTTGGCGTCAGCCGTGTCGGCACCGCCTGAAATCAGCGCGCCTGCATGTCCCATGCGCTTGCCTGCGGGTGCAGTCACGCCAGCGATGAAACCAACGATGGGCTTTTTCATATTGGCTTTGCACCAGACAGCGGCTTCAGCTTCGTCCGGGCCGCCGATTTCGCCAATCATGATGACGGCATCGGTATCAGGATCGTCATTGAAGGCACGCATCACGTCGATGTGCTTCAAGCCGTTGATCGGGTCGCCACCAATGCCGACGGCGCTGGACTGGCCCAGACCGATTTCGGTCAGCTGTGCCACGGCTTCATAGGTCAGCGTGCCAGAGCGGCTGACCACACCAATACGACCCTTGCGGTGAATGTGACCAGGCATGATGCCGATCTTGATTTCGTCAGGCGTGATCAGGCCAGGGCAGTTGGGTCCGAGCAGCAGGGTTTTCTTGCCGCCGGCAGCTTCCTTGGCTTTCATGCGGTTGCGCACTTCCAGCATGTCACGCACAGGGATGCCTTCGGTGATGCAAATTGCCAGGTCGAGGTTGGCTTCTACAGCTTCCCAGATCGCAGCAGCGGCGCCTGCAGGCGGCACATAGATCACCGAGACGGTGGCGCCAGTTGCCTGGGCAGCTTCGCTCACGTTGGCAAAAATCGGAATGCCTTCGAAGTCTTCGCCGGCCTTCTTGGGGTTCACGCCCGCCACAAAGGCTTCTCTGCCATTGGCGTATTCGCGGCACATGCGGGTATGGAATTGACCGGTTTTACCGGTAATACCCTGCGTGATGACTTTGGTGTTTTTGTTGATGTAGATCGACATGGAAGTTTCCTATTCAGTTGGGAACAGCGCCCGTCCGCTGTGCGGCAGGCCTGCTGTCCCGCAAAATTACTTGGACACAGCGGCGACGATTTTGGTCGCGGCGTCGGCCATGGTGTCTGCGGCGATGATGGGCAGACCGGAGTCGGCCAGCATCTTTTTGCCCAGGTCTTCGTTCGTGCCCTTCATGCGCACGACCAGTGGAACCGACAGGTTCACAGCCTTGCAGGCGGTGATGACACCGTCGGCAATCGTGTCGCACTTCATGATGCCGCCAAAGATATTGACCAGGATGCCTTTGACATCAGGGTTCTTGAGCATGATCTTGAAGGCTTCGGTGACTTTTTCAGCCGTCGCGCCGCCGCCCACGTCCAGGAAGTTGGCTGGCTCGCCGCCAAACAGCTTGATGGTGTCCATGGTGGCCATGGCCAGACCGGCGCCGTTGACCAGGCAGCCGATGTTGCCGTCCAGGCTGATGTAGGCCAGATCGAACTTGCTGGCCTCGACTTCTGCCGGATCTTCTTCGTCAAGGTCGCGGTAAGCGACGATTTCTGGATGACGGAACAATGCATTGGCATCAAAGTTGAACTTGGCGTCAATCGCCTTGATGTTGCCATTGCCTTCGAGAATCAGCGGGTTGATCTCAACCAGCGACGCATCGGTGTCCATGTAGACTTTGTAGAGCTTTTTAAGCACGTCCACGCACTGGGCGGTGGAGCCTGGCGGCACGGTCATCCCGTCGGCCAGTTCTTTGGCTTGTGCATCGGTCAGGCCAAGGGCCGGATCGACGAACACCTTGATGATTTTTTCAGGCGTGGCGTGGGCCACTTCCTCGATGTCCATGCCGCCTTCGGAAGACGCCATGAAGGCCACGCGCTGGGTCGCACGATCGGTGACGGCCGAGACGTAATATTCTTTCTTGATGTCAGCGCCTTCTTCAATCAGCAGGCGACGGACTTTTTGACCAGCCGCGTCGGTCTGGTGCGTCACCAGCTGCATGCCCAGGATTTCGCCAGCGAGCTTTTTGACTTCGTCTATGCTGCGCGCCAGCTTGACGCCGCCGCCCTTGCCCCGGCCACCTGCATGGATTTGAGCCTTGACCACCCACACCGGGCCGCCGAGCTTTTGTGCGGCTTCCACCGCTTCCTGCACCGTAAACGCAGGAATACCGCGCGGCACAGGCACACCAAAATTGCGCAAGATTTCCTTGCCTTGGTACTCGTGAATTTTCATGAAAAACCTTCAGAATTCAGTAAAAGGGGGGAGCAACAGGGGTTTACGCGGGGGTTTTGGCGCTGTTCAAACCAGTTGAAAACAGTCCGCACCGACTCAAAACGCCATGTTAGCGGCCGCTGGGTATGAACGCAGAACTGTATCATGGTGCGCTACACCAAGCTGTTGCGGAACTTACGTAGACCACAACGGTCAGGCCAGGGCTGCCAAAGCGCAGCTGGCGGCAAGGTTTGACAGCAGCCGAATCCTTTTCATCGACCCACTCTTTCTGGTTTTTATGTCCAAGATATTCATTGATGGCGAAGCCGGCACCACCGGCCTGCAAATCCGCGAACGGCTGCAAGCCATGCGCAATATCGAGCTGCTCAGCATCGCGCCTGAGCTGCGCAAGGACGCATCGGCCAAACGCGACCTGATGGCGCAGGCCGATCTGGTGGTGCTGTGCCTGCACGACGATGCAGCGCGCGATTCAGTTGCCATGATTGACAGCCTGAGCGGCCGCAAGCCCAAGATCATTGACGCCTCAACCGCGCACCGCACTGCGCCGGGCTGGGTCTACGGCTTTCCCGAACTCGCTGCTGGGCAGGCCAAAGCTGTGGCGGCGGCCGATCGGGTCGCCAACCCCGGCTGCTACGCCACAGGCGCGATCGCCTTGATCCGGCCGCTCGTGGAGGCTGGCGTGATGCCTGCAGATTTCCCGCTGAGCCTTCCGGCGGTCAGCGGCTATTCCGGGGGCGGGCGCCAGATGATGCAGGCCTACCAGGCCGGCACCGCACCGCTGTTCGAGCTCTACGGCCTGGGTCTGGACCACAAGCACTTGCCGGAAATCATGGCTTACACCGGTCTTGTGCGCCGCCCGGTGTTCATTCCTTCTGTCGGCAACTTCGAGCAAGGCATGCTGGTGCAACTGCCGCTGCACCTGGATCTCTTGCCGGGCAAACCCACGGCCGCCCAGCTAAGAGATGTGCTGGCGCGGCATTACGCGGGCAGTGAATGGGTGTCGCTTCAGGACGCGCCAGAGTCCGGCAAGCTGGACGCACTGACACTGAACAATACCAACAAGATGGAACTGCGCGTGTTCGGCAATGAAGTCCATCGCCACGCAGTGCTGGTGGCGCGGCTGGACAACCTGGGCAAGGGCGCATCGGGCGCAGCGGTGCAAAACCTGAAGTTAATGCTGGGGATATAGAGCCCCCACGGTCGCTCACAACGCGCGAGCTCCCTGCCCCACCGAGGGGGCGGAACTTGCTCGGGGCGGCCCTTCGCAGCGTTCTGCGTTGCCCCCACGTTCGCTCACAACACGCGTGCTCCCTGCCCCCCGAGGGGGCCGCTGCACCTGCGGTCTGGCAAAGCCAGTCCCGCGGCCCCTGCTTGAAGGGAGCGCTGCAGCCACGATCCCGTTGCGCCTGCGGTGCCTGCTGCGATGGAGGGCATTACGACCGCTATTAATTCAATAGCTGCTTGCACCCGTATCACATGCACTACAGGACTTTTTAGCTTGCATTTCAGGGCCTTCGTGACGCGATCAGTCGTCCTCAGCCTGAGACACCACGCGGCGAATCACTTCGGCGCCAAAACCGCGCGCTGCCAGAAAGCGCATTTGTTTGCCGCGTTCGGCCGCATCCTGCGCCAGGCCATCGGACTTGGCCGCGAACTTCTTGCGCCAAACCTCTCTTGCGCGCTCCAGCTCTGTGGCTTTCAGCCCTTGCACGGCCTGCGCAACAGCCTCCGCGCCCAGGCCTTTGCCTTGCAGCTCGTGCTTGACGCGCGCAGCGCCAAAGCGTGCCGCACGCCTGTGAATCACCGACGCCACCACGCGGGACTCGTTAATGAAGTCCTTGGCCTGCAAGTCGTCGAGCACCTGGGTCAGCTGGCCCGGTGTTTCTTCATGTGCACTGAGCTTGCGCTCCAGCTCGGCCCGCGAATGCTCGCGGGCCGCCAGCAAGCGCAGGGCACGGCCCTTGAGTGACAGGCCAAAACCGGCTCGGGGTGCTGGCTTGGTCGGGCGGGTGCTCATGGCAGGGCAAGAGTTACTATTTTTTTGATAGCAGCTTGCGCTCGTTCATCAAGCGCTGGAGCCCGATTTGACATATAAAAACCGGGGTCAGGCGACAATTTTGGGCGCTTTTTCGGCTTTTTCCGGCTTGGCGGGCTTGTCCGCCTTGTCGGCAGCTGCAGCCGTGACTTGCGAGGGTTGAATCAATGGAATGCCCAGTGACTCACGCACCTTGTTCTCGATTTCTATGGCCAGCTCGGGGTTTTCTTTCAGGAATTCACGCGAGTTGTCACGGCCCTGGCCGATTTTTTCACCGTTGAACGCATACCAGGCACCGGCTTTTTCAACGATGTGGCCGGCCACACCCAGGTCCAGCACCTCGCCCAGTCGGCTGATGCCCTCGCCATAAAGGATGTCGAACTCCGCCGTCTTGAACGGCGAGGCGACCTTGTTTTTGACCACCTTCACGCGGGTTTCGTTGCCGATGATCTCTTCGCCCTTTTTGATCGAGCCAATGCGGCGAATGTCGAGGCGGACCGAGGCGTAAAACTTCAGCGCGTTGCCGCCCGTGGTGGTTTCTGGCGAGCCAAACATCACACCGATCTTCATGCGAATCTGGTTGATGAAAATCACCATGCAATTGGCTTTCTTGATGGTGGCCGTGAGCTTTCTGAGCGCCTGGCTCATCAAACGAGCTTGCAGACCAGGCAAAGAATCACCCATTTCGCCTTCGAGCTCGGCCTTGGGCGTGAGCGCCGCAACCGAGTCAATCACGATCAGGTCAACCGCGCCGGAGCGGGTCAGCGAGTCGAC